>DATNLZ010000140.1:0-86088 GCA_035602605.1 Candidatus Dormiibacterota bacterium
GGGGTGCGGCCGGCGCGGGCCAACGATTCCAGCACGTGCTTCTGAGACGGAGTCAGGGTGAGCGCGGGCGCTGGCGTAAACACATGGCTATCGCATCATAACTCGCGTTTATTGTCAATACTTATAACGGACATGACACTAGTAGGTGAGGTGGGGTTTCGTTTTCGGGGCTTGCTACTCCCCGACTGCGGGGGAGCTTTTTGAAGATTCTGACCGTTTATGTCCTAGTTTGGGAAGGTTCATCTTCCATTTTTAAATGGTTATAGCACCAGAAGACAACGCCGTTGCTGACAGATTCTTGTCTATGGGAAAGGTCGGTTCGAGGCTTTCGCTTGCAGGCCTTGGGCGAATCGCTTGATTCGGGCCCGCCGATCACGTACCGCGATGTCTATGTCGCGCTTTGCCGAAAACGTGCTCACATTCCGAGCGCTCTACACGAGTCCGATTGTCACTGTGAGCGACTATTGGTGCCGCGCCGGGTGCGGGGGACCCGCGTCGGACGAGCACTCCGGCGTTAATCACATCGTGCTGATGCGAAACGGTGCATTCTGTAAGCACTTTGGTCCGCGAAGCGTGACTGCCGACGTCAATCAGGCGGTGTTTTTCTCCAAGGAATCGACGTATCGCGTAAGCCATCCATCCGACTGTGGCGATCGCGGCACGGTATTCACTCCCTCGCCGCGTGTGCTCAACGAGGCCATTCGTGAACTGGATCCCTCGATTGAAGAGCGTTCCGATGCGCCGTTTCCGTTCGTCACGGGCCCATGCGATTCTAGCGTTTTCTGGCGGCATCGCGAGCTCGTGCAGAGGCTGGAGGCGCCTGAGCGCGCTCCGCTCGAACCGCTTTGGGCTGATGTGACGGCGCTTCAGTTGATCGCCGACGTGCTGGCAGCCGCGTTTGCGCGACACGGCCTGCCGCGCAAGGTCCGCCGAACTGGCACTGATGACGATCACACGGGCCGCGCCGAGGCGGCCAGGACCTATCTCGCCAGCCGCCTCTATGAACGCGTCACGCTCGACGAGATTGCCCGGGGCGTGCACGCGTCGCCGTTTCATCTTGTCCGCGTCTTTCAACAGCGTACTGGGGTGTCAATCCACCGTTACCTGACCCGGTTGCGTCTTCGCGTTTCGCTCGAACGGCTGGCTGACGGCGCAAACGATCTCACCGCACTGGCCCTCGAACTCGGCTTTTCCAGCCACAGCCACTTCACCGATGCCTTTCGTCGAGAGTTTGGCCGCACCCCCTCTGACGTGCGCCGCCACATGCGACGCGACGGAGGTTTCCAAAACCTTCGCGAAATGAGCAAGAATCTGGAAGCCTGATTTTTCCCGCTCCGATACGCTCTCTTCCTGAGAATCACCCGCGAAATCGCGGCGGCTGTTACGGTCATTTCAATTTCAAAGGAGAAATCTCATGAAGACGAATAAGTGCCCCGTATGCGATTGGGAAATCAAGGATGGCGGAATCAACGTAAGGGTGGGCGGCAAGGAGATCACGGTGTGCTGCGACGACTGCGCGACCAAGGCCAAGGCGAGCCCCGCGAAATACTCCCGCACCACCACGTAGCCCTTACTCGAGACTCCACCCGAGCCGCGCCGCTGGCGGACGCGGCCGGTCTTTTGCCCGCTAAACCTACACAATGATCTGCCGCAGTGGCTGGCTGGGCTGTGTCAACGTGAGACACCTTGGATTTTGGGGCGAATCTCAGGGAATCAGTTAATCATCAATTCTGCAGCGAAAGACAATGGCGAAGCGATACCATAAATTTCCACAGTTTGCCGTGACAAAGATTGTCTACCGATATTGAGAGCCTCACGACGGCGTAAGCGGCGCAACTCCCGCTTTAAAACAGGGCAGATACTGCTCTCTAGCCGGGCAAGGATTAGAAACTGCCTTTTGGTTAGCTAATTGCATCGTTAGCAGGCAGGAGGGCCCGCCATTCTGCTGCCCCGGCAGAAGGAGAGGCCAAATGGAAAGACACATACGCGGGGCGAGATCGGCAACCTTGGTTCTGTGCATCAGCCTAGGGTGCCTGCAGGTCTTAGCGGTCGTAAGTTCTCTGTTTTGGATCGCGGCAGCGTACGACAAGGGCAACCAACCCGCAGCACAGCGCGGATCAAATAGAGATTCGACCAATGATCCGCGACTTGTCTTGGCAAATCCATCCCCCTCTTTTCGGCCCGCCACGCGCGTTTATCCCTACTCGATTATCCCTGGAGGCATTGAAAGCGTTGAGGAATTAAAGGCCGCGGCCGCCAACGATCGTATGGTTGCAGCGCATTATCAAGATGAAGGCTTTGACCTGGCTAAGGCACAGGTGATTCGATTGCACAGGGAGCGCCAGGTGTACGTCTCTTACCGGCGCGGCGAAAAAGCTTACTGGACCACGCGAAAAATAAAACTCAATGTGGGCGAGGCTCTGATCACTGATGGGCGCCATACTGCTCGAGCGCGCTGCGGAAATCTTATCTCAGATGTTCCCGCGTCTCCCACATTCGCGGGTGAGCCAACACCATCCGTTCTTGATACGCTATTGGATTCTGGCGATCCGATCATTCCCGGTATGGTAGCGACGTTTGTTCCGCAGCAAAGCATGGAGTCGGCAAGCCCGGGCGTCCCCGTCTTCGTTTCTGTGCTTCCCGTTTTTCCTGTAGACCCGTCCATCGGGCCGTTACCGTCGCCTGGTCCACCTCCCGGTCCTCCAACCGTGGTCCCCGAGCCCGCCACTTTGATTCTTGTGTCCGCCGGTCTCTCGAGCATGTGCATCTTCCGAAAGCGATAAAGCTGCTTCTCAGTTAAGAAAGTGCGTGCACAGCTTTCCCACCGAAGCGCATTGCTATCGTGCCTGATCCTACGACGAGCAAAGACAGCGAGTCAGGAGTAAACTTCTTGTCGCGCTTCTGCGGGAGGGATGAGTGGCGGATCCACGCGACGAATATTCGAGGCGGTTGGAGGATTTCCTTGCGACCGTTTCTCTCAAAGAACGCCGGCACATTCGGCTGGGTAATTTCAAATTAGCAACGATTGCTGCCGCACTTGCAGTGACCTGGCTGTCCCTCTCCAAAAACAGTTTCGCATCTTACTGGCTGCTGGTTCCAGTGGCGCTTTATGCCCTTCTCGCTGTGGCGCATGAATACGTCATTCGAGCACGGACTCGCGCTGAAGCAGCCGTAGCGCTGTACCGGAGGGGCCTGGCGCGAATCGAAGACCGATGGACGGGAACGGGAGAAACCGGAGAAAGATTTCGCGACACAGAGCATGTTTATGCGGAGGACCTCGATCTTTTTGGGCGGGGTAGTTTATTTGAGTTGCTCTCGACCGCGCGCACGCCGATGGGCGAGGAGCGACTGGCACGGTGGCTTGCTTCGCCTTCTCCCGTCGTTACCCTCGTCGAGCGGCAAAGACTCGTCGCCGAGCTGCGCGTGAAGCTTGATTTGCGCGAGCATTTAGCCTTGACCGGGGAGAGTCTTCGCGCGCGGCTGAATCCGGCATCGCTAATCGCTTGGGCAGAAAGCCCGGCCAAGCTTCAGATGCCCGTGGTACGAATCGTCGCGGCGTTGCTTTCGCTTGCTGCCGTGGTCACCGCTATCCTTGCATTCAACGGAGTGATGTGGCCATTCGTTCTCGCGCTGATACTGGAACTATTGGTAGTGCGAGCGCTAAAGCGACGTGTTGAAGATGTCGTGGACGGGGTAGCGTGCAATGCCGAGGGACTTACGCTCTTCGCGAATATCCTGCAAAGGCTTGAATCAGAACCTTTCGACGCTGCTCGGTTGAAAGAATTTGCTGCCGAGCTCAAGCGCGACAGCGGGCAGGCGTCCGATGCGGTGCGCCGCCTGGCGCGTGTCGTGCAATGGATCGATAGCCGCCACGGGCTTATCGCGAAGTTGCTTGATGTACCGATGCTCTACAGCGTACAAGTCGCGTTTTTCGCGGAGGCCTGGCGTGGCCGGTGGGGCAGCAGGCTGCGGACCTGGGTGGACATTACGGCGGAAATGGAAGCGCTACTTTCACTAGGCACCTATTCGTACGAGCATCCAGCGGACACCTTCCCGGAGTTCGCCCATGTGAAGGATTCGGCGGCGTGTTTTTACGGGGAAGAAATCGGTCATCCATTGATCGCGGCGTCGCGGTGCGTGCGCAACAGCATCGAGCTGGACAGCAATACGCGCATTGTTCTCATTAGCGGATCGAACATGTCGGGAAAGAGCACGATGCTGCGCGCGGTGGGAATCAATGCCGTTTTGGCAATGGCCGGAGCGCCGGTGCGCGCAAAATCGGTGCGATTGACTCCGCTGAACGTGGGAACACGCATTCGCAGCGGAGATTCACTGCAGGAAGGCCGCTCTGCGTTCTACACGGAGATCCTGCATATTCGAAAAGTGTTTGATTTGGCAAGCGGTGAGACTCCGGCCTTATTTTTATTCGATGAATTGATGGAAGGAACCAATTCCAAAGACCGCCGGATCGGCGCCGAAGGTTTGCTGCGAGCGTTGCTCGGGCGCGGGGCGATCGGCTTGGTGACCACGCATGATTTGGCGCTCACCGAAATCACCGAGGCGCTGGGCAACGTGGTGCGCAATGCTCATTTTCAGGATTATGTCGAAGCCGGCAAAATGAGATTTGATTACAAGCTGCGCGACGGAGTCGTGGAGAAAAGCAACGCACTAGAGCTGATGCGTTTAATCGGATTACAAGTGTGAGGTCACTTTAGGTGCGCAGGCCCAGAAGTGCCCAGAAGGGAGGCAATTTCTGTTTCATCGTTAAGTGTGCGAAAATGTTGGTAGCAGCTGGTTTGTGACAGCCCATCTAGGCAGTTGTAGAGTAGCTTTGTTGGATTCGCTTGAGGAAATAATGAGCACGTCGATTGGCAAACACGCAACGCTGACCAGGCCGGATGATTTTGGCAAACTGCTCGCAGAGGAAGGGATACTCTTCGTTCAGCTCGACAAGATCGTGAACTGGGCACGCAAAAGCTCCATCTGGCCGCTCGGCTTCGGGCTGGCGTGCTGCGCGATCGAGATGATGTCCATGGCTGCCTCGCGGTATGACGTTGCGCGGTTCGGCGCCGAAGTCTTTCGGCCGTCACCGCGCCAGGCCGACCTGATGATTATTGCCGGGCGCGTGTCGCAGAAGATGGCGCCGGTAATCAAGCTTCTCTATGAGCAGATGCCCGAGCCAAAGTGGGTGATTTCGATGGGTGCTTGCGCCACGTCGGGGGGAGTCTTCAACAACTATGCGATTGTGCAGGGAGTGAACCAGGTCATTCCGGTGGACGTGTATGTTCCGGGATGTCCTCCTCGTCCTGAAGCATTGCTTTATTCCATCCTGCAGCTTCAAAAGAAAATCGAGGCCGAACGTGGGTCGTTCAAGCGCGCGCTCAACATAGGTACTTAGAGTTTGACGGGGTTCTCGCGCAGCTGCAACAGCCGGCCATAGCCAGGGTCAACAAAGAGAAAAGAACCTGAACACCCAAGTTTAGTATTGAGAATCTGTGCGACTCTTTCATGGTGTGAAATGTTTCCGGAGGCCGCTACGTATACAACCAGTGGTGTGCAGCCGGAAACTCTTGTCAATTAGGGTGCAATAGCTAACAACGATGTCTTCGAATATATCAACGCACGATTTGTCGTCTTTGAAGATTGACGATCGCGCGCGAACGTCACGCGGAATCGGCAAGAAACTGGGGCTGTTCTCGGCGATTATCGGCGCGTTCGTATTGCTGGCTGCTGCGGTGTTTGCTTTCCGCACGCAAAAACCCACGGTTGAGATCGCCGTGGCCCGCGGCGGAAATGATGCCAAGGCGAGCGCGCTGCTCAATGCCAGCGGCTACGTAACGCCGCGACGGCGCTCGACCATTGCCGCGAAGATCACCGGCCGAGTGACCGGACTTTTCTTTGACGAGGGCGCGCACGTCAAGACGGGGCAGATACTGGCTACTCTCGATGACGCCGACACGCAGGTGCGACTCAATTCGGCGAAGGCTGAGCGCAACGCCACGTTTGCGACCATTGAGGATCTGCAGGTGAACCTCGCGAATGCCGAGCGCGAATTAAACCGCGCACAGCAGTTACTGGATACCGGTGTGGGAACGTCCCAGACCGTGGATGTCGCACGTACGGCGGCTGCGAGCTATCGCGCGCGGATTGCGTCAGCGAAAGAACAGGTGCGATCAGCGGATGCCAAGATTTCCGTGGCCCAGCAGGATGTAGATAATGCCACGATCCGCGCGCCGTACGATGGCATCGTGGTATCGAAAGACGCGATGGTCGGGGAGATGGTCTCGCCGGTTTCCGCAGGTGGGGGATTTACTCGGACCGGAATCGCGACGATCGTGGATATGAACTCTAACGAAATTGAAGTTGACGTGAACGAATCCTATATAGCGCGGGTACTGCCGAAGCAAAAAGTTACGGCGACGCTTGACGCGTATCCCGATTGGCAGATTCCCTGTAAGGTGCGCACCATCATTCCGACGGCTGATCGCCAGAAGGCTACCGTCAAGGTGCGTATCTCCTTCGATAAATTGGATCCACGAATTTTGCCGGACATGGGCGTCAAGGTGGCGTTTCTTGGCGAAGAATCCCCCCAAAAAAGTGCGGAAGTCGGGCCGCGCGCGCTCATTCCGCAACGAGCAGTACGCGATGACAACGGCCAACACATTGTGCTGCTGGTGCGCGACGGCAAGGTCGAACGCCGTGCCATTCGCCTCGGCTCGCATCGCGGTGATGATGTTGAGGTGACCGCCGGGCTTGACCCCGGAGATAGTGTGGTTGTGCAGGGCCCCGAAAGCCTGCATGAGGGGCAGTCGGTCGAAATCAAGAAATAGGAGAGCCATGATGGTCAGAGTCGATGGACGAGGCGATGGACCGAGTCTCATTCGTGTTCGTGGGCTGGACAAGAAATACACGCGAGCCGGCGAAGAGATTCACGTCTTGCAGGGACTGAATCTGGACGTGGACAAGGGAGACTTTGTCGCGTTCATGGGACCAAGCGGCTCGGGCAAAACGACACTTCTCAACTTGCTGGGCGGCCTGGACGTTCCATCGGCCGGGAGCATTACGGTCGCAGGCGACGAAATCACCCATATGTCCTCGGGAAAACTAACCACTTGGCGCGCGCGGCACGTGGGATTTATTTTTCAGATGTATAACCTGATTCCGGTGCTGACTGCCTATCAGAATGTCGAGTTACCGCTGTTGCTCACCAAGCTATCCAAAGGAGAGCGGCGCAAACACGTTGAAACCGCCCTGGGTGTTGTGGGACTTGCCGATCGCATGAATCATTATCCGCGGCAACTCTCCGGAGGGCAGGAACAGCGGGTGACGATTGCGCGAGCGATTGTTTCGGACCCCACCTTCCTTCTATGCGACGAGCCTACAGGTGACCTCGATCGCAAAAACGCTGACGAAATCATGGACCTGGTTCAACGACTGGTGAAGGAATATAGAAAAACGGTGCTGATGGTGACGCACGACCCGGTTGTGGCTCGCCGCGCCGATACCACGCTGCACCTGGAAAAGGGATCGCTTGTAGAAGCAGGCCGGCTGCAGGGAGTTTCAGCAGGAGGTGCGGCATGAAATTTCGCGGCTTGATATTTGCAAACCTATTTCGCAAGAAGCTCCGTTTTCTCTTGACGATTGGTTCTTTCGCAGTAGCTTTATTCTTGTTCGGATTTCTCGGCGCGGTGAAGAGTGCCTTCAGCCGCGGCGTCGAAGTGGCCGGTGCAGATCGACTGGTGATTATCAATCGAGTAACGATCATTCAGCCGATCCCCTTGGCCTACCGCGACCGCATCCTGCGTATCCCCGGCGTGAAATCGATCACGCATAACAACTGGTTTGGTGGCGTTTATCAAAAAGAAGCGAACTTTTTCCCGCAGTTCGTGATCGACGTCGAAAACCAGCGCAAGGTCTTGCCGGAATTCGAGGTGTCCAACGATCAATGGGAGGCTTTTGCCAAGGACCGGCAGGGTGCCATCGTTGGCGCCAGAACGGCGAAGCGCTTCGGCTGGAAGATTGGCGACCGCGTGCCCATTAAGAATACGCTGTTCGGCGGAACCGCCACCTGGGAGTTTAATATCGACGGAATTTATCATGGCAATCGTCCGGGCGTCGACGAAACGCAATTCTGGTTCCAGTGGGACTATTTCCAGGAGCGCGTTCCTGAGCGGCTAAAGGGTAAGGCGGGCTGGTATGTTCTGCGCCTCGAGAATCCGGATGATGCCCCGCGTATCGCGAAAGCGATTGACGCGGAGTTTGCTAATTCTCCCTACGAAACGAAGACCGAGACCGAATCGGCGTTTGCCGCAGGGTGGGCCAAGCAATTTGGCAACATCGAATTTCTGATTGTGACCATCGGGAGCGTTGTATTCTTTACGCTGCTTTTGGTCACTGGAAATACCATGGCGATTTCCGTGCGCGAGCGCACTGCCGAGCTCGGAGTACTCAAAGCTGTAGGCTACTCCGATCGGTTCGTGCTTTTGTTGGTGCTTGTGGAGGTCTTGCTGATCGCCGCGGTTGGCGGAGTTATCGGATTGGGTCTCGCGACGCTTGCCATGCCGGTTCTGAATACCGTACTGACCGGGCTGCTGCCTTACGTAATCCTTTCCAAGGGCACGCTTCTGACTGGCCTCGGCTTCGCGCTTTTCATCGGTACAATTAGCGGTTTGTTGCCGGCCTTGGGCGCAATGCGATTGCGCGTTGTGGACGCGCTGCGGAGAGTGTGAAATGGCGATTCCCATTGTGTACAATTTGCGTAGTGTTAGAGTGCGGTGGACTTCAGCGGTGGTCGCGGTGCTGGGCATCGCCGGCACTGTTGGAGTCTTCGTGGCCATGCTTTCGCTTGCGCGAGGCTTCAAAGCAACTTTGGTTTCCTCCGGCTCCGCGGGAAATGCGATCATCATGCGCGCCGGGGCGACGTCTGAAATGATGGGCGCGGTTTCCCTCGACACCATCAAAGTGATTCAAGATGCGCCCGGAGTCGCGCGCTCGGCTGACGGCCCGCTGGTAACCGGGGAGGTTGTAGGAGTGGTGCCGTTTCCGCTGCGTTCGACCGGCACGGACGCGAATGTGCAAGTGCGTGGAGTCTCGGGAAACGTCTTGAAGGTGCGTACTAATGTGAAAATAGCTGACGGGCGTTTCTTTCAGCCCGGACTTACCGAGTTGATCGTCGGTCGCAATGCCGCGACAAGCTACTCGGGGCTCACGCGGGGTAACACCGTGCAGTTTGGCGGCGGACAATGGCAAGTCGTCGGCATTTTCGACGCCGGCGGCAGCGCCTTCGATTCTGAGGTCTGGTGCGACGCGCGGGTTTTAAACCAGGTGCTCAAACGCCCGGAAAATGTCTTCCAGTCGGTGACGGTTCACCTCACCTCGCCTGATGCCTTGCGGCAATTGCAGGATGCGGTGACCGCGGATCCACGCTTGAATGTGGACGTCAGCCGCGAAATTGATTATTATGACAAACAGTCGCTCACGCTGACAAAACTCATCACTATTCTTGGCGGGCTAGTCGCTGGGATCATGGCCGTAGGAGCCATCTTTGGCGCGCTGAACACCATGTACTCCGCCGTTTCGGAGCGCTCGCGGGAAATCGCCACGATTCGCGCGCTGGGCTTCGGATCGGTAAGCGTGGTGGTTTCGTTCATCGTCGAAGCGTTGTTCATCTCATTTGTCGGCGGATTGCTCGGGTGCATCGCGGTGCTGCCGCTCAACGGCTATACGACCGGGGCGATGAACTGGCAAACGTTCTCGCATCTGGCTTTCGCTTTCAAGATCACTCCCGGGCTGATGCTCGGAGGGATTATCTTCGCGCTGGTGATGGGAATCGCCGGTGGGCTTCCGCCCGCGGTACGCGCCGCTCGTCGCCCGATTGCGACCACGTTGCGCGCACTGTAAGGCGCCAAACACCCATGCGGCATTGGCTGGCCGCTGGTTATGCGCCGTCGGTGTTAGCCCGTGTTAGCGCGCATGGTTTGGGTGAATCCCCAAGCGGTCAATTTGCTCGTCAGCTTCCAGTGCTCGAATACATAGATCGGCAATATTCGAGCTGCACTGGTAGATCTGATACGCCGGGAGGTCGGCCTCCTGCACTTCGTAATCTCCTTCCTCCATCGAACCCATATCCTCCGGCCAATTCATTACGATGGCGTTCCCCGGGTGGGCACGAACCCGGAATTGCTCCGATGAAGGCTCGTAATTCCCATAGGCGAAACAGTGCCCGATGCACGCACGGTCAACCATATGGTTGATGAATTTAACACGCCACGTGGGATCCCTGATGATCGTCTCCATCACGCGCTGGCCTGGCGGAATTGTACCGATGAGCTGCTCAACGCGCGTCTCCATGCGGTTCAGTAGCGAGGTGTCCTGGTAGAGGAACGTGAAGAAAACAATGGCGATCGTGCCGAACCCCATGGCATGCCATTTTTGCGGACGCATTGCTCCCAGCAGGCAGCACAGCAACGTTACAGAAACCAGAGACAGCCGTTCGACGAGATAGCCAAGCGGCCCACCCCAGGTCGAAAACTGAATGACGTTCGGAAGAACGAAAATTCCTATTTCGGTGAGGATATAAAGTTGCAGGGCAAGTCCATAATTCGGTCGCAAATCTTCGCGCCGGCTCCTAACATCCACCGCGATGCAAAACACGACAAACAGGATCACGGCGAAATAGAGAACCATGTATCGATGACCAAAAAGAACGAATTGGTCTGTGCCGTTGATCAGGTAGAGCGGCCATTGCACGCCGCTCACCTTGAAGTGGTTGGCCAGGTAAAAATGCAAACCGACCAGCGATAGGCCGGAGATCATCAGAAGAATCACGTGATAGCGACGGGTTACTTTCTCCGCGATCTGAATATACGCGGACGCACCGAATAACCAGATGACTCCCAAAGGGTGAGCGAGGTAAATCAAAGGCGCCATCGCGAGCGCAACAATCCGCTCCCATCGGTGACCTCTCCAGAAAAGCGCCACGCCTAAGAACGAGAGGCCTATCGAGAGGTAATAATTGAAGAACCCGGCGTGAAACGTCCAACCGTAGGTAATCATGGCGAGCAACGGCAGAAGGATCCACGGCGCGCGTCGTGTGGCCGCGGAAATCAGCGCGAAGGCACCCCAAAATAAAATCAGCACCGCTACGGCGACCGCAATCTTTTCGCCCGTAGGTAAGCCGAAAATCCCGCCCAGGCTACTCAGCAGCAGATCGAAAAGAATATTGTTCCATTGCCGGGCAATCCATAAACCTGGTGCCTGCCCGTGCTGGATCAATTGGACAAGCCACGCGTTATAGACATGACTGCCCAAGTCTCCCGCCTCAATGCGGCGGTGCCAAAAGCAGGGAAGGATCACCGCGGCGGATACTGCCGTCAGCGTTGCCGAATGCCGGCGAACGAACTGCGCCGCACTGGTGATCGCAGGTAATCCGCGTGCCGTCCGGCGGCTCGGCGAATCCTCACTCGTCACTGCAGTCCGCCGCGAATGGAAATTGCTAGTCATCGTTGTCGGCGATGTCCTTGACATTTTCCGTTGATGTACGCGAAATTCGCAAGGAAGGAATTGGGCGCAAGGTAGGCCGGAGCTGGCTAGTTTAGCCGCAAAAGGCTCGGCCCAAATTCTATCGCGAATTTACCAAGGGAGAGCCTCTGATCACTAGGCGGGGGAAGGGGCTTTACAAATGTTCTAGTCGAGCGGATACAAAAAAGAGTTGTCATCTGGCATACTGGCATCTGCGACAATGATGGACACGGGTAGCACTGCGATGCTGCCGGTCACCATGGAACGTCTTTTTGTAATGTTTACCATCGCTGCCGGGATTGCGCTTGAAGAGGTTACGGAGGTTCCGCTATGAACGACAATCCTACAAATCAGCAAAACCCCGCTAAAGACAATCCCAAGCCCAAGGACTTGGTCGAGGAAGCTTCGCAAGAATCATTTCCGGCAAGTGACCCTCCTTCGTGGGCTGGCGGTGAAAAGGATAGCGACAAGGAACCCGATCCTCCGCAACGAGATTAGCGAGTTTCAGAAGTAAGAAATAGTTGCGCGTACCTTGGTTCATTAGAGAGCTAGCGTGAGTTCAGCCCAATCAATCGCGCGCCCGTGGGAGAAGCCCTTTTGGAAGCCAGCAAGAGGCAAAGAGGGCGTTCTGTTCTTTCTTGTGCTGATCCACGTGCTCGCTGTCGTTGGATTGATTTTGTACCCTGTGCCGCGCGTTCCCGTCCTGGCATTGGCGATCGTATTTTTTGCAGTCGGAGGTTTGGGAACCACGGTCGTTTATCACCGGACGTTGGCCCATCGCACACTCAAGCTCAATCCCGTCATCGAGCATATTCTGATTTTTTGCGCGATGTTCAGCGGTTCGGGCTCTCCCGGCAGCTGGGTTGCATACCATCGGCATCATCACTCGCACGCCGACACGCCCGATGACATTTCCAGTCCCAAACAGGCCGGTTTTTGGTGGGCGCATCTGCGCTGGCTTTATCAATGTGAACGCGCCAAGAAGGAGAAATGGTGCCCGGAACTGACTCGCGGGGCGTACAAGTTCTGGACTTATGCGCAACCAGTGGTGCTGTTGTTATCGATATTCTGTGGTCTCTTTTTCGGCTGGCAAGGGTTTTTCTGGCTTGGCGCTATTCGTCTCGTCTATACGCTGCACATGCAGTGTTTTGTAAATAGCCTCACGCATTTAGGACGCTCCGATGAAGACGATTCCAGCCAGAACATTTGGTGGCTTGGCCCTCTGCAATTGGGCGCTTGGGGGGAAAACTGGCATAAGAATCACCATTCTCACTCTGGTTCTGCGCGCCTTGGGCTTCGCTGGTGGCAACCGGATATCGGCTGGTATTTCATCTACGCCATGGAAGTGGCCGGCCTAGCCCACCATGTAAAACGTCCGCGGTTATCATAAATTGTTGTCTCAAATTCCGCGGTGTCCTGTAGGTGCATGCGAGATCAATCTGCTTCGCTTCCCGAGAGGTTTGTGGAAGAGCTCGCGGTACAATAGAACTTGATGATCAAAGGGTCGGGGGCTGCAATGAACGAGCAGCATAAGCGATGGGTCGGCCAAGTCATCAACCAAGAATTCCAGTTGCGCGAGTACCTGGGAGGTTCTGAATCGTCTGCCGTTTTTCTGAGTGAACGCGCTGAGCGCAAGTCTCAGGGTGCTCACAAAGTCGCAATAAAGCTACTTCCCGCAAATCGAACGACGTCCGAACGACAGCTTTCCCGCTGGAACCAAGTTGCCAAGCTTTTTCATCCTCACCTTCTTCGTCTTTTCGAAAGTGGACGCTGCCGCGTGGATCGTTCGGATCTTATTTACGTGGTGATGGAGTATGCTGAAGAAAATCTCTCGCAAATTATTCCGTCGCGCCCGCTTACGCCTGCGGAGACGCGGGACATGCTCATTCCAACGCTCGACGCTCTCGCGTATCTTCACGCAAAAGGGTTGATTCACGGGCACATTAAACCTGCTAACATCATGGCCGTCAACGATCAACTAAAACTTTCTACTGACGGCCTCTCCTCAACGCGCGAACCGGCTGATAGGCCGCCGCAAAAGTCCAGCATCTACAATCCACCCGAGGCCTCAGCCGGTACACTTTCGCCTGCAAGCGATGTTTGGGCCCTCGGAATAACTCTTGTTGAAGTGCTGACCCAGCGGCCACCGGCCGCGCAAAGCAATCTGCAAGCACCTCCAGGCGTTCCGGAAACGGTGCCTGCGCCGTTCCTTGAAATTGCGCGGCACTGCCTGGTAACCGATCCAAACCGCAGATGGACTATCACAGAAATTGCCGCGCATTTAAACCCGGCCGCTTCCGAGTCTCGGTTATTGCCGTCGACGCCGTTGGCTGCGGTCGCCGCACCACCGACGCCTTCGCGGGCGGCTTCGCCTATCCCACTCTCTGCGCGTCCTGGTTCGCCGACTGTCCCACGACCAAGTGCGTTTCCGCCACGCCCACCTGCTTCATCTGCTCATGCGCGGGCCAGCGGGGCTCGGGCGCGGAAGCGTCTCGGGGGCCATCGCTATCTCATCCCAGCACTGGCGGTAGTCGTGGTACTAATCGCAATCCTCGGAGGCGCGCGTCTTCTCAATCGCCGCGAGACTCAGCCAGGGTCACCAAGTGCAGCTCGGTCTCCATCCGAACCTTCTCATTCCTCTCAATCTTCTAAGGATGTTCCACTAAGTTCGCACCCGACCGAGGAAAGTGGGAAACAGCTTGCTGGTTCGCGGCCCTCTTCTGAAACACAGCAACGTGCTAAACAACCTCCGCCACAACGCAAATCGCAGCCTGCGTTGGATGCATCCAGCGTCGCAGCGAGCGCACCACGTCTCGGTGCACGTGATGCATCGCGCGGCGTTCGTTCCGATGCCGCTGCGAGGGCTTCCTCAGGTTCGGGCGTACCCGGCGAAGTACTTCAACAGGATGTACCCAATGTTTCACAGAAGGCCAGAGCCAGCATTCAGGGGAAGGTCAGAGTCAGCGTAAAAGTGCACGTAGACCAGTCCGGCAACGTAACAGGAGCCGAGTTCGTTTCGGCAGGTTCGAGCAAATATTTCGCTGATTTGGCGATGAGATCCGCCCAGAAATGGGAATTTGCTCCAGCAAAGCTAAATGGACAGTATGTCGCGACCGATTGGGTCCTGCGCTACGAATTTGGCAACTCGGGCACCAAGGTTTTTCCCCAGCAAGCACCTCGTTGACTCGCCACACGCTTTCATTTACTTGCCACGCGAGTGGAATTCGGTTACCTGTGCAGTTCCGCCGGCCCACTGCAGTTCGCTGCCAACTGAATTGTTCTCGCGACGTACATAGCCCATCGCGATCGCGCAGCGCCAAGCGGGAGAGTATGCGGCGCGGGTAACCCTCCCCACTTCCGTGTCTCCCACTCGGAGAGGTGTGTCCGCGGGCGGCGGCTCGTCGCTGGAAAACTTGAGTCCCACGAGTCTCCGGTTTACATGCCCGCGCGAACGCACTCGTTCCACAATTTCCTGGCCCGTGTAACAGCCTTTGGTGTAACTGATATGAGTTTTCTCGAGCCCGGCCTCATGGGGAATCTGCTTTTCGCTGAAGTCATAGCCGAACCACGGAACGCCCGCCTCGAGACGCAGCACGTTCAACGCTTCATAGCCGACGGGACCGCCATCGTGCACGCGAACTGCTCCTTCTAACACTTTCCATAGTTCGGCTGCGCGGCTACGGTCCACGATGAACTCGCAACCTGCTACTCCGTTCGGCGAACGGCGCACCATCCGGCACGGTATTTCCGCAATGTTGATCTCGGTGTGCCCAAGCTCCGCGAGAGACTCGAGCGCAGGTCCACCGAGCATCGCAACGACCTCTGTGCTTCGCGGCCCTTCGAGGGATACCACAGCATTGCGATCACTCACATCTTCGAGTGTAACGTCGTCCATGATGATGTACTTTTCAAGCGTTGAGACCAGCCGCTCGCGAATCATCGCGTAAGACACTAGCAAAAGTCGATCCGCCAGCGCGTAGGTCTCAACTTCTGCCAAAATATGTCCCTGGGCGTTCAGCAGTAGCGAAATATTTCCATCGCCATCTTTCAGATCGCGCACATTATTGGTCAGCACAGCATTGAGGTAACGCACCCGGTCAGGTCCCGTGAATTCGAGAAACACACGGTAGTTCTTATCCACGAGTACCACACCGTCTCGCGCGTACCCATACTCTTGGTTCGAATCGGAAAATCGTGTGGGTAGGGAGCAGCCGAACCAGGTTCCCATGGTTACGTGCGCACGTGCAAGCCCCGCCGCTAATGGACTCTCAAGTGTCATTTCTCTCCAAAGTGTGATTGGCGAACACTCCAATTTCTTCTCTCGTGATAAAATTGTTATAATGACGGCAACAACTCCTCAGGTGCATAAGCGGCCGGGTAAAATCATTCATGAGATTCTTCCGGTGGGATTGCTGCAATGCAACTGCTCGATTGTTGGTGACACGGAAACTCGCGAAGCCCTGGTCATTGATCCTGGCGATGAAGTCGATCGTATCCTTGAACTGCTGCGCAAACATCAGCTGAGCGTCACAGCGATTGTGAGCACTCATGCGCACATCGACCATGTGGGCGGCTTTCGCAAACTCCACGACACGACTGGCGCTCCCGTCCTCATGCATGCTGACGATCTCGAACTTTATAAGGCGCTGGCCATCCAGGCGACTTGGATTGGAATGCCTACTCCAGAGATGACCAAGGTCGAGAGCTTTTTGAAAGAGGGTGACACGGTGCGCTGGGGACCATTCGCAGCGCATGTTTATCACACGCCAGGGCACACTCGCGGCAGCTTGTGTTTGTATCTTCCGCAAGACGCCGGGACGATCGCGCTTCCCGCTCCGCAGCTTTTTTCCGGAGATACGCTTTTCGAAGGAAGTATCGGCCGCACGGACCTTTGGGGTGGGTCGCTCGATGATATTTTGCGTTCGATTCATACCAAACTTCTCGCACTACCGGACGAAACGATCGTCTTCCCGGGCCACGGCTCACCAACTACGATCGGACAGGAACGCGAGAGCAATCCCTTCTTGAAGTAGCCGCCCTTTCTTGAAGTAACGCTCGCATTCTCGGAGGAGGTCATCGCTCAGTAACGCGCCGCTTCAGCTTCGTTCGCGTTCCTGGCGCAGAGCTTCCATGACGCTTTGGATCAGCTGTTTCGCCCGAGAAAGTTCTCGGGTTATGATTTGAATGTCCATCGTAGGTTTTGCGGGATCCCGGTGGCTATGGCAATAGACACCGTGCTGTCCGACCAGAATCATCGCATCGGTTAATCGGTCAAGAGAGACAGCTAGTCGTCCTCGATGCGTTCCCAGCATCTGCTCGTAGTGCGCCAGCTCATCTTGCTGCTCATCAGACGACATGCCGCGGCTCCTCCCGTTTCACACTCATTGTCTCTGTCACCTGACACTTTTGGGGGCCACTTCAAAGATACGCGTTCCTGTTCTTTTCGACAAATCGTTCCCCATCTGTCCCCAGCCACACCTTTCATAGCCAAGACTCGCTGTTGCGCGCCAGGAACATCTTCTGGCACCTAAACTTTACTCGAATGGACGGTCGGAAGATAATCCCTCGTAGTTGAAGACTGCTTTTTTGAGTGTTAAAGCCCCATCGAATCGAGGCAGCAATGAGACGTTCCGACCTGGTACAGCATAAAGAGAAAGGGGCAGGCATGCGCACCACCCAGATCGTGTTTGGCGAACGCCAGCATTTGCTGCGCGTTCTCGATTCACTCGAAAGCACCGACCTCGCGCCCGCACGCCAGCAGCAGGAAAAGCGTGTACTCGAAGAGCTGATACATGCTCGCACTCACGAGCTTAATCACATCAACACTGCTTGGGATGAAAAGGTCGGGTTGGTGCTTAGTGCCGACGCCAAGCCGGACATGCTGGAAAAGCTATCGCGGCAAGCTCCCGAAAGCGATTACTATTTGCTTCGGCTCATCAGTGAACATCCTAAAGTCTCATCCAAGACCCTGAGTCGTTTGGCCAGGCATCCCTACGCGGCGATACGCGAGAATGTGGCCCGGCATCCCAACGCTGACGCTGAGACGCTCTCTTGGCTAAGCCGCGATCGCAGCCAGCCACTCTGGTACCTGGTGGCGTTCAATCCCAATACCCCGGCGGTGCTGCGCCGCAAACTTCAAGAACGACTCCGCAAACTAGGCCAAACTGATTCTCCGAAGTAAAATGGCCGGGCATGGCGCCCGACTCCCCTAGCGCGTTGCCTGAAAGCTTCAACATAACTGAATATTTTCTCGACCGCCCGGCGCGCGAACATCCGGACAAACTAGCGATTTCGGGGGTCGCGCGAGCGTTCACCTATGGGCAGCTCGCCGAGCTAACGAACCGCGTGAGCAGCGCACTTTTGCGCCAAGGGTTCGTGCCCGGCGCACGCGTCTTAATCGCGCTGCCAGACTCGGCTGAATTCATAGCCGCGTTTTTTGGTGTTGTGAAAATTGGCGCTGTCGCTGTGCCGGTGAACGCGATGGCTCGTGCGGTGGATTACGAACATTATCTCAAAGACTGCGACGCACGAATTGTTATCGTAGATGCACGCGCGTGGCAGGAATTTGCGTCTATTTTGAACAGTTGCCCTGAAACGCAGATCATTCTTGCTGGAAATACAGATGCGCTTGCCGATGTAACGCCGCGCTGTGCTACAGAAAGCGCCGGCACGATGCGATGGAAAGACTGGATCGAACCGGCGTCGGCAACTCTTCAAGTCTGTCGAACCAAGGCGACGGACACAGCATTTGTTTTGTATACCTCTGGAAGCGGAGGCGCTCCAAAAGGTGCCGTGCATCAGCATAAAGATATGCTGGCGACCTCGCGGGGCTTTGCGCACGGAGTCTTGGGCCTGCACGCTAACGACATCACCTTTTCCGTGTCGAAATTGTTTTTCGCTTATGGGCTGGGCAATGGCATGTATTTTCCATTCTCGGTAGGTGCCACTACGGTGTTGAATCCGGAGAAGACAAAAATAAGTCAGGTTATCGACATCGTGACGCAATACCGGCCGACGGTATTTTTCGCTGTGCCCACATTTTATGGCGCATTGTTGAAGGAGGCTGAAAACGGTACGCGCGCTGATTTTTCGTCCGTGCGATTGGCGGTGTCGGCCGGCGAGATGTTGCCTGCAGCGATATTTGACAAATTCCGCGTGCGGTTCGGATTGCAGATTCTCGATGGCATCGGTTCCACTGAAATGCTACACATGTTTTTGTCGAGCCGTCCGGGGAAGGCTCGCGCAGGAAGCTGCGGAGTCCCTGTGCCCGGCTATGAAGCCAAAATAGTGGATGATGAAGGACGCGAAGTCCTGGAATGCGAGCACGGACGCGAGCACCTAGCTAAACATGAACTTGAGCACGGGTGCGAGATCGGACATTTGTGGGTTCGCGGCCCCAGCGCCCTTGCAGAGTACTGGGGAAAGCCCGAGCTTACCGCGCGCACTAAGCGGGAAGGGAACTGGGTTGTCACTGGGGACAAATTCACTCGGGACGCGGAAGGTTACTATCACTATTGCGGGCGCACCGATGACATGTTGAAAATTGCCGGCATGTGGGTGTCGCCCATGGAAGTCGAGAACGCACTGCTCGGGCACCCGCACGTAGCGGAAGCCGCTGTCGTCGGCGTCGCGGATGCGAACGGGCTGACCTATGAGGTAGCGTACATCGTGCTGGCCGCTAGCTTGAGGGGTTCAGAAGCTCTGGCGCAACAGCTTTGTGAATACGCTAGAGCGAACCTGGTTGGCTACAAATGTCCCCGCGAGGTGCGCTTCTGCCAGGAGTTACCGAAAACAGCAACTGGCAAGATCCAAAGGTTTAAGTTGCGAGGGCTGGAGACGTAATGACTCCGAATCTTCGCACCTCTGCTCCAAGGAGATACTCGATTTGAGCGTGGTTTCGAAATCAAGAACGATCGCAGCGCTGATCGTGGCGCTTGCGATGCTCCCAACGGAAATTGTGGCAAAGTCTCGAGCACTGGACAATACCGGCTTGTCGCGAGTGTTGTTCGAGTACGCTAACAAAGAAAGAACAGCGCGTGGCTTGGCGGAGTTGAAGTGGGACGACTCGTTGGCGGCCGCAGCACTGAGGCATGCTCAGCGCATGGCCGAAAAGAACGCGTTGTCGCATCAGTTCCCAGATGAGGCTGATCCGGCAACGCGAGCGCGGCAGGCCGGAGCGCTGCTCAGCAAAATGGCGGAAAATGTTGGATTGGCCTCAAGCATCAACGTAATTCATGAGAACTGGATGAACTCGCCGGGGCACCGCGCGAACATTCTGGACGGAGAGTTGGATTCGGTCGGAATTGCCGTTGTCAAGCGCAATGGCGTGCTGTTTGCCGTACAGGATTTTTCGCGCGCCGTTGCGACGTTAAGTCTCGAAAGCCAAGAAAAAGAGATTGGATCGTTACTAAGGGCACGGGGGATCCGTCTGCTCAACACTATACCGAGCGAAACGGAGATTGCGCGGAAGCAATGCGTGCCGGAAAGTGGAACGCCTGGAAAACGCCTACCGGTGCTGGTGTTTCGCTTCACCACTACGGACTTGAGTCAATTGCCAGTAGCCTTGGAACAGAAGATTCAAGGCGGTCGCTATCGTTCTGCGGCCGTAGGCGCATGTGCGCCAGACAAACGCAGCCCGTTCACCAATTATCGCCTCGCCGTCCTGCTCTATTAGCCTCAGCGAATGGCGCGGTCCAGCAAAAGCTTTTCATCGCTGGAAAGCGCGCGTGAAGCCCCCTTCGGAAGGTTGCCTAATGCCAGCGGTCCAATGGTGGTGCGCACCAGGCGCAAAACACCGACACCGAGTTGCGCAAGGAGGCGGCGAATATGGCGGTTCTTGCCTTCATCGAGGACGACTGCAAGCCAGCAGTTACGGCGGCCCTGGCGAAGGATGCTAAGGTTCTTAACACGTAGGAATTCGCCATCGTCCGCCGTGACTCCCTTCATCATGGATGAAAGCAGTGCACCATCAGCGATAGCATCAATCTGAACGTGATAGGTTTTGTCCAAGTGAGTCCCAGGCGACAGAATGCTTGCGGACCACTCGGAGTCATTGGTGAGGAGCAGAAGTCCCTCGCTGGCTTTGTCGAGGCGCCCAACGGGCGCAAGCCAGGGCAAGTCTGGGGATAAGCAGGCGTAAACGGTGTCACGACCTTTTTCGTCGTCGGCTGTAGTAACGATGCCTCGCGGTTTGTTGAGCATCACATAGAGCCTGCTTGCGGACCGAACTTTATGATGGTCCACAGCAATTTGGTCTTTTTCTAAGTGAACAGGTGATTCTGTGTTGTTGCGCACGGTGCCGTTCACTGTAACCCGGCTGGCGCGAATCAATTCGCAGGCTTGCGAACGCGAACAATACCCGAGCTTCGAAAGCGCCCGAGCCAGCCCGATGTTTCGCAAGCCGCGCGTTGACCCACGCGTGTTGTTTGCTGGCACGCAAACGATTATAAACGCACCACACTGGAGTTAAGAACCGTGTAATTAAAACGACGCGAAGGTAAGGATCAGCGGAGAAATGTTCTGGGGCCTTCATGGCGGATGCGCAAAAACACGTGATAGGGAAGAGCATAGTGAATGCTGATCAATTGAAACCAGGGCGCGCGTTCAGGCGTAAAACTCGAATGACCGTAAGCGGAGGGGCGCTCGATATTTGGATCAGCAGACTTGCCCAGCACCTGCAGCGAAATCGTGCGGAACTCTTCATTGACAAAATCTTTCTCGATAAGTTGACCGTAGAGAGTCGCGCCGCCTTCGCAGAGCAGCGTGCGTATACCATGTTCCTGGCGCAGCAGTTGCAAGGCGCGAGCTAGATCGATCTGGCCTCCGCGGCCCACGGAAATAATCTTTGGAGGAGTATCACGCTTTGCACTCTCCAGCTGAAATCGCAACTTTTCTTCACCTTGAGGAGTTGTGAGAAACCAAGGTTCCACGCGTGGTGAATCAAAGAGATGGAAACTCGCATCAATATTTCCGGAGCCCGTCAAAACGATGACTTTCAGCCTGGCGAGATGGAGAGCCTCGTCGCGATAGGCGTACAGTTCATCATTCTTGATGCCAAAATCCCAGCCCAGGCCATCGGGGCCGCGCTCTTCCCGGAGCGTGTTGGCCCCGATGAGCAACGCATCATGATGCGCTCGGAGGAAATCCATGAGCCAGCGATCTTCGATGCCCCTCGAAACAATCCTGCCGCCACTGAGATTTTCGAGTTCGCGAAAAGAAACCCTGCCGTCGAGTCCCATGACAAAATTTGAAGTGATATACGGGCGGGCGCTATTGTCGGGCGAAGGAAGCCCGAATGGGCCGTAAAGTTTTCTTATGTGTGGTGGTAAGGGAGAAGTGTCTTCACTGGCATTGTAGCAAATTTGCAAGGGCATTGGCGCCTCGGGAACAAGCAATCACAATAGTGCTAGATTTCTCCAACGGTGCAGCAGTTGCAATTGATAGCTAGGAAGGAAGCGGCGGAAAGGTTTTCAGCTGTGATTCAATCATCTTGACGCGCCGCGCATGCCGCCCGCCAGCGAATGGTGTCACCAGCCATATCTTCACGATCTCCAGCACAAGTTCAGCTGGAATCATGCGTTCACCGAGCGAAAGCACATTGCTGTCATTATGCTCGCGAGCGAGACGAGCGGTCTCCAGATTCCAGCAGAGCGCGCATCGAATACCTTTTACTTTGTTGGCGACCATGGCTTCACCGTTGCCCGACGCGCCGAGTACGATTCCGCGATCAAATTCTCCGCGCGCGACCGCTTCAGCGGCGGGCCGAATGAAGAGAGGATAATCCACGGGCGGTTCTTTGCTAAAGGTGCCGAAATCCTTGAAGTCATGCCCTAGCGAAGTTAGGACGAGCTTGATTTTTTCTTTGTAGTCAAAGCCGGCGTGATCGGAACCAACGGCGATTTTCACCGTGGAAGCGTATTGCCAGAGGATTCGGATTGTCAAGGCTCAGATTGCGCTGTGGCGTAATGCTACTCATAAGGCGACAACCAAACACGCGTACTAAACCTACGAAATAGAATTAGGGTATTTACCCAATATCAAAAAACCTATCGGGAAGCAGAGTTGAACTTCAAATGTTGAGATTCAAATGAATGGTATTTCGATGGCCGCAATTACATGCTGCCTTCGTCGGCAGAGGGGCCATAGATCGCGGGAACGGGAATATTGTTCAGGCGCAGATAGACCCCAAGTTGGGCGCGATGATGAATTAGGTGGTTCATGACAAAGCCGCGTAAGCAGGCGACTCGCGGCAGCGTCATGAGAGTCTTGCCGTTTTTCAGGAGCGTCCAGGGCTTGAACAGGTGTTCGTCGCTGGCGCCGGCAATCGCTGCGCGTGCAGTTGCCACATTTTTCTCGAATATGTCGAGGAGTTCTTTTCGAGATTTCGGTGCCGCAGGAGGTTGCGGCGAAACTCCCTTGGGTTGCAGATCCAGCGAATCCTGCTTTATTGTGAATGTCGCCCAGTCAGGAATATTCGCGACATGCCCTGCGAGCCAGCCCATGGTGCCGGACTTTTCGTGCGGCTTCCAACCGAGCTTGTCATCAGGCACGCGCTCGAGAGTTTTACGAGTATTGGCCATTTCTTGATCGAACTCAGGCAACAGTGCACCGCTGATTGTCATAAATTCCTCCTGAAAGTGAGTCCGTTTATTTTGACCCGGGCCATGGGGAAGTGTAGGCGAATACAAAGCGAACGTCAAGTGGCGGACCCCAAATCGGCGGAGACAATTTGGCTCTTTACGCAGACCAATTCTGTGTAACAATGGCCTGCAAGATGGCCTAAGGGAAAAAGTCAATGCTGCCGCTGCAACTGCAACCGGAAAGTCACGTCCCACTCTACATTCAATTGCGCGACCAATTTCGCGCGCTGGTGTATACGGGGGATTTACGCCCAGGAGACCGCATTCCTGCCAGCAGAGAGTTGGCCACGCAGTTGGGTGTCCATCGCACCACGGTGGCCAACGCTTACGCCGAGCTTGAATCCGAAGGGTTGATTCAAGGTCACGTGGGTCGCGGCACGTTCATTCGCGGAAATGGTGACGGACACAAGCTCACTCCGGCGCCACCGATGCTGGGGGGTAACGGGCACATTCGCTGGGAATCGCTATTTGCCGACGAGCGTGGCGAAGAAGTGTTGAGCCGGCTGACCGCGCAACAGCCGGACGATGCAGTATCGTTTGTGATGGCGCGCCCGGCGGACGAGCATTTCCCAATCGAGGATCTGCGCAATTGCGTGAATGCAGTGCTTCGTCGCGAAGCCGAGGACATACTGCGCCTCGGTCCCTCGGATGGCTATCCGCCACTCAAGCACGAGTTGTGCGAGTTGCTCCGGCGCGAGGGCATTGCCGTCAAAGATGACAGCCTGATTATCACCGACGGTTGCCAGCAATCGCTGGATCTTTTGTGCAAAGCCTTTTTGCGCCCCGGCGACTCAGTCGTGATGGAAAATCCCACGTATCCGGGGGCGATCGCAATTTTTTCCGGAGCCAGAGCACGATGCCTGGGCGTACCGATGCGAACGGTAGCCGAGCCCGGAGGGGCCCTGGGGATGGATCTGGGGGCGCTCGAAGCAACGCTGATGGCCAACCGCGTGAAGTTGATAGTGCTGACGCCGGATTTTCAGAATCCAACGGGTACGTCAATGCCCGTGAGCTCGCGGCGCAAAGTACTTGAACTCGCTGCGCGTCATCAGGTGCCTATCGTCGAGGACTATATCTACGCTCGCTTGCATTCGCGAGACGAGAGGTTGCCTTCGCTGAAACAATTGGATCGTTCGAATTTGGTCATTCACATCGACAGTTTTTCGAAGGTAGCGTTTCCTGGACTGCGCGTGGGCTGGGTGATCGCTCCGCCGGCAGTAGTCGAAAGATTACGTATCGTAAAACAAACCACGGACTTGCACACCGATCAATTATCACAGGCGGCACTGGCTGAATTCCTGCGACGCGGAATGCTCGGCAGGCACCTGGCACGCATGCGCAAGGTATACACTTCGCGGCTTGCTGCATTGGATGAAGCGCTGCGGAAACACATGCCGCCGAACACGCGATGGACGCGCCCCGAAGGCGGGATGTGCTTGTGGATGGAATTGCCGCCGGGATTTGACGCGAGCGAGTTGCTGATCCACGTGCGCGAGCGTGGCGTGCTGTTTGCTCCCGGACGTTATTTCTTCATGCAGAACCCTCAACCCAACACACTACGGCTGGCGTTTGCCGGGCTGGATGAGAAACATATTGTGCGCGGCGTGGCCCTGCTTGGTGAATTGCTCCACGTAGAGATGAAAAAACGCCAGCGTGGGGGCGGTAGAATGGATGGCGCACGCGTGGCGTTGGTCTAGAGAGTACTCGGAGCTCGCCCGCGGGCCGGCTACGAAGGCTGTGAAGGTGAAAGCGAGGCTGTGTGAAACTCGAACCAAATGCGACCAACAGGTGTTTTGGATGCGGGGGCGCAAACAACGAAGGAATGAAGCTAGCTTTTGAGCAAGATGACGAGCGGAAGCGGATTGTTGGGCGATTCTGTATGGAACCACGATATCAGGGCGGAGCGGGATTTCTGCACGGTGGAATTATCGCCACCCTACTCGATGAAGCCATGGGAAAGGTGAATCGCTTCAGCGATGTTCGAGCCGTGACCGCGGAATTGACGGTTGAATACTTGAAGCCTGTAAGAATCGAAGAAGAGATTGTCGTCGAGGGATGGCAGAAAGAGCGCAAGGGCAGGAATCTCTTTCACGAGGGCGAAATTCGCAACGCAGCTGGAAATCTGCTGGCACGAGGCCGGGGAAGATTTGTTGTGATTAGCGCAGAAGCATTCAAGCCTTGACATGGCTGGACATTGAAATTTAGAGGGCCTGGAGAGAGACTGAAGGTGAGGAGACCCGAGATGGACGCGAAGCATGTGAATGGGAATGAATGGCGTGTGAAAGTTGGATTGGCGGAAATGTTGAAGGGCGGCGTGATTATGGACGTCACCAACGTCGAGCAGGCCAAGATCGCCGAGCAGGCCGGCGCTTGCGCTGTAATGGCGCTCGAGCGCGTGCCCTCGGACATTCGCAAGGAAGGCGGCGTCGCGCGGATGGCTATGACCAAAATCATTCGGGAGATCATGGAGGGGGTCACCATTCCGGTGATGGCCAAGGTGCGCATCGGCCACTTTGTTGAGGCCCAAGTGCTCGAAGCGCTGGAAGTGGATTTTATCGACGAGAGCGAAGTGCTGACCCCGGCGGATGAAGAAAATCATGTGTGGAAACACGCCTTTCGAGTGCCTTTTGTTTGCGGGGCGCGCAACCTCGGGGAAGCGCTGCGGCGAATTGCCGAGGGCGCGGCGATGATCCGGACCAAGGGGGAGGCTGGTTCGGGAAACGTAGTTGAGGCGGTGCGGCACATGCGCACGATCGTGAGCCAGATGAAAAAGCTCACGACCATGCGCGACGATGAGCTGATGCATCAGGCGAAAGAATTGGGCGCGCCACTCGACCTGATTCGCCAAGTGGCTCAGACGGGAAAGCTACCGGTGCCAAATTTTTCGGCGGGTGGGATCGCTACTCCTGCCGATGCAGCGCTCGTGCGGCAATTGGGCGCTGAGGCCGTATTTGTTGGGTCTGGAATTTTTAAGTCGAGCGATCCTGAGAAGCGAGCTAAGGCAATTGTGAAGGCAACGACTCATTATCAGGACGCGAAAGCGATCCTCGAGGCCAGCGAAGAGCTGGGCGAAGCGATGAAGGGAATTGATGTGCGTCAGCTGGAAGAGAAGGATTTGCTACAGACGCGCGGGTGGTAACCGGTCGGAGAATCGAATTGAAAGTTGGGATCTTGGCGGTGCAGGGAGATTATGAAGCGCACGGGGAGATGCTCGCGAGGTTGGGCATCGGGTACTGCTTCGTTAAGACGTCTGAAGATTTGCAAGGATGCGACGCCTTGATTTTGCCCGGCGGCGAGAGCACAACGCAGCTTCAGTTTTTGCAGGAAGAGGGGCTCATCGCGGGAATTCGGGCACTCGCCGAGCGCGGCGGCTCGCTCTTCGGCACATGCGCGGGAGCGATTCTGCTGGCGAACGAAGTGCGCAATCCGACGCAGCCATCACTGGAATTGCTTGACATTGCGATCACAAGGAATGGGTATGGGCGGCAACTTTCTAGCGAAGTGCGGTTGGGGACAAGTAAACTAGCCGGCCGGGCATCCTCAGAAATGACAACCCCGGAAACCGCTGTGGCAGGCGCGCCAGCGCCAATGGAAATGGTTTTCATTCGTGCACCGATTATCGAGCGCGTCGGACCTGGTGTTGAGATTCTCGCGGAATCGGAAGGCAAACCAGTGCTAGTGCGGCAAGGAAAAGTTCTCGCTGCAACGTTCCACCCGGAACTTACGACTGATACGACAGTGCACGGGGCATTCTTGAAAATAGCGAGTGAACACCAGCAGCGCGCCCAAAGTGCGAACACGACTCCGGACTCACCGAGCAAAAGTGTCAGCAAACAAATTACCACACCGCACGAAGTCCTTTTGTAGCTTCCTTGCAAAAGGCAACCAAGCCGCTGAAAGTTCTTTTCATCTGCTTGGGAAATTCCTGCCGCAGTCAAATGGCGGAGGCCATTGCCCGGCATGAAGCGCCTGACGTAATCGAGGCTGCCAGCGCCGGGTTTGTGCCTCTCGGATTCATTGCCAAGCGAACTATTTCGACGCTAGCAGAAAGCGGCATCCCCTGCGGTGGACAAACTTCGAAGGGTATTACTCGGGAGGCCGTAGATGCGTCCGATTTGATAGTGAACATGTGTGGGCGCCCGCTCCCACCGCTTGCCAGGGGGCATGCGAGAGTAGAGGATTGGGACGTGGACGATCCATATGGCGAAGACGCGGCCATTTATCGCAGAATTTGCAAGGACATCCGGCATTGCGTCAAGGACTTGGCGCAACGAATCAAAGCGGAACTAAAAGAGGAAACAGGTAAGACTGAGATTTGACGGGAGAGCCAGTGCGACGGGAAAAGACCAGCGTGTCGCGAGAAGATTACCTAAAGGCCATCTGGGAGATGCTTCAGGATGAGCAGGTGCCAATTAGCGCCAGACTCGCCGAAGAACTTGCAGTGACTCCTCCCGCCGTGACTGCGGCGCTAAAACGCATGACGCGCGACGACTATTTGAGGGTCGAACGCAGCGGACGAATTGCTCTGACGCGCAAGGGTCGCCAAGTGGCCGAGCACTTGGCACTGCGGCATCAGCTTGCCGAGAAACTTTTGACCGATGTGATTGGTCTCAATTGGGTGAAGGCCCATGACGAAGCTGAGCGCCTCGAGCATGGAATTTCTCCCGAGGTAGAAAGCCTTCTGCTAAAGCGATTTGGCGCAGGAAGCGTGTGCCCCCATGGAGTACCGTTGCGCGGAGGCGTCGCCAAGTTGCGCCGGAATGGGGCTGTTTTACTCTCCGAGTTACGTGCCGGGGACTCCTGCGAAGTTCTCTGCATCTATGAGAAAGACACTAACTTTTTGCAGTTCACCGATGGATTGCAGCTCCGCCCAGGAGCGCGCGTGCGAATTCGCAAACGTGAATACGACGAAACCATGACCGTTATGGTGGCCGGGAAAACGATTTACTTAGGCAAGCCCGCAACGTCACGGATTTGGGTGCGCCGTCTTTCGTCCTGAATAAGCGTCTTCTCTCAATAGATAGTTTTCTGAATGAAACTCGTTTCGCAATACATCTTGTTTCACCGCATACCCACGTACCCGCTAATTCTACCTGTACTTCACTTCACTTGAACTTTTTACCTCGCAGGAGTATGTTCCATTGCGCTTCTCGCGAAGCTTCCACTCGCAACTTAGTGCTTGCTGCCAGCATCGGAGGTTTACGTTGATGGAAATCCAAGTTCGCGTCAATGGTAAAACGCATCAAAACACCGTCCAGCCGCGAGTCTTGCTCGTGCATTATCTGCGCGACTTACTCGGCCTGACTGGGACGCACGTAGGATGCGAGACATCTTTGTGTGGAGCATGCACCGTTCTCCTTGATGGAAAAGCAGTAAAGTCATGTACGATTCTCGCCGCGCAGGCGAACGGCTCAGAGATCACTACCATCGAAGGCTTGGCCGGCCAGAACGGAAATGCCGGGCTGCATCCGGTGCAGGAAGGATTCTGGGAAAAGCACGGCTTGCAGTGCGGCTACTGCACACCGGGAATGATTTTGTCGTCGGTGGCGCTGCTTAACGAGAATCCGAGTCCGAGTGACGCGGAGATCCGCCGTGCGATCAATGGAAATCTTTGTCGCTGCACCGGCTACCAGCACATTGTCGAGGCCGTTCAATACGCCTCCAAGAAAACAAAAACATCTAAGCGCTAACGCGATAGCGTGGACTCAGTAATGCGGGGAAGAGTCCACGAAACGGTCCGCGAGGCATCACAAGAATTGTCAGATCACAGGCATAGCATGCAGCCCATTACGGAGGAGTATCATGGCCACAACGACGGCGTCCGGATACGTTGGCAGAGCGCTCAAGCGTAAAGAGGATCCGCGCCTCATTCAAGGGCTCGGACACTACGTTGATGATTTGCGTATGCCGGAAATGCATCATGCCATGTTTGTGCGCAGTCCTTACGCTCATGCGCGAATCCGCTCAGTAGACGTAAGCAAGGCGCAAAGCGCGCCGGGCGTTGTCCTCGCCCTGACTGGTAAAGATACAAAAGGTGTAATTGGTGCGGTGCCATGCGCGGCAGTGATTCCGGATATGAAGCAAGCAACGCGGCCGGTCCTGGCCGTCGACAAAGTTCGATTTGCCGGCGAGGCCGTCGCGCTGATCGTTGCCACCGACAGCTATGCGGCGCGTGACGCAGTGGATTTGGTCGAAGTGGAATATGAACCGTTGACGGCGGTGGTCAATCCCGAGAAAGCAGTCGCCAATGGCTCGCCAGTGCTGTTCGACCAATACAAGGACAACGTCGCCTACCGCTGGGAGCTCGAAGGTGGCGACTTGAAAAAAGCCTTTGCGGAAGCCGACACCGTCGTCAAAGCGCGGCTCATCAACCAGCGCCTGATCCCTGTGGCCATGGAAGGGCGCGGTGTGGTGGCGGATTTCAAGGTCGGTGAAAATCAACTCACTGTGTGGTCATCGACGCAGATCCCCCACCTGCTGCGCACGCAGATCGCAGCGATGCTCGGCGCGCCGGAACATTCGGTCCGCGTCGTTACGCCTGAGGTCGGAGGTGGATTTGGCAGCAAGCTCAATGTTTATCCGGAAGAGGCGCTCATCGCCCATGCTGCGATCCGCCTCGCCAAGCCTGTGAAATGGATTGAGTCGCGGCGGGAAAATTTTCAAACCGCCATTCACGGGCGCGACCAGATTGACGATATCGAAGTTGCCATCAAGAAAGACGGAAGAATCCTGGGCCTGCGCGTGCGTGTCATCGCTGATCTCGGTGCCTACTACCAATTGCTCACTCCGTTGATTCCCACGCTTACCGGCCTGATGATGTGCGGCTGCTATAAAATTCCGGCTGCCCGAATGGAAGTGATTGGCGCGCTAACGAACAAGATGTCGACCGATGCCTATCGCGGCGCAGGCCGCCCGGAAGCAACCTATCTCATCGAGCGCACCATGGATTTGGTGGCTGCGGAATTAAAGAAAGATCCTGCTGACGTGCGCCGCCTGAATTTCCCGCAACCCAACGAGTTTCCGTACGCGACTCCGACGGGCGTGATCTATGACAGCGCCGACTATCAAAAGTGTCTAGACGTTGCGTTGAAACAATCCGACTACAAAAAGTTGCGCCAGGAGCAAGCCGCGGCGCGCAAGGAAGGCCGGCTAATCGGAATCGGGCTCTCCACGTATGTGGAGATCTGCGCGATGGGTCCATCGAGCGCAATGCCAGCCGGCGGGTGGGAAAGTGGGACGGTGCGCATCGAACCGACAGGCAAGGTAAATATCCTCACCGGCTCCTCGCCTCACGGGCAGGGCCAGGAAACCACCTTCGCGCAAATCGGTGCTGACGTACTCGGCCTCGAGCCGAATGACATTCGCGTCGTTCATGGCGACACAGAATCGGTGCCCTATGGCATCGGAACCTTTGGGAGTCGCGCAACCGCAGTGGGCGGCACCGCAGCTTACAAATCGCTTGTGAAGGTGCGCGACAAACTTGCGCAGATTGCCGGTTTCCTTATGAAGGAAGATCCCAGCAAGTTGGTATTCGTCGGCAAGAAGATTTGTGTCCAGGGAAACGGCAAGAAGTCGATGAGCTTCGGCGAAGCGGTCGGCGCGGCATATTCCGCAAAATCGCTGCCGCCGAACGTCGAGCCCGGACTCGATGCGACCACTTTTTTCGAGCCTACCAATTTTACGTTTCCATTTGGCGCGCATGTCTGCGTCGTCGAAGTCGACGCGGAAACCGGTGACGTAACGCTGAAAAAATATCTTGCCGTTGACGATTGCGGCAACGTGATCAACCCGCTTCTCGTAGAAGGCCAGGTGCATGGCGGGATCGTCCAGGCAATTGGTCAAGCGCTCCTCGAGGAAGCGGTCTACGACGACCAGGGCCAGCTCATCACCGGTGAGCTGACGGACTACGCCATTCCGCGTGCTACAGATATTCCTTGGATGGAAACCGATCGCACCGTGACGCCTTCGCCGGTGAATCCGCTCGGCGTGAAGGGCGTCGGTGAAGCGGGAACGATCGGAGCGACTCCTGCCCTTTGCAACGCTGTTGTCGACGCGCTTTCGCATCTCGGCATCCGCCACATTGACATGCCCCTCAAGCGCGAGCGTATTTGGCAAATCTTGCAGAAATCGTCGCGCGACGCAACATCGGCGTCGCCTGCAGCCAAGTCGAGGAGGTCATCATGATTCCCGCGCCCTTTGAGTACGCCGCGCCAAAAACTCTCGAGGAAGCGGTGCGCTTGCTCCAGCGCCATGGCGATGAAGCCAAGATCTTGGCCGGCGGTCACAGCCTGCTCCCCTTGATGAAGCTTCGTCTTGCGCAGCCGCGTTACGTCATCGACATCGGCCGCCTTCGCAGCCTGAGCTACATCCGCGAAGAAGGTGAAACAATTGCCATTGGCGCGTTGACTACACATGCGGAAATCGCTGCGTCGCCGCTTTTGCGTGCCAGGTGCGCGCTGCTCCCAGAAACCGCGGAAACAATAGGTGATGTGCAAGTTCGCAATCGCGGCACTCTAGGCGGCAGCCTGGCCCACGCCGATCCTGCCGCGGATTATCCCGCCACCATTCTGGCCCTCGATGCTGAGATGGTGGCCGCGAGCGCAGCGGGCGCTCGCACAATCTCCGCGCGCGATTTCTTTGTGGATATGCTCACTACGCAGTTGCGTCCCGGCGAAATTCTCAGCCAAATACGTGTACCCATTGTGGCCCCTCGCGTCGGCCTTTCCTATTGCAAGCTGCATCAGCCAGCGTCGGGTTTTGCAATTGTTGGGGTAGCCGCGCGGTTGAGCATTAGCAGCGGCAAAATTGATGACGTCGCCGTGGGTATCACAGGTGTTGCTCCCAAAGCGTATCGCGCAGAAGCAGTCGAGAAACTCTTGCGCGGGAAAACAGTTTCCGACGATTTGCTCGCCGCAGCGGCCGAACATGCTAGTGATGGCGCAGACCCGCTATCCGATCTGCACGCATCAACCGCTTACCGTCGCGCGATGGCTGCCGTCTTCACCCGAAGGGCGCTCGAAATTGCGTTCTCCCGCGCGACGTCCGGACCCTCCCTAAAGCCCTCATTGAAAGATGCTGCGGTACCAAGAAAATCCGCCGGATTGCATTCGGCCAAAGGTAAGAAGAAATGAATGTTTCGGGCACAGCTCTGCTGCCGGGAACCCCACAACAAGTCTGGGATTTGTTGACCGCCCCCCAGCGTCTCGTAAAATTGCTCCCAGGCTGTGAGCGCCTCGAACCGGACGGCCCGGACCGCTACAAAGCGATGATTAAATTTGGTCTCGCCGCGATTTCCGGCAATTATTCCGGTACGCTGCAGCTCACCGATAAGAATCAGCCAAATTCATTGCGCTTGAGCATCGAAGGAAAAGGGTTAGCCGGGTTCGTCAAGGGGCAAGGTGAACTGGTGCTGGCACAAACGCCGCCCCGTAGTCCGAGCCAGAATCAAACCTCGGTCCAAACTCAAACCGAAGTAACTTATACTGGCGAAGCGCAGGTTGGCGGCATGATAGCCTCCGTGGGACAGCGTATGATCGAAGCCACCGCAAAAAAAATCATCCAGCAATTTTTCGAGAGCGCCGCCAAAGAGCTCTCGCAAACCGCAAAGTAGAACTGGCTAGCCCCCGCTCTACACATTTCTCGATGACCCAATCGCTTCAACTCGATAGGATTGCTCCATGCTGAGTACCCTCCGCTATTACTGGATTACCGCGAAAGGATACCGCCTGCGCCCATGGGCCAGCCCATACCTCCGCTGGCGGATGGAAACATTTTGGGGCGAGGATGCCGCAGACCTCGATCGCAAAAGCTTTTTCAGGTTGCTCTGGCGCGAGCGCACCCGCCTGCGTCGTTTCCTGCGCTGGTCTACCGAGCGCCGCAAAGCCCAGCGCGCCCGCCAACTTTGAGGATTTCTCATCCATCCTTCTCGACTTCGAGAGAGGTATCCTCGAAGTTGAAGGAATGCACCGGACTGTGACAAAGTTTCATGTGCAGCAAACTTATTCTTTCGGTGATGCTCAATGAGCAGCATGCTTCGCGAAAAAGGATTCCGGACGCTGTGGGTCGCCCAGTTCGTCAGCATCTTCGGCGATTTTCTCGCATTATTCGGGGTGATCAGCCTTGTCACGTTCCGCTTGCATGGCACCGTGATTCAGGTCACCTACCTCACCATCGCCTACATGCTGCCTCTCGCGGTGATTGGCCCTATAGCGGGAGTGTTCGTCGATCGCTTGAATGTAAAACGCTTGATGATTTTCAGTGACCTTACTCGCGCGACGCTGGCATTGCTGCTGGCTTTTGTCATCGACATCAGGCAAATGTACGCAATCTTTTTCGCTATCAGTGTGTTTTCCAGTTTCTTTGGGCCCGCACAGACCGTCACCTTGCGAGCCATCGTTCCCACGGACAAGTTGCTGGGAGCAAATGCGCTCATGTCTCAGGCTTTTTACCTGGTGCGTATCGTCTCGCCGGCGGTCGCTGGGGCTTTGGTCGCTTGGCTGTCGGAGAAAGTCTGTTTTTACCTCGATGCGGCCAGCTTCTTGTTTTCGGCAGCGATGCTTTCGACCCTAACCATTTCGAGAGTCGTCCAGCCACTATCAGGAAAAAATAACTTTCGCAAGTTTCTGTCTGACTTTACGGAGGGGAACCGCTTCATTTTCACGCACAGTTCACTGGCAATGGTCTTTTCCGCCATGATGACTGCGATGTTCATACTGGCCTGTTTCAGCCCACTCATTTCCATCTACGTGCGCGACTCACTGTTCGCGGGGTCCTTCCTGTTCGGCGTGATTAGCTCCATGGTGGGCGTGGGACTGATCGCGGGCACGCAACTTGTGCGACGCGTTGCCGCCAACCATTCCAGTGAGCATGTCGTTGTCGCGGGCTTGGTCGGACTCGGACTGGCCGTCGCTCTGCTAGGCTTATTCCACAACATTGCGATGGCCGGAGCCGGAACGTTTGGCGTTGGCTTAGCGATCGCTCTGGTAATTGTGCCCGCGCAGACGCTGATGCAGCACGACACGCCGCGCGAGATGCTTGGACGCGTCAGCAGCAGCTTTATGGCTGTGATCTCCACCGCGCAAGTCCTTGGTATGCTTCTGTCCGGCTACCTTGCGCGAATCCTCGGAATCGCCAATCTCTTTAAGACCAGCGCCATCGCCGTCCTGGTAATTTCCGCCGCGTTCTACGTAATCGTTCGCGCTCGCGCCGCCACCGCACCCGTTCCCTCATCGTAAGATGCCCATGAGCAACAAACTCATTCTCGGAACAACCTGGATGAGTACTTAAACAAGTCCATTCTCGTTCGGTTCTAACTTCTCTGTCGTGCGCCCCTAGCCGGAATTTCTCACAATAAATAGAAAAAGGCTGTTGCTTCATGGCATAACTCTTTTGTCTAGAAAGAAATTCTGCCAAGAAGGAGAACAGCCTTATGACCACAGAGTGTAACCAGTTTGTCCTTGGATTTCATCCCCTAAAGCGGCGCGAGATCCGGGCGGAGTTCGACGGCGGAGCGATCAGCAGTGACGGCGGTGGGCTGCTCCTGCGGGAGGTCGAGAAGCGCACCGGGATGCTCCGCGAGTTTGCCGCCTGCTTCACCGATTATCGGAATCCCGATCTGATCGAACATACGGTGGAGGAGTTGGTGGCCCAGAGAGTCTATGGCCTGGCCCTGGGCTACGAAGATCTGAACGATCACGAGGAGTTGCGGAACGATCCCTTGCTGGCGGTGCTGGTCGAGAAGGCGGATCCCAGTAGCCAAGCTTTAGCAGGAAAGAGCACCCTGAATCGGTTGGAACTGACCAAAGAGACGGCCAGTCGGAAGGAGCGTTACAAGAAGATCGTGCTGGATCACGGAGCCGTGGACCGCCTGCTGGTGGAGGTCTTCCTCGGAGCCCACCGGGAAACGCCGAAAGAAATCATCCTGGACCTGGACGCTACCGACGACATCGTGGGCCAGATTCGTTCCGCGTGGCCACTAGTGCGTATCGTGGTGCGCGGGGACTCCGGATTTTGCCGCGAGTAGCTGATGGCTTGGTGTGAAGCGGAAGGCGTGGACTACCTACTGGGACTGGCGAAAAACGAACGTCTGAAGGCCGAGATCGAGAACGAGCGAAAGGAGGCGCAAGCCCAGTACCAAGAGACCGGCCGCGCGGCCCGGTTGTTCAAAGAATTCGCCTATCAGATGCGGAAGAGTTGGAGCCGTGCGCGGCGGGTAGTGGCCAAGGCCGAGCATCTGGAGAAGGAAGAGAACCCACGGTTCGTGGTGACGTCTCTGCGTGGAGAAGCATGGCCGGCGCAGGAGTTGTATGAAGAGCACTACTGTGGAAGAGGGGACATGGAAAATCGCATCAAGGAACAACTGATGTTGTTCAGTGACCGCACCAGCACGCACTATCTGCGGAGCAATCAATTGCGACTGTACTTCTCTTCGATCGCCTACGTGCTGCTGCAGATGCTGCGGCGACTGGGGCTGGAGGGCACGGAGTTGGCCAAGGCCCAGTGCTCCACCATTCGGCTCAAGGTGTTGAAGATCGGCGCGCTGATCCGCATCACGGTACGCAAGGTGTGGATCTCGCTGGCCGGTGGGTACCCCTACGTCGAGCTATTCCGGCAAGTCTATGAAAAGTTGTGCGCCGTGCCCCTAAGGTGCTGAAAAAGAACGATCCCCAATCCCTCTTTTCTTGTCTATGTCGCGGATGGTGAGGTGTGCACAGGAACGCCTTGCCAGAGAGCAACCGACTCCTGCTCAAAACGAAAAACGCGGTGAGCCACGAGCAGCGCCACGTAAAACAATCTCACAACCCCCAGCCAAGCCGACTTCATCTCTTTTCTGCCAAGCTGTGAGACATGTGGGCTAGGTGAACGACTTCTAGAACCACGCGGAGAGTCGGTGTACTATAGAAAGACAACCCAGCAACAACAGATTAGAAAGCGCAAGCCGTGGATGAACTGAAGATCCTACAAAAAACCGAGACGCTTCATGAGGCGCGATGGTGGGAGCCCGAGGCAGGGAATAAAGCGCATTGCTATCTTTGTCCGCGGCACTGCCACATTGGAGCGGGCCAAGCCGGATTCTGCTTCATACGCATCAATGAAGGCGGAAAGCTTTACAGCCTTGGCTATGGCTCACCGGCTGCCCTTCAAATTGATCCGATCGAGAAAAAGCCCCTGAGCCATTTTCTTCCCGGCACAAAAGTGTTTTCCATGGGCACCGCCGGCTGCAATATGGGCTGTTTCTTTTGCCAGAATTGGGACATTTCCAAATCGCGGCACGATCAGGTGAATTCGACGGCAATTTCACCGGAAGATGTGGTGCTCCTGGCGATTAGGTATGGCTGCCCATCGATCGCGTTTACCTATAACGAGCCAACGATTTGGGGAGAGTACGTCATCGATATTTGCGCTGCGGCGAAAGCTCACGGCCTCAACACCGTGATGGTCAGCAATGGCTACATCACCTATGAAGCGTTTCACGATATTTACGATCACGTGGACGCCGCCAATATCGACCTAAAAGCGTTTACGGACAATTTCTACGGCAAAATCACCCTCACGCATCTCCAACCGGTCCTCGAAACACTGCAATGGTTGAAAAACGAAACCAATGTGTGGTTCGAAGTGACCAACCTGATCATTCCCACGCTCAATGACGATCCCGCGGAGACGCGCCAGCTTGCCGAATGGCTATTGGAACATCTGGGGCCGGAAGTTCCTCTTCATTTCACTGCGTTTCATCCCGACTTCAAATTACAGGATAAGCCGCGCACGCCTCCGGAGACACTGCATCGTGCCCGTCAAATTGCGCGGGAGGTCGGTCTGCATTACGTTTACGAAGGAAATATTTACAGCGATGCGGCCAATACGTATTGCCCCGGCTGTAACACGCTTCTGATTCGTCGCTCATGGCATGACGTGCTCGACATGCGCTTGACAAGTGAGGGCGCCTGCTCCACCTGCGGCCATCGCGTTCCGGGGCATTGGACGAATCCACAAGTGGAAAACCTGCAAGGAAAGACACCGCACGAAATACTCCGCGATTCACAACAAGCCGCCAGAACAATCCCAGAGAAGTCTCCGCAGAAGTCCACCGACAAGCACCTGGATAAATACAACACCCTGAATCTGTAAAGCCGTGCGTCTATAACGCGTTGCCTCTGTGAAAGCTGTGGATCCACGCCGGACTGGGCGTGGCATGCTCGGCCAAGTTAATGCCCAAAAGTATAAAAACCGGGGCCTACCCGCATCCCATGGTGCCAGGAAATCGGAAACGCCCACCACACCAGCATTCCGAGGATTGCCTGGCCAACTGCGAGAGGAATGATGTTGCGCTCGCGCGCAAAAAGCCAGGCCATCATTGTGCCGCCAACAAACGTAATCGGAACAAGAACCGGGTTCGGCCAATGCATCGCGCCAAACATTGCTCCGGCAATCAGCACAGCTTCCCAGCGTTCAGAAGAGCCTCCAAAAAACATGAGCAGCCGATTCGTTAGAAACGACTGCAGCGCGACTTCTTGCAAGAGGCAAAACGCAAAGTAATTCCATAGATGGCCAAACGAAATCACTGGAACGCGATGCTGCCAGCCAAGACAAAATCCGATGCTCGATACCGCAATCGAGAGTACTGCGAAAACAATTACAGCTCGGCGTGTGGCCGGCCACACATTATCGGCGCGCCAGCCAAGTGACGTCGGCGTGTCACGGTAAAGGAAGAAGCTCACAGCGAGCCATACCGGGAAAATGATCCAGCTCTGGCGATGCGTGAATTGCAATTGCCAAATGAACGCGGCGATGAAGAAAGAAAATGCAACCGCTTCAATTAACGCCACTCGACGTCGCAACGCAGAGCCCATTTGCTTGGCGGACCGCTCAGATGTTTCCCGGGGGGCCAGCCTGTAAATCGCTGCGGTCAACTCTTTCGGCGATAAATCGCGGTCTGGAAATTGTTTTGTCGAAAGAAAGAATTCTACGTCGAAATCTGGAAAGCCTCGCCGCGTCAACAGAGCAGGCAATCGCTCGCGCAACAAGGCTGGGGTTGATTGCGGACTCGCTCGCAGCACCTCAAAGAGAATCCGATGATGCGGATCGTGAAAGCGATAACCCGCGAGGCTTGCGAGCGCGCGAGTGCGCTCATCGCCGCTGAGTTCTGCGACACAGAGCGTACGAAGAATTTCACGCTCGCGGGCAATCCACTGGCTTGCGATGTTGAGCGACATCTCATAATTCTACTGCACCAAACGCGGCTGGTACTGCAAAAGTGTGCCTGTTTCGCTTAGTGCAATACCTTCACGGTGCGCGCCGGAAACCAGAATCGGAGATTCCACGACTGCGGGAAGCGAACTGCGCACAGGAAACGCAAAATCGTCACTTTCCTTCGCTCGGAATGGTCGACCGGTCGTTCAGCGTTCGCGCTCGTCGTCGTTTGAGTCGCGATCGACGATCCGTGTGTTGATTTCTTGTGGTTTGAAGCTGAGGTTGAGGTTGCACTTATCGTGGAAGAGCAGCGTGTTCGTTTGGCACAGATTCAAAACGTCTTCGCGCGTCGGACGCCGGTGCGTCTCGACCCAGCTGAGCAGCGCCTGGAACGCACCAAGCACTTCGGAATTGGTGAATTCGCAGTGCCCGTTGGCGTTGACATAGTTTTGCTGAAGGCGGCGCAAATTATGAGCGTCCTTAGCGGTTTGGCGATAGGCGTTCTCATTTTCGACGATTACCAGGCCATCCCCAATCGTGTGCAGTGTCACAACCGGCATACGAAATCGTCCGTTGGGATCATAAGCGCTCGCGAGAAATGCGTCAGCGTCACGATCGGCGCCCGCGCGAAAGACGCCACGATTCAACGCGTCGTCATCGACGGACCCTTCGTATTCAGCGCCGAGATTTGTGACTGGACTCAAACCATGCGAGCGCACCAGCGTGAGTTCCTGCAGACCGAATGTGGCGAAGCCCATGTCCGTCAGCAGGAAGCTTTCCGGCGTCTTGGTGACGTTCAGAATATTCGCGAGGTTGCTGGCTTGTTGCGGCGTGCGCAAGGCGGGTGGATGCAAGACTCCCGTGCATTCATCGATGCGCGCGGCGAGTTGGTTGGAAGTGAGAGTGTTGTCAGGTGCAAGGCCAAAATAGAGTGGGTATTGACTCTCGCTCGGACGCGGCAAGTTGCGGCAATAATACTGATAGATAACGCGCAGGTCGAAACCGCCGTACCAATTCTTGCGCCCGCCGGCAAGCGGCCCGCAGAGAGGCAAGGCCCCGTCATAATTGAGATTGCCGTCTTCGTCGCGGCCAAAAAGCTCGGCGATAGCCGCAGTGATGAGACCTCCTTCGGAGGCGCCGACGACGAATGTTCTGTCAGGCCGGCCAAAAAGTTCAATGAATCGCCGACGCAAATTGTCGGTGTCTTCGGCGCCGTCCTTTACGGCCCATCCGCCTAAGCCAATAGCGTTTGGCCGGTAACTCGAGGCAGCTGCAGCAAAACCAAATTGAAGAAAACCCAGACTAGGTCCAAGGTCGGCCGCTGACAGCTTTGCGGGTGGATTGAGGGAATAGCCGTGGTTCCACAGTACGAGTTGGCCGTTATAGTTCGTTGGGATAGCGATAAGAAAATACGCGCCCTTGATATCCCGGCCAGCGAGGCACGTGGTTTCGGGTGCCAGGCCAACGGGACAGCTGCCCTGGGCCGCAAGTGAAGCAGATGTGAAAAGTAAAATAGCCAACCAAAGTCCAGTCCGCAAACGACTCATATGCCCTCCTGAAGTGCTGCCTAAAGTAAGTGGGGACCCTTCAGATTCGAACTGGGGAGACAATAGGTCCGGAGTAATTCTGTGTCAAGGATAAAACACGCCGCCGCAAAAGCGTGAGGCCAAGGCGCGACAGAGCATTGAGCATTGCCGCGACACCCAGACCGATCATGCTCATCAAGAGAGCCGCGGCAACGCGAGCTGAAATGTCGCGCTAAGGTTGTGGGCTGGCGGTACACGCCGTCTTTAACGACTGAAGTTGCTTGCGCGTTTTTTCTTTCAGTTTCGCCGGCTTCTGCCCCTTGGTGAGCGGAGGCGGTGGTGAGGCATAATACTCTTGGATATCCTTGCAGAGATCTTGGGGAACATCGGCAAATTTATGTTTCGATAATTTATTTACGAGCTGGGCGTAGGTTTTGTCGGCCAAAGGATATTCGCCCCACTGCGCCTGTTTGCCGGTATCAAAATCGGTGTTGTCCAGATTCAAGTCTTGTCCGGCTCGCAACGCTTCAAGGGTTTGCCGGTAACGTTCGCGCGTATTTGTAAAGCTTTCCAGAAATAAGTTTTCCGCCTGCGGAGTCGGCGTTTTGAAACCGAAGGCGCGGAACGGCCCGATCCTGGGAACAATCTCATAAAGCAATCCTAGGAAACGGGCGAAGAATCCAAGGTGCTGGTAATCGCTTCCAAATTCTTTGTGGAATCGCCGGTGCGACATATGGAAAACAAACTCTTTCCGCTTGATGCCGGGCTTTAGCTTTTCGATTTCATCATGCTTTTTGGACCAAGCTACGCGCGTGGTTTGCGGAATAATATAGTTGACCGAGTGGCGGTAGGTTCCAATGGCGAGGTCTTCGCTAAAAAAAACATCTTTCATTTGCAGGCCGTATATTTCCTGGAAGACGCGCTCAAGCAATGGCTTAGAAACCTCGAAGCCGATGAAGTTGTGATAGGTGTCCGGCAGATAGGCACCACTGGCTACTTGCACAACGTCAAATGAAAACTCAACCAGCGTGTGTGATTTCTTGTCTTCCGCGTAAGTAATCGCATCTCCGTATTTGGCCCGCAGCTTGGGATACATGAGAGCAACACTGCGATTCACGGCTAGGGGATGCCCCGAGTTGTCGGCGGCGTAATGTGCCAAAGAGCCGAGCGCAAAGGAATACTCATTGAGATCGTGTGCATTCTGAATCATGGCCTCGACAAAATCACCGGTGCGCACGTAATGGAGCAAATTACTGAAAAATCTGCTTCCGAATGGGTAGTAACCGAGGTCCTGAATGATGCAACCGCCGTAGGCGTAGGCGCGGGCCTTGGTCAATTCTTCCTGCGTGGCTGCAGGGAAACGTTCTTTCAACAGAGGCTGAATCACCGACTCCCAAAGCGAGTCAATATTGGCCTCGTGTGTGAGGACCGAATAAGCACTGGCGGGCAATTGTGCCAATAAAAGGCAGAGAGTGACGGCAACAGCGATTACGCCTTTACAGGGTGTTTTCATTACTGGATCATCCCCCTAGTCGCTTTACGAACAAGTCCAAGGCTGGATCAAATGTTACCATCAGGCCGTAGCCTGCCTTCCTGTTTAGCATAAACAGTTAGATGCGCAAGTGAATGAAAATGGAGCACATCCGGATTCGTAGTTTAGGAAACGGTTCCAATGTCAGCGAGAGGTCCCTGGCCGTGTGGGGTTCGTGTCCAAAAACAGTGCAGCCAACGCGGTGTAGTACGCCAATCTTCTAATGAGGGGTCATCAAGAAACATCAGCAAGACTCACTATCAGTATTGGCGGATGGGGGCGATGAAGAGAACTTAGCGAAGGGGAAGTGTAGCTTCAGCGCAGGTTGCCCATCTGGTAACTACGAAATGATGGCGCGCGAGCCTGTGTCGCTTAGCCCCGGTGCTGAGTGAACCTGAAGGAGTTACCTGACGCGCCGTGTTGCCGAACCGCGGCCACGCGATCGTGTTCTTTTACTTACGCGTTTCGATGAGACTGCACCTGCGGAGCGACGAGTAGACGATGCCGCTCGGGTGGGACGTCGTTTCTGGGACAGGCTTATGCGCCGACCTAAGGATTTCGACCCAGTGGCGCGAGCACGTCCGCGGGATTTTCTTCTGCTAGCGATTTTGCGATTATTTTTGAGTGCTGAACCCGCTTTTTTCGTAACGCGTTCGGTGCTAGCGGCAACTGCCCCAAGTACGGAACCGATTTTTCGAGCGACTCCGACCAGCAGGGGCGCACCTGATTCGCTTCCTTGTGAGCCGCGGTCTGCACGGGATTCGTTGCCTTGTGACTCGGCCATTTGACGCTCCTTTGTCTAGACTTCGCGGGACAAGCCTCAAACAAAATCTACTGAAACAATACACAAGGGCGCGCGACAGCGACAATACCGGTATTCCCTTACGCAGTAGTTCTCTTTACTGTAGCAGTGAACACTGCGGGAGCGGCGGGCTAACACCGCTGCTTCATTCGCCTACAACAGCCAACACGCGCGGAGTTTAGACTCTAAGCCCATGATCGAATCTCTAAGACCAAAGTCTAGGGCATAATCTGATTCACGACGTAGATGTAGCCGGACGATCCGTCGGCTACCAACAGATTGCCATTTTCATCTCTGCCAAAGGTTGTGATGCTTAGACCGCTCTCGAGCAGAAGGGCAGACTCCCACGTGCCACTGTTCGATCTCAACCCCCAGATTCGCCCGCTACACCAATCGCCGTAAAAATAAATTCCCTGCATCGCGGGGTTAGCTGCTCCGCGGTAAACCAGACCGCCCACAATCGCGCAATCGCCTAGTGAGTGGTCGTATTCCACCACAGGCAGCGTGAGACCATCTTGAGAACATCCTTCGGCTGGCTTAAAGCAGTGCAAGCCTTCCATGGTGTTCCAGCCATAATTTTCGCCGCCGCGGCGCGCAGCCGGTTGAAAATCAACCTCCTCATAACGATCCTGCCCAACGTCCCCGATGTAAAGATCCCGAGTGAGCGCATCGAAAGAAAAACGCCAGGGATTGCGCAATCCCGTTGCCCAAATCTCGGGACGATATCTCGCGTCAGCCACAAATGGATTGGTGGGCGGTACGCTGTATGGTGTTACTTCCGACGTCACATCGATGCGGAGAAGCTTGCCCAGCAGTGAGGCAGGATTCTGGGCATTCTCGAATGGATCGCCTCCGCCTCCTCCGTCGCCAGGCCCGATATATAGAAATCCATCTCCCGGACCAAAGGCAAGTTGACCTCCGTTGTGGTTGCTGAAAGAAGGATGGTCTATTGAGAGAACGACGGTTTCGCTGGCTGGGTCGGCTAGATTCGGGTCGGCAGTAACGGAGAAGCGGGAAATTGCTAGGTTGCCGGATAAGTCCGTGTATTGCACGAAAAAGTGACCAAGTGCACTGAAATTCGGAGGGAAAGCGATGCTCAAAAGTCCTCTCTCCCCTCCAAATGAAACGCGGTTCGTGATGTCCAGGAACGGTGCGTCGCGTAAGACTCCATCTTTTGAAATGCGAATCGTGCCGGCTTGCTCGACGATGAAGAGCCGGCCGCTGCCGTCGCCAGCATCCGTCATGTGAGTGGGATTGTTTAGTCCGCCAACCAAAGAAGTAAGGCCAATGGTGGGCCAGTCTTCGGTCAACTGCGCGGATGCGTTCCCAGAAAATAGCAAGATGCAAGAAAGCAGAAGTGTACGCCGCATATTCCTCCTTGAAGTTGAGCTCGGGGCGGGGCTACGAGTGGTTGAAACCTAACTGGATACAATTTCACCCGTATTCTGATCTTGTAAATGTGTTGTGAAAAACCTAACGCGAGGCGTGTCCGTGTGTCAAGTTTTGCCTGAATGAGCGGTCACACCTACAATTGGCGTGGAAAAGGGACGGGTTGCGCCCCCTAACCTACACATCAAATGAACTTATTAGCGTGCAACCTCTCTGCGAGGCGTCAACTTTTATTGCGGAGAATGAACCGCAATATTGCCGCTTGTGAGCTTGCCGGAAGTGCGGAAAATAGTGCCCTTGGAGGTCACCCAGCTGATCGCGAATGTGTCGGTACCGACCGCGGGGCTGGCGTTGCCAAGGACCACGGCGGTGTACTGGCAAGCTGTGCCATCTGCCAGGGTGCCGGAGCCACTGATGACAGCCGTGTTTCCGGAGAAAGTAACCGAGTCCACGGAACCGTTCATTTTCGTGGCCGTGGCAGGTTCATCGAACTCCATCTGGCCGGTTCCGGGGCAGCCACCGTTGGCTGCGAAAGCAAAATGACCGTCCCGGCCATCATCCCCGTGTTCGGTGCCTTCGCCTGCGGCGCTACCTCCAGCGCCGCCATCGGTACATCCACTGCCCACGGGGCAACCTATGCTGTACTGCGTGCCGCCGCGCGCGATATCACGCTTCCCGTTCACATCGGAGGTAAAGGTCGACGCACGGAGACCGTCAAGAACAGAAGCGGTCCCGATCGCTGGGCCGTGAGTTACATAAGGATTGAGTTTGCTTACCGCCACTTTCACGGTGATTGTATTGGTAGAAGGATCGAAGGTTCCGCTGTCAGCCGTGCCGCGCTGCGTATACGTGATCGAACCGTCGGAGTTTCGAACTGCCGTACCGTACGAAAAGGTTGGCACGGCCGGATCGCTTGATGCTCGGACGTAGAACTGATCGCCACGGTCGGAGAGGCCGAAGGAGTATTGGCCGGTAGGGCTCAATGCAGTGAATGGGGCATTCGCGACGAAGTTCATTCGCCAGTTGGACAAGAGTGGAACGGTCGAAAGATCCGAAACCTTCATCTTTGCTACAACGAGCAAATCTGCGGCGGTGCGTTGGCAAGAGTACTTGACGGAGAGAATGTCGAGAGGGTCATTGAGAGGGAGAACGCCCAAAAGCGCAACTGCTACATCTTGCGGAAAATCGACAATCTGCGAGCCGTCTGTGGAGAGCGGTTTAGCAACGGGAAGATCTTGGCCTTCGGTGGGAGCCGGCACTCTGCCTCCGTTGATGCTGGGACCACCCGTTTGCCGCATTACATAGGTGTGTCCATCAAAGTCATTGTGATCATCCGTGTAGTCAAGGACTGCTGCGCCGAGTGGATCAAACGATATCTGAAAATAGTCGAGGAGATTGCGATTCGCGTTTCCGAGCGTGCCGCCTTCAGAAATGTTGCTCCCATGAATGAAGTGATCGCTGGCTGCGACCTGGCGAAACGTGGGTGAGGCATCCTTGGCGTTAAAGCTTTGTGAATAAAAAACTTTCCAATTCGCGTTGTTATCATTTACCAGATTCGATGTTCCATACCAGGCAATGCCAACAGAACCGGGCTGCGGACCCGTCGCCAAGGCGGGAAAGACGCTGACTGCCGTCTCTGGTCCATCGCTCACTCGGACCGGCGCGCTCCAGGTGGCGCCTTTATCGGCGGAGTGTGCCAGGTAAATGTTTTTCTCGTTGGAGTAGGCAACGTATACGGTACCGTCTGCGGCAACTCTGACGATGAAGAATATATGGGCTACACCGTTCGGATCACTGGCAGCTTTGTTACATGTATAAGTTGCAGGTCCTTGACCGGCGGCCACCGGGATGCCCGTGCAGACCTGTCCAGTGCTCCCGCTGATGTACACCGTTCCATCTTTTTGATCCACATCTATGGCACCCACTTGGCCGATGAGGCCAGCGGTAGCCGCGGGGCCATACGTCAGTCCGCCATCGATCGAGCGCTGGATCTGCGTGAATGCTGGCGCAGCGGTGCGATACAAGAGGTAAACAATGTTGTTGCCAAAAAACTGCTGCCATTGGCGGTCATCAATCGGGACGCCGCCGGACGCGTTACCGGCAGGATTCTTTTGAAAAGTGACGCCACGATCAAGCGAGCGTTGTGTGGACACATTTGCCGCGACCAGACTCGAAGAAGCAAGGATTGGTGGTGCACCCCCACCCGGGCTGTCGAATCCGACCGCGAGATCGACGTCGCCGCCGCCGTCGGCACCCACCGACGTTGAATCGGACGGCAAAAACTGATCCGGCTGGCCGCGATAGATCGGATGGCGCATGTTCGGGTCATAGGTCGAGCTTCCCGGCTGAAGATCGAAATACCAAAGGTCTACACCGGCAGGAACGCCCCGGATCCCGGTCACGTAGTGATTGCCGAATTTGTCGGTACGGTTGCTCGGTTCGCCATCACGTGCGGCCACAGGTGCTTTCACCGTGAAGCTGGGGCTGAAGCTGATTCCACCCTTCAAGTAAGTAACTTGACCCGCGGCCGGCTTAGTTTGAACCGTAGCGCTACCCTGGTATTGGTCGCCCGGCGTCACCGAAAAATAAACGCTATGAACAGTATAAACGCCTGTACCTGAAGACCCCGGATCGATACTGACGGTTTCTTCAGTCTCGGGAGCCCCGCCGGTAGAAGATGCGACCACCGGACCTGAGTTAGAGTCCTTGTGAACGTATAGGTCATAATCGTTCGCCGCGATTTTCCACCCAATCCTGATGAGAATGACTTTTCCGGCCCAATCAGCAGGACTTCCAGAGACAGTCAGAGTGAATGTGTCGCAATTCAGCCCTTCCTGGCACGTCCCTTCGGTTGCGGAGGCACCACCGGTTGCCGTTCCGGTCCATGTAGCGGATGAGCCGGCGATGGGGCTGACAGTTGCCGTCGGAGGGGCTGCGGCGCGCAGGACCGGAGCCTGAAGCGGTCCGAGGAGCATGCCCACTGCGACGAGCAACCTTACTGTCAGGGACGAAATTCGCCCAAGCTGTCTAGAGAAGTGTGTCTTGGAGGCCCGGGTATGCGCAATTTTTGGGGCTGATTGAAAAGCGGGGATGTGCATGTGCATCGGGAAGCTCCTCTCTGGTCAGTAGGGACGTAAGTGCCGTAAAATCACGGCACATAATGCTACCAGCGGCGCTCATAGTGGTGCTGCCATGGAAGGCTGGTCAATAGGGTTTCCCCCCCGAATTGCCATACAGACATTTACTGAGGGTTCGCGACCAAAGACGAGCGCTAGCGGCACATCAATCCGCAAGCGTTGCGATCAGCGATGACCGGAGCGGTCGAAGGCTTGCTGCGCGACCAGATGGTGGCGCACCGCTCACGTTTTCCCGACTCTTATTCAGACCACGAAGTTCGCGCGGTGTTCTCCACATTTACTGCCTGCTTGAAAAAGTGATTGCTGCAGAGTCGCACCTGTCGCCAAGGAACATTGACACTTCTTCGCAGCCCCCCTACAATCTCTAATTCCTCTCGTGCCGGGGTAGCTCATTGGTAGAGCGCAGCCCTGAAAAGGCTGGCGTAGTGAGTTCAATTCTCCCCCCCGGCACCATCCGTTCGCGCCATCGCTTCATCCCCAAACAAATCTACTTTGCCGTGAGCAAGATATGTTGTTTTGCCGGCCTGTGTGACAGGCTCGAGCGTGAACGCACCGAAGTGTTTAGCGAGGGCAGCCCGAGCTTGGTCAACGCTCTCTGGATGCGCGATTAGGTTGCGGATGTTTGTGATACGCGATACAGCGAAGGTTCGCAACTCGTCCAGAGTCGAGCGTAATGACGTGTTCGACGATTTTGCGTTCGGGATCAATCCGGAGAACCCCATCTGGCTGTGGTACTGGCTATATGGCGACAACCAGGTGTTGTACCTCGAACCGGTGACTGACAACTGAGCGCCGGTTCGGCAGCGCGTCTGACGGCCGGCATTCTGACGCCGGTGTGCTACAGATGGATCGCGGTGCAGGGAAGGTCCCGAAATTCATGTCCGGCAAGCCTTCCCGCAAACAGGGCGCAAGGCGTATGGCTTTTTGTGCAGACGATGCGAGCGGGCCTTACCGGTCCGTCAACCGATTTTGGAAACGTGATCACGTTCGCGCAAGCGGAGAGAAATGCGGAATCAGGCTTTCGTTGGCACCGCCGTCGGGACTTGGTCTTAAAGAAGTCCGGAGTATAGGCTACGGGATAGCAAGAATCGGTAGCCCATTCCGGCAACTATCCCGAAAGTTAGAGCAACACCAGGACGCTGGGTGCTAGTCTCCCCACTGGCACTGTCCCGCGCTTCACCGCTGCGCTTGTTTATTACGGAAAATCTGCCGATGAGGATGGATCAAAGCTTTGCGGCTGACTTTTAATTGTCCGACACACCAGGATCCGAGATTTCACCACCTGGGGCTTCGATAGTCTGCACATTCTCCTGGATTACAAACGGCGGCCCGCTTCGCGGCTGAATCTCAACGTTACGGAGAGTAATCGCGACATTGCGCAGCCACATTCCGGTTGGAACGGAGGAAATTGTGATGCCGGTAAGCGTGATGTCATGCATCGGAAGCTCAGGCACAGCGATGATCTTGCCGGCGGGATTTGTGGTACCGGTTGAGACTACATTTTCCATGGTGATGTGGTGATAGTTTGGGGTTGTGGCTGTGACTTCCTGGCCTGCATCAGTGAACGCCGGAGGAATCGTATTGTCAGGGTAGTAGCCCGACAAGAAGATGCCGTTTTTTACGTTCTCCATAGTAATGTCCTTGTAACTTACGAACGCCACTTCTCCACCTACGGCGCGGTTGGACTTTATCCGGATACCGGCAACCGTGTCGCGAAACGTGCAGCGCTGGACAGATATCCTGCGTACGCCCCCAAGAGTTTCAGAACCAATCGACATTCCGTGACCGTGCAAAAACGTGCAATCCGTGATGGTGATATCGGCGCTTGATTCGCCGAAATGATCCGGATCAATATGCCCGGCCTTGATAGCGATGTTGTCGTCTCCTACATCGATCGTGCAATTCGAAACACTCACGTTGCGTGAGTCCGATGGGTCGATCCCGTCCGTATTTGGCGAGTCCGCAGGCGCGACGATGTATATATTTCTTATTACGATATCCTGGCTGCGGGAGGGAACCAGATGAAAGCTGGGAGAGTTGGTCAGAGTTATTCCCTCGACCAGTATGCGTTGACTCCGATAGAAGGTTACCAGGCGCGGCCTATCCGCAAGGTGATTTTGCCACCACCATGCGCCAGCTCCATCGATCGTACCGCTTCCGGTAATCGTCACATCAGTTTCGCCGGCACCGGTATTTACCAAAGAGAGGATCGACCTGCCGATATCGGGCATACCAGGCTGCCGCTGATAATCCTCCGGGTTCTGGCTAGCGAGCAATGTAGCATCAGGAGCGAGTTGAAGCGTGATGTTAGTCTTCAGAAAGATCGGCCCGCTGAGAAACGTTCCGGAATAAAGATAAACGGTCCTGCTACGTGCTGCCGCGCAACTATCAATCGCCGCCTGAATCGCCAGTTGATCGTTGGTCTGCCCATCGGCCGCGGCACCGAAGTCTCGCGGATCGCAGGCCGCATCCGGGACCTGAGCACCCAACGATACAATAGCGCCAGAAATTAAAATGGCCAATGCAGCGAACGCGACTCCTGCTTTGCGAAGCATATCTTCCTCCAATTCCGGGTCGTTGGGTACCATAGGATGGTACGCCATTTCATTTTAGTTTGTGTTTGCGCCGAGACCGGAGCAGGTTTTATTCGGTGCGACCCAACGTTCTTGCGAGCCATGCCACCATCTTTTCTTTGTAATTCGGATCGAGTCGCTCCCACTCCGATATATTGTGCGACGCGCTTTCGATTGTGATCAGTTCGCACGAAACGCCAGCGGACTTCAAACGCGCCTGAAAGTTTTGCGATTGGGCGTAAGGGACGCTCTTATCGGCGGTGCCGTGGATGAGCAGCACAGGCGGCAGGTTTGGTTTGACGTAATTGATTGGTGAAGCATCGTGCAAGATCTTGCGTGTTTCGTCATCGAAGACTTGCCGATCGAACAAGTGCTTCATCGAGGTGCTGAGTTCACCTCTGCGTTCCGCGTCAGCCAGCAAATCCGTTGGAGCGGCGAGTCCGACCACGGCTGCCACAGACGTTCCAGGCGCTGCGCGAACAGCCGCAAAGGTGGCTAAGTGGCCTCCCGCGGAGTATCCAATAAGCGCAATGCGCTGCGGATCGCCCCTGAACCGTGCTGCATTAGCGCTGATCCACCGAATTGCCTGTTGTACGTCCTCGCTTGACGCCGGATAGCGATGCTGCGGGGCCAAACGATAATTGATGGAAAACCACGAAAAGTGTGCTCGTGTGAGCGGCTCGAAGAGGCCGGTAATACCGTGCTGCTTGTCTCCGCTGTCCCAGCCTCCGCCGTGAATGATAATCGCGATAGGGAAAGGTCCTGGACCTTCGGGAACGCTGGCATCGAGCAATAACCGAACGCCGCCCGTCTTGCCGTACTCGATGTCGGTCTGAAGTCGACTCTGGGTGGTGCCAAACAGCGCAGCGAGGGATAAAACCAGGAGTGGCAGAGTGTTCATGGATGCTTCCTTTGCACCACTGGTCGGAAGTCACTATCGGGCGGTGTATTGCCAAGAGTACGATTCGAATCGCACCCGTGCTTCCCGCAATCGAGCGCGCTAGTTTGTCGAACAAATCCAGCATCGTCAAGATATATACTCAGCAGTTGTGGGCGATTGCACGGCGATCGTGTGGGCATGTGCGCCCTCCTCGGGGTACAGACCGCTCACGCCCCCCGCGGTCAATAGGAACTATAAGGAGGCAATCGTTGTGAGGACACTCGGGATCATCCTAGGGATGCTGTGCACGGCGTTGGGATGCCGCGCTGCCATCGCCAAACCGTGCGATTTCAGTGAATATAACGCTACCGAAAATCTCAAAGCAGAAATGAGCGGAGACGTTCTCCAAGTGACCTGGCGCGGCGATGGCAATCAGCAGCTGCGCGCATCGTTTGCGATTCGCGATGGCCAACCGCTAGTGCAAGAACTGGCTGCGCGCAAAGGGCAGGGCCATTGGATCGTGCTGGGTCGTACCTTAATTCCTGAGTTTGAAGTGACCTCCGGTGTGCGGCGCATGTCTGAGCAGCAGGCCAGTCCTTTGCGGGCGCTGAATATTGCCATTACGCCCGAAGTCATCGAGCGAGAAAAGTGGAACGCGTTCTGGGATGCCCCGCTGATGATTCCTGGAAGCGGGAGTCTGCGCTTGCCTCGAAAAGCAGAAGAGATACGGAGGGTGTGGGCTGCTTTTCATTCCGACGGCTGTCAAATAAAAACCGACGGGGCGCGTTTGGAGGTGACATTCCCGGGCCTCAGTATGGGTATTTTTTCTGGGCAATTGCGCTTCACGGTCTATCGAGGTACCAACCTCCTGCGGCAGGAGGCCATCGCCAAGACCGAAGAACAATCGGTCGCGTACAAATATCTCGCGGGGCTCAAAGGCTTCGTGGCGAGCGATGAGACGAGAATCGTGTGGCGCGACCCGACCCGGGCATGGCAGGAATATCATTTTGGCGGTGATGCGAACCAGGAGTCGGTCGCCCTAAAAGCGCGCAACCGGCTGGCGATCATTGAAACTGGACGGGGTTCGCTGGCTTTCTTTCCACCCTCCCACAAATTTTTCTTCGCGCGCGAAATAGAAACAAATCTCGGATACGTTTACTACCGCAAGATGAGTGACGGCACGTTCGCTGTGGGAGTCCGCCAGGCTGATCGCGAAGAGCCCTATAAGGCGTATGGCGTCTCCGACGAGGTGTGGGAGCGGCGTGCGCACGAGGCGCGCCACCAGATCGACAACTTCGCTCTCTACAACGCCCCGCCGGGAACCTGGCAGCACATGCCGGTCTACTATTATTTGAACGCCGGAGACAGCCACGCTACGCAGGAAGCCGTGCTGGCCTTCACCCACGAAGACCGCTACAAACCGATACCCGGGTATAAAGTCATGGTGAGCCACTTCCACATGCATTTCAATGAACAGCTCTCCGACGCCGGAACGCTTGATCTTCGCCCCTCCTGGATTGATGTTTTCCGTGGACTGGGAATCAATGTCGTGAATCTCGCCGATTTTCACTCGGATTCGCATCCAAAGGATCCCGGCCCCATTCGTTTCAAAGAACAGAAACTTTATTTTGACGGTTGCCGCCGTTTTTCTGATCGCGACTTTCTGTTGATCCCCGGTGAGGAGCCCGACAACACGCTCGGAGGACACTACATCTCGATCACGCCCCGTCCGGTCTTTTGGTCGATGACACGGAAGGAAGGGCAGGAGTTCATGGAAAGCGACCCACAATACGGCAAGGTTTATCACATCGGTTCCGCCGCAGAAGAATTGGATATGCTTCGGCGCGAGGATGGACTGATGTGGCAGGCTCATCCCCGAACCAAAGGTTCAACCGCATACCCAGACACCGTCCGCCACCAGGAGCATTTCCTCAGCGACCGCTTTTTGGGTGCATCCTATCAATCCCTTCCCGTGGACCAGTCTGAAAAGCGGCTGTGTGAAAAACGCTGCCTAGATCTGCTGGATGAAATGAATAACTGGACGGATCCGAAGTACCTCATTGCCGAGGGCGACACTTACATGAAATATCCGGACGATGAAACCTTCCCGCAATTGATCGTCAATTACGTGAAGCTCGACCACGTCCCCAAGTTCGATGAGGACTGGAGTCCGCTGCTGCGGTCAATGCGCGCCGGAGATTTTTTTGTTTCGAGCGGCGAGGTGCTTTTCCGCAGTTGGGGTATTTTAGGCAATGGACCACACCGCACCTATGCGGCGGAAGTGGAGTGGACTTTCCCGCTGGAATTCGCTGAGTTGATATGGGGTGATGGCGCCACCGTACACAGGCAGATTTTGCCAGCTACGGATCTGCCGGCGCTCGGTACAAAGAAATTTAGTGTGCCATTCGATGCGGCCGGCAAGAAATGGGTTCGCTTTGCGGTGTGGGATTCCGCCGGCAACGGGGCTTCTACGCAGCCGGTTCACTTAGCGAGGTAGCGCTGGTCTTGCTGGACGCGGCCCCCGATGCGTTCTGCGGTGACTTTTCAAGGCGCGCCAGTCCCGAGAGTCGCGAGGCCCGAGATTTAACCGAGTCGATCGTCGAACTCCTTCATCCACCCTTCCTTCTTCAAAACTTCGCGCGGCTTGGTGCCGTCGGGCGGGCCCACGATGCCATCCTTCTCCATGATGTCAATCAATCGGGCGGCACGCCCATAGCCGACGCGCAACCGGCGTTGCAGAGTCGAAGTAGAAGCACGCCCCATTTCGCAGACGACGCGAACTGCCTGCTGATAAAGCTCGTCGTCAACCTCTTCAGTGGCCCCGGCGTCCTGCTCTTCGCCAGCTGACGCTTCTTCCTTCGGAGCTTCGAGCAATTGCTCGTTGTATTTGGCTTTGGCCTGTGCGCGCCAAAAGTCGCAGACCGCGCCGACTTCGGTCTCGGTGACGAGCGGACCATGAATGCGGTGCAGCCGCGCCGAGCCGGCAGGAAGATACAGCATGTCGCCACGTCCGAGAAGCGATTCCGATCCGTTGGCATCGAGAATGGTCCGGGAATCCACTTTGCTGGCCACGCGAAACGAAACACGCGCGGGGAAATTGGCCTTGATGAGCCCAGTGATCACGTCAACTGAAGGTCGCTGTGTCGCCAGTAAAAGATGGATACCTACCGCGCGGGCCATTTGCGCGAGCCGGGTGATCGCCTCCTCGACGTTATTCGTGTCTACCATCATCAGGTCTGCGAGCTCATCAATCACGATGACGATATAGGGCAGTGGTTTGTGCTCAGTTTCCTCAATGTTGTCGAAAAGCGAGAGCGACTGGCCCCTCTGGAAGGTACGATTGTACTGCTCAATATTGCGCACGCCGCGCTGGGCCAGAAGCTTTAGGCGCTTTTCCATCTCGCGAGTTGCGTTGCGGAGCACGTTCGATGCGACCTTTGGATTTGTGACGACCGGGGCGAGAAGGTGCGGAATGTCTTCGTAGAGATTCAGCTCCAGCTGCTTGGGATCCACGAGCACGAGCTTCAGCTCATCAGGTGTGGCCTTATACAGCATCGAGATGAGCATTGCATTGATGAACACGCTCTTGCCGGTGCCCGTGGAGCCGGCGATCAAAAGATGGGGCATCTGCGTGAGGTCGCTGATGCGAATCCTCCCGATCAAGTCTTTACCCATCGCGAGTGTCAGCTTGCTTGGAGAGTTCACGAACTCAGGCGACTCGATATTTTCTCGGAGGGCGATAGTTTGGCGGTGATGATTGGGGACCTCAATGCCTACGGTCGATTTGCCCGGAATCCGCTCGATCAAAATAGACTCGGCGCGCAACGCGAGGCACAGGTCCTCGGCGAGGCTGGTGATACGAGAGTATTTGATACCCGCCTCAGGTTTGAATTCGAACGTGGTCACTACCGGTCCGGGATTAATTTGTGTAACTTGGCCTTCCACACCGAATTCTTTGGTCTTGGCTTCAATCGCGCGAGCGCATTCCTTCAAATCATCTTCCTGGATTCTTTCGCTGCGTTCTGGCATGCGCAGCAGGCTCGGGGAAGGCAATCGATAGCTGGTAACGCCCTTGACGATCTTCGGCTCGCGCCCTGATTTGGACACGGTTGCGGACGCTTCCGGATGCATGACCAGGACGGGTGCGGGCTGAGCTTCGTCGCGCTCATCATCGCCTTCATCCCTTTCATCTGCATCCTCGGCTAAAGTTTTCTTGGGCTGCTCCTTCAATCCCACGGTCTGGAGTGGTGCGGGTGGCCGACCGGCGATCTTGGTGGCCTCGATCCGCTTTCTCATGCGTTGCTGGAGGCGTTCTTCTCGGTACGCCTTCCAACGTGCTTGAGCCTTCTGCCAAATTCCCAACCTATCGAGCGCGCCTACTGGCCCACCTGGACTGCGCAGCCATGCGTGAGCTCCGCTGAAAGAGAATTGCGTCGTCAGAAATACCGCGGTTAGGAAAAGCGCAAATGTGACGACGTTAGCGCCCAACGCATTAAAGCCTGCCGTCAATCCGGAAGAGCAGAGCCCGCCAAGCAAACCGCCAGGGGGAAGGGAGCCGCGCACATCAGGAAAATGCCAGAGCACCAGAAGGGAGGGCAGGGAAAGCAGCAGCAGGCCATAGCCAATCAGCTTCGCTACAGGCGAGTCCAGCGGTTGGCTGCGAAACCACCGCTTGCCGAACAACAGCAACCCCACAGGCAACAGAAACGCCGCATAGCCAAAGCCCTGGAACAGAATGTCGGCCAAGTATGCGCCGAAAGGACCGATCCAGTTGTTTATTGCGTGTACCGCCGGAGCAGGCGCCGACACGTTAAATGATGGATCGCGCGGGCTGTACGAAAAAAGGCTCAGCGCAATCAGCACCGCGCAAGTAATCGCCAAAAATCCAATCAATTCATTGAGACGACGGTTTTCTGTCGGGGTCAGCAAGCGCACACGTTTCTCCTCAGGAGCAAAAGGGCAAGGCCTGGCAGCACAAAAGGGTCGCGTGGGCGCTAGCGCGCGGAGCCCAATTGGAGGTACGCCAGAATCAAAACGATGATACCAAAGGCGATGCGATACACAATAAAAACCTTCAAGGTGCGTGTTTGCAAATAGCGCAAGAAGAAGGCGATCACCAGATACCCCACCACGGCCGAGACAGCGATGCTGACGAGCAAAGTAGAAAGCGGCAACTCGAGACCGCCGGCGCGGTGCTCTCGCACGAGCTTGGGTAATTCAAAAAGAACGGCCGCGGCTATGATCGGAGCTGATAAGAGGAACGAAAACCGAGTGGCGGCCTCGCGAGTCATTCCGCGAAAAAGCCCCGCCGTAATCGTGATGCCGGAGCGAGAGACCCCCGGCCACAGAGCTACGGCCTGGGCTGTTCCGATGGAAAGCGCATCTCCCATATTTGAACTGTCGAGTTCGCGAGTGAGGCGCGGGCGTGTTTCAGCCCACCACATGAGTAGTCCCACGCCGACAAGCGACACCCCGATGATTGGCATGGTACGCAGATTATTTTCAATCCACCGATTAAAGAACAGACCGAGCAGGCCGGCCGGTATGGTTCCAATGACCATGTACCAGAACATCCGACGATTGTGCACAACTTCATCGGCGCCCGCGCGCGGCGGATAGTGCATACCCAAACCACAAAGGACAAACGTCAGCCAAGTTCGGAAAAAATAAAAGACTACAGCGAGAAGCGTTCCGGCGTGCATGGCAACGTCAAATGCTTGGCCAGGATCAGGATCGGTCCAATGAAACAGCTTAGGGAGCACAATTAAATGCGCGGTGCTGCTGATGGGCAAGAATTCCGTCAAGCCTTGCACCACGGCGAGGACAATGGCATGCATGAGCGACATCGGACGTCAGATCTCCTTGGTTGGCAGCAAAACTTTTTTCATCTCGTAGGCGTCCAAGCGCCCGAGATAGTAACGCTTCAAAACGCCCTCGACACGATAACCGTGCTTCTTCCAGAACGCAACGGCGGGCTCATTGTTGGTTGCGGTTTCAAGAACAATGAAACGCACGGAGTGCTGCGCAAGATTCGTTTCGATTGCCTTCACCATCGCCGAACCTACGCCATTGCGACGCTCGCCTTCGATCACGTCAATGGTAATGATGTGGGCGAGCGGGGGATGCTTCTCGGCAAGGATAAAGCCGGAACTTTCCCCGGCGATCTCGGCCACCAGGCATTCCGCTCCCGCCAGACCGAGGAACCAACGCAGAGTTATCTTCGAATACGCGATCCCGCGTGGATAGCACGCTTGGTCAATCCTGTAGAGCGCCGCAAAGTCGCGAGGTTCGTAAGCGCGCAGCACCATCGTCATCGAGTCATTTTACGCATTTTATCGGCTGTGCGTGCACAACTGGCGCATGCTCGTGCGATTTAGCGAGAACTGCGCCGTTCGGAGGGAACAGCTAGATCTCGAGGATGACCGGTAAAATGAGTGGACGTTTCGACGTTTGCTTATTCAGATAGCGCTTTAAATCAACGCGAATCTTTTCCTTGATTACGCCCCAGTCGGATTTCTCTTCCGCGTTGGATTGCTCGACAGTTCGAAGCACGACGTCGCGCGCCCCGGCCATCACTGCCTGGCCGTCATCCGAAGGTAGGAAACCACGGGTTACAATTTCCGGCAGCCCTTCAAGCCGGCCGGTATGCTTGTCAATCGCAATAATCGGCACGACGACCCCGTCCTCGGAAAGATGCTTGCGATCCCGGATCACCACGGCTTCAATTTCTTCGAGTGACCCCGAATCCACGCACACACGTCCCGCGGTAACCGGCTCGCGGCGGAAAACTCCGTCGTCAGTGAATTCGAGGGGATGACCGTCTTCGAGAAGCAGGATTTCGCCGGAAACCGTGCCCACCTGATGCGCTAGCGCGGCGTGTCTGAAGAGCTGCCGGTACTCTCCGTGAATGGGAATAAAATATTTCGGCCGCACGAGATTAAGGATGAGCTTTTGTTCTTCCTGGCTTGCGTGACCCGAAACGTGAATCCGTCCGCCGCTATCGTCGTAATAGACAAGAGCGCGGCGGCGGAACATGTGATCGAGCATCCGGAAAATTGACTTTTCGTTACCGGGAATGATTCGCGCCGAAAGAATAACAGTGTCGCGCTCATCGACGCTGATCAGACGATGGTTATCCACGGCAATCCGCGAAAGCGAAGACATTGGTTCAGCCTGGCTGCCGCTTGCCAGCACCACAAGCTGCTTGGGATCGAATGATTTCAGGTCCTGCGGGCGCACTACCATCCCGTCCGGAATCCGCAGGCATCCGAGGCCATGCGCAATCTCGACGTTGTCCACCATGCTCCGGCCGACAAATCCAATCTTTCGCCCGACGGTGGCGGCGATATCTACAATCTGCTGGATGCGCGGAATGGACGAAGCGAAGCAGGAGATCAGCACTTTGCGCGGCGCGGCGCGGAAAAGTTCCTCCAGTCGCGGTACCACCGTGCGCTCCGAAGGCGTGAAGCCGGTTCGCTCGACATTGGTGCTGTCGCTGAACAGTGCCAGCACGCCTTCTTGGCCATAACGCGCGAATGCGTGCAGATCAAAGGGCAGGCCGTCGGTGGGCGTCGGATCCATCTTGAAATCGCCGGTGTGAATGATCACCCCCACAGGGGTTCGGATGGCGAGCGCAACACAATCAATGGTGCTATGTGTCACGTAGATAAATTCAACCTCAAACGGCCCAACCTCTAGTTTTCGCCCGGGAAGAACCTCGCGCAGCGTGGTTTTGTCCAGCAATCCGTGTTCTTCCAGCCGTTTTTTGACTAGCGCCAGCGTGAAGCGCGTCCCATAAACAGGTACGTTGAGGTCACCGAGAATGTACGGCAATGAACCGATGTGGTCTTCGTGTCCGTGGGTAAGAATAATCGCGCGCACCCGCTCGCGATTCTGCTTCAGGTACGTGGTATCCGGAATGACGATGTCCACACCCAAGAGTTCAGCTTCGGGGAACATCATCCCGGCATCGATGACGATTATGTCATCGCCGCATCTCAGCGCGAGCATGTTCATTCCGAATTCGCCCAGACCGCCGAGCGGTATCGCCAGTAAAGAAGGATTGCGCAATTAGTCTTGCCGTCCTTTGATGAAGGTGAGCATGGTATCACATTGGTTACCGGGCGACATGCGACTCGCCGCGGACTCTGCCAGTGCGTACCGCTTGCCGACTCCTATCGCATCAATCCCGGGCAAAAAGCCGGACAATCGCAACCAAAATGATGGCGCCTACCGTCGCTGCGGCGAGGCTGTAGAAGAATCCTCCACCCCAGATTCCCAGTTTCATGAAAATCCAGCCGCCCAAAAACGCGCCTACTAAGCCAAGCAGTATATCCGTGAGGCATCCGAATCCACGCCCGCGCGAAACCTTGCCGGCAACCCAGCCCGCAATCAGCCCAATGAAGAGCCAGAACAGGAGCGGGTGAGAAAAATCTACGACCAGGTAATCACGGCTTACACTCATCGGCGACCTCCGTGGCTATCTTTTGCGGGTTGTTGTTGCGTCATGCAATGTAAGGTTCCTAGACCTAGAACCAGATCGCGGCAGGCAATTCCGATTACTTTTCGATACGGGAATAATTCGCTGAGAGTGCTGAGAACAGGGGCGTCGTGTGGATCGTTGAATGTCGGTACAAGCACGAGTCCATTGGCAATGTAGAAATTTGCATAGCTCGCGGGTAGACGCTGGCCATCGAAAAACACCGATTCGGGCATCGGCAGCTTTTCGATCCGAAAGCGGCGTCCATTCTGATCCTTAGCATTTTGCAGAAAAACAAAATTCTCCTGCAACGGCGCGTAATTCACATCGGATTTATTTTCTTCCACCATGGTCACGATGGTCGTGGGGTTTACGAACCGCGCCAGATCGTCCACGTGCCCATGCGTGTCATCGCCGGCGATCCCATTTTTGAGCCAAACCACGTGGGTGACACCGAGATACTCGCGGAAGAGTTTCTCCATATCTTCACGTCCAAAACCCGGATTGCGCGCCTGCACGGCGCTCAGCAAACACTCCTCGGTCGTCAGCATAGTACCGAGGCCGTTGACGTCGATGCTTCCTCCTTCAAGAACCACGCGACGGTCACGATGCGCCGGCTTCCACAGTTTCCAATTGAATTTCGGCGCAAGCTTGTCGACAGCTTCATCATCTTTTTTCCAATTGCGGTACTTGGCCCAGGCATTGAATCGCCAATGGGTGACGGCCGGCGCATCTTTGGCATTCTTCACAAAAATCGGACCGAAGTCTCGAATCCAGCTGCGGTTCGTAGGCACCCAAAAAAAATCCACGCCGTGAAGATTTGCATCACACTTCGCCAAGACCCCCCGCGCAGCGCATTCCTGCTCGGGACCCTCAACAAGTATACGCACGCGCTCAACTTGCGCGAGCCGGCGCACGATGTCGCCATACACCCACGGAATCGGCGCAAATTTCCCGGGCCAGTCGGTTGTTTCATGTGGCCAAGCCAGCCAGGTAGCTTCATGCGTTTCCCATTCGGCTGGCATCCAGTAGCCGAGTTCGAAGGGGGTTGGGGAATTCGCGCGCGCAGGCTTCACTCGAGCCATCGCTCCAGAATAGGCGCATAAGCGTCGATCCGGCGATCGCGCAGAAAAGGCCAGTTGCGTCGCACTTCTTCGACGCGGTGGGGATCGCACTCTACAACCAGTATTTCTTCGTCATGCTCGGAGCCCTCGGCAAGAATCTGGCCAAACGGGTCGGCCGCGAAAGAGTGGCCCCAGAACTCCAGGCCATTTTCGGCTGTGCCTTCGTATCCCACGCGGTTTACCGCCGCAACGAAGATTCCGTTAGCGATCGCGTGCCCCCGTTGAATGGTGCGCCACGCATCAAGCTGGGCCGCGCCCACCTGTTCTTTCTCCGAAGGGTGCCAGCCGATTGCCGTTGGATAAAAAATAATGTTCGCGCCGCCCAGGGCCGCCAGTCGCGCTGCTTCGGGATACCACTGATCCCAGCATACCAGCACGCCTATACGCCCAAATCGCGTGCCAAAATTGAGGAACCCCAAATCACCCGGTGTGAAATAAAATTTTTCGTAGTAGAGCGGATCGTCAGGGATGTGCATCTTGCGGTATTTTCCGACGAGCGTTCCATCTGCATCCATCACGACTGCGGTGTTGTGGTACACGCCGGCCGCACGCCGTTCGAAGAGTGATCCGATCACCACCACCTGCAGACTTCGCGCCAGTTTTGCCAGCGCTTCTGTTGAAGGTCCCGGAATCGGCTCGGCAAGCGCAAAAAGCTCGGCGTTTTCTTCCCGGCAGAAATATTGCGACCGAAATAACTCTTGCAAACAAATGATTTGCGCCCCACGCTGCGCTGCCTCGCGAATACGCATTTCCGCCTTTGCGAAATTGTCGCGCGGATCGAGCGAGCAACTCATCTGGATCAACCCGACACTGAACTTTTGCGTCACGGTCGAATCATAGCATCATCTTTTCTGTGCGCAGAAGTTTCTTCCCTCTTGCCCTGGCGTAATTGATTTGCACGGCACCTGGTGTGTTAGCAGCGGGGCATTTTGCAATGGGCGAACTTTCCCTCTTTATTTGTGGACCGGTTTGTAATATCAATTGTCCGGCGATTAGCGCAAACTTACGCGACAAATCTCCAGGAGATTGGTTTGGCCAAGAGAAAAGGACCGACCGGACGAGACCTGCATGACCCCATCAAGGACCGCTTGCGACCGACGCATCCGCTGGATTTGTCAAAGGTGCGCACTGTAGATGAACTTGTGCGCTCCATGGGTGAGACCGCTTTTACCGGACGCCAGGTCGGAGACGCGGCTGATGTGCTCGAAGCCATGGCCCGCGATAAAGATTGCTTCGTGGTCATGACTCTATCCGGCGCGATGACTGTCGCTAAGATGGGTCTCATTTTTTGCGATTTGATCGAGTCCGGTATCGTCAACGCGGTCGTTTCCACGGGCGCCCTGATGGCCCATGGCCTGGTAGAAGCAACGGGACTCTCGCATTTTCGTTATGATCCGAAAATGGACGATCGCGAACTCTTCCATGCCGGCTATAACCGCGTGTACGATTCGCTTGAACCGGAAACCAATCTCGATCATGTAGAAGAAGTCATTCAGCATATTTTTCGTAATTGGGATGCTGGCGAAACGGTGTGCAGTTGGAAAATTCACCGGCGCATCGGAGAGTACCTCGTGAAAAACGCCAAGGGACGCGGTATCCTAAAGACCGCATTCGAGCAAAATATTCCTGTGTTCGTCCCCGCATTCACCGATTCCGAGCTGGGAATCGATTTTGCTCTTCATAAAAAACTCCGTCTGAGAGAGGGAAAACCCCTCCTGCGTTTTGATCCCTACGAAGATTTCGAAAAATTCGCCACGACGATGCTCGCGACAAAAAGAATGGGCATCTTCACGATTGGCGGCGGAGTCCCCCGGAATTGGTCACAGCAATTCGGCGTTTATGCCGAACTCTTGTCGCGCCGCGGGTACGAAAAACTTCCCCTCAAGCGCTACAACTACGGCCTGCGGATTTGCCCCGAGCCCGTTCACTGGGGCGGCCTCTCCGGTAGCACCTATTCCGAAGCTGTTTCATGGGGAAAATTCGTGCCTCCCGAAGAAGGCGGCCTGTTCGCCGAAGTATTCGATGACGCCACAGTTGCTCTACCGCTCATTGTCGGAGCGGTTCTTGAGCGCCTGCGATATTTCCAGGGTAAGAAAAGAATTAAGAAAGCAAACAACCAATAATCAGGCGGAGTTACGCCCATGTCGAAGACCAGTGCCGGGGAAAGCCCATTCACGTATGGCGTCCATCCAGGAGTTGCGCGCGTACAAAAATGGATTAGCGACTTACGCGCAAAAACGGGTCGTACGCTTGACGAATGGGTTGAACTGGTTACCCAATCGGGCCCGCCTACAGAGAAAGCTCGGCGCGAGTGGCTCAAGGCCAAGTACAACCTGGGAACCAACAGCGCATGGTGGATTGCCGAGCGTGCTGGGGGAACAGGATTAGAGAATTTTGACGATCCGGAAGAATATCTGCGTGCGGCGGAGCTCTACGTGCGCGAGCAGTACTCCGGTCCAAAGGAAAAGCTGCGCCCCATTTATGACATTTTACTCAAGATTGGAAAATCATTAGGCAGTGATGTAAAGGCGTGTCCCTGCAGAACGATTGTTCCTCTTTACCGCAATCATGTCTTTGCACAAATTAAGCCCGCGGCCAACACGCGCGTTGACCTTGGCTTGGCGCTCGCGAAGCATAGAGGAAAATTTCCAAGACGATTGGTCGGCACCGGCGGCCTTGCAAAAAAAGATCGCATCACTCACTGAATTCCAATAAGCTCGCTGGATGATATCGACTCGGAAGTGAAAAAGTGGCTAACGATAGCCTACGATTGGGATGTTTGAGAGGTACCGAAGTGCAATACCGCCTTTGCCAGTACAATCAGTCGTCTTCGCCAATCAGAATTGCCGCGCCCAGCACGGTAGTCCATAGTCCGCGTTTATCGCCCACTGCGGACTGCGTGATATTCATTGTGCGCACGATCTTATTCGAAATTCGGTAGACCTCTTTTTTTTCGTCCCACGAAAGATCCGGATCAAATTCTACGTTCAGTGTCGTGGCCAGCATTTCTGCGGCAAGCTCTTCGGCATATTCTCCCGCAACTTCCTCAGTCTCGCCGAAGGAGTGATGCTCGGAAAGATATCCATACATGGATTTGTCCGCTGGGAGCGCCAAGCCTATGCTCGCCGCAATCAGGCGATGCGGCTCGCGTGTTGAGTTCTCGCTGATGACGGTAAACGCCACTTGTCCTGGCTTGATATGCTTCAAACCCTCGCTGCGCGAAATCAATTTGCAATTTGGCGGAAAGATCGACGAGACTCGAACGATATTGCATGCCGCAATCCCCGCATTACGAAGGGCCAGCTCAAAGCTGGATAGCCGCTCACGGTGTTTGCCAACGCCTTTAGTGATGAAGATTTTTCTCGCGACGAACGCCATGGATGATGACGGGCTGCGGTCCCTCCGCGTTTAGGTTGGCGACCAAAAAAAATCGCGTCCCGAAAAGTAACAAGAACGCTAAGGGGTGTCAATGGTTGTTTCTGGTTGTGTCTGATTGCTTCCAAGAAAACTCAATGACAGCCTGATCAGAATTCCGCCCGCTGCCTGCTGTTTGACGTTCCGGTTTCAAGCGCGCGCGCCGACCTCGCCTTTTGTTTTCGCGGGGGAGCGACGGTTGGTTTGGCGTAGTCGAGAAACCCTGCGCCCCGGCTTTGAATTATCGAACTACGCGAGATCGAGAGAGGCTCGGTTCGCCTACAACACCTACGCGCCTTCGATTGCAATGGTGTGCCGCGACTTGAAACACCCGACCAAAAATTCTATACTCGTTTCGGCGCTGATGCTGCGCAGAATCTGCCCGTCAGCAAAGCTATCTGCGGAGAGTGCATGGCGCACGAGGAGGTTCGACCGGAGCACAGTTTTTTTTGGCGCAAACTTCATTCTTTCACCGGCATTTTCCCCGTGGGCATATTCTTAGCCGAACATTTTTGGTCCAATAGCTCCGCTCTGATCAGTTCTGAAAAATATAATGCCACTTCGCGCGACCTTCAGACTCTCCCCTGGCGGCTTTTTCTTGAGGCTATGGGAATATGGCTACCGATCGCCTATCACGGCGTCTATGGCCTGTACATCTGGTGGAAAGGGAAGTCCAACCTCTCGCAGTATCCGTGGGTTGGCAATTGGATGTTCACGATCCAACGCATTACCGGGGTTATCGCTTTCGTTTTCATCGGTTGGCACGTTTATAACGAGCGTTTTGCCACGCACGGAATGTCGACTTTTCAGGGAATGGTTGAAGCTCTGGCCAATCCGTATTTTCTGGCGTTCTATTTTGCGGGAGTTCTCGCGTCATCCATCCATCTGGGTGTTGGCATCTGGAATTTTGTGTGTAAGTGGGGCTTGGCAGCTAGCGCGCGAGCGCAACGCGCCGCCGGGTATCTCGGAGTGATCATCGCCCTCACGTTCAGCGCCGTCGGCATTGCCATCCTACTGAGCATACGCTTCGATATCCGCTTTTTTAATTATTACGCGAAATGAGAGAGCCCAAAATCAGCATCATAGGCGGAGGACTGGCCGGACTGATGGCCGCGATACGCGTTGCTGAGTCCGGTGTTCCCGTTGATTTGTTCTCGATCGTTCCCGTCAAGCGTTCGCACTCGGTCTGCGCGCAAGGCGGCATCAACGCCGCAAAAAACACCAAGGGTGAAGGAGACTCCACCTGGAAGCATTTCGACGACAGCGTCTTTGGCGGAGATTTCCTTGCCAATCAAACGCCTGTTAAGAACATGTGCGAGGCGGCGCCGGGCATCATTGATCTTCTCGATCGCATGGGCGTGATGTTCAATCGCACTCCCGAAGGACTGCTCGATTACCGACGCTTCGGTGGTACGCTCTTCCACCGCACCGCATTCGCCGGTGCCACAACTGGCCAGCAGCTTCTGTACGCGCTCGATGAGCAAGTGCGCCGCTTTGAAGCCGAAGGCAAAGTTCGTAAGTTCGAAGGCTGGACGTTTCTTTCCGCTGTAATTGACGAATCGCGCATCTGTCGAGGCATCTGTGCTATGGACCTGAGGTCCACGGAGGTGCGCACGTTTCCCGCTGATGCCGCGATCTTTTGCACCGGGGGGATCGGCGCCATCTTCGGCCGCTCCACCAACTCCGTTGTCTGCACGGGCTCCGCGCAAGGTTCTTTATTTTTGCAGGGTGTGGATTATGCCAACGGCGAATTTATCCAGGTACATCCCACTGCGATCCCCGGTGAAGACAAGCTGCGTCTAATGAGCGAATCGGCGCGCGGCGAAGGTGGGCGCGTTTGGGTTCCTAAACGTGCCGGTGACACTCGCGCTCCACTCAGCATTCCTCCAAAGGAGCGATTCTATTTTCTTGAGGAATGGTATCCAAAGTACGGCAACCTCGTACCCCGTGATATCGCCACTCGCGCTATTCACAAAATTGTCTTTGAGATGAACCTCGGCATCGCAGATGAAGCTGCCGTTTATCTCGACCTTACGCACATCCCGCGCGAAACTCTGGACCATAAACTCGAGGGTATCCTCGACATTTACGAAAAGTTTCTCGGTGTAGACCCGCGTATCGAGCCCATGAAAGTTTTTCCGGGTATGCACTACACTATGGGCGGCACGTGGGTAGACAACGAAAATCAGGCAACCAACGTGCCCGGTATTTATGCCGCGGGTGAATGCGAGTATCAGTATCATGGCGCAAACCGCCTTGGCGCCAATTCGCTGGTCTCCTGCATTTACGGAGGGATGGTTGCCGGGCCTGCAGCTGTTAAGTACGCGCGCAATCTCGAAAAAGGTTGCGACAGCGTTCCCGCCGACATTTTCGACCGCGAGCGAGCGCGCCAGCAAGAAATCAATGATCGCCTGCTGCATCAGGACGGCACCGAGAATCCCATTACCATCTGGAAGGAAATGGGGCAAATTATGACCGAGCATGTGACCGTCGTTCGCTACAACAAAAATCTGGAAAAGGCCGACGCCCAACTACAAGCTTTGCTCGAGCGGTACCGGAAAATAGATTTATCCGACCGCACTCAATGGTCGAATCAGACTCTAAATTTCGCTCGCGAGCTCGAAAATATGCTGATTCTCGCGCGGGTCATTACGCTCGGTGCTTTGGCTCGCGATGAATCGCGCGGCGCACACTATAAACCCGAGTTTCCTGAGCGTGACGATCGGAATTGGCTCAAGACCACTCGCGCAAAGTGGACCGGCGGGATTCAGCTTTCCTATGAGCCCGTTGATATTTCTCATATTCCGCCCCGAGCGAGGCGCTATGATGTTTCCAAGTGAATTTGTGCCGCAGGCGTAAAGCAGTTTCCGCGCCGGACATTTATGGACGAAACTAAAAAAGTGATTGTTCGCGTAAAGCGTCAGTTGGGCTCCAAGGAAAAACCGCACTGGGAAGAGTTCGCGCTCGATTGGCGTCCTGCAATGAACGCCATTATTTGCCTGCGTGACATCGCTGAACGTCCGGTCACTCGCGACGGCAAGCCCACGACGCCTGTTGTCTACGATTCGAATTGCCTCGAAGAGGTATGCGGCTCTTGTGCCATGGTCATCAATGGCAAGGCCGCGATGGCCTGCTCGGCGCTTATAGATTCACTTGAGCAGCCGCTCCGTCTTGAGCCCATGACGAAATTCCCTGTCATCCGCGATCTCGCCGTCGATCGTTCCGTCATGTTTCAAAACCTGAAGCGTGTACGAGCATGGATTCCCATTGACGGCACCTACGACCTGGGCGAGGGGCCACGCATGTCGCCTGATATGCAGGCGAAAGCCTATCCGCTGACTCGATGCATTACCTGCGGCAATTGTCTGGAGGTCTGCCCGCAGGTCAATGAACACAATGCCTTCATTGGAGCCGCCATCATCAGCCAAGTTCGTCTTTTTAATATGCATCCGACAGGCGCAATGCACGCACGCGAGCGTCTCGAAGCGGTGATGGGCTCAGGCGGGGTAGAGGATTGCGGCAACGCTCAAAATTGCGTTCAGATTTGCCCAAAACAAATTCCCCTGACAGAATCCATCGCCGAAGTGAATCGCCAGGCCATCAAGCAAGCCATCTTTGGCTGGTTGATGGGATAGCAATTGCTGGCGGCTGTCCCGGTATGTCGGTGTTTGTCAAGTTGCCAAGAATGGAGAAAAGCATGCTCCGCGCCATCGCTTTACTTGCCGTTCTCGGATTTATCTGCGGCTGCCTTGCGCTCATGAACGCCGGAGCCGCCGGCGATGTTTCTGAGCGCGCCCGAAAACTCCATTTCAGCTCCATTGTTGTGGATACCCATGACGACACAACGCAACGTCTGGTTGCCGAGAAGTTTGATCTCGCTCACCGCGACGCGCACGGTCATATTGACATCCCCCGCATGAAAGAAGGGGGGCTCGGAGCGATTTTTTTCTCCATCTGGATGCCCAGCAGCGTAACCGGCTCCGAAGCCGTCAAGCGCGCTCTCGACCAGATTGATGCTGTACGCGAGCAAGTTCGCCGCCATCCCAGGGAACTCCTCTTGGCCGCTACGGCCGCCGACATTCGGCGCGCGCGCACCGAAAAGAAGATCGCCGCGCTCATGGGCGTGGAAGGCGGACACATGATTGCCGATGACCTCGCCATCCTCCGACTGAGCGCCGCACTTGGCGTTCGCTACATGACTCTGACCCACAGCGGAAACACTGCCTGGGCTGATTCATCGACCGACAAGGCCGTCCACAGCGGACTCACCGATTTTGGAAAAGATGTGGTTCGTGAAATGAATCGCCTCGGGGTGATGGTTGACATCTCCCACGTTGCCGATAAAACTTTCTATGACGCGCTGGAGGTCAGCAAGGCGCCGATGATTGCCTCGCACTCTTCGTGCCGGGCACTCTGCGATGCGCCGCGCAATATGACCGACGAAATGATAAAAGCGCTGGCTGCGAAAGGTGGCGTAATCCAGATCAACTACCACATTGGCTTTCTGAGCCAGGAGTTTCGCAGTGCCACGCAGGCCAATCCTGAGATCATGAAGCAGATGAATGAAGACGTGCGAAAGCGCTGCGGCGACAACGAAGCCTGCACGCTGATGGAAGACGATCGTATGACGCGCGAGCTCGTGGCGCAGGGAAAACTACCGCGTGTGGATTGGACCAAGATCGTTGACCATATTGATCATGCGGTGAAGCTCGCGGGGGCGGATCACGTCGGCTTGGGTTCTGATTTCGATGGTGCCAACATGCCTTTCGGAATGGAAGACGTCACCAGGCTTCCCAAAATTAGCGAAGCGCTTCTTCAGAAGAATTATCCTGAATCGGACATTCGCAAAATTCTCGGCGAAAACACTCTGCGCGTAATGGAGAAAGTCGAGCGCGTTTCGAAGCAATTGCAGTCATCCGATAAATAAATTAAACGCACGGAGGAAAAGATGCACAAATTTCGCAGTCCGTTGGCAGTCACCGGATTTTTGGTCGCAGCGTTGTTCCTGGGCCCGGAAACTGCCACATCCCAAACGCCCTCCCCAAACGCTCCCACGAAAAGCCCCGTCGCGCGTCTGCATGCAGCGGGCTCGACAGCCCCACGCGCTCCTGCACTCGATCCCGCGCTCCTCCGCCCTGCTGCGCTCAATGCCAAAGCGCCCGAAAGCTATCAAGTCAAGTTCACGACTGCGCAGGGGGATTTCGTCGTAACCGTCCACCGTGAGTGGGCTCCTTTGGGCGCGGACCGTTTTTACAACCTGGTGAAGCATCATTTTTACGATGGGGCAAGCTTCTTCCGAGTGCTCCCCGGCTTTGTCGTCCAATTCGGAATTCCGGCGAGGCCCAATGTCGCGCGCGTCTGGAGCCAGGCAGCAATCAAGGACGAACCGGTGAAGCAGGGCAACAAGCGCGGCTACTTGACGTATGCCATGGGTGGACCGAACACCCGCACAACGCAAGTCTTCATCAACCTAGCTGACAACTGTCGTCTGGATTCTCAAGGTTTTGCGGCGTTTGGCGAAGTCACCGAAGGAATGGATATCGTAGAGAAATTGTACAGCGGTTATGGCGAAGGCGCGCCGCAGGGTCATGGCCCCCAGCAAGATTTGATCGAGTCTCAGGGAAAGGCGTATCTCGATAAAGGATTTCCAAAGCTTGACAGCATCCAGACAACGACGCTGATTGTTAGCGGCAGGGACGAGCCCGCAGCACCCAGTAAGGCTCCGGTCAAAGCGCCACGCAAGAGCCCGGGCAAATCTCCCGGCAAAGCTCCGGCCAAGCAGCCGACCTAATTGTTTCGGGTCCGTTCGCGACGCGCCGCATTTTTCGCACAGTAAAGAATGAGGTACGGTTGTCCACCAACGGCACACTTGCTCAAACCCTGCCGCCGGAAACGTTGCGGTCTGCCAGTCCTGTTCAGCCGCGCGGGGCTGTGCGTGTCCCAGAAAGCCTGCTCAGTTCGTACGTTGTGTCTTTTTCGCTGGCTGCCGTGGTCGTCCATTTTATCTTCAATGGGCGTTATGGCTATTTCCGTGATGAGCTTTACTACGCCGCCTGCGGCCAGCACCTTTCCTGGGGCTACGTAGATCACGCCCCGCTCATCGCTGTCATTTCTCGCGTAAGCCGAACGCTGCTTGGAGACTCTCTTCCGGCATTGCGCTTTTTCCCGGCGCTGGCTGCTGGCGCGAAGGTGTTCCTGGCCGGTTGGATGGCCCGCGAAATGGGTGGCCGGCAATTTGCGCAGGCGCTCGCGGCGCTCGCCGTTTGTCTGGCGCCGGTTTTTCTGACTTTCGACAACTTCCTTTCGATGAATTCTTTTGAACCGGTTTTCTGGATGCTCTGCGCCGCAATTCTGTTGCGCATTCTCAATGGTGCTTCGGAGCGGCTCTGGATTTTAGTCGGTGTCATTGCTGGAATCGGCATGCTTAATAAACACTCAATGTTGTTTTTCGGCTCTGGACTTGTGGGGGGGGTACTGCTAACTCCCGCGCGGCAAATGTTTCGGCGCCCTTGGATTTGGTGTGGCGGGGCAATCACCTTCGCTATTTTCTTGCCGAATATTTTGTGGGAGGCGCATCATGGTTGGCCTACAATTCAACTTTTGCAAACTGTGGCGATTGTAAAGAATTCGCACATAACCGCTTGGGAGTTTCTCTGGCAGCAAACCTTGCTCACCAATCCGATTGCCGCTCCCATCTGGCTCGCGGGGCTTTGGTATTGTTTCCGGCATCGTGCCGGCAGAAAATACGCCGTCCTCGGCTTCGCCTATTTGACGGTTCTCATTGAGCTCTTGCTGCTGCACGGAAAAATCTATTATCTCGCGCCCGCTTACCCCATGCTCTTTGCAGCAGGATCTGTTTGGATTGAGGAAGAAGTGATTCCCCACGCGGGCGCGTGGTTGAAACCGGCAATTGTTGCGCCTCTGGCGATTGGCGGGATTCTTGCCGCTCCGCTCGCCATGCCCATTCTTCCGGTGAAGGCTGCGGTTATGTACACGCGCTTTTGGGACGTCAATAGAGTGCGCGTGGAAGAGCAGCAGTTGGGTGAATTGCCGCAGCTGTTTGCCGATATGTTCGGCTGGGAAAATCAAGTTGCCGCGGTTGCGCGAATCTACCGGGCGCTGCCGACCGAGCAGCAAGCCCAATGCGCTCTGCTTGCCTATAACTACGGGGAAGCAGGAGCGATCGATTATTTTGGGCCGCGTTATGGATTACCTAAAGCAATCAGCGGACACAATCAATACGCGCTTTGGGGCCCAAGAGACTATTCCGGTGAAACGGTGATGGCAATTGGGTTTCTTGAAAAAGACTTAAGCAAATATTTTGACGAAGTGACTCCTGCGGCAACGGTAACCAGTGAATATGCAATGCCTGAAGAAGCTCATTTGACGCTGTTTGTGTGCCGTAGGCCACGCTCTTCGCTGCAGCAGGCTTGGCCCCATTTTAAATATCTGGCGTAAGACAAAATCTACAGATTAAGCACATTAATCAGCTCGCGGACCGAGGTGGCGGATTTTTGTAGGGCGGAGCTTTCTTCCGCAGTTAATTTTATTCCTATGATTTGCTCGATGCCTTTAGCGCCGAGCTTCACGGGCACGCCGACGAACAATTTGTCGATTCCGTATTCCCCTTCGAGATAAGCCGCGCAGGGCAGAATTTTCTTTTTGTCTTTCAAGATCGCCGAGACCATTTCGACGACCGCGGCTGACGGCGCATAATATGCGGAGCCAGTCTTTAGTAGATTGACAATTTCCGCGCCGCCTTTGCGGGTTCGTTCGACAATCGCATCAATGCGCGCCTTAGGAAGCAAGTCCGGAAGCGGGATGCCCGCAACGGTGGAGTAGCGCGGCAAGGGAACCATGTCATCGCCGTGGCCGCCGAGAACGAACGAGTGCACATTCTCGACCGAAACCCCAACTTCTTGCGCCACAAACGTACTCATTCGCGACGAGTCGAGCACACCGGCCATGCCGATCACACGATGTTTGGGAAAGCCGCTGACCTTGAATGCTGCCTGCGCCATGGCGTCGAGGGGATTGGTGACTACGATCAAGATGGCGTTCGGTGAATGCTTCACAATCTGTTCAACGACGGCTCTGACGACATCATAATTTGCACGGAGGAGGTCATCGCGACTCATCCCCGGCTTGCGCGGAAAACCCGCAGTCATCACCACGATATCGCTATTGGACGTGGGACTGTAATCGCCCGTGTTTGTCGAGATACCGACGGCGCGCGAGTCGCTGCGTGTGATTGGTCCGGATTCGAGCATGTCGAGCCCCTTGCCCGCGGGGACGCCATCGAGAATGTCGGTGATAACGACGTCGGCCAGGTCCGCATCTACGATGCGTTGCGCGGTGGTGGAACCGACGAATCCTGAGCCGACAACAGTGACCTTGCTGCGCATTCCGTTTCTCTCCTAATTGAACTGTGACTCACGATTCGTTGTTTCGATCACCGGACAACTTTAGCGATACTAACGCGCCGTGGCTACTCCTTGCATATTCTCGATAATCGCGGCAGCGAAGGCCGAAGTGCTGACCTTGGTGGCACCTTCTGTCAAGCGCTCGAGATCGTACGTGACCCGCTTTTGTTGAATGGTGCGAGCGATTCCGTCTTCAATAAGACGCGCAGCTTCCGGCCAGCCAATAAAGTCAAACATCATCGCACCGGAGAGCATCACCGAGCTTGGGTTGATGACATCTTTATCGGCATATTTGGGAGCGGTCCCGTGGGTGGCTTCGAAACAGCCAAAACCGTCCCCGATGTTTGCGCCCGGCGCCATACCCAAGCCGCCAACCTGCGCCGCGCACGCGTCCGATAAATAATCGCCATTCAAGTTGGGAGTCGCCAGCACCTGATATTCGTCGGGGCGCAGCAGGACCTGCTGAAAAATTGAGTCGGCGATGCGATCGTTGATCAGCAATTTCTGTTTCCATTGACCTTTGCCGTGCGTCGGGTAAATCGTATCGATCGTCTGTTTCACCTCGGTGTAAAGGGATTTCTTGAAGGAGTCCGTGGCTTGTTCGAGGCCCGGCTCAATCATGGCGGCATTCTGCTCAACGCTCAGGCTCGAATTCTTGTCAAGGTTATCGATGATCCAGCTTTCGCGCTCGCTGATGACCTGAGCCCGGAATTCTTCCCGGGCCAGTTCATACCCCCAATCGCGGAAGGCACCTTCGGTGAATTTCTGGATGTTGCCTTTGTGCACGAGAGTGACGCTGCGGTTTTTCTGTGCAAGCGCATGCTGCACGGCACGGCGCACCAGTCGCTTGGTGCCAGTGGGAGAAATGGGCTTGATGCCTACGCCGGAATCCCAGCGGATTTGCTTGCCGGTTCCTTTGAGCATGTCATTGTTGAGGAATTCCAGAAGGCGTTTGACTTCGGGAGAACCGGAGCGCCACTCAATTCCGGCATAAACGTCTTCGGTATTTTCGCGGAAGATGACAATGTTCATCATCTCCGGATGCTTGACAGGGGAGGGAACTCCCTGAAAATAGCGTACCGGGCGAACGCAGGCGTAGAGATCGAGAATTTGGCGAAGCGCCACATTGAGCGAGCGAATTCCGCCGCCAACAGGAGTGGTCAGCGGGCCCTTGATGGCCACGCGAAAATCACGGATAGCGTCAACGGTCTCGTCAGGCAGCCACTTCTGAAACTGGTTGAAGGCTTTCTCTCCGGCAAACACCTCAAACCAGGCGACGCGACGCTTCCTGCCATACGCTCGCTCGGCGGCAGCGTCGAACACGCGTCGCGAAGCCTTCCAGATATCGCGTCCAGTGCCGTCACCCTCGATGAAGGGAATAATTGGCGAGTCAGGCACATTGAATTTGCCGCCGGAATATTCGATTGGCTTGCCCTCGGCGGGGACTTGGATTCCGTTGTACGCCTTTTTCATTAAACGCTCCTCAGAGTCAGCCATTACGAGTCTTCATCGCGACTTGCGAATCATGAACATTATCACAGCAGGGCACGAGGTTACATCGGTTCACAATGCATCAATAGTTTTGGATCAGGCGGTTTGCCTAATGCGGAGTACTTACCAATGGCCGTGCGTCCGAAGCCTTCAAAGTGTTCTCGAGCTGCTCCAACTGATATTGGAACGCGCTGAGTTTTGCCTGCTCGGAGCGTAATTGCTCTTCCGCTTCTATTTGCCTGGTTTGCCTTTGTTGCTCTTCGTCACCGGCAGTTTCGAGTCTGCTTTTGAATGAGGGTATTGCATTTTCCATGCTTTTCCTTTCGGCCGGATTCTCGGTACGACTCTGCAGATCCTCAAAATGTTTGATCTGCGCGGTCAGGTTCTTACGATTCGATTGTGCTTCAGTGAGCCTTGAGCGAGCATCATCAAGCCGTTGTGAAGCGTGCGCAGTTGCCGCTTCCTGCGCTTGCAAGCGATAGAGAAGAATTTGTGCTCTTTGCGCAACGACGGTGGTCGTTTGCAAATCTTGTCGCAGCTGATGAACCTCGGCCAAGAGCGCCTGGAGAGTTTGCGAGTCGGTCGAAGGTGTCTGGCCCAAAGCAGCGGTTGACGCCAGCAGAAAGCCGGAGATTAAAAAGCAGAAGCGAGCCATTCGATGCCTCCTAGGAACTTCATTTTACGAAGCATTCTACCGAGATGTAGGTTGTTCCGCCACTTGGGGGAATGACGCAGGCATTCGGTTAGGAGCAATGGATTAGAAGATGAATTTTGCTCCCAACTGAAGGATCCGCGGTGTAAGGGGAGTATTACTGTTATTGGTTGGGAGGCCAAAGGTAGTTGAACTGATTAGGCCCCCGCTCGAGGAAAGCGTGTATCGGGTAGTGTTGACCGCAAAGACGTTATTTTTGTTAAAGACGTTGAACGCTTCGAGGATCAACTGAAATTTCATCCGCTCACTAAGCGGGAGATTCTTGGTGATACGGGGGTCGAAGCTGGTATTGCGAGGCAGATAGAAAGTGTTGCGGCCAACAAGAAGCCGAGCGGTACGGGGATTGCCGGTCCGATTGAGATCGCCCGAAACTAATGCTGTGTACGGCTGGCCAGATTGAATTGTGAAGATACCGCTGAACTCCCAACCGCCCAGAATGAAGCGCGGAACGCCTGAGAAACCCTTCGCATAGGTGTCGAGATCCCAGATGCCGCTTAGAACGAGCCGGTGACGCTGATCGTTCTGGCCCACGGCGCGGTCGGCTCTTAGGATTGTGGGGAATTGAACCATCTTGGCATCATCGCCTCCAGGAACCACGGCGGTAGCGTCGGGATTGTCATCAATGACTTTACCCAGGGTGTAGGCACCTGAAAACTGGAAGCCCATACTCATGCGCTTGGTCATCTGGACAATAAAGCCATGGTAGATGGAATTCGCTGTGCCTTCGAACTGCAGGATACGATTAAAGCCGGGGATGGGTCTCACCACGGAATACGCCGGAACACTCACGGTAGTGGTTCCGTCCACCAAAACATTCCTTGTTGTTAGGACCGGATTCAAATTGATGTCGCGGGTGCGCTGGATGTGCGTACCCTTGACCCCGAGGTAGGACACACCCAGGGAAAAATTGCGGCCGAGAGAATGCTCGACTCCCAAGCTCCATTGCTGAACAGTAGGTTGCTTGTAGTCCTTGTCGAAAACAAAAATGATGGGAGGGTTGGATAAGACACCGGTGGGCGCGGCGCAGGACGGAGAGGTTCCCGGACCGCCAGGAGCGCCACACTTGTTCGCGGGATACCGCGGAACATCGTCCCCGTTGAAATTGAGGGTGGCAACGTTGACGCCGTTATTGGACATGGCAGTGCCGTACAGGATGGAAGGTGTGCGGCCGTAAAACAATCCGTAGCCTCCGCGAACAACCAGCCTCGAGGAGGGGCTCCAAGCAAAGCCTATGCGCGGTTCCGGAGTGTTTCTTGGATTGTTTATTCGGCTGGTATCCAAGCCGGCGGCGAACGCAGTGGGATTGCGAGTGCTGGGCTGGTCAACGCGCTGGTAGTCATACCGCACGCCGAGGTTCAGGGTGAGGCTACGGCGGACGCGCCACTCGTCCTGCGCAAAAAAAGAGCTTTCAAACAGGTTAGGGTTTGTCGTTGGGCCGGTAGTGCCAGCGCCTGCAAAGGCCTGGGTGATAGTGGCATCACTGGGTTTTTGGCGGTCTGGGACGCCCAACAGGTTGCGGCCGAACGCCTCTAGGCTAACGAAATTGTACGTTCCGGAGAAATTACCAGGGAAAAAGTTAGCAATTTGATCGCGGATGAAATCGACGCCAAACTTGAGAGCGTGAGGACCGCGAACCCAAGCGAGGGTATCGCCAAATTGCTGGCGATGGATGTTGGTGAAACGCGGACTGAAGAAATTACGACCGACCGTGAGAACGATAGGGCCGCCCTGCCGGACGGTGGCCTCAGGGTTGGAGCTATTGGCTAAGCCGGGCTCGTTGTCGCGCATGTAGGAAAAAGACGCAATGTTAACGAGTCTGCTGGAAAGGGACGACGTCAAACGCAGGGCAGCAGTATCCGTGGTCACGAGAGACGCACCAGTGTGCTCGAGGGAATTTTGCAAACCGCCGTTTTCGAAGTTTGCACCGGTGAATCGCTGGCTATTGATGCGACCGGAGAGAAGATTATTCTGGCCGATGTGCCAGTCCACCTTGCCGAGGTAGACATTCTGGTTTTGCGTTCGCGTCCACGATGAAGCACGGGCGTTGAGATAGTCGAGCGCAGCTTGCTGGTAGCCGGCAATTGTGGGGTTGGTGCTTAGGCTGAAACCGCTCGGCAGCAGGAGGGACACGGTATTGGGCAGGGTGTTGCGCTGCCCGTCATAGTCGAAGAAGAAAAAAAGCTTATCTCGGAAGATGGGCCCACCGAGGTTGCCACCGAACTGGTTGAAGTGCAGCGGGGCTTTGGGTCTTTTCGGTATTGCACTCTTAGTAATGCTGTCTTGCGCGTTGAGCGAAGTATCGCGATAAAACTCAAAGGCAGTGCCGTGCCAGTCATTGGTTCCCGACTTGGTGATGACGTTGATGACGGCCCCTCCGGCGCGGCCATATTCGGCGGAATAAGAATTGGAGTTGACTTGAAACTCTGCGACAGCATCCTGGCTGAACTGGTAAGGAGCCCGGCCTGAGCCGGTGCGACCAGTCGTCTGGCCGAAGAAGGTATTGTTGTTGTCGGAGCCGTCCACGACGAGGGAATTTAGAGTACCACGTTGACCGGCGAAGCTGATGTCACCCTGGCGGGCGTCAAGTGTCACGCCGGGTGTCAGTAGGACGAAGTTAATGAAATTGCGTCCGAGAACCGGGAGATTGGCAACGGACTGACTGTTGACGGTCGCGCTGACCTGGGATCGGGTCGTCTCGACGACAGGCACATCGGAGATGACATCCACTTTCTCGGTTTGTCCCGCGACGCCAAGGGTCAGGGCGAGGTTAAGGCGCGCGCCCACGGTCACGTCGACATTTTTTCGCACGAGTGGGGCAAACCCTTGGGCCTGGACTGTAATATCGTAAGTTCCCGCGAGGACGACGGGTAAGCGGAAGTAGCCAGCGGGATCAGTCGTACCCGTATAAGTGAGATTGGTGCCGGTGTTCCGAGCCGTTATGGAAGCGCCGGCAACGGTTCCGCCGTTCTGGTCCACAACGGTGCCTTCGATAGATCCCTGATTTCCGCCTTGGCTGTGGACTTGTGCCGCCATTCCCAGCATGAATGCGAGGGTGAGTACGATTCCCAAGACTCGTGGTGACCTGAACATGTGGCTCTCCTCAGTATTTGGATCTCGAGCACAGTCTACTTACAGAAAAATTGCGGAGAGGAAGCATACCAATAGCGGGTGCGGCGATGCAAGCTGACGCGGTTGAGACGGTTGAGACGGTTGAGACGACCAAGGCTATTTCGCGCGCGAGTGTGCCGAAAGTTTGCGCAGCGCGCGGCCGGCGAGCGCGCCCGTGTATTTGCCCTGGTCGACCGCAAGTGTGCCGTTTACCAGGACATATTTCATCCCGATGGCGAGCTGTTGGGGGTGCTCGTAGGTGGACTGGTCGGCGACGGTGGCGGGATCGAAGGCGATTACGTCAGCGTAGAAGTTTTCGCGAAGGGTGCCCCGCTCTGGAATGTGAGCAAGCTCAGCGGGCTGGCTGGTGCTTGCGCGAATTGCGACGGAAAGCGGGACTACTTTTTTCTCCAAAACGTAGACGCGGAGCTTGCGCGGATAGGTGCCGTAAAGCCGCGGGTGGCCTGCGGAGCCGTCCGAGCCGGTCATGACCCAGGGTTGCTTCATGAAACGAGCAACATCGGCTTCGTCCATATTGAAGGAGGCGACAGCCAGGCCAGAAAGTTTACGTTCACGCATGATCTGAAGAGCGGCCTCGACGGGAGGCAGATTTTTCTCTTGGGCCACCGCCGCGAGTTTCTTGCCGAGCAGCTCGGGCGCTTCCGATGAAGTGAAGAGCAGGGAATCGGGACCGCCGCGGCGCTTCAGGTTGTCTTCGATTTCTTGCAGGAGGCGTGGGCGCAGCCCCTTGTCATCGAGGCGCTCCAGAATTTCGCTCTGCGTTCCCGCTTGGGCCCACGGAGGTAATAGGCTGGCGATCAGGCTAGAGCCAGAGGACGTGTAAGGATATTGATCCGCTGTCACATCGAGTCCCTCTGCACGCGCTTTTTCGACCATGGCGATGACTTCGATGCTCTTGCCCCAAACTTGCGGGCCAAGAGCCTTGATATGGGAAATGTGCACGGGTATATGGGCTTCCCGGGCGATACGAATCGTTTCCGCGATCGAGCCGAGCAACCCGATCGAGTACGAATCTTCGTCGCGCATGTGCGAGTCATAATAGCCGCCCAATTCGGCGGCGGCCTTGGCCAGTTCGATTACTTCTTCGGTGTGTGCGAAGCTTCCAGGAACATAGAAAAGTCCCGTGGAAAGTCCGAAGGATCCTTCGCGCATGGCTCCGCGAACCAGCGACTTCATGCTTTCGAGTTGTTCAGGCGTGGGCTGAATGTTGCCGGAGCCAAGAATTTCGCGACGAACAGTGCCGTGTCCAACGAGCAGAACAGCGTTGGTGCCAATACCTTGCTTTTCCCAGCTATCAAGAATTCTTGCGGGATGCGGGGAGCCGCCGCCGTCGTTGCCGACGATGACCGTGGTTACGCCCTGCATGAGGTAATTGAGGTTGCTGTTGCGCCCCAGTGCGGAGAGGTCGGAACCGGCATGGGTGTGGGGATCGATGAATCCGGGGGCAACGATCAGTCCACGAGCATCGATGGTGCGAGCCGCTATGAGCTTCGCCTTGCGCGCATCGCCGAGGAAAACGATGCGATCACTGCGAATCCCAAGGTCCGCCGCGCGAAGAGCGGCCCCGGTGCCGTCAATGACTTGGCCTCCAACGATTAGAAGGTCCGGTTGCGAGGCTCGGCTCGGGGCGTTGTTTTGCTTCGCGCTGCCACTGCGACTCTGGCTGGGGTTCTGTAAGCGGCTTTGGTCAGAATTTTGTGCAAGCGTCGATGTGGTGCAAGCGAAGGGCGCGCTTAGCAGAATGGCGAGTAGAATCTTTGGGCGCAGATGAGCACCAGTGTGATGGCGATGGATTGCGGGTGTCAAAGACATAGGGAGCCAAACCATATGAGAGCCACCGACGAGTTGGTGACCGGCTTGAGATTCGGAGTGCCAGAGTCTGCGTCGCTCGCAAATAATAGGTGGCCGCCCAGCTGAGATGTCTTCGCCTAAAAAGCCTCCCGAGCGTTCTTGGGAGCGTAAAATTCTGGGTACCCACCCAATCGAAGAGGAATTCCCCCAACTACATGGCAGCCGCCTGAAATGCTCGCGCCTGCGGTAATTAAAACTGATTCCACAGGTACTGGTTGTACACCTCGTGGTGAAATTGCACTTCGGGAGCTTTGACCAAGGCGCCCAGCAGCCGCGGACAGCGATCGGCTGAGGCTTGTTTCAGATCGGCGTAGCGCCCTTTCACGTCTTCGCCGAGAATCGTGGTGATCCAGTCGGCCTTCCGAAAATTTTTCAATGCGTCATAAATATTGTCCGGGAGATACCGCTCCGCCTGGCGAAGGTTTTTTATCTTTGCGATGTCGCCCTCGATCCCGGTTCGAAAGATCGAATACATAACCATGTACGGATTGGCGTCCGGAGCAACCGAGCGAACTTCCACGCGCATGCTTTTTTCATTCCCGATGGGAATGCGTATCATCGAGCCCCGATCGACGGCTGATGCCTTGAGCTGGTTAGGCGCCTCAAAATGCGGATCGAGGCGACGATACGCGTTTACGCTGGCATTGAGCAGCAGGCAGATGTCGTTGCCATGCGTGAGGATGCGATCGACAAACGCCCAGCCGAACTTGCTGAGCTTTTCTTCTCCCTTGGGATCCCAACACAGGTTTTTGCCGCCCTTGCTGACCGAAACGTTGGTGTGCATGCCGCTGCCGTTGACGCCCAGCACAGGCTTGGGTAAGAAGGACGCTGTCAGACCCATGCGCGTGGCGACCTGCCGGCAAATCAATTTGTAGAGCTGGATTTGATCGGCCGCCGCTACGACTTCACCGTAACCGTAGTTGATTTCGAATTGCGACGGAGCGACTTCCGGGTGATCTTTTTCATTTTGGAAGCCCATCGCGCGCTGTACTTCCGCAGTGGTGTCGATGAAGGTGCGCAAGGGGTCGCCGGGCAATGAATGGTAATAACCGCCAGTGTTGACGTACTCAAACTTGCCGGTTTCGTTGTAGGTGCGCTCGGCATCCGCACCTTTAAAAAGAAATCCTTCAATTTCGTTGGCGGCGTTGAGCGTGTAGCCCTCGGACTTATGCAATTTTTCCGCAAAACCCTTGAGGATACCGCGAATGTCCGCACTATATGGAGTGCCGTCTTTGTCGATGACCTCGCCGAAAACCAGCACCTTGCCGGAGCCGAACACATCGGTGGGAGCCCAGTAAAACGCGGCCCAATCCATCGCCAGGCGCAGGTCGCTCTCACGTTGCGCGGTAAATCCGCGGATGGACGAGCCGTCAAAGGTGAGGTTGTCCCAGCTCTTGATCAGAAACTTTTTGTCGTAATCCAGCATGTGCAAGCGGCCTTCGAGGTCGCTGAAGAGCACGGTGACGGCCTTGATCCGTTTTTCGTCGGTCAAGTACTTCATGCGCTCTTCTTGAATCTTGTGCGCAGGCGCACGATTCCTGCGCAATTCCTTCGCTTGCAGGTTGAGCTGCTCCAACTCGTCATAAGGAAGCGCCAAAAAATTACGGTGTTCGTTGAACATGAGTCTCCTTGTTGGAAAGTGTACCGCCAGCATGGCGTAAAAATTGTGACCGATAAACTGCCCATGTGGGACTACGAAGGTGTGCATGGCCAAACGATGTCGCGCTCACTTCTTCAACGCGCAGGCATCTCCGCAGCCAGATGTCACGGGGACCAGCGAAATTGGGGACTGGGAATCTCGCGTTGCTTTTTGCGATGCGTGGTGAAAAATCTTTGCCGTCCATCCACTCTCCCAAAAGGAAATGACTGCAGGTTCATCGGGTGACGAGAGAAACTAGCGCAAGAAACGAGGCGCGTCAAGCAATGCATCGCAGCAACGGAGAATTGCGCATTCAGTGAGCTTATTATCTCGATTCAAAGTTTTAATGAGCGATGTGGCAGGCTACGATACGGGCTGACACGAACTGCGGCGCTGAACTTTGCAAAGGACCTTGCACGACCACAACGCAGGTTGTCACGAGCCGTGGTATCGGCTTGAAAGATCCCGATATAAATGATCAAAACGCGTGGTATCCTGTGGCTTTGACGTGGCTTTTTTCGCTCCAATAGGAATCGGTTCGGCCCAGCAGGAGCAGGAAAGAAGGAAATCTTATGATGAAACCTATAGCCGATAACGCCCCTCTTAAGGAACTCGACGATTGGGACGATTTTGTTGCTATCCGCTATCAGCAGGGAAAATCTGAAGAAGATTTCCGCAACTATAAAGCCGACGCCAATCGCACCGTGACCGAATTCTACCGTCAGAATCATGCCTACCAGACGCTGGATTTTGTTCGGAGCAAAAAAGCCGAGTACTGCAGCTTGAAACGCGGTAAGAAAAGCATCTGGGAAATGGCCGAGTATCTGAACACTCTCGTGGATGATAGCGATCCCGATACCGACCTTACCCAAACCGAGCACCTCCTCCAGACTGCCGAGGCCATCCGCAAGGATGGTCATCCGCGCTGGTTCGTTCTTGCCGGCTTGGTGCACGATCTTGGCAAGGTGCTCTGCCTTTACGGCGAGTCGCAGTGGGCTGTGGTCGGCGATACGTTTCCCGTTGGCTGTGCATACTCGGATCAGATCATTTTTCCGGAATTCTTTCCCGCCAACGCGGATAGTGCGGTCCCCGAGTACCAGACCGAATACGGCATCTACGGATCGCACTGCGGTCTTGACAACGTGCACCTCTCATTTGGACATGACGAATACATCTATCAGGTAACGCGGAAGTATTTGCCCGAAGAAGCCGGGTACATGCTCCGCTATCATTCCTTCTACCCCGCGCACCGGCACGGTGCCTATCGCCATCTCATGAACGACAATGACGAGCGCATGTTTGAGTGGGTGCGAAAGTTTAATCCCTACGATCTGTACTCCAAAGGTCGTGAGCGCCCGAACATGCAAGAGATTCGTCCCTACTACCAGGATCTCGTCTCAGAGTTCTTCCCCGACAAGATCGACTGGTGATTGCCTCTGAGAGACTGTGGGGAGTTCTCTGATCCATCGGGCGGGCATAACGTGTGGGTTGCAGAAGGGCAGTTAAGAGTGTCAGTCGTAGTATTCCTGGCCAAGGTGCGTAATCAGATCTTGGCCCATCATCCAACGCAGGGTGTTCTTCAGCTTCATGGATTGGATGAAGAGGTCGTGCTCGGGATAGAGGTTGGGCGCGGTCATGGGCGCTTTGAAGTAGAAGCTCAGCCATTCCTGGATGCCGCGCATTCCCGCTCGCTGCGCAAGATCGAGGAAGAGAACAAGGTCGAGCACGATGGGTGCGGCGAGGATCGAGTCGCGGCACAGGAAGTCCACCTTGATCTGCATTGGGTAGCCGAGCCATCCAAAAATATCAATGTTGTCCCAGCCCTCTTTATTGTCGCCGCGCGGGGGGTAGTAGTTGATGCGCACTTTGTGATGGATTTTGCCGTAAAGGTGCGGGTAAAGATGCGGTTGCAAAATATATTCCAGCGCCCCGAGCTTGGACTCCTCTTTAGTTTTGAAAGAACTCGGGTCGTCTAGCACTTCACCATCACGGTTGCCCAGAATATTTGTTGAAAACCAGCCGTTCAGGCCGAGCATGCGCGCCTTGAACCCGGGTGCCAGAATTGTTTTCAGCAATGTCTGCCCGGTCTTAAAATCCTTCCCGCAAATTGGCACTTCGTGCTCGAGCGCGAGCGTTTGCATCGCGGGAATATCCACGGTCAAATTAGGCGCGCCGTTGGCAAAGGGAACACCGCTCGTAATCGCTGCCCACGCATAGAGCATCGAAGGCGCAATAGCCCGGTGATTTTTCTTCATGGCCTCAACAAATTCTTCCGGCGTCTGATGAACAGCTTCCGGCGTCAGAAAGATTTCAGTTGAGCCGCACCAGGCCACCACGACTCGGTCCGCGCCGGATTTCTTTTTAAAATTCTTGATGTCGTCCTTGATTTCAAGTGCCAGGTCATATTTCGTCTTGCCCTTCTTAACGTTCGGGCCCGTCAGATTCTTCACATAATTCTGGTCAAACGCCGCCTTCATGGGGCGAATTTTGGACAGAAATGACTTGGCGCGCTCCAGATGATTCGCATCAAGCACTCCTGCTTTGCTCGCGGCCTCATAGGCTGTATCCGGGAAAATGTCCCATCCACCGAAAACCAGGCTGTCGAGTTCAGTGAGCGCCACAAAGTCCTTGATCCGTGGCGAGCGACCTTCGGTGCGCTTCCCGAGGCGAATCGTGCCAACCTGCGTTAGCGAACCAACCGGTTGCGCCGCACCTTTTCGTACCAGCTCGACTCCTGCCATGAACGTGGTGCTTACCGCGCCCATTCCTGGCGTCAATACCGCCAATTTCCCCTTCGGCGGCGCAATCTTGGCCGGCCTGCGCATGCGTTTTGCCTCGATTCGATGTGGGCTAGATATCCGCGAGTGAGCCTATAACCAGCGAAGCGCGCGGACAAAAACAAAACACAGTATCATGCGGTAATCGCGCCTGATTTGCAACGCAGAAGGGAAAGAGCATGAAACTCAAATTGATTACGCCACTTCGACTAGGTTTATTGGGAATGGCGTTCTTCATCGGCGCGGTAGCTGGGGTTGCGTTTTGGAGTTATCTAGCGAAGCGCAATGATCCGCCTGGTTGGATAATGGATCGTGCTATTCCAGGTGGGGCTTACTACTTGGCTGAATTTGCCGCTCTTCTTGTTGTTTCCGCATTAGTTTGGGCAATTGCCGCATGGGCAAAACGCAGGTTTTCAAAATGGGTCACTACGTGTGCCGCGAACACATCAACTGCATAGGAGGTGTGGAACTGCAAGAGAGATGAGGAGAGGTTCCTCGGAGCCGGCGATCAGGAGCAGGCTCCAAACCACTGCGAGCTGCTGGCGTTAAGAGCGTTGGTGGTGAGCGTCGCAGGAAAAGGCAGGAAGTAAATCCTGTCAGGTGAGATCTGGAGAGACGAGCGCAAGCGAACCGCTGATGACGTGCCGAAATTCACAGGACGATGTCGAAACCGGGGGGAAGGTAGTGGCCCCTGGGATGAGTCACCCGCAGAAGACAAAAATTGTCTACTGCGCGGATACCAACCGCAAGATACGCTATCCCACGGTCCAGTTCGACTTCCTCGGATACACATTTTCGACCGAGGTTTACGAAATGGCCTAATGGAACATACGGTGTCTCGTTCCTGCCAGCGGCGTCCCAAGAAGCGCTCAAGGCAATGCGTCAGGAAGTCCGGCGATGGGGTCTTCAGAACCGGACCGACATGGCCCTTGATGATCTGGCTCGGCTGGTCAACCCCTACATCGCTGGCTGGATCAACTACTACAGACACTTCTACAAGTCGGCGCTGCACGACAGTCTGCGCCGCATCGACTTCCATCTGAGGAAATGGGCGCGCCGCAAATTCAAGCGCTTCAAGCAAAAGCCGAAAAGCGCGCGTGAGTGGCTCGCTCGTATCATCAGGACCAACCCAGGGCTCTTCGCGCACTGGCCGCTTCTCTATGCCAACAGCCGGATACTGGGAGCCGGATGAGCCGGAGGCTCACGTCCGGTTCTGAGAGAGCGCGCCGGTGAAACTCCGCCACTCACCCGGGAAAGAGGAATGAACTGACCAGCCCAAATTCGACCACCTTCAAGAACGTAAATCAGAATCATGGCGTAGCCGGAGTCAGCAGCGAGATGGAGGGATGGAGAACCAAGCAGTGAAACCTAGCGACGCTTCGTGTATCGCGCGATGGATCCTGAGACGGTCAGGAACGCCATCACGGAGAAAGCGCCAAGCATTGCCCACGTGACCATCTTCCAACGTTCTCCTGCAAAGTGCTTGCCACTCCTATTCCATTTGTCTTGTGTAACATACGGAAACGCATGGGGTATGGGTGTGGAGGCCGGGGAAAAAGTGTCTTATTTTGGAGCCTCTGGTTTCTTAACCCTTGTCTCCCTGTCTGTCATGCCCCTTCAGGCATTATTCTGCCAAGAATCACTTCTTGGCACTTAACTTTTCGTCAGGCGTATGGACCCATCACCGGTTCGCACCGTCAGCAACGCCCCGCCGCCATTAATTTTGCCGCGAACTTCGGACTTGCTGATTGCTCCCTCCATCGTAACAGGGAATCCTAGGCTGATGCGGCCGTCGTTCGTGTGCGCGTCAAGGTTTGCCTGAAAATCATTCGGCAGAGTCAGATCCACGCTTCCGTCACCGGTGTGAACCGTCCATGTACTGGAAATTTTTGAGCCTGGAAGCACGCGCACTTCGATGCTGCCATCGCCAGTGTTGAGATTCAGCCCTTCAAAGCGCCCCTCGATACGGATGTGTCCGTCGCCCGACTTTGCTTCCAGCTGACCATCGAGATTGCGCGCTTCAATATGTCCATCGCCGGTGAGCAAGCGAATCTCGCCCCGGGCGCCCGCTAGTTTAATGTGACCGTCACCGGTATGAATGTTTGCTTTCCCCTCCAGGGCGTCCGCTTCCACCGACCCGTCGCCAGTTTCAACTGTCAAATCGCCTTGGCGCGGCATGCGGATCTCGATTTTCAGCGAGCGTCCACTGGAACAAAACACGCACCAACTGTTAGGCATGCGCATGCGCACATCGGCTTCGATGCGGTCTCCTTCTTGTCGAACATTCACGCGAACCTCGCGGTCGGAAATGTTCATGCCGTGTGTTTCCACGCGAACACCGACTTCTTTGGAGTCGCCGGTGAGCACTCTGACGTTCCCGTCATTGGTTCCGACCCGCACCTGAGCGCGTCCGGAAATCGCATAGGTCTTCTTCCACTCGTCAGCGTGCGCCGTGCTCGCTGCCATAACCAGCAATACAAACGCGCTGCAGCAAAGAAAGACGCGGCGCAAACATGCAGCCCCCGCAGAATCGGCTTGCAGCGGGCGCGTTCGCCAAAACTTTATTTCCCGAATACTGATTCGCTTGTTTGAATGCATCTTGGTCTCCGAATCGCAGCCCCTGTCAACCACCTGTAGATACGCGGCGCAAACCCAAAATGTTCCTTAAACGCACCAGACCGGCAAAACGCCGCTCTGGTGGACCGGGCGCCCAATCTATAAAACAGCGTCTTAAGTGATTGCGCATAGACGGCGTAGGGTTTCGTTTCCGTTACGCCAGTTATCAAACTGCATCTCGACGGCAGCGACGACCTTCTCCAGTACAGGAAAGTATCGGTTGTGCAAGCACTGACGCCGCGTCAGC
>DATNLZ010000142.1:0-6426 GCA_035602605.1 Candidatus Dormiibacterota bacterium
GAAGAGCTCAAGAAAGCGCGATTCACTGTCAGCGCCGATTTGGTTTTGACCTTAACGCAGTGTACGCAACAGCTCCGCTCCCAAACTTATGATGTGGTCGTGGCCGAGTACCCCAGCCCCAATTGGAAAGGATCACAGGCTTTGCAACTCCTCCATCAAACGGTGCAGGAAACCCCGCTGCTCTTCGTGACCACCGCCGTGGGAGGTGAATACATCGCAGAACTAACCGCTAATGGTGCGTTCGATTACGTTGAACAGGAGCATATCGCTCAACTGCCCATGGCCGTTCGCCGAGCCGTGAACGAAAAGAAGCTCCGTGCGGAACTGGAAGAGGCCGGAAAGGCCTTGCGGCATTCGCAATCGCTGTATCGCGCGCTGGTGGACAATCCTGCTTACGGAATATGCCGGTGCGACGCGGAAGGAAAGTTTCTCGACGTCAACCAAGCTCTCTTGATGATGCTTGGATACGAAACCAAAGAGGAGCTACTGGCGGCGAACCGCGTGTCCAAAATCGTGCTTGAACTTGGTCATGGAGCGCCATTGGCCGGACGCTCTCCCGAGTTGGTGAGAATCGAGCCGATCGAAATAGAGTGGAAACGGAAAAACGGCACGACTCTGAAGGCCCGGCTCAGCGGCCGCGGCGTTTTTGACGAGCATGGAGATTTTGATGGCTTTGAAATCATCGCTGTTGACATCACAGAACAGCGAGCGCTTGAGGAACAACTTCGTCACCAGGCATTTAGCGATTCGCTGACGGGCCTGGCCAATCATCGGCGCCTTTTCGATGTGTTGCAGGCAGAGATCTGCCGAACAAAGCGCACGGAACGAGAATTCTCACTTCTCTTGCTGGACCTGGATGGGTTAAAAGTGATCAATGATCGATTTGGGCATCTGGCGGGAGACCGGGCGCTTTGCAGGCTGGCGCAGACCCTGGCGGACTGCTGCCGGTCCATAGATACAGCGGCGCGGCAAGGTGGCGATGAGTTCGCTCTGGTCCTGCCAGAGACAGGTGCGGCCGCCGCCACATTGGTGGCACGGCGAATTTGTGAACTTCTTGCGAAAGATGCCGAAGAGCCCGCGCTTTCCGTCAGCGTAGGAGTCGCCAGTTATCCGAAGGAAGCCGATACCATCGGGACCCTGCTGTACGCAGCCGATAAGGCCCTATATGCGATGAAAGACGAGCGGTCAAGGGCCGCGCGGGCCGGTCAGGTCTCTTAATCGCGTTTTCCAGATTCGAATGCCGGGTTTGTCCTGACCGGGAGTTAACCCGAGTAGTTAAAGCAAGTGTGCTGAATCGAACATCTTTTGCGCGATTACAAATGCATACTCGTTGTGCGACGAGGTTCCGAGACGGAACTCTTGTCGGCATGCATCGGCAGAGGGAGCGCGGCATGAAATAGACCACTCCCACAATCCGGCGGCACGGTGACCAGTTCGATTTGATCTGAAAACGACCTGAAAGGGGCTCAGATGAATGAATATGATTTCGGCTCACGCGACAGGGCACAAAAACCCAAAGGGTATGGCAATTTTGACGAGAAAATCCAGTATTTATTGGGCGCGGAAGAACAACTTCTTCAATCGATTTCTGCCCGTGCGCCCCTCCCGGAAGTGCTGAATGGAATCTGCAGTGCTCTCGATCGTCAGATTGGCAACGTGGTTTCGCTCATTTCCTTGCCTGGGGATGATGCAAGCGAGCTTGCCGCAATTGCCATGAATGCAGCCATTTTTGGTTTGCATACTTTCTGTTCTGAAGGCTTAGTTGCCGAGAATGACGAACTGCTTGGATCTCTGGAAATGTACTGCAGCGTTCCACGAAGCCCCTCTGCCCGCGAATTTCAATTGATTGAACGGGGAAAGTGCCTGGCCGCAATTGCGATCAAACGTCACAATGAGGCAGGCCATTAAAGGCAATTGTGGAATGCGTGAGGATCGGCCAGTGCGATGACGTGTGCTCGAATGGCCGGTCTCCAGGAACAAGTTTTTAAGCACACGAATGCCCACCTAAGCAGGAAATTAACAAACGTGAGTTTCAGACACGCGATTGAGTGCATGGCGGCTTGAGCCGGTCGTGCAACACTCTGTAGCTCTCATTTGCGACAGGAATAATAAACTCGACTCGCTCAGATGAGCAGGCCGGACATTCGTGTTTAGGGGCCCCGTCGCAACATCGATCAGAGGCACGAATTCTCGTAGTCCGTTCGCCGGTTTTATAAACGGACAATCTCTGCGCAAACAAACTGCGAAACTGTACACAAGAGAACAGACGTGCGTCCTGATGAAGCTTAGGATTCAGTTTGCAAGCTTACGCGGTTAGATCCGCCGCATCCATCCGAGCCCATTTGTATCGGAAGCGCAGGGGCAGATGAATTTGCTTTTTCGGTCCTTAAATAGTCTGTTTCCTCCTCGTTTGCCGAGGTTCGGGTTCGAGGACGCGTCCGGTACCGCGGCGTATTACAATCGCCTAGCTCGGCATGATGAGGTGACCATGAATCCTCCGGGCCTGTGGACAGGGCGCATTTCGACGCAACTGGTGGCGCGCATACAGCCGCTCAAGACCGCGGAGAAGGTACCTCAAATGATTTTGCATCGCGCTGCGTAGCAAGAGTCTTGCGGAGGTCCTGCAGGAAAATGAGTGGAGAATTGTCTCGCAGAAATAGGGACTGTTGTGTTGGTCAGTGCGCGCCTTTCACCTTGATCTCCGCGACCTGGACGAGCGCTGAAGACATCGAACAACACGTTAATTGCACAGGCTGTCTGGATCGATAGTCCAGCCCTTCGTTGAATGGCAGCGATTCAACACGTTTTCCGCACCAGGCATGGCATGCAGCAATCCGTGGGGCCAGTGCGGAAGTGTCTTGCAGCAAAGACAGAAAGGTAAAAAAGTATGCCTCTCATTCAAATTCTATTAGCCCTGATCGTAGTGGGTGTCCTCCTGTGGCTGGTGAATCGCTTCATCCCAATGGCAGGCAGTATCAAGTCGATCTTGAATGCGGTCGTAGTCATTGTCGTCGTGCTGTGGCTCTTGAATGTATTTGGACTATTTCATTCGCTATCGCGTATCCACGTTGGTTGATAGACGGACGGACATGGACACGAGAAGAAAAGTGGCGATTGCACCGCACCACGGCAGGTGGCGGCCAGTTCTAGCCAGAGGGAGATAGAAATGGAAAAGAAAAATCCAAAAGGCAGCAGAAACGTCCGGGGCGGGCCTATAGGCCAAAGTCTGCAACAGGCGGGGGCACTGGTAGCGGCATTGTCTCTTCTTCTGGCCCCGGTAGCCTGGGCCGACAGTCGCACGCAGCTGAAGCCCGGCTGGAACATGTTTTCACCCGAGCAGGACGCCGAGGTGGGCGAGCAAGTGTCCGCGGACGCCGAGCGGCAGTTGAACATGATGAATGACTCGCGAGTGGACAACTATCTGAACAACCTGGGCCACCGCCTTTCGGCACATGCGCCCGGCTACCAGTTTCAATACGAGTATAAGGGCGTGAATGACAAAGCGATCAATGCGTTCGCATTGCCAGGTGGGCACATCTACATCAATCGCGGCACGATTGAAGCCGCTGACAATGAAGCTCAGCTAGCAGCCGTGATGGCGCACGAAACCTCTCACGTGGCGTTGCGCCACGGCACAAACCAGGCCAGCAAAGCCTCTGCCGCGCAGTTGCCGCTAGGTATCCTGGGCGCGCTGCTGGGCAGCAATTCCACGGGTGCGGCCCTGGCACAGCTCGGCGCGGGCTTCACTTTGAATTCCCTCCTGCTGAAGTATTCGCGTACCGATGAAAGTCAGGCCGACATCATGGGTACGCAAATCCTGTACGATTCCGGCTACGATCCGCGCGGCATGGGACAATTTCTCGAAAAGATCCAAGCATTGGATCAGGGCAATCATCGAGTTGCGTTCTTCAGCGACCACCCAAGTCCGGACGGCCGCGTGGCGCGCGTAGGCGAGGAAGTGGACAAGCTCGGCGGACCGTCGAGCGGATCCAAGACCAATTCCAGGGAATTCGACGATATCAAGCGCTACATCCTGTCCATGCCCGCGCAAACTTCCCAAGGACGGCAGTTGCAGGGCAGCGACAATCGCGCGCAGCGCGGCACAGCTAGGCTACAGATACTGAGCGCGAGCTATGGCTCCCAAAATAGATTCACCGATGTCCGTCAGCTGCTGCAGTCTCGCGTTCAAAACGATCGATTGGACTTCCAGGTAACTAACGCTTCGATGGGCGGCGACCCTATGCGCGGCGCGTCGAAGACGCTTCGAATTAACTACGGATGGGCTGGCGGGGCCTACGACGTGGTTACACGGGAAAATCAGCGGGTTTCCATTCCCACCCAACAACAACAGAGTGAAACCGGCGCACGGAACGGCACGCAAGTGGGCTGGCCTTCAGACCGTTTTAAGACCTTTCAGAACTCCATTTTGTACATCGACTACCCCGACAACTGGCAGGCTCACGGGCAGGGCGACGCCGCGTCAATCGCGCCCCAAGGGGGGCTCGTGGACGACGGCAACGGCAATCAGGCCCTGGCATACGGCGTGATCGTGAACATCTACCAGCCGCACACTGACGGCTACGGACAGCAGTTGCAGGGTCGCGACTATGGGCAGGGATCCGGACAGAACTCCTCGCAGGGCTCTGCGACGGCTTTAGAACAAGCCACGGATCAACTCGTCGCCGAGTTCCGCCAGTCGAATCGGAACATGCGCGTGATCCGCTACCACGAGGGCATCCGCGTCGACAGCGAGAACGCCCTTTCCACCTACCTCTCGAACGATTCGCCCATCACGGGCGGGAGTCGCGAGACGGACTGGCTGATCACGCTTCCGCGGCCGGACGGCCTGGTGTTCATCGTGTTCACCGCGCCGGAGCGCGAATTCCAGAGCTACGAGAGCACATTTCAACAGATGCTGCGTTCGGTGCGCGTCAACCGGTAAGCTCCGCGCCGAAAAGGAAAGAATTCGGTCCTACGACTTGAAGGAAAATGAAAAGGAGATTGACCATGAAAAGATTCTTTGCGTTGAGTGCGTTTGTCCTGTTTCTGTTGATGCTGCCGGGCACAGCCGTGAGCGACACTCTGGTTTTGCAAGACGGAACCCGCATTTCCGGGGTTTTGGTGAGCAGAACGTCCGGGACGATTACGTTCAAGAACTCGCGAGGTGTCGTGCATCGCTACAAGGCTTCGCAGGTGCAGAACGTCGAACTCACATCGGCGCACCAAGCCAGCTATAACCCTTCGAGAAATTATGGCTCTTCGAACAACGATCACCAGCCGGAATTACTTCCCGCCGGAACCCAACTTGTGATCCTCACCAATGAAGCAATCGATTCGAAGATCGCCTCCTCAAATCAACTCTTTTCCGGACAGGTGGACCAGGACGTTATAGACAGTTCTAACGAACTGATCGTCCCCAGGGGTTCCCCGGCTCAACTCATTATTCGCACCGTGGCTACAGGTGGTGTTACGGGCAGCTCCGAGATCACGCTGGACATTCAGTCGATCACCGTCAACGGACGGCGCTATAACGTCACCACCACAGACCTGAAGGAAAAAGGCAGAAGTGGACTTGGCGCGAACACGCGCACGGCTGAGATGGTCGGGGGCGGAGCGGTAATAGGCACAATCATTGGAGCGATCGTCGGACACGGAAAGGGCGCAGCCATCGGAGCAGCCGTCGGTGCCGCCGGCGGTGCGGGAGCCCAGGTGCTCACCAAGGGCAAGCAAGTGATCATTCCCGCGGAAACGATCCTCAAGTTCAGTCTGGATCAATCCGTTACTCTCGCACCTGAACGCTAGGATGCATACGCGAGAGTAGCGCAAGCCGTTCATGAAATCTCCGGGCTTGAGTGAGGTTTCGAGTCTAGGTCTTGCCCCGAAGGAGAAGATTCAAGGTAACACTTTGCGTTGAATGAACGACAGAAGGAAGGTCTGTGGGCTCCTACCAGAATCAAGGATCGAGCACAAGGCCCGCCCTGACATGCGAAGTGTGGAGGGCGTATGAGCCCACTTTAGAGGAGACAAAATGGTGAAATCATTTCGAATCATTGGTACATCAGCTGTTTTTCTACTTCTCGGATGGACTGTTCCGGCTGACTCACGCCAGCAGCAGCAGGACAAGCCTGCTGAAAAGCAACAACAGCCGGCCAAGCCTGCAGGACAAAGCCAGCCGCAAGATAAGGGGCAGCAAGGTCAGCAGCGCCAGCAACAACAGCAGCAAGCCAGAGGACGGCAGGATCAGCAAACGCAGCAACAGCGTCAGCAGCAGGACAACTCCGCAAAACAACAACAGCAGCAAGCCAGAGGGCGGCAGGATCAGCAAACGCAACAACAGCGTCAGCAGCAGGACAACTCTGCAAAACAACAACAGCAGCAAACCAGGGGGCGGCAGGATCAGCAAACGCAGCAACAGCGTCAGCAGCA
>DATNLZ010000037.1:0-183848 GCA_035602605.1 Candidatus Dormiibacterota bacterium
TACCGGATACCGGCCACAATTTTATTTCCGCACCACCGACGTGACTGGTGACGTGAAGCTGCCATCGGGAGTGGAGATGGTGATGCCGGGAGACAACGTCAGCGCGGAGATCAGTTTGATTACTCCGGTAGCCCTCGAGAAGGGGCTGCGCTTCGCGATTCGCGAAGGCGGCCACACCGTCGGCGCCGGCGCCGTAACCGAGATTATCGAATAACCTTATGAGCCAAGGCGACAAAATCCGTATCCGTTTGAAAGCCTACGACCACCGCATTCTCGATCAGTCCACGCGGGAGATTGTGGACACAGCTCGGCGCACCGGCGCAGGCGTGGCCGGACCCATTCCGCTGCCCACGACCATTAATCGCTGGACGGTGTTGCGCTCGCCGCACGTCGACAAGAAATCTCGCGAGCAATTTGAGATGCGCACGCACAAGCGCTTGATCGACATCCTCGAGCCTACCCCGGACACGGTGGACGCATTGATGAAGCTCGATCTGCCCCCAGGCGTAGATGTGGAAATCAAGGCCTTCGGACACGCAGCAAAGTAGTGCTTGCAGCAAGCGACGGAATGCAACGAATGGCGGAAGAGAGCGAAGCGATGGCCGTGGATGGAATTCTGGGTATCAAGCTGGGAATGACACAATACTTTGCCGCGGACGGCACGATGAAGCCGTGTACGGTCCTGCAGGCGGGTCCCTGCGTTGTGGTGCAGCGCCGCACGAAAAACATCGATGGCTACGACGCCGTGCAGCTTGGACTGGTCGAGTTCATCAAGCCGCAGAGACTGACCAAAGCGATGACCGGCCATTTCAAGAAATCTGATGTTGCGCCGATGCGCGTGCTGCGCGAAGTGCGCCTTGCAGTTTCCGATGACGAATCAAAAGTCGGGGACCGAGTGCTTGTTGACCGCTTCCAGGCCGGTGAGCTGGTGGACGTCATCGGCGTGAGCAAAGGGAAGGGTTTTCAGGGTGCCGTTAAGCGCTGGCACTTTCGCGGCGGTGACGCTACCCACGGCTCGATGTTCCATCGCGCACCGGGCGGTATCGGTGGCAGCTCATTTCCGTCGCGTGTCTGGCCGGGGCAACACTTTCCCGGGCACATGGGAAACCAGCGAGTGACTGCGAAAAATCTGGAAGTCGTAAAAATTGATGCCGATGAAAATCTGCTTCTGGTGTGCGGGTCAGTCCCGGGTCCGGCAGGAGCCTATATTTTGATCCATCGAGCGAAGACAGGACAAGCACGCCCGCGGAAGACCAGTCCGCCGAAGACCAGTCCAAAAGGAAGCTGACGATGCCGGTCGTAGATGTGATGAATCTTGAAGGCAAGAAAGTGGGGCAGGTGGCGCTGGCCGACGCGGTTTTTTCCGCGAAGGTGAATCCTCACCTCCTGCATGAGACGGTGCGCTGGTATCTTGCTGGTCAGCGCGCAGGCACGCACAAGACCAAGGGACGTGGCGAAGTCAGCGGTGCCGGTCGCAAGCTTTGGAAGCAAAAGGGTACCGGCCGCGCCCGTGTGGGTTCGATTCGCTCGTCCCTTTGGCGCAAGGGCGGAACCGTTCACGGTCCACAGCCGAGGGATTATTCCTATCGTCTGCCGCACAAGGTTGTTTTGGGCGCGCTGCGCTCGGCGCTATCTGCGAAGCTGGCCGAGCAGAAGCTCACGGTCATTGATGGATGGGAGCTCGATTCGCACAAGACCAAAGCTTTGCGCCTTTCGCTCGGGCGATTGGGCAAGGATGCACGCACCGCATTGCTGGTTGTGCATGGCGAAAATCGCAACTTGGATTTGGCCAGCCGCAATCTTGAAGGGGTAAAGTTGGTTCGCCCTGCTGCGCTGCAGGCTTACGACTTGCTTCGCCATGACCACTTAATCGTTTCGAAAGATGTTGCGGTACGGCTCGGAACTACGCTTGCCGCGGTTCGGCCCGAGCCCGCGGAGTTGATCGAAACCATTGCCCCAGCGCCAGCGATCGAAAGGCCCGAGGCCCCGGCAAAGAAAAAGGCGGCAGCGGCACGAAAAACCTCCGGTGGCAAAAAGACGCCGGGTAAGAAAAAAGCGGCGCCCAAATCCGGCAAAAAGAAAGAAAAGGAATAAGTTATGGCGATCACCGCTTTTCAGATCATTCGCCGCCCGATCATCACCGAAAAAGGTCTCGGCGTGAAAGAGACCCAGCACACGGTCGTCTTTGAGGTTGCTGTGGCGGCTTCCAAGACGCAGATCAAAGAAGCTGTACAGAAAATTTTTAAAGTGAAGGTTGACGGCGTGCGCACCGCAAATTTTCACGGAAAATTTCGCCGCCGCGGCCGCGCCGAAGGGTATCGCCGGGACTGGAAAAAGGCTTACGTGAAGCTGGCGCCTGGCGAAAAAATGATTGAGTACGCCGATACTTTGTGAGCGACTAGGTACGAGGGCACTATGGCACTAAAAAGTTTTAACCCATATACCGCGTCGCGGCGTTTCGTGACCATGCTCGATAAGAGCGAAATCACGAAAGAGACGCCGGAGAAATCGCTCCTGGAGCCCAAGAAGCGCACCGGTGGACGCAATTCGCATGGTGAAATCACGTCGTGGCACCGCGGTGGGGGCCACAAAAAACAATATCGGACAGTGGATTTCCGGCGGGATAAAAAAGGTATTCCGGCGAAAGTCGCGGCAATTGAATACGACCCCAATCGCTCCGCTCGTCTGGCGCTGCTGCATTATGCCGACGGCGAAAAACGCTACATCCTGCATCCTGTGGGGCTGCAAGTGGGCATGACTGTGCAGACCGGTGAGGGCGCAGATATTCTTCCCGGGAACGCGTTGTTGATTCGCCATATTCCGCCCGGCACGATGGTCCACAACCTCGAGCTATACCCTGGGAAAGGCGCGCAAGTGGTTCGCTCTGCCGGTGGGGCGGCGCAGCTGCTCAGTAAAGAAGGGGACGTCGCGCTCATCAAGCTGCCTTCCGGTGAGGTGCGCAAGTTTGCTGTCGATTGCATGGCCACGATCGGCCAGATCGGCAATTTGGATCATGAGAACGTCACCTATGGCAAGGCTGGCCGCACGCGCTGGCATGGCAAGCGGCCCACGGTCCGCGGCGTGGCAATGAATCCGGTCGATCATCCGCACGGCGGCGGTGAAGGGCGCGTGAAGGGCAACCATCCGCAAACGCCGTGGGGTTTTCCAACTCTTGGCGCGAAGACGCGCAGAAATCGCCGGACTGACAAGGCCATTGTTCAGCGGCGCAAGGCGTAAGGGGACTTAGGGGCAGGTTCATGAGAGCGTCACGAACAACTCGAACATCATCCCGGCGTAGCGGGCGCGCGCGCAAGGTGGTGGCTAAGCGCGTTCCGGCGAAGGCGGCAAAGGCGGCAAAGCCCGCCGCTCGCGTGGCACCGGCTCCGCCGCAAGTGGTGCTTTACCGGCTGTGCAAGCCCGGCTGGTCGGTAACCGTGGAAAAAACGCCGAATGCTCAGGGCACGCGGTTTGTTTGTCCTTTTTGTCCGTTGTCGCATCGCGTTCCGGGGCCGGTGCGCGGGTTTCGTAAAGTGCGTCGCGCCCAGTGGATCAAGCTGCGGCGCATTGAGGAGTAGGAGAGTCAATGGCACGTTCTTTGAAGAAGGGGCCGTTTGTAGACGGCCACTTGCAGCAAAAACTGGAAGCGCTTAATTCGCGCAACGAGAAAAAAGTGGTAAAGACCTGGTCACGGCGGTCGACGATTGTGCCCGACATGGTGGGTCATACCATCGCAGTACATAACGGAAGAAAATTCATTCCCGTGTATGTTACTGAGCAGATGGTTGGTCACAAGCTTGGTGAGTTTTCGCCGACGCGCACGTTTAAAGGTCACGCGGTGAAGGCCGCGCTCGAGCGGGCTGCCGGCGTAGCCCCGGCACCTGGCGCGGGAGCACCGGGACCGGCGGGAGGCGGCGCGGGCGCACCCGCGCCGAAGGCCTAACCGATGGCAAACACTGTTCTTGCGACACCGTCAATTGAAGCGCATGCCATGGCGAAACACGTGCGTATGTCACCGCAGAAAGTACGCCTGGTGGTTGATTTGATTCGCGGGCAGCGTGCCGAAAGCGCGTTGCACATTTTGCGCTTCACGCCCAAGCGCGCCGCGCGCGACGTTGAGAAAGTCTTGCGGAGCGCAATCGCTAATGCCGAGCGCAAAGCTGAAGACGCTGGCGCCGCACTTGATGTTGACGAGCTCTTCGTTTCCCGCGCGTTTGTGAATGAAGGCTCGCGCTGGAAACGCTTGCGCCCCGCACCAATGGGCCGCGCGTTCCGGTACGTAAAGCGCACCAGCCACATTGTAGTCGGTGTAGCCGAACATCACGTGGCCGCGCAGGAGCGCGTCGCCGCCGAGGCCGCCGAGGCCCAAGCGCATACCGGCGTGCGTGGGGCAGTGCGCAAGGCTCGGAAGGCGCTGGCGACTAAAAAATCGCCAGTTAAATCTAAGAAGCCCAAGAAGTAGGAGGAAAGAATTGGGGCAGAAAACACATCCGTACGGATTTCGCCTGGGTTACAACAAGACTTGGAAGTCGCGTTGGTTCGCCAACCGTGACTATGCCAACCTGCTGCACGAAGATGTGTTACTTCGCCGGCAATTGAAGGATCGCCTGAAGTCCGCAGGGGTCAATTCGATTGATATCGAGCGGGCCGCCAACAAGCTGGTGGTGCGAATTTATACGGCGCGTCCCGGTATCATCATCGGCCGCAAAGGCGCGGAGATCGACAAACTGAAAACCGATGTGCAGAAGCGCACCAAGCGCGAAGTGCATATTGATATTCAGGAAGTGCATCGTCCGGAGCTGGATGCCCAGTTGGTCGCGGAATCCATTTCATTGCAGCTCGAGAAGCGCGTAGCGTTTCGCCGCGCCATGCGCAAAGCGGTGGACTCGGCGCTGCGCTTCGGCTGTAAAGGAATTAAGGTTCGTGTCGGGGGGCGCCTCAACGGCGCGGAAATCGCTCGCAAGGAGTGGTATTTGCAAGGGCGCTTGCCTTTGCAGACGTTGCGCGCCGATATTGATTTCGGTTTTGCGCAGGCGTACACCACCTACGGAGTGATTGGCGTAAAATGCTGGATCTATCAGGGTGAAAAAATTCCTGAGCGCAGCCAGAAAACCGAAAAGCCCGCTGCGTAGACTGGTGAACTGAAGGGAACAAGTCCAGGCAAACGATTATGTTGATGCCCAAAAAAGTAAAGTACCGCAAGCAACAGCGCGGTCGGCGTTGCGGTAAGGCATGGCGCGGTGGTGAGCTTTCCTTTGGTGAATATGGTTTGAAGGCCATGGAAGCTGCCTGGATTACCGATCGCCAGATCGAAGCTTCGCGCGTGGCGATCACGCGTTTCATCAAACGCGGCGGCAAATTATGGATCCGTATTTTTCCGGATAAGCCTTTCACCAAGAAGCCGGCGGAAACCCGCATGGGTAAAGGTAAAGGCGCTCCGGAGCGTTGGGTGGCTCCTGTGAAGCCGGGAAGGGTGATGTTTGAGATGGCTGGCGTGGATTTGGCCACGGCCAAAGAGGCTATGCAATTAGCCGCGCACAAGCTGCCCATCCCGACAAAATTTGTTACGCGTGCAGGGAGTTTCTAGAGATGCCACGGCGAATCGAGAGATTGCGGGACACCGATGTCAAAGAACTGGAAGTCCAGCAGCGGGAGCTCTCCGAGCAGATCTTTCGCCTGCGCTTTCAGTTGACCACCGGCCAGGCAGAAGCGCTTAAGCGCCTGCGGCTGGCCCGCAAAGATTTGGCGCGCATCAAAACTCTCTTGCGCGAGCGCGAGTTGAAGAAGGCGGGTTAAGTCAGCAATTTGAGGAAGGATTATGGAAACTGAAGCCCCCAAAACGTTACCCGCCCCGGCGGAACGGCACGTGCGGCAGGAAAAAATTGGCCGCGTCACGAGCGCCAAGATGCAAAAGACAATCGTGGTCGAGGTTGTTCGGTTGGTACAGCATCGCCTGTACCACCGCGTGATGAGGGTCTCGAAGAAATTTTACGCTCATGACGAGCAGCGTGAAGCGCGTCCGGGCGATACGGTGCGAATCGTCGAGACGCGTCCCATGTCGAAATTGAAGCGCTGGCGCCTGGTGGAAGTGGTCGCGCGACGCACGACCGTGGAATAGCCATGCGAACGGATAAGGAATTGGAGCCACTGCCATGATTCAGATGCGAACCTGGCTGACCGTAGCCGACAATTCCGGTGCGCGCCAGCTGATGTGCATTCATCCGCTCGGTGGGGATGCCGGCCTCAAGGCTGGCCTTGGCGACATTATCACCGCTTCGGTTAAGGAGGCGGCGCCGGATAGTCAGATTAAGCAGGGTAAGGTAGTTCGCGCCGTGGTGGTGCGCATGCGCAAAGAGCATCGGCGTAAGGACGGCACGTACATCCGGTTTGACGATAATGCTGCAGTGCTCATCAACGAAACCGGCGAGCCGGTGGGTACCCGGGTATTCGGGCCGGTGGCACGCGAGCTGCGTGAAAAAAAATTTGCCAAGATCGTTTCTCTGGCTCCGGAAGTGTGGTAAGCGATGAGAAAGAAACAAACCATTCGTCACACCGTCAGTATTCGTAAGGGCGATCAAGTCCGCGTCATGAGCGGGCGCGACCGCGGCAAGACCGGCCGCGTGCTATCGGTGAATCCTTATAAGAATTCGGTGACGGTCGAGCACGCCAGCATGATCAAGCGGCACACTCGCCCCAACCCGGCGAAGAACATTAAGGGAGGCATTGCCGAGCGCGAAGGCTCGCTTGCGATCTCCAATGTCTTGCTAGTTTGCCCTTCGTGCAACAAACATACGCGCCTCGGCCATTCCATTCTGCCCGATGGCACCAAAGCACGCGCTTGTCGCCGGTGCGGCGCGACGCTCGAGAAGTAAGCAGGAAGACATGGCCGAGAACACGAGACAAGAGAACACGAAACAATGATGAGCCGAATGCATGAACGCTACCGCACCGACGTGGTCCCCGCGTTGATGAAGCGCTTTGGGTGGAAGAATCCGATGGCCGTGCCCAAAGTGGCCAAAGTTGTGATCAATATCGGATTAGGCGAGGCCAGCCAAAACGTCAAGCTGCTGGATGTGGCCGTAGCCGAGCTTGGCCAGATCACCGGCCAGAAGGCTGTGGTGACGCGCGCGAAAAAATCCATCGCGAATTTTAAGATTCGCAAAGGTATGCCTATCGGATGTTGCGTCACGCTTCGCGGCGACCGCATGTATGAATTTCTCGATCGCTTGTGCAACGTCGTTCTTCCACGTGTGCGCGACTTTCGGGGCCTGCCGCCCAACGCCTTCGACGGACGCGGCAATTACACTTTGGGTTTGAAAGACCAGCTCGTGTTTCCGGAAATCGATTACACGCGTGTCGACAAGATCAAGGGAATGAATATCACCATGACTACGACCGCGCGAAACGACGAAGAGGGCCGCGAGCTGTTGAAGCTGCTGGGCGTTCCGCTCCGCACCTAACAGGTATGGCAACTGCAGAAACCGAGGAGAACCAATGGCCCGAACCAGTCAATTCGCCAAGATGCGTCGCAAACCGAAATTCAAGGTGCGCGTTCGCAACCGTTGCCGTCTGTGCGGCCGCCCGCGCGGCTTTATCCGCAAGTTTGAAATGTGCCGCATCTGCTTCCGCGGTTTGGCGCTCAAGGGCGAAATTCCTGGCGTGACCAAGGCCAGCTGGTAAGGATAGGAACAATGCAGACTGATCCCATTGCTGATTTGCTGACACGGATTCGCAACGCCGCTCGTGCCAAACATGCGCGCGTCGATGTGCCCGCGTCAAAAATGAAAACCGAGATCGCCCGCATCCTGAAAGAGGAGGGCTACATCTCGACCTTTAAGCTCGTCGAGGAAAACAAAGTCCGCAAGACACTCCGTGTGTTTCTCAAGTACACGCCGGATCGCCGCAGCGTGATTACCGGGCTGAAGCGTATTTCGAGGCCTGGCAGCCGCCGCTATCTTGGCGTATCGGAGATTCGTCCCGTTGTGGGGGGCCTGGGCATCAACATTTTGACCACTCCGAGCGGGCTTATGACCGGACGCGCCGCGCGTAAAGCGCGTGTTGGCGGCGAATTGCTTTGCGAGGTTTGGTAGAAACGTTTTATCAACAAGAATCCGGGAACCGAGGTTTAGGCGAAACACATGTCACGTATTGGACGAAAGCCAATTCCGTTACCCGCTGGTGTTAAGGTGGCGTTGCATCCGGGCGCCGTGGATGTACAGGGGCCCAAGGGCAAGATGACCGTGCCGCTTCCCGGCGGCATTCGCTTCGAGCAGAAAGAAGGAGTGCTGACTGCCCTTCGCGACACTGAAGAGCATCGCGCGCTGCACGGCCTGGCCCGGGCTCTGGTTGCCAACGCCGTTCGTGGAGTAACCGAAGGCTTCAAGAAAGATTTGGACATAGTGGGCGTCGGCTATCGCGCCGAACTCAAAGGCAAAGCCGTAAATTTCAGCCTTGGATATTCGCATCCTATCGAGTTTCGAATTCCCGAAGGGATCGCGATTGCTGTCGAGAAGCAGACGCACCTTGTCGTCAGCGGTGCGGATAAGCGCTTGGTTGGTCAAGTGGCTGCGGACCTTCGCAGTTTGCGTCCACCCGACCCCTACAAGCAAAAAGGCATTCGCGTGTCCGGCGAGCGCCTGAAGAAAAAGGCCGGCAAGGCTGGCGCGAAAGCGACCGCCTAACCGCAGAGGAGCAGGAACGTGGCTACGGCAACGGTTCGAAGAATGTCGCGGGATGCGCACCGCCGCAAAATTCACAGCCGTGTGCGCACGCGCGTGATCGGCACGCCGGAGCGGCCGCGCCTGTGCGTCTATCGCTCGCTCGGGCATATTTACGCCCAGGTGATTGACGACCGCTCCGGCCGCACGCTGGCCTCGGCGAGTTCCCTGGACGGCGAAACGCGCAAGAATCTTAAGGGCGGTGGTAACCTGGCTGCGGCGAAGGCCATCGGCCAAGCAATCGCCGAGCGTGCCCGCGCCGCAAAAATTGAATTGGTGGTTTTTGATCGGGGCGGATACAAGTACCACGGCCGCGTCAAGGCTCTTGCCGACGCGGCTCGGGAAGCGGGGTTGAAATTTTAAGGCATGTCTAAACATCACCTCAAAGAAACTTTGTCCCAGCGGAGGATTTTGGACGTTAGCGCAGCGAATTTAAAGGACGACGTTGTCGCGATCAATCGAGTTACCAAGGTCGTTAAGGGTGGCAAGAACTTGAGTTTTTCCGCGCTTGTCGTGGTGGGCGACCAACAAGGGCGCGCCGGATTTGGCATGGGCAAGGCGCGTGAGGTTCCCATGGCCATCAAGAAAGGCATCGAGCAGGCCAAGAAAAATCTAGTGAAGTTCAACCTCAAGGGTTCAAGCATACCCCACGTAGCGATTGGCTATTTCGGTTCTGCGCAGGTCTTGCTGAAGCCCGCCTCCGAAGGCACCGGAGTGATCGCCGGAGGTCCTGTTCGCAAAGTAATGCAAGTCGCGGGAATCTCCAACGTGCTAACGAAATCGATCGGGACATCGAATCCGCACAATGTGGTTAAAGCCACCTTCGCGGCACTGTTGAGCTTGAAAGAAGCTAGCAAGGTAGCGGAGACACGCTCAAAGCAGGTCGAAGAAATGACTGGCAAGAATTAAATGACAGGTGAACGCATGACCGCAGAAACAAAATCTTCCGCCGGCGGGGCCAAGAAATCGGGAACCGGCACGCTCAAGATTAAATGGGTGGTCAGCTTCATTGGGTGCCCCCGCGGTATGCGGCAGACGATTCGCGGTCTGGGTTTCCGCCGCATGCAGCAAGTTGTCGAGCGCGAAGACAACGCGGCAACGCGCGGAATGATCCTTAAAGTGCGGCATCTCGTCGAAGTCCAGGAAGCGGCACAGGAAAAAGGACGGCTAAAGGGCGAGAAGCCGCACGGCACCCTGCACGAAAAGAAACGAGAAATCGCCTCTGAACAATAGAGGCAAAGAGAGAAACTCATGGCTGTCAATTTATCCAATTTGCGTCCTCCGCGCGGCTCGCGTCATCGCCGCGTTCGCGTCGGCCGGGGTATCGGGTCTAAGCTCGGGAAGACCGCCGGCAAGGGCAACAAAGGTCAGAAATCGCGCAAGGGGTATTCGCGTCGCGAGGGCTTTGAGGGCGGCCAGATGCCTCTGCATCGCCGCATCCCCAAGCGCGGGTTTCACAACCTTTTCTCGCGCGAGTTTTCGGTCATCAATGTTGAGTCGCTGAACGTCTTCGAGACTGGAGAAATCGTGACCCCGGAAATGCTTCGAGCTCACGGTCTGGTTCGGCGCGCTACCGGCGGCATCAAAGTCCTGGGCGATGGTGAGTTGACGACCGGTTTGACGGTGCGCGCGCACAGCTTCAGCAAGTCGGCGCAAGAAAAGATTACCGCTGCCGGAGGCGCTTTCGAAATCCTGCCATGAACCGCCTGTTCACAACCATCAGTAATATTTTCCGGATACCGGAGCTGCGGCGCCGAATTCTGTTTACCCTGGCGCTGCTGGCGGTCTATCGCATCGGTGCGCACATTCCCACGCCGGGCATCAACACCCAGCTCCTGCAACAGCTTTTTGAGCAGAGCAAAGGCTCCGTGCTGGGCATTATCGACCTTTTTAGCGGCGGCAACCTTCGCCGCGTGACCATTTTCGCCCTCGGTATCATGCCGTACATTACCGCCTCGATCATCCTGCAACTGATGACCGTCGTATTTCCGTATCTCGAGCGCCTGCAAAAAGAAGGCGAGCTCGGTCGGCGCAAAATCACGCAATACACGCGTTATCTGACCGTACTGCTGGCCACGGTGCAATCCCTTTCGATAGCGTACATGCTGCAACGCACCGAGCAGGGTGGCCAATCGCTCGTGTATCACCCTGGTCTGGGCTTTGTCTTGATGACCATGCTTACGCTAACCACCGGCACAGCCTTTATCATGTGGCTCGGTGAGCAAATTACCGAGCGCGGCATTGGTAATGGTATGTCACTCATCATTTTTGTCGGCATCGTGGTCGGTTTGCCGCGCGCCGTCGGTGACCTCTACGAGAAGGCCAAGACTGGTGCGTGGGGAGGGTACACCGGGCTGGCGCTGATTCTTCTTGTCGCGCTTATGATCGCGGTGGTGGCCTTCATCGTTTTCGTTGAGGGGGGCCAGCGGCGTATTCCCGTGCAATATGCCAAGCGCGTTGTCGGGCGCCGCGTGATGGGCGGACAGATGACCTATCTCCCGCTACGCGTCAATTCCGGCGGGGTGATTCCCCCGATCTTTGCAAGTTCCCTTCTAACCTTCCCGGGCACGCTCGCTTTGATGTTCCAGCGTAAATACCAGTTCGTCGAAAAATTTGCCAACCTTCTCCGCTGGGGAGAACCGCTTTACACTTTTATTTACGTCGCCCTGATCATTCTTTTTGCGTTTTTCTATGTGGGAATTGTGTTCAATCCCACCGAGCTCGCCGACAACATGCGCAAGAACGGAGGATTTATTCCTGGCATTCGTCCTGGCCGGAACACCTCTGAGCATATCAGCCGAATCCTACGGCGGCTCACCTTTGTCGGTGGTGTTTATCTGGCCCTGGTTTGCTTGCTGCCGGAATGGATGATCGCGGGCATTAAGCTGAATCATTTGTGGCTCGTCGGACCTTGGTTTGACGCTCACGCGCCACGCTTTATTCTTGAAGGTCTCAACGTCGCATTTTATTTTGGCGGCACCTCGCTTCTCATCGTGGTCGGCGTAGCCATGGACACTGTCCAGCAGATTGAAGCACAGCTGGTCATGCGCCACTACGAGGGATTTGCCAAAAAAGGGCGAATGCGGGGCCGGCGGTATGGGTGATTTTGCCGCGTCCGGGACGCGAGGTCCGGGGCGCGCTGTAATTTTCATAGGTCCCCCTGGGGCTGGCAAGGGGACGCAAGCCAAGTTGGTGGCGCGGCTTCTTGGCGTTCCGCACCTCTCGACGGGCGACATGTTTCGCGAGCATGTTGACCATGGGACGGCACTGGGGCAGCAGGCCAAGCCGATCATGGCTCGCGGCGATTTGGTGCCCGACGCATTGGTTCTCCAGATGCTTGAGCAGCGCATCACCCGCCCTGATAGTGCAAGCGGCTTCGTTCTGGACGGATTTCCGCGAACGTTGCCCCAGGCCGAGCGTTTGGCCGACATCCTCCATGCGCGAGGGATGAACGGGCCGAGGGTTGTGCACTTCGTGGTTGATCGTAACCAGCTCCTGCAGCGCCTTACTGGTAGGCGGATGTGCAAAGTGGGCGGCGAGATTTATAATATTCATGATCGCCCCCCTAAAGTGGCTGGTCGTTGCGACAATGATGGCGGTGAATTGATTGCCCGCCCGGATGATCAGGAGGAAATTATCGCGCCACGGCTGGCCGCTTATGAACGACAGACCCAGCCGCTCGTATCGTTTTATCGCAACCAGGGCTACCTGCAGGATGTTGACGCCTTAGGCCCGGTTGAAGCGGTAACGCAGCGCGTGTTGGGAGTCTTGCGAGGGATGCAGTGAGGCAATGCCCATTCAATTGAAATCGGCGGATGAGCTGGCAAAAATGCATCGCGCCGGCCTGATTGTCTGGGATGTTCTGAGTGCCTTGCGAGACATGGTGCGTCCCGGGTTAAGTACCATGGATCTGGAAAAGGTCGCGGTAGAGCGCATGGCCAAGCACCCTGGCCGTGCGGCCTTCAAAGGGTATCGCGGCTATCCGTGCACCCTGTGCACGTCCATTAATCAGGAGATCGTGCACGGTATTCCGTCGACTGAACGGCGCCTCAAGGAAGGGGACATCATTTCGATTGATTTTGGTGTTGAGCTCGATGGCTACTTTGCTGACTCGGCGGTTACCGTTCCGGTGGGCAAAGTCGATCCGCAGGTTGAAAAGCTCCTGCGCGTTACGCGCGAAGCGCTCGATCGCGCCATCGACAAGATGCGTCCGGGGAACCGGCTTGGCGATGTTTCCGCGGCCGTGCAGACCTGGGTTGAGCCGCAGGGTTTTTCAGTCGTGCGCGAGTTTGTGGGTCACGGGATCGGCACGAAGATGCATGACGAGCCCAATTTGCCGAATTACGGCGAGCCGGGGCGCGGATTGCGCCTGGTGGAAGGCTTGGTTCTGGCAGTCGAGCCGATGGTCAATGCCGGAGCGCACGATGTTCGCATGCTCGACGAATGGACCGCGGTAACCGCGGACAGTAGTCCCTCGGCACATTTCGAGCATACCGTTGCGGTCACCGCCAACGGGCCTTGGATTTTGACGCGACCGCGGGAATTAAGCGGTGCATCCTGGTAAACAGGTTTTAGGAGCGTATGGCGAGACGTCCGGTAGACGATAAAAAGAAGGCTGATTCAGGCAACCCCAAAGAGGACGCCATCGAGGTGATGGCCACGGTCATCGAGCCTCTGCCGAACGCGATGTTCCGGGTCGAGCTTGAGAACAAGCATCAAGTTCTCGCGCACATTTCCGGAAAGATGCGCAAAAACTTTATTCGCATCCTGGCCGGCGATAAGGTCGCAGTCGAGCTGTCGCCTTACGATCTAACTCGGGGCCGGATTGTGTACCGCTACAAATAAAAGAGTCGCTCGGCCCAGGCCGCAAAAGAGAGGCAGTCATGAAAGTACGTGCGTCGGTGAAAAAGATTTGTGATAAGTGCAAGGTCATCCACAGGCGCGGTGTGGTCCGGGTGATTTGCGCCAACCCCAAACACAAGCAAAGGCAGGGATAAGGAGCCAGCATGGCACGTATCGCAGGTGTGGATCTTCCGCCGCAGAAGAGACTTTGGATCGGATTGACTTCGATCTATGGGATCGGATTGGCTCGCGCTCGTTCGCTGTGTGCCAAGGCCAGTGTTGAGCCCACCAAAAAAATTAAGGATCTCACGGAAGAAGAGATTAACGGCCTTCGTCAGGCCATCGAAGCCGAGGGTCGCGTGGAAGGGGATCTCCGCAAAGAGGTCCAGATGAATATTCGCCGGCTCATCGAGATTCAGTGTTATCGCGGCCTGCGGCACCGCAGGAATCTCCCGGTTCGCGGCCAGCGCACGCACACCAACGCGCGCACCCGCAAGGGTCCACGGAAGGGTGCCGTGGCAGCTAAGAAGAAGATTACGGGTAAGAAGGGGTAGCGTAGAAAAGGGTTTGAGTTGCTAACCGGCGGGTCGCTGAGGCGGCTCGCACAACACAAAACTGAAACGGAGCAGCGAGTGGCCAAGGAAAAACAAGCCGCAGCAGGCGAAGCCGCAGGGCCGGCAAAGACAACCAAGCGCAAGAAAGAATTCAAAAAGAAACGCGAGCGGCGCGTGGTGCCGCATGGCGTGGTGTTTGTGCAAGCGACCTTCAACAACACCATCGTCACGATTACCGACCCCACAGGTCACGCCCTGTGCTGGTCCTCAGCAGGTTCCATTGGGTTCAAGGGTTCCCGCAAGGGTACACCCTACGCTGCCCAGCAGGCTTCTATGGCAGCTGCGGGAGTTGCGCGTGACCAGTACGGCGTCAAGTCTGTCGAGGTGCGTGTCAAAGGTCCGGGCTCCGGACGCGAATCTGCGGTCCGCGCGTTGTCATCGGTTGGATTGCACATTGTGCATATCAAGGACGTTACGCCCATACCGCACAATGGTTGCCGGCCAGCCAAACGTCGACGGGTATAATGGTTTTCTGGTCGCAAGACGCTTGGCCGGGGATGGAAGTCGCGGCATTGAAGTCGCAACAAAGGAGAAAAGCAATTGGCAAGACATCGTGAATCGGTTTGCCGGCTCTGCCGCCGGGAAACCCAAAAATTATTCTTAAAGGGATTGCGCTGTTTTACCGAGAAGTGCGCGGTCGAGAAGCGAACTTACGTGCCCGGCCAGCATGGTCAGGCGCGGCGGCCCAAGATTGCTGGCTACGGCTTACAGTTGCGTGAAAAGCAAAAGGTCAAGCGCACCTACGGCCTCCTCGAGCGCCAGTTCCGCACCTATGTCGAGAAAGCCGGTCGAGCCAAAGGGCCCACTGGGGAGAATCTGATCATCATGCTCGAACGGCGGCTGGATAACGTGGTCAGCCGAATCGGTTTGGCTTCCTCCCGCGCTCAGGCCCGGCAAATTATTCTGCACGGACACATTCGCGTCAACGGGGAGAAAGTGAATATTCCGTCGTACCTGGTGAGCGTTGGGGAAGAAATTACGCTAAAAGATAGAATGCATCAGAATGCTATGGTACTCGAGGCGCGCAACGTTGCGCAAAGCCAGAACACCGTGCCGTGGTTGGAGATTGACCGTGAAAATTTTAAGGCCCGCGTCGTGGCTATGCCTAAACGCGAAGATGTGCAAACTCCGCCATTTAATGAACAGCTTATCGTCGAGTTGTATTCAAAGTAAGCGCGGATTCCCGAGTTTTTAGAAACGAATTTCTGCCCCGCTACCGGGGAGGAGGAAACGAACATATGTGGAAAGGCTTTCAGAAACCAAAGCGCTTAGCAGCAGAACTCGAATCGCTAACCGATAAATTCGGCAAATTCTCGGCGCAACCTTTCGAGCGCGGCTGGGGAACGACGGTTGGCAATTCGCTCCGCCGTGCATTGCTCAGCTCGATTGAAGGCGCAGCCATTACCGCCGTCAAAATCGAAGGCGTGCTTCATGAGTTTTCGTCGATTCCCGGCGTCGTCGAAGATGCGACCGACATCATCCTCAATCTCAAGCAGGTGCCGCTTAAACTGAACCATGACCTGCCCAAGACGATTTATCTCAACGTCGAAAATCCCGGCGTCGTTACCTCGGCGATGATCGAAGAAGATGCGGACTTCGCAGTCCTCGATAAAGCCGTCTATATCGCGACGGTCAGCGAGGGCGGCAAGCTCCAGCTCGAAATGCGCGTAAAAAATGGCCGCGGTTATGTGGCTGCCGACCGCAACTTCGACGAGGATCTGCCCATCGGCTACATTCCGGTAGATTCGGTTCATTCGCCGGTGCGCAAAGTCAATTACGCCGTGGAAGCCGCTCGCCTCGGCCAGATGACGGACTACGAAAAGCTCTCGATGGAAGTCTGGACCAATGGAGCGATCACCCCGCAGGACGCTATCGGATTGGCGTCGAAACTAGTGAAGGATCACATGAGTATCTTCATTAATTTCGAAGAGCAGCCGGAGCTGCCTGAGGCTCCCATTGAAGCCTACAATGATCCGCGCGTCGAACACCTGGATCGCTCGGTCGAAGAGCTCGAGCTTTCAGTGCGATCTTATAATTGCTTGAAGAATGCCAATATCCAGACGATTCGCGAACTCGTGCAGAAGAGTGAAAACGAGATGCTGAAGACCAAAAACTTCGGCCGCAAATCACTCAATGAAATCAAAGAAATTCTGCACAAAATGGGTCTCGGCCTCGGAATGAAATTTGATGAGCATAGCCGCATCATTTGGCCGCCGCTTCCGAGCCAGACTTCGCTTACTACCCCGGAGGAAACCGCCGGCCTCTAAGCCGCTGGAAAAACGGCCATGCGACATCTCAATTCGGGCAGCAAACTCGGACGCAATCCCGCGCATCGCCGTGCGACGTTGCGCAACCTGGTCACCAACGTCATCGAGCGAGAACGCATCACGACGACTCTCACTCGCGCCAAAGCAGCGCGGCCCCTGGTCGAGCAAATGATTACCCTCGGCAAAAAAGACACGCTGCACACGCGCAGGCAAGCGGCCGCCTACCTAATGACTCCGGCAGCTACGCAGAAACTTTTCCGGGATATCGCGCCGCGTTTTGCGGATCGTGCGGGCGGCTACACGCGAATCATTGCCGCAGGCTGGCGAGTCGGCGATGGCGCCAAAGTTGCTATCCTCGAGCTGTTGGGCTCGGAGCTAAAGAAAAAAGAAAAGAAAGATAAACGAGACAGAAAAGAGACGGCAGAACCTGAGGAGAAGTCGGAAGCCAAATCCTAGAGACCTTCCGGTCTTCGCCGCAAAAATCACAAACCCGTCGCGCAGGGTGCGACGGGTTGTTTTTTTGAGATGCTTTGAATGCGAACCGCTTGTCGCTAAACGCGTGACAAGCATCTTGGTTCAAGGCTCCACCGCGGCAGCTTGCACGGTTCAGTCGGCCGCGATGATTTCTGCTACCGAGGTCCATGGATTCCCATCCGTTTAGTGAACTCCAAGCCAGCTCTGGTAAATTCGCTTTTGTAAATCATTGGGGTGTTCTACTGGCGTGAGTGCGTAGGTTGCATAGGGATAGGAAGCCGGCTTGACCGTAATTTCGCGCAAATTGCCGCTACGAACAATCGTAAACTTCAGAGCTTCGCCGGGCTTTGCGGAGCCCACGGCCGTGGCAAAATCATCTTCTGTAACTGCCAGCCCGTTTATAGCGACAACCAAATCCCCGCTGGTGAGGCCATAGCTCTCAGCCGGGCCTCCAGGAATAAGACTCGCGATTTCAGCTTTGCCGCCATCCCCTTTCTTGTGACTCAGACCAATCCAGGGACGCTGCGGATTCATTTTTTTGTCGACATGGATTCCGCCGAGCGTGAAATAAGTCTCGTATGGCAAGGGTTCTTTGCCGCTGGCATAGCGGCGAAAGAAGTCAGACATATCTTTGCCGGTAATCTCCGACGCCGCACGCACGGCTTCCCCAGGCTCAAAGCCAGGTTTCGGCAAAGCGTAACGTTGGTACAGCAGGCGCATCCAGTCATCCAGCGTTTTTTGATTGTTGGTGGCCTCACGGATAGCGAAGTCAAGAAGATGCCCGAGTACCTGCCCGCCGTCGTAATACGAATAATTCGTATTGTTCAGGTTTGTGGCCATCTGTCCTCGCGAACTTCCGCCAACGAACCAAGTATCCCAACTCGTGTCTTCAATACTGCGTTCGTGGCGTCCCGTCTCTGCTTCAAAGCTGCTAATGAGCTGCGCTATCGAATCCAGATAGGCCTGAGGCGATTCGAGGCCTGCGCGTTCGACTGCCAACTCACCGTAATAGCTGGTCAACCCTTCGGAAATCCAAAGCGACGGCGTATAAACTTCGCGTGTGTAATCGAAAGGTCCAAGGGGTCGAGGACGCAGTCGCTTCACGTTCCAAGCGTGATAAAACTCGTGAGCGGTGACAAAGAGCTTCAGCGTGTAATCACTGCCGTATCGCGCTCCTCCAGCGCCTAGTTGGTTGGTCGGGACCATGCTCGACCAGTCGCTCGGAAAATTAATCTGTGTGGAGTTCAAATGCTCGAGGCCACCGAGGGACTCCGGTGCAATGTGGAATAAAAACCAGTAGTGGGCGAAGGGTGCCGCGTGTCGACCGGTGGCGCCTGGATACATCGGAACTACGGTTTCGACAAGCCTTTTGGTATCTTCTGTGAACTTCGTGAAGTCGGTGTGGCCCATCTCATCGTGCACGACCACGTGGTAGGTTGTGCCCAGGGTGGTAAACGTTCTTTCCGCGAAATCACCGATTTCGAGAGGGGCGTCCACAAATGTGTCATAGTCCGGAGATGCAAACGTTGTGTCGTCGATTCGTTCCATTCCAGTGGCCACACGCCAGCCAGAGGGCGCGTTGATCTTGACTTGGACTGCGAGTTGTTTTGCGCCGACGAAATACATCCACAGCGCGGGGCCGGAAATGTGGGCATGATGCTCATCGTATTGAATGGTAGTGTCAGAAAGCGTGTCGCCAAATACTTTGTAATGAATGACTGCCTCGTGCGCGTCTCCGAGCTCAATGCGCCATGTCTGTTTGTCGATCTTGTGCCAGGGCAAAGATGGCCCTTTGGTAGATGCGGCGCTAAACTCTTGTACGTTTTTGGCATAGTCCACGATACGGTACGCGCCAGGTGACCATGCCGGCAAAGAAAAATCCGCAGTGGCTGTGGTAATGCCTGTGACCTTGATGACGACCTCGAGCAAATGAGTATTCGGTTTTCCAAAGCGCAATTCGTACTGCACAGTTGCGGTTGCGCTGGCTTGCGCGATGGCCGCCGCCGGTGCGCACGTCAGCAGCAAAAACGTCCAGGAGTAGTTGCCGCGCATGTTGTTTCCTCTCTCCAAGAAATGTGAATATTATTTTTCGCAGTAAACTGCTCACCTGCTCGAACTATGAACTATGCGGCGCTCCGCACCTGCCTTCGGGTCTGGCGCCAGGCGAATGCCGAGAGCAGCAGCTGCGCGGCGGCAGCCCCAGCAGTATCAAGGAGCGAATCATACATCGATGAAGTGCGATCGGACTCAAATGCCTGGTGTATCTCATCGAGAGTGGCATAAATGGCGGCGAGGAACACGGTTTCCAGCGACCACGAAAGCCGCCACCCGCGGCGATCGCCGCGTATTCCGCGGAACACCAGCAAGCTAAAAACAAAATACTCTACCAAGTGCGCGGCCTTGCGGATCAGGGCATGCAACAGCTTCAATGTTTCCTCGGAAGCCGATGGAAATAGCCAAGACAAAACCGGCCCAATAACTCTTCCAGTCGCCGCCGAGGAAAAGTGATCGGTTGAAAGTAACCAAATACAACCGGCCCAGGCGAGAACTGGACCCCAGTTTCGCAACCAGCGCATTTACCGCGGGCCTTCGGGCAGCCGTCTGGAATGAGGTGAAGTCATCGAAGTAGTTTCAGGGCAAAAGGGAGTGCTGGGTTATTCGATGCGGTAATTCGGAGCCTCTTTCGTAATGATGACGTCATGAACGTGGCTTTCGCGAAGACCCGCCGAGGTAATACGAATGAAGCGGCCGTGCTCCTGTAAGTCTTTAAGGGTCGACACCCCACAATATCCCATGCCGCTGCGTAAGCCGCCAACGAGCTGCTCAACGAGACCGCCAAGCGAGCCCTTGTGACTAACGCGGCCTTCGACACCTTCGGGCACAGACTTACCGCGCTCGGCGGTTTCCTGAGCATACCGATCGGCCGAGCCCGCTTCCATGGCGCCGGAGGAACCCATGCCGCGATAAGACTTAAACGTACGACCCTGATAGAGAATCGTTTCGCCGGGAGATTCTTCAGTTCCAGCGAAAAGACTCCCGATCATGACCACGGATGCGCCCGCAGCGATGGCCTTCGAGATGTCGCCGGAAAATTTGATTCCGCCATCCGCGATCACCGGGACGCCGGTACCTTTGGCGGCACGCGATGCATCGGTGATGGCGGTGATTTGCGGCACTCCAAAGCCGGTAACCACGCGCGTTGTACAAATCGATCCGGGACCAATGCCAACCTTGAGACCATCGATTCCGAGAGAGATGAGATCGCGAGCGCCTTCAAAGGTTGCAACATTTCCAGCGATCACCTGCATTTCGGGCAAACGCTTTTTTAGGGCTTTAACGGCATCCATCACGCGCGATGAGTGACCGTGAGCCGTATCGACGGCCAGGAGATCAGTACTCACGCGCGAAAGCTCAGCAGCGCGTTCGAGAAAATCGCCAGTGGCACCGATAGCCGCGCCCACTCGCAAGCGCCCGCGTTCATCCTTGGCGGAGCGAGGGAACTCGAGCTTTTTTTGAATGTCTTTGACCGTGATCAAACCTTTGAGATTGAAATCCTTGTCCACTACAAGAAGTTTTTCGATGCGGTGCCTTTGGAGTATTCGCTCGGCTTCCTCGAGCGTGGTGCCAACGGGAACGGTAACCAGATTGTCTTTGGTCATGACCGCGCTCACGGGCTGATCATGATTTTTTTCAAAGCGCAGGTCGCGGTTGGTGAGAATGCCGGCGAGTTGCGCGCCCCGGGTTACCGGCAGTCCCGAAATGCGGTACTTGTTCATGATCTCGAGCGCCTGTCGGAGCGAAAGGTCGGGGGAGATCGTGACCGGATCCACTATCATCCCGCTTTCCGAGCGCTTGACGCGGTCAACTTCTTCTGCCTGGCGCTCGATGGACATGTTGCGGTGAATCAGTCCCAATCCACCTTGGCGCGCGATGGCGATTGCCAGGCGCGATTCCGTGACCGTGTCCATGGCCGCCGAAACCAAAGGAATATTGAGCGAGATTTTCTTGGTCAAACAGGTACGGGTGTCTACCTCGCTCGGCAGAACCGCTGATCTCCCAGGGACGAGCAGCACATCATCAAACGTCAATCCTTCAGGAATGGGTCCGTCAATCATTGTCCTATGGTTCGTCCTAGAAGCACTTGGTTAGCGGCATTTTCCCCAGCGTCGCTCGCGATGGTTTCGTTAAATCTCTGCACCTCAACGTTGCTCCAGAAAAACGATTCAGCCCAGCGAGCATCCGCTGGGCCGACACAAAGTCAATTTGCATGGCAGGACATTGCAGCACATTCATAGGTGAATACTCTATTCTAGACACCGGGTTAGTGTAGGTCAAGCAAGGTGCAGCGGTCGACGCGTGCGCCGGTGATCGTTTTGTCGATCGTAACTCATCGCGCGAATACGGCGCTTGGGGCCTACCCTCGGGGTGTTTTTTGCAGGCATCCTTTGTTTTGTAATCATATGATTCTTAAGTAGTTGCAGGGATATTTTACGCAAACCGGAGTCTAACGGACGGAGCGAATGAAGGTCGGTGGTGGGCGGGCTCGGCGAACTCCTGTCAATGAACGCAAAGGTATTCTAACATTGCAGTTAACAATGGCAATGAAAACGACGTGTTAAGCACTATGGCATGCGGTGCCTCATTCGGGGACAACGGCGATCGCTTCGACCTCGATGAGGTAGTCTTCCCGAAAAAGGCGTCTGACTTCGATGGCCGTGCTTGCGGGAGGGTGCGTGGCCGACCAAGCGATCACGCACCTCGCGTACTGCGGGTAATTGCGTTGCATCCATCACATAATAGTTGAGTTTAACGACATCGCTAAAAGTGGCGCCTGCGGCGGCTAAGGCTGCCTTGAGGTTTTCAAAGACTTGCTGAGCTTGGGCGTGCATCTCACCGCGCCCGACGAGGTTGCCTGATTTGTCCATGGCCACTTGTCCAGCGATATAATTTTTCCTCCGCCGGCTTGCACGACATGCGTGTATCCAACGGGATTGGTGATCGTGGGCGGATTAATGAACTGGACCGTTGGTTTCAAGGGTGGCATTTTCGGCGGGTGTTTTGGCGATCGTGCGGTTTATTTTTGCGCGACTGCCACAGTCAAAATAACTAGAACGCACAACATCCCCATCACCATCTTTTGCATCTTGTTTTCCTCCCGCACTTACGTAGTTGGTCCCGGTTTAATGACATTGGTAGAAAGATCGGGCGTACTATGAAAGCGCCTCCATGAACCCTTTCGAGCCGCATCGCTCGCTACGAAACAAGCACATTATGACGGTTGCCGCGACGTACTGGAGGCGAAACTTTCCGCATCTTCCGCTTGGAATTGACCGGTTTTTCGAGGTCGAGCCAGGAACGAAGTTATTGGGGCATTGCCACTGGCAAGCCGAGCCGAAAGAACATGCGACGATTGTACTGGTGCACGGGCTGGAGGGCTCGAGCGACTCCGGTTACATGCTAGGGATTGCGGAAAAGGCCTACCGCGTGGGATTCAACGCCATTCGTCTGAATCAGCGGAATTGCGGAGGTTCCGAAAAATTGACGGCAACGCTCTATAACTCGGGACTTAGCGGCGACTATCACGCCGTGCTGCACGAACTGATAACCCGCGACGCGCTGCCGGACCTCTTTTTCTGCGGGTATTCGATGGGAGGCAACCTGGTACTTAAGATGGCCGGCGAGCTAGGCGCCGCGGCGCCGCGGCAATTGCGCGGAGTGGCGGCTGTTTGCCCCTCTCTAGACCTGGCGGCCTGCGCGGATGCTCTCGAGCTGCCGACAAATTTCTTCTATCATCGCCATTTTGTGGTGGGGCTAAAGAGGCGGTATCGCCGGAAGGCGCAGCAGCTGCCGGAGACTTATTCGCTCGCTGGACTTGCACGGATTCGAAGCTTGCGGCAATTTGACAACATCATCACGGCGCCGCGGTCGGGATATCGCGATGCCGTGGATTACTATGATCGAGCCAGCGCTATCCGCGTTGCCGGACAGATCCGTGTTCCTACGCTCATCATTACCGCAAAGGACGATCCTTTTGTTCCGGTGAATTCCTTTACCGACCCGGCGATCACGGGCAATCGGAATATTCAACTGGTCACCACGGAGCATGGGGGACATTGCGCCTTTGTGTCCCGTACAAACGGGCCTGAGCGCTTTTGGGCTGAGGCTCGGGTCGTGGAGTTTTGCCGCAAGCAACTCCGCTAGCCTAATGGTTTTTCGAGCGAAGGGCTGAAGCCCGGAGTGAGCAATTCCGCCGGCCCTTGCGGAGTAACGACCATCAGATCCTCGAGGCGCACGCCGTAATCGCCGGGAACATAGATACCGGGCTCATTCGAGAAAGTCATTCCGGATTTGAGGATGGTTTTGCTTCCGCGCACAAGATAGGGGTGCTCGTGACCGTCGAGGCCAATGCCGTGGCCGAGGCGATGGGTAAAAAATTTGTAGTCCGGGCCGAAGCCCGCGGAAACGACCTCGGAGCGAGCGGCATCATCAACACTGCCTGAGAGCTTTCCACCACGTGCAGCGTCGAGGGCGGCGTTCTGCGCCAGACGCAAAGTATCGAAAGCGCGCTGAAGCTTTTCGGATGACTTGCCGAGGAGACCGGTGCGCGTCACGTCAGAGGCATAGCCCTCCACGGAAGTTCCGCCATCGATGAGCACGGGCTCACCTTCGCGCAGTTTCCGTGGCTGAATGGTGCCGTGAGGCAAAGCCGCGGAAGGGCCGAGAAGCACAAGCGCACCGCCTTGCAAACCGATGCGCGAGAATCCGCCCAGGACTAGACCCGCGATGTCGCGCGCGGTGAGCCCTTCGTGAAGCGAGGCAAAAACGGCGCGAAAAACATCGCAGGTGGCTTCGCAGGCGAGGCGCATGAGTTCGAGCTCATGCTCGGATTTGCCGGCCCGGCAGCCAATCGTTATGGGATCGCCGCTGACGTACTCGAGGCCAGGCGCAGCGTCGCGTAGATGGCCAAAAAAGGTGTAGCGAGTGGTTTCTTCAATGGCGACGCGTCCGCTGCGGATACTCCGCTCCACCAACCATTTTGCGATCAGCGAAGAGGGATTTTGATCTTCCTGCCAGGAACGGACTTCGATGGGCCAGCGCAGAAGTTCGCGAAGCCGGCCTTCTTCGAAAGCTGGACACACGAGAACAGCATCGCCGGTACGGGGAAGGACAAGAGCCATAAGGCGCTCGCTAGTTCCCCAACGAATGCCAGAATAGTAATAGCATGAGCTTCCTGAGGGGAGATAAAGCGCGGATATTTGCGGCTTGCTCTCGGTCATGATCCGCTGTGCGTGCCCGATGCGGTCGTGAAATTCCGCCGTGGCAATGGGCTTGACGCGGCTTCCGAGCGGTTTGAGAGTATCGAAAGCGCGCGGGAGGTCGCGGGAAGACTGTCCGGCGCTCGGACCGGAAAGAAGCGGCGCGGTAGATAGAAGTGCCCCGCTCTTCAGCAAATTTCGACGCGACAGCGGCATAGTTTCTCCGGTTCGAAAAACGGTGCTGCGGTTGTACATTCAGGCCAACGTGAAGTCAAGAGTTGGGGGCCAATTCCGACGCCTAGTTCCATGGGAGGATCTATGACCGAACCAATGCCTTGGTCCCGGAATTTCTCTGAGTTTTGGCTGACGTATGTGCTCGCGCACAAACAGCCGGCTACGCGCGCCTTTCATTTGGTAGGGAGTCTGGTTGGTTGGGGGCTTTTCTTGGCGGCGATCGTGCGAGCACGGCCGTGGCTCATTGTGGCAGCACTGGCCGTGCCGTATGCGCTGGCATGGTTCTCGCATTTTTTCGTTGAGCATAATCGCCCCGCAAGTTTTGGGCATCCGCTATGGTCGTGGGCGGCAGATCAAAAGATGGTGGGCATGATGCTTATAGGAAGGATGGATGACGAAGTCCGGCGTTGCCAGGAGAGGACTGTGTGAGCCTGCGGTCGGGGTGCACCAGGCTTGGTCTCAAGCGGGAGATTAGATTATTCGATTTGAGTAGCCACGAGTTGGTCGCCGACGATGCGGATGTCGATTCCGAGAGGAGGGCGGAAGGCTGAACCTTGAACGACAGCACCGCGGGCCCAGGCGCCACTGGGCAGGCTGGCCATTTTCAAGGGATCGAACACGCTGCGACTGCAAGGATCAGCAACCATCGGATGCGTTGCGCGAAAGCCATAATCAGTTGAGAGTTTTTCCAGCGCGGTGATGTATTCCAGCGGGCAGCGGTGAAACGGTTCATGCAACGCGAACGCCCAATAGGAACCCCGAGCGGTCGGGGCACCGGGCAAGCGAATCACAATCGAAGGAATGTTTTCTCCCGTAGCACTCTTGCGAAACGCAAACGTTTTCGCAGACCACGGTACCGCAAGATCCTTGATTGTAATTACTTCCCCGGGTGAAGGAGCCGCACGGTTCGCGCTCGCTACCGGTGCAGGCAGCTCGAGTTCGGCCGGGAGCGTTTGAGAGACGTGCACAGGAGCATGAGATGTTCGCAGCACGGCCCAGGAGATAATTGCGGCCAATATGAAGAGTGGGGAAATAACCAAAATCGTTCGCGCCGCTGGTGAAAGAACTGAGAAATGGCTTCGTCGCATCCCCGCCGCGTTAACGCCCGGAATGCTGGGCATTGCGGGTTTAAAACGAGGGGATTGGTCGGGACGCTCGGCCATACCTAGCGCTTCCGCATGTAAATCTCGGCTCCGCCATGCTGATACTCGACGTCATCCATCAATTGGTTAATTAAGTAAACACCGCGGCCATGCTCGGAAAAGATATGCTGGCCCTGCGTCGGGCTAGGAAGCGACGCGGGATCGAATCCAGGGCCAGGGTCCCGGACGACAATCAAGATCGCACCCTTTTCGTCGCAATAGACTGAACATTGAACCTGCTTGCAGGGATCTTGTTTGCAACCATGAAGCACGGCATTCGCCAGGGGAGAGCCGTCTCAATCGCAAATTCGTTTCCTTGGCCACAGCCAATACTTCCCAATAATTCCATTACACGGTCTACCACTGGAGAGATGGCATCTATTTTGCCGGGAATCTCGACTTCGAAACGCAGTAGCAGCTTTGCGCTGTCAAATTGCGCATTGTAAGGAGATGGCATAGAGAAAGACCATTCACCATCGCAACATCGTGATGTGCACCACGGCCAAAAACTGCAGGCGGAGTTCGCACTTACCGGTCCTAATTTTAAGGTGATAAAGGCTTTTGGCGCAAGAAAAACGCGTGTGCGTGCGACTTGCGAAGGAATGTGCTGTACAGCCCGCAAGCAAAGTGATCCTAGCAGGCTGAGTATATCTCGTGCTCAAGGACGAGGCCGGGGACGTTACTCCAACTCGATATAGTCGCCCGTGTACACGTCTCTCCTGGTGTACGTCAGTAAAACAACCGAGCCGTTATCACCGGCACGAAGGACGATGCCCTCGCCAAGAACTTCTCGAGGCAAATCCTCCCAGGTATAGCGAACCGGGGTGCTGCCGAAGCCGTACATTTTGTACTCAAAACCTTCGGTTTGATAGGTAAACTCCGCGCGCGTCCCCTGATATCGGAAAGCGCGGATGTAATCGCCGATTTTGACACCCTGCCTGATACCCAAGTTCACGTAGACCACAGAGCCATTCCCGCCGCCTTGCACGAAGTCATGCATTTGGACGATCATGGCGACCGGTTTGCCGCTTACCGGGGCGAATTGGTCGAAGGTAGAGGGGGCTTCCTTGAACGTGGGCACCGGGCGCTCCTGGAAAGGACGGGCCAGATCGCCGCGCTGCAAATAGTCACAGGCGAATACGACTTCGGCAATCGAAGTTTTTGGCAACACGTTCACAATGCGGACGCGGCCCAAATCGTGATAGATCGTGCCCATGGCTGGAGTCAATTTCTTTTGCCATTTATTCCAGCTGACCTTCAAGGGCTCCGTCACTTCGCGCATGATGAGGAATTCATCGCCCACCCGTGCGCCTTTAGTGGCTCCGTGATTGATATAGACGTAATCGCCGGTGGCAAACACCAGTTTTTCTTTGGATTGCTCACCCGAAATCAGGTAGGAATCGGCAGGCAGCTTTGGAGTGACAACCTGACCGGAGCAGTATAGCTCGGAATAGCTAGGGGCTTTCGGCGACACTTGAGCGGCACATGTTCCAGCAGCAATCAGTACGAGGGAACCCAAATAGAAAGTCTTCGCACGCATCTTACGCTCCTTCAAGGATAACAGCCCGCATGTGTTCGTGGGCTCTTCCATCGACCGTAACAAAGGCTCGGAGAGGCGTCAAGACAAGCTGAGAGAGCGCTTTACACATTTGTAACCGCATGGTAAAAGCCCCAGTCCCCCGATGACCGGGAGAATGTGAGGATGTATTGAGGCGTAGTTTTCTATTTGGCGACGGTCGACTGTGTGCTGTTGTAGCTGGCACAACTGCCGCGGAAATGGCCCGGCAGCTCAGACGAGCCCTGCGCGAGACAAGCATAGCCGAGGTGCGGCTCGATTGGCTTGCAAACGACGCTGAACGTGGCAGCTTTCTTCATTGGCTTAAACGCCAGGAGTTTCGCGCGACCATCCTTGCAACCTGTCGGAGGCTCGAAGCGGGCGGCGAGTTTGCTGGAGATGTCGCGCAAGAGTTGTTTGTACTCGAGCGCGCGGTTAGGGCTGGTTGTACCTGGTGCGACGTTGGAATCGAAACAGCGGTCCAGCTTCCGCGGGGGACCATGCGAGCATTGTTGACGCCAGCAAAAATCCTTCTTTCTTTTCACAATTTTCAAAAGACGCCGCGAGATCTCGTTGCCAAACGAGCGGCACTGCAACGTATAAAGCGCAGTGACCGGAACGCCGTTAAAGTGGCGACACAGGCAAAAACTCTAGCGGAAGGAATCCGCGTGTTATCACTCGCGCGTGGCCAGCACAATGTGGTTGCCGTTCCCATGGGGGAAACATGCGCGCCGTTGCGGGTTCTTGCGACACGCGAAGGCAGTGCGCTGACCTACGCGCCGGTTGAACAGGATACCGCCCCGGGTCAATACGCCCTCGAGGATATGCGCAAAATGTTTCGTGTAGACAAGATTGGCCGCGGAACTCGAGTTTACGGTGTCATTGGCGATCCGGTTGGGCACTCCCTTTCGCCGGTGCTGCACAACACCGCGTTTCAGGCACGGCGGATTGATGCTGTTTATTTGCCGTTTCTTGTGCATGATCTGCGGGACTTTGTTGGCGCGATTGCGCGGCTGGGCATCGGCGGATTCAGCGTCACCTTACCGCACAAGCACGCGATCATGCGTTATCTTGATGATTGTGATGCGCTGGCAGCGAAGATCGGCGCTGTCAATACGGTCTTGGTGCGTCGGCACAAATTGTACGGCTACAACACTGATTATGCGGGCGTACTCGAGGCTTTGGAAGGCCGCATCGGATTGGTTGGCAGCCGGATTCTGCTATTTGGCGCGGGCGGAGCAGCGCGTGCGGCGGGCTTTGCGCTTGCGGAGGCGGGGGCGTCCGTTTTCGTGTGCGCTAGGCGCCCTGCGCGGGCTCGTGCATTGGCGCGTGCGATCGGCGGGCAGGCTATCTCGCGGCGCCAACTGCGTCGCGAATTCTTCGACGCTATCATTAACGCAACGCCGGTCGGCATGTTTCCGCGTGCCAATGTTTCTCCACTGGCGGCTGGCGAGTTAAACTGTCGAGTTGTGATGGACCTCATTTATCGGCCGATGAAAACTCGGTTGCTCGAGCTAGCTCGTCGCCGGGGTCTTATCGCCATTTCCGGTGTGGAGATGTTTCTCGCCCAAGCCAGATGGCAATGGGAAATTTGGACTGGGTTGCGTCCGCCCGAGGATGCCATGCGAAGCGCTGTCGTTTCACTATTGCGCAAAGAAGAAAGAGCGCAGGCCCGGCCCAGGGCTGCACGATGATTCAGCCCGATTACAAATCCTTCTGCAAACTCGCTCGGAGCGGAAATCTCGTTCCAGTATATGAGACCGTTGCTGCCGACCTGCTTACCCCTGTCTCCGCTTATTTGAAACTCGCTTCGGGAGCGCGCTACGCATTTCTACTCGAAAGCGTGGAAGGTGGCGAGAAGATAGCGCGCTATACGTTTGTGGGAGCGAATCCCCGCGAAGTTTTCCGCTATGCGAAAGACGCTTGCGTGCTGGAAAGCGAAGGTCGTTTGCTCTGGGAGGAGTGCCATCCCATCGAGTTTTTGCGCAATCGCATGACCCGATACCGTCCTGTGCGGCTTCCCGGCCTGCCTCCGTTTGTCGGCGGGGCCATCGGGTACTTTTCTTATGACATGGTTCGCCTGACCGAGCATCTGCCCGCGAGGCTGAAAGACGACATTGGCCAGTATGACGCCATGATGATGTTCTATCTAAGCGTGGTTGCGTTCGATCATGTGCGGCAGCGCATCTGGATTGTTAGTAACGTCCACACCAATGGGGCTGGCAGCCTTCGGTCTAAATATGATGCCGCGGCGCGGGAGATCGCCACGATACGGGGCGCACTCGACAAACCCCTTGAAACTTCTGCGCGTCCGGTCAAGAAAAAGCGAAAAGCGAAAAAGCCAGCCCAGTTGCGCGTCACGGCGAATGTTAGTCGAGGCGAGTATCTCGCGTCGGTGCGAAAGGCCAAGCAATACATTCGTGCCGGCGACATCTTCCAGGTTGTGCTCAGCCAGCGATTCTCGGCGCGGACCGATGCCGACCCTTTCGAGGTGTACCGCGCATTACGCGCACTCAATCCTTCTCCCTACATGTTTTTTCTACGGCTGGGTGAGATTTCAGTCGTCGGCAGCTCCCCTGAAATGCTTGTAAAGGTGCAAGGACGCGATGTTTTCTACCGTCCTATTGCAGGCACTCGTCCGCGTGGCCGCGATGAAAAAGAGGATCAGCGCTTGGAAAGCGAACTGTCCTCAGATCCCAAGGAGCGGGCCGAACACATTATGCTCGTTGATCTCGGGCGCAACGATTTGGGGCGAGTCTGCGAATACGGCTCAGTGCACGTTGAAAAACTTCTAACTGTCGAGCGTTATTCCCACGTGATGCATCTGGTGTCGAGTCTCCATGGCCGCTTGCGCGAAAATGTAGATTGTTTCGACGCCCTTATGGCTTGTTTTCCGGCAGGCACCGTGAGCGGAGCGCCGAAGGTGCGCGCCATGGAAATTATCGAGGAGATGGAGCAAACGCGGCGTGGACTTTATGCCGGGGGCATACTTTATCTCGATTTTTCAGGTAATCTGGATTCGTGCATCGCCCTGCGAACGATGGTAGCTAAAAATGGAATGGCCCATGTGCAGGCAGGCGGCGGCATCGTGGCAGACTCTTCTCCTGAAGGCGAATACCAGGAATCGGTAAACAAGGCACGGGCGGTGATCGTTGCGCTTGAAACTGCGCACCGAGCCCAAAACGCAAAATGATCCTTGTCCTCGATAATTACGATTCGTTTACCTACAACCTGGTGCAGTATCTTGGCCAACTCGGTTGCCAGGTCGAGGTCTGGCGTAACGACAAAATTTCGGTGGATGAAGTTGCTCGCCGAAAGCCAGAAAGAATCATCATCTCTCCAGGGCCCGGTACGCCCCAGAAGGCAGGCATTTCCGTGGAGCTGATCGAGCGTGTGGCGGGGAAAATCCCGATCCTCGGTGTCTGCCTTGGTCATCAGGCCATTGGCGCCGCGTTCGGTGGGCGCATTGTCCGCGCGCCAAAACTCTTTCATGGCAAGACCAGCGAAATCTCTCATGACGGCAAGACGATTTTTCGCAAGCTACCGCGACGTTTCGTGGCTACCCGCTATCATTCCTTAATCGTGGAACGCAAGAGCTTGCCGCGTGAGCTTGAAATTTCTGCCGAGACCGAAGACGGCATTATCATGGGTCTGCGTCACAAGAAGCTTCGCGTCGAAGGAGTGCAGTTCCATCCTGAATCCATCTTGACGGGCGTGGGGATGAATATCCTCAGTAACTTCCTCACTTTATGAGCGGGTCTGTCTACCACTGCAAGCCTGCGAGAATGGCTGCGTAAATCTCGATGCCGCGCCAGAATTGTCCGAGGCGTAAATTTTCATCCGAGCTGTGCTGATGATTATCATAGTTAACGATCGGAACGCCGATCACCGGCAAATGTAGATCTTCGAAAATATACATTGGTGCGCTTCCGCCCATCGTCGGCATTTTAACAACGGGTCGACCTACCGCTCCCTCGACCACTTCCGTCAATTTTGTTGCTACGGGAAGGTTCATCGGTGTACGCGAAGCAGGATAGCCGCCACCATAAACCAACTTGGCCACATGAGGATGACTGAGCCGTTCCTCGCGCGTAGGCTCCTTGTCAGTTACGTAAAAGCCTTGATGGCGAACGTGTGCCGCTAGCCTGTCGAATTGTTTCCGCGGGTCTATATTTTTCACTAGACGCATGTCGAGTGAAACTTCGGCCTCCTGGGGCACGACATTCTGCGATTGGTTACCCACGTATGCACTTTGAATGCCGCGAATGTTCAAGGATGGAAGGTTAATGAGCTCGACCAGCTTCTTGCCGCCACCTTCCGGTTGTACGAATTCCAGCTGACGCATCAGCTCGGCATCGTTATCGGGCATTTCGTCGAGCGCTTTCTTCTCAAGCCCACTGAGCGGAAGCACATCATCGTAAAATCCGTCGATCAGCACTGTGCCTTCGGCGTTTTTCATCGATGTCAAAAGACGCGCCAATGCAAACGCCGGGTTCGGCGCCCAGTTTCCATAATGCCCGCTATGCAGTGCGCGGATTGGCCCATAAACAGTGAGACTCACATCGGCGACCCCGCGGTTTCCGAAAGCAATCAGAGCTGTTCCGGATTGATGCACCGGGCCATCGGCGCTTATCAATAAGTCTCCGCCAAGCAAATTTCGGTGCGCCAGCAAGGTGTGCTCGAGATTCGGCGATCCCGCTTCCTCTTCACCATCGAGAATGACCTTCAAATTGACACGCAGCGGAATCTTTTTCGCGCGCAACGCGTCAAGAGCCGCAAGCAATGCCACAATCGGTGATTTGTCGTCCGATGCCGACCGCGCGTAAATTCGCCAGTCGTCGCTGTAGGTAACCTGCGTATCTGCCGCTGGTCCAGGGAAGGGAATCGCCTTGCCAGCCGCTGCAATTGAATTTGTTCGCAGGACTGGCTCAAATGGCTTGCCGTCGGTCCAGGCCGCGGGGTCCACTGGCTGCCCATCATAGTGGGCATAAAAAATGACGGTGCGCTTCGCGTCCGGGGCCGAAAGCTTGCCGAAGATCACTGGTCCGCGTCCGGTGATCGGGAGGGGATGCGTTTCGATGCCGCGGGCCTCCAGCATCTGGATGAGCTTATCGGCATTACGTTGAATATTTGCCGCGTCACTGGCGACATTGGGAATCGAAAGAAGCTCGACGAGTTCGCGCACGATCCGGCCCTCATTGGCCAACCGGTACGAACGTACTTCCTGAGCGACTTGTTGGGGCAATGGCGCGCTTGACTTCTGCGCCAGCACTGGATAAGGTACTTGCGCCATCAAGAAAAGAAGGATACCTATGCGCATCAAACAACCCTCCTCACACGGCAGTGGAAACGCTTGACCAGTCTGCGTTGCCACTGCTGATGATTCATTCTCACTGACGCCCCTGGCGGCGTCTCCGCTTCAACGTTTCTTACTCATTACGAAGCAGGTTTGCCTGCGCCCCGCGCAAGCGGCTCATCGAGGTCACCATGCTATCCCCTGCGCTCGAAGTTGAAAATCTCGTGAAAGTTTACCATGCGCGCGGCCGTGAGCCGGTGCGTGCCGTGGACGGTATGAGCTTCCGTGTGGCCCAGGGAATTATTTTTGGTTTGTTGGGGCCAAACGGGGCCGGCAAATCAACGATGCTACGGATGTTGACTACATTGAGTCGACCGACGGGAGGAGCAGCGCGCCTGCTCGGTTTCGACGTAGTGAAGAAGCCACTCGAGGTTCGGCGCCGTATTGCAACCGTTTTACAGGAGACTGCCATCGAACTGTTTTTGAATGTCCGCGATAACTTGCTCACCTTCGCGCGCTTTCACGGGATAGACCGTGATCCCGCACTGCGCCGCGCAGGCGAAGTTATGGAGCGCTTTCACTTAAGTGCTTACGCCGACGGAAAAGTGCAGGACTTGAGCGGAGGGTTCCGCCGCCGCGTTCAGGTTGCCAAGACATTTATGGTCGACACGCCCATTCTTTTTCTTGACGAATTCTCCACAGGCATGGACCCCTTGCTCAAGCGCGAGATCATGGGCCACCTGCGCGATGAAGCCCGCAAGAGCCGCACGATTGTTTTGACAACGCAAATCCTCAGCGAGGCCGAAGAGCTTTGCGACGATATCCTCATCATGAACAAGGGGAAACAGGTGGCTCATGGTGATTTGAATGCTCTCAAACTGCTCTCGCAGGGGGTGTATGAAGTTGCCATGACCTTTGACCATTTGCCCGAGCAAATCGACGCCGAGCTTGCACGACTTAGCCCGCTGCGCACACATGTTGATCAGAATACGATCGAAGTCGCCTTCAAGGTGGAAGAAGGACGCATCATGGAAATCGTCACAGAACTGGCCCGTAATCGCCGCGTCTTGCGTGTCGAGGTGAACGGGGCCAGCCTGGAAGATGTTTTTGTGGAGCTCACACAAGGGAGATGACCCATGGCTGCCATTGCGGCGGTATTTTATCGCGAAGGAAAAATTCGCTCGACAAACCTGACCTTTATCTTTTGGGATTTGTTTTATCCGCTATGCTACATGCTGGTGTTCGGCGTCGGCATCAACTCGGCGCTGGGGTCGCCGATGCAATCTGCTGGAGTAGACTACAACGCATTTTTCCTTGCTGGAGTGCTTGGCATGGCCAGCTTCGGCATTGCCTCGAACACCGCATGGTCATTTTTTCTGGACCGCGATAACGGCATCTTCTACGAGATGCTCACGTACCCGCTGAGCCGGGGAGAATATCTGTTGGGCAAGGTCATGTTCAACGTGCTGATCGGTGTGTTTCAAGCGGGAATTACGGTGACTCTGGGCCGTTTGCTGCTGGGGATCCGAGTGCGCTGGGATTTGTTGCCACTGCTGTTCGCGGGCGTCGTCGTAGGGACGGCCGGCTGGTTTTTCTTCTACGCAATTTTTGCGCTGAGAACCCGGCGCAACGACGTCTTCAATAGCGTGACCTCGATTTTCTATTTTGTGTTCCTCTTCGCGAGCTCAATGTTTTACCCTCTCGCGCCGCTGCCGCTTTGGTTTCGTAAGGTAGCAATCTTCAATCCTATTACGTGGGAGATCGACTGGTTGCGCTTTACATCAATCGGATTGGGAAACGCGCGACTCGTGGGAATCGAAGGTGTGGCGTTCCTATTGTTCACGCTGGCATCCTTCGCATTCGCTGTCCGCGCTCTTCAGCAGCAGGAATAAAATCTTTGGCCCGTCCAAATGCTCGGGACGGGCCAAAGAAACGCTCGTAACGTTTGCGCTTCAGGGATCCTCAGTCAACCACAACTAAGCTTTCGCCGCTGCCTGGAAAGGCTCATCAAAGCTGCCACCGTAGATGCCGGGACATTTTGAGCCCATCGGGCGCAAATAAGTCGCAAGCTGTCCGCGATGATGAATTGCGTGGTTGTTCTGAAACATCAGGTAAGTTACCGCGGGTTGATTGAAGACATCGTAGAAGTTTAGGTTCTGCGCAAGCTTTTCCGCGGGCATTTCTTTTATTTTTGCAATGGATTCTGGAAGTTTGTTGTCGTACCAGGTCAAAATGTCGGCGATCGTTTTGACCTCATCCGGTTTTTTGTCGCCCATTGCGAATTGCCCATTGGCAATGCCTTCGAGAAAAAATATGTCGCTATGGGCCAGGTGCCATGCCAGGTCAAATGCCGACCGAGCGTTGCGATCTGGTTTGTACTCGCGATTGCTTTCCGGAATGGCCGCAATCACCTTGCGCGTGATTTTTGTTTCTCCCTCCATTGTCGAGATGCAGAAGTTTCGCAGAATCGTTGCATGTTCAGGTTGCATGGAATACCTCCTAAGTTTTATCGAATAAGCGACTAAGCGATATTCATAAATACTAAAGCCTGAAGAAGAACAAATCGGGGATCACTGATTCGTGAAACTTACGAACTCGGCAAGCTTAGCATGGGCCGCGCCGGAGTCAATCAGTTTCGCCGCGCAGCTCGCCCCTTCGCGGAAATCGCCGACCAGCCCCGCTGCGACGAGCGCCGCCGCGGCGTTGACCAGCACGATATGCCGCGGAGGGCCGGGCTGGCCATTGAAAATCTGTCGAATCATGGCAGCGTTGGTTTCGGCATTGCCTCCGCGCAAGGCCTCCAGCGGCGCGCGCTCTAGACCAAAATCTTCCGGAACAATACGGAAGAGCCTCACGTTGCCATCTCGTACTTCGGCAATCTGAGTTTCTCCGCTGAGAGAAATTTCATCGAGGCCCTCCATACCGTGAACCACAAATGCGTGAGCTACTCCCAACGCAACCAGTGCCCGGGCCTCCAGCTCGACAAGCTCAGCGGAAAATACGCCGAGCACTTGAGCCGAAGCTCCTGCAGGATTGGTCAGCGGACCGAGCAAGTTGAAAATCGTCCGGCCACCAAGCTGACGCCGCGCTGCCATCACATGCTTCATCGCGGTATGCACCGCCGGAGCGAACAAAAACCCGAAGCCCACCTCACAAATGGACGCACCTACTCTTTCAAGGGGTATTTCCGTGCGTGCCCCCAGCGCTTCCAGGACCTCCTTCGATCCGCATTTCGAGCTGATAGCGCGATTGCCATGTTTGGCGACAGCTGCTCCGGCGGCAGCTACCGCGAATGCCGCGGCGGTCGAAATGTTGAATGTATTTAAGCCGTCGCCTCCGGTACCGCAAGTATCCACGAGCGTTGCAGGAGCAGGCCAAGTGCTGGAAAAAATCGGTTGCGCATGCCGCCGCATCGCGGTGGCGAATCCGACGACCTCATCAATAACGTAATCGCGGGAGCGCATCGCGATCAGAAGGTGCACAATGTCATCGTGAGGAACGCGACCCAAAAGAAGTTCCTCCATGGTGGCTTCAGCCTCGTCACGCGTCAGCCGAGCGCCGCGTTCTAAATGTTCGATGAGAGTCGAAATCATTGGCGGATCCAATCAGATGTGTGTATTGCTGCCATGACCGAGGAGCCCAATTTACGAAGCCTTGAGCTCTCGCCGAGGCCTGGCAGCTGACCAGCCCGGCGATTCGGGCAGACCTGAGTCCAAGTCGCGGTACAGTTCGCGCAAAACGTGCATTCATACGAGCACGCGAAGGCCTGGCCATGGGCGAGACCAGGGCCGCATTTTGTGCACTGTTCCTTCATATGCGGCGTCACAAACAGCCTCTCGCTTGCTCCCCTGGGGCGTTGCGAGTAAACTGCTGGCTTTGTGTAAACGCAAATTCTAGCACTGATAGGTCACCGATGAAGATTCATGAGTATCAGGCCAAAGCTATTCTCAAGCGCTACGGTGTAACGACTCCTCGTGGCGAAGTTGCGCTCACGAAAGAAGAAGCCCGTCAGGCGGCGCTTCGACTTGGCACCCCGGTCGTGGTCGTCAAAGCACAAATCCATGCCGGTGGCCGAGGGAAAGCTGGAGGCGTGAAACTGGCTCGGTCCGCCGATGAGGCTGCCGAGCTGGCTGGCAAAATTCTCGGCATGAATCTTGTTACCCCTCAGACGGGACCATCTGGGCGGATCGTTAAGCGCCTGCTAATCGAAGAAGGACTCGACATCAAGCGGGAGATATACCTCGGCTTGCTAGTTGACCGTGCTGCCGGCGTGCCCGTTTTTATGGCCAGTTCCGCTGGTGGCATAGAAATCGAAGAAGTGGCCAAAGAAAACCCATCTGCCATTTTGCACGAGATGATCCATCCCGCTGTCGGATTGCAGCCTTATCAAGCGCGCAAGATTGCGTTCGGTCTGGGTTTGCCTTCCGAAGCCGTGGGCAACACCGTGCCATTTCTTCAAGCGCTGTATCGCGCCTTCCTGGAAACAGATTCCTCGCTTCTGGAGATCAATCCCTGCGTTCTGACTGGCGATGGACGTCTTGTTGCCCTGGATGCCAAGATGGCCTTTGATGACAACGCCATGTTCCGCCACAAAGACATTCGCGAGCTGCGTGACCTGGGCGAGGAGGACCCGCTGGAAGTCGAGGCCTCAAGATTTGGACTGAATTACATCAAGCTTGATGGCAGCGTGGGCTGCATGGTGAACGGGGCTGGTCTGGCTATGGCCACCATGGACATCATCAAGCTATCCGGGGGCTCGCCCGCGAATTTTCTGGATGTGGGAGGCGGTGCTTCAGCCGAGCAGGTCAAAAATGCGTTTAAGATTCTGGTTACGGACACGGGTGTGCGCGCGGTTTTCATCAATATTTTTGGCGGTATCTTGCGTTGCGATGTATTCGCCAATGGAGTGGTCGCCGCAGCCCACGAGCTGCAACTGAAAATTCCTGTAGTCGTTCGCATGGAAGGCACCAATGTTGAGCAAGGCAAGAAAATTCTGCACGATTCGGGCCTAAATTTCGGTATCGCTGATGGGATGAAAGATGGCGCAGAAAAAGCCGTCGCGCTCGCCGGAGGTGCGCGATGAGTGTTTTGGTAAACGAAAAAACGCGTGTCATCGTTCAAGGATTTACCGGACGCGAAGGGACCTTTCACGCTCAACAGATGATTGAGTACGGGACGCTGGTCGTTGGAGGAGTTACGCCTGGAAAGGGCGGGACAAAACATCTCGATCGTCCGGTGTTCAACACCGTTGCAGATGCCGCGCGCGAAACCGGCGCAACAGCTTCGGTTATTTTTGTGCCACCCCCGTTTGCTGCTGACGCCATTCTCGAGGCTGCCGATGCGCTTTTGCCGCTGGTTATTTGCATCACCGAAGGCATTCCGACGATCGATATGGTTCGCGTCGCTGCAACCATAGACAAATCGCGCACACGCCTTATCGGCCCGAATTGTCCCGGAATTATTTCTCCGGGAAAATGCAAGATAGGTATCATGCCGGGGCGGATCCACAAACAAGGCCACGTAGGCCTGGTGAGCCGAAGCGGCACCCTGACTTACGAAGCCGTCGACCAACTTACGCGGCTCGGAATCGGGCAATCGACCTGTATCGGTATTGGCGGCGACCCGATCATCGGCACTTCATTTCTCGATGCAATTTATTTCTTCAACGAGGATCCCGACACACGGGCGATCATAATGATCGGCGAAATAGGTGGCAACGCTGAGGAGCGTGCCGCAGAATTTATTAAGCTGCACGTCAAGAAACCAGTTTTCGGCTTCATCGCTGGGCAAACTGCGCCACCCGGCAGACGGATGGGCCACGCCGGCGCAATTATCAGCGGAGGACAGGGCACAGCGAAAGACAAATACGCCGCAATGAGCGCCGCCGGGATTCACACCGTGCAAAGCCCCGCAGAAATCGGTCATACGTTGGCCGCAGTTCTAGGAAAAGCGGCACCAAGTTAACGGCGATTCATTCTCAATTGCCCTTCACGGAGGCTTCCTCTTGGCTCTTGAACGCACTTTTGCAATCGTCAAACCCGATGCCGTCGAGCGCGGCCTAGCCGCTCAGATTCTTTCGCGAATTCACAAGGCTGGCTTCCAGATCGTCGCAATCAGATCCATGCGGCTAACGAAATCGGAAGCGGAAGGATTTTATGCTGTGCACAAAGCCAGGCCGTTTTTTGGTGAGCTCACGAATTTCATGAGTTCCGGAAAAATCATCGCTCTGGTGCTCGAAGCCGATGGGGCAATCGCAAAATGGCGCGGGACCATGGGCGCAACTGATCCTACCAAGGCTGAGCCAGGCACAATCCGGCGCGATCTTGGCACCAGTATTCAGAACAATTGTACGCACGGCTCCGATGGGCCTGAAACCGCCCAATTTGAGATGAACTACTTCTTTGCCGGGCGCGAATTAATCTGACCAAGCCAGCAACCAACCGTGGCGGCCATTCCTTAAGAGGTTTGTTCGTGTAACATATCTCCTGTGGACTCCTTACGCGAATTGGGCCGCCTGCTGCTTCTTGTAGGGGCGATTTTGGCGCTCGTGGGAGCTTTCCTGTATTTCAAAGGGAAGCTTCCTTTGCGCTTAGGCAGGCTACCTGGTGACATCGTCCACCGCGGTGAGCATTCGACAATCTATTTTCCTATCGTGACCTGCGCTATTGTAAGCATTGGATTGACGTTGCTGGTCTGGCTGATTTCCCTTTTCAGGCGTTAAATACCAATGACACAGTTCCAGTTTAATCTCGCTCCCGAACGCAAGATCTGGTCAGTCCGGGAATTGACGGTACGCATCCGCGATCAGCTCGCACGCCATTTCAGTGATATTTGGGTCGAGGGTGAAATCTCCAATTGTAAGGAAGCGCAGTCCGGCCACTTCTACTTCACGTTGAAGGACGCGAAAGCTCAGGTGCGTTGCATTTCGTTTCGCAATCAGTTTCGCCTGCTGAAATTCCGACCGGAAGATGGCTTGCACGTGACGGTGCGCGGCTCAATCAGCGTTTACGAGCCACGCGGCGACTATCAAATTTATGTAGAACACATCGAACCGGTAGGACTCGGTGCGCTTCAAGGTGCTTTCGAGCAGCTGAAGAAGCGCCTCGAAGCCGAGGGCTTATTCGATCCCGCACGGAAAAAACGGCTGCCTCTGTTGCCACGGCGGATTGGTCTGATCACATCGCCGCACGGAGCTGCGGTCAGCGACCTGGTTCGCATCTTGCGGCGGAGGTTTCACGGCGTTTGCATCACCTTGTATCCTGTGCCCGTCCAGGGGCAGGGTGCCGCTGCAGAAATTGTCGAGGCCCTAACCTTTTTTAACAAGAAGAAATCAGTTGATGTACTGATCGTTGCGCGTGGCGGCGGCTCTCTCGAAGACTTGTGGGCCTTCAACGAAGAAAGTGTTGCGCGCGCGATTGCAGCGTCGTCGATCGCAATCGTTTCCGGCGTCGGCCACGAAACTGATTTCACCATCTGCGATTTTGTCGCTGACGTCAGAGCATCAACGCCCTCAGCGGCCGCTGAGCTGGTGGTGCAAACACGCCGCGAATTCGATAAACATATCGCCGATCTTCGCCGGTCGCTTGCGCAGCGAATGAGTTATGCACTTCTCCATTACAAACACCGTCTCCAGACGTTCGCGGCCCATCGTGGCTTCCGGCGTCCCGTGGACCTGCTACGCCAAGCTCGCCAGCGTACCGATGATCTAACCGCACAGCTCGCGGGTGGCTTGCGCGGGCGTCTGGAGCTTGCCCGGCGCCGCTTCACAATTGCGAAAACACGGGTTGTTGCCTTCGATCTCGGTTCGCGAGTCGTTTCCCTGCGTTTGCACCTTGAGAAACACACCGGCGAGGTCAACTTGGGAATCGAGCAGCAGATTCGACTGAAGCGCGAGCGCCTGGAGAGACTCCGCCTGCAACTCGAGGAACGCAGTCCTTTGCGCATTCTGGAACGGGGTTTTGCAATCGCTTACGATCACGCCGGAAATGTGCTCCGCTCCGCGGAGCAGGTCTCCGTTGGAGATACGGTCTCCATTCAGCTCGCTCGCGGTCTTCTCACTACGGAAGTAAAAAAGAAAAGTTAGACCATCGATTGATCAGTCGTCGACCGTCGATGCCACCTTGAGAACGGCCAGGAACGCCTCTTGCGGAATGTCAACGCGGCCGACACGCTTCATTCGCCGCTTACCTTCTTTTTGTTTTTCGAGCAGCTTGCGCTTGCGCGATATGTCACCACCATAACACTTAGCCAAGACGTTTTTGCGCATCGCCGCAACGGTTTCGCGTGCGATCACGCGGCTCCCGATCGCGGCTTGAATTGGCACCTCAAACATCTGACGCGGGATTAATTTGCGAAGGCGCGACACCAGCTCGCGGCCACGCTCGTAGGATTGTTCGCGGTGACAAATCAGTGCCAGTGCATCGACAGGTTCGCCACCCACTAGCACGTCCAGTTTCACGAGATCGGCTTCGGTGTAGCCTGCCAGGTGATAATCAAGCGAAGCATAACCGCGCGAAACACTTTTTAGTCGATCGTAGAAATCCAGCACGATCTCGTTGAGCGGCAATTCGTAAGTCAGCATTACCCGCTGTGGCGAGAGGTATTCAAAGTTTTTTTGGGTGCCGCGCTTCTCCTCGCACAGTTGCAAAATTGCTCCAACGGAATCCTCGGCGGTGATAATCATTGCGGTGATAATCGGCTCTTCAATTTTCGCAATTTCACCCGGTGAAGGAAATTTCGTCGGGCTATTCACTTCTACAGTTGCCCCTCCGGTTGTCGAAATTCTGTACCGCACGCTCGGCGCAGTCGTAATCAGGTTGAGCCCGAACTCGCGCTCAAGCCTTTCTTGTACAATTTCCATGTGCAGCAATCCCAGAAAGCCACAGCGAAAGCCGAATCCCAGCGCCACCGAGTTTTCCGGTTCGTAGAAAAATGCCGCATCGTTCAACTGTAATTTACCAAGGGCGTCGCGTAGCGGCTCATAATCGCTGGCCAAAACCGGATAAAGTCCGGCGAAAACCATCGGCTTGATGGCTTCAAAACCGGGCAACGCGGATGCCGGGCGATCGGCCTCGACAACCGTATCTCCCATTCGAGCCTCAGCCACCCGTTTGATGTTGGCGATAACAAAGCCCACGTCGCCGGCCGCCAGTTCTTCTAGAACAACCGGCTTCGGTGTGAGTGCTCCGAGGGCCTCGACTTCGTATACTTCATTGTTGGTACACAGCCGAATTGTTGTTCCCTTCGTCATGCGGCCTTCCATTACGCGGACCAGCACGACTGCACCTCGATAGGGATCGAACCAGGAATCGAAGATGAGCGCGCGAAGAGGTGCCGTATCGCTGCCCTTCGGTGGCGGAACGCGTTTGACGATGGCCTCGAGCACTTCTTCGACGCCAATTCCACTTTTCGCGCTGATCATGAGCGCGTCAGTTGCCGCAATCGCGAGTACGCTCTCGATCTGCTCGCGAACCTGTTCGGGCTGCGCCGCCGGCAGATCGATCTTGTTAATGATAGGGATAATCGTCAGATTGTGCTGCGCCGCGAGAAATGTATTCGCCACGGTTTGCGCCTCAACGCCCTGACTGGCATCGACGACTAGCAGAGCGCCTTCACAGGCAGAGAGGGCGCGCGAGACCTCGTACGAGAAATCCACATGCCCGGGCGTGTCAATCAAATTCAGGCGGTACGTCTGTCCGTCGCGCGCCTGGTAAGACAGGCGAATACTTTTGGCTTTGATCGTGATGCCACGCTCGCGCTCAAGGTCCATCGAATCGAGAACTTGCGCGGTCATTTCCCGTTCGGTCAATGCGCCCGTCAGTTCAAGGAGACGATCGGCGAGTGTAGACTTGCCGTGATCGATGTGCGCAATGATGCAAAAATTCCTAATGAACTGGGGATCCATTAAACTGTCAGTCTGGGCATTACGAAAATCAGCCGCACAAAACGGTCAAACGACCGCAGCGTTGTGTGGGAATTCATGGTGCCCGCGAAACACTTCAGTTTGCCACAAGTTCTGCTTGGCAGCAAAACAGCAGGCGCCCGTTAGTTCATTGCCTGGGGTTAATCCGACGACTTAGCTTTTTCTATTTTGTTGTCTTTTATCAGAAGTTCAACTGCTTGGGACGGAGGTAGGTTATCCGGTAACCGCCGAAAATCCGTATAAGTTTCTTTCTCTCTAACGGTGACGGTCTTGAAGAAGAGCACCTTACCGTTCATATTGATATCCATGGATGTCACTTCCCAATGCCCGGAGCCCACATCCTGCTGTTTTACAGCGAACGTGCCGCCTTTGTCCAAATGTCCTAAGATGCCACCACCAAACTTGACCTCATCTGTGAGCCGACCATTTATTTCCACGATACGTTTTTCTTTTCCGTCTATGACCAGATTTCCCGTCATGTGGTGAAACACTTGCGCAGGCCGTGTGGTGGGGTGAAATTTTGGATTGGGAGTGAAGTTAACTTTTATAAGGTTCCCTTGCATACCACCAGGTTGAAACTTAAAAGCCTCGGGAAACATTTTCAGCAGGTTTCGTATCTGGTCAGCATCTTCACGCTGTTTCTTTTTCAATTGCTGGAACTGATCTGGGTGCCTTATCAATTTCTGGATACGCTGATCCTCGGCCTGTTGCTGCTTAGGACTTAACGGTTGACCGTTTATGGCTATCAGGCGCTGAATTTCCCCTTCCTTGGTCTGACAAACATCAAGTATCTTTTGCTTACCGCCTTCCTCATGTACCTCGCGGTAGCGCCACAAAGAATGATCGCGTACCTCGGAATCGATTTCATGGCGGATTACTTCTCGCACCAGCTGATGAACATCCTGCCCAGCAGCCATATTCGAGGAGGGGCTCTGAGCGCGAGTCAGCAAAACGGGCCTTGCGATCAGGCAGAAGGCTGTTCCCAGATATACAAGATTCGTGAAAAACTTGTGCTTTCGCATGGTCGGAGTATGTGACTACATCACGGTGCTGACCGTCTGTTTAAGCTCCCTTACTTTGATGATCGGCAGGAGTCCACGGGAGCAAAATACTTGTTGGCCAACGCTCCTCGGAGGTAAGGCGGTGTTCTATTCTACATCGGGATACAGGACACCTTTTGTAGAAGCGCTTCCAGCGTTATATAGTATTTGGGATCGGTTCAATGATTCCGCGCTGGTGCGGTTTCAGTCTCCAATAGGAAGTTCTTCGCTCCCATGGCTGTGGATGTCAGTAAACATCTCGACCGCGCCAAGCGTTATCTGGAAAAGAACAAGGTCCAGGACGCGGTTGAAGCCTATCTGGCGGTCCTCGAAGACGCTCCCACTCATCAGGAAGCTACGCAGGCTCTCGGAGATCTCTACGCGCGCCTCGACAAACCCGATAGAGCCGCAGTCTACTACGGCGTGCTCTTCGATCTATTAACCGACCCGCGTGATGAGCCTAAAGCGCTCGCCATCTACACCCGCTTCCTGAAACCGAGCGGGCAGCAGCCTCCCGAGCGGATGGCGCGATACGCAATGCTGCTTCAAAAACAAAATCGTGTGGAAGATGCCATTGAGCAGTACACATTGGCAGCCGAAATCTTTCAGGAGCGCGGCCGCGAAGATGACGCGCTCACTTGCCACGAACGAGCCGCGCAGTTAAATCCAGACGATCTCACCCGCCATTTGAGGCTTGGAGAAACGGCTGAGCGAATCGGAAAGACGACCATAGCCGCGCGGGCATATCTGCGTTCGGGACAATTGGCTACGGCGGCAGGCAACCATCTTGACGCAGCCGGATTATTTGAGCGGGCTTATCGCATTGCTCCGCAGGAGCGCAGCGTCGCGCTCTTATACGCGGAAGCCAAGCTTCGCGCGGGAGACGCTATTGCTGCGGCCAAGCTCCTTGAACCGTTTTCGAGTATCGAAAGCGATGCCACATTCCTGGAGACTTTTGCTGATGCTTTAATGCGCTCTGGGGAACTGGACAGAGCGCTGATCGTGCTCGATCGTGCGCAATCTGAAAAAACGTCCGGGTACAACAAGTTCTTCGACTTAGCCGATCGTTATGCCAAGGCCAAACAGGATGCCAAGGCCATCGAGATTCTTCAAAAAGTCAAAAAGCGCATGTTTCAAACTCATAGGGAGAGTGAGTTTGCTGCGCAGGTGGATCGACTTGCTGAAGCTAATTCTTCCTCGGTTTTGATCGGTGAGTTTTGGGGCGCTCTCTACAACGAACTGAATCGCGAGTCCAAATATTTTGACGTTCTCGTTCGGCTGTTTGACACTTATCTGGAAGCAGGAGAGGTCAAGAAGGCTTGCGACACTCTCGAAAAACTCGTAGACATTGACGCCTACGATTTTCGTAACCAGCAGCGAATGGAGCGCCTGCGCGGTAAAGCGCCGGATGCAGCCTTGCAACGGGTAGCCTCACGCCTGGCGAAGTCGGCGTCACTGGCAATGCCGGCCTCGAGCGCCGACCGCGGTCTTGATGAATCGTCCAGAGTTCCCGTGGTAAATGTAGAGGGCCGCGCGCAACAAGCCCTCGAGGATTTGCTCGTGCAGACCGAAATCTTCCTCCAATATTCTTTGCAAGGCAAGGCGGTCGAGCGTCTCCAGAAAATTGCTGAGATGTTTCCCGGGGAAGAAGATAACAACGCCCGGCTTTATAACCTCTACGAGCTGGCGCGTTGGTGGCCCCCGGGGGCCAGGCGCAAGGACGAAGTTCCGACCGTTTCCGCCCAGCCCGCTGCGACCATCGTCGCGAAGACCGGGGCCTATACGGTGGAAACTCTGCGCGACCTGTCAAAGATTTCGGAGATCAGCCAGACCGTATACCGCCAGCCGACGCCGCGGGCCATGTTGAATATAGCGGTAAACGAAGTTGGCACGCATTTGAAGGCCGCTCGCTGCCTGGCTGTGATCGGCGCGCCCGGCAGGCCGCCTGAAATGGCGGCAGAGTTCTGTGCCCCTGGTGTCAAGCCCGCTCCCGGGGCGCAAATTGTTTTTCTTCTCTCGCAAATTGAAAAAGCTGTGCCCGACTCATTGGGCGGACTGGCTCTGGACGCTGCAGCGGCGCCCATCTTGAAAGAAATGGGCCTGGAAACTGCCCTCGGCGTCGCGCTCACCGACAAAGAGACGCAAGCCCCGGCAGGTATGCTGGTCGTCGCGCAAGCCCAGCCTCACAAGTGGAAACCGAACGAAACATACTTCCTACAAGCGATCGGCGACCAGATGTTGCTCAGCGTCAGCCACACGCGGCTTCGCTCTCTGGTTCGTCGAATGGGCGTGTCTGACGAGCGGACTGGGTTGCTCGGTCGGAGCTCTTATGTAGACTGCCTTCTGTCTGAGACCGAACGAGCCAGGACGCAAGGCACGCCGCTGGCAGTCACGATTCTGCAAATCGATCACGGCCCGGAATTGCTTCGGCACCAAGGCGAAACCCTCGTAGAGCGCCACATGGAGCAATTGGCAAAATCCCTTCAGCCGGTTGTTCGCCAGAACGATGTGGCTGTGAAGTACACTTCTTGGTCTCTGGCGTTTATCTTGCCTGACACCACGCTGGCTGGCGCGCGCAATCTTGCTGACAAATTACGCAAGGCCGCAACCGCCGTTCGTCCCCCGTGGGATAGCACGCCGCTTACAATCAGCGCAGGAATCGCAGAAGCCATCGCTCGCCCTGATTTCGATAACGAGGATATTGTTACCGATCTAATGAACCGTGCCGAAGCCAGCACGGAGGAAGCCCGCAAGAAAGGCGGGGACACCATAGTAGCCGCCGAAGTTTCCACGCGTTGAGAGGATCGTCTGTAATGTTTCCAAGCGATGTCGTGATCGTCGCCGGAGCTCGCACACCCATGATGCGCTATACCGGCGCATTCAAGGACACTTCTGCCATTGAGCTGGGAGCGAGCGCTGCTCGTGAGGCCATTCGCCGCGCCGGCGTGGACCCGGCCCAGGTCGGGCATGTGGTATTCGGCAACGTTTTGCACACCAGCGCCGATGCACCCTACGGTGCGCGACATGTGGCCCTGAAAGCTGGCCTAAAAATTGAAACACCAGCCGTCACTGTAAACCGGTTATGCGGATCAGGGTTTGAGGCAATCGTGCAAGCCGCACATCGCCTGCTGCTCAATGAAACCAAAATGGTCTTGGCTGGTGGAATGGAGAATATGACGCAGGCTCCCCATGTGATTCGAGGGGCCCGGAGCGGTTTCCGTCTCGGCGAAGGTGCGCTCGAAGATAGCTTGATGTCGGCGCTCCTCGATCCGTATTGCGGTTGTACGATGGCTGAGACGGCCGAGAATTGCGCGGTGGAATACCGGATTACGCGACGAGCCGCTGATGAGTATGCGCTTCGTAGCCAGCGGGCTGCTGAGGCCGCTTTCAAGGCATGCTACATGAAAGAAGAAATCGTGCCCGTGGGCGTAAAGCAAGGCCGAAAAGCGATGATCGTCTCCGAAGATGACCATCGCCGGCCGGATACCACACTGGAGGCACTTGAAAAGTTATCTCCAGCATTTCGTAAGGACGGGATCGTCACTGCCGGAAACGCTAGCGGTATCGTTGACGGAGCCGCCGCTGTCGTCATGACACGCGAGAATCTAGCGAAGGACCAAGGCTTGAAGCCCCTTGGACGAATCGTCTCTTGGGCGACTGCGGGTGTTGAGCCCAGGCTAATGGGCATGGGACCTGTACCGGCCTCGCAAGCTGCCCTGGCTGCAGCTGGACTCGAGCTCGCACAAATGGATCGTGTGGAGGTCAACGAGGCTTTCGCACCGCAATATTTGGCGGTTGAAAGGGCGTTGCGTCTCGACCGTGAAAAAACCAATGTGAATGGCGGTGCCATCGCCTTAGGTCATCCACTAGGCGCCACGGGGACGCGCATCACTCTCACCCTGCTTCTGGAATTGCGCCGCAGAGGAATGCGTTACGGCCTGGGCACGGCTTGCATTGGCGGCGGGCAAGGGATCGCGATCATTGTAGAAGCGATGCAATAGAGCCCTCTTTGAACAAGAGCCTGCGCAATCCCCTTCTTTTAAGGATGGGGTCAAACAGGCATTAAACTAGTAGATTACCGAGAACCAGAAAAATGTTTAGTCGCAAAACATTCAAGTTCCGGCTCTACCCGAACCGCAAACAGCAGGAGCAAATGCTCAAGACGCTCGACGCGTGCCGCGAGATATACAATGCCGGATTGCAGGAGCGCATCGGCGCGTGGAAGTGCCGCACGCCTGTCAACTACAACAAGCAGCAGAATCAGTTACCGGAAATCAAAGAGATTCGCACCGAGTTACTCGACATCTATTCGCATGCTTTACAAGACCCGCTGCGGCGCCTCGACAAAGCGTTCCAGGCGTTCTTTCGTCGCTGCAAGAGCGGCCAGACGCCGGGTTTCCCGCGCTTTAAAGGACGGAACCGTTTTGACTCGTTCACCTACCCGGACGGATTCAAACTGACGGGCGCCATTCTGTCTTTGTCGAAGATCGGCAACATTAAGGTCAAATTGCACCGCCCGGTCGAAGGCAAGATTAAGAGCACCACCATCAAGCGCAAATGCGGCGCGTGGTACGCAACTCTGTCGGTGGAATTTGAGCCTGCGGCTCTGCCTTCCAGTGGTATAGAAATTGGCGTGGATGTTGGTTTGGAATCTTTTGCCGTACTGTCGAACGGAATGACCGTCGAGAATCCGCGCTGGTATCGCAACGGACAGGCGGAACTCCGCAAAACACAACCTCGGGTTACGCGACGCGAGAAGGGTTCGAAGCGTCGCCGCAAAGCCGTGCTGTTGTTGCAGAAAGCGCACGCCAGAATCACGAACCAACGGAACGACTTTCATCACAAAGTGTCGTGCTGGCTTGTTGAGAACTTCGGAACCGTCGCCGTCGAAGACCTTAATATTCAGGGCCTCGCCGGAGGACTACTCTCAAAGTCAGTACAGGATGCCGGATGGGCAAGCTTCTTTTCCAAGTTGTCTTACAAAGCTGCAAATGCTGGTAGGACACTCATAGCCGTCCATCCACCAGGCACGAGTCAAACATGTGTATGCGGGGCAACAGTTCGCAAGCTGCTATCGGACCGCGAGCATGTTTGTGGGTCCTGCGGTCTCATTGCTTCGCGAGACCACGTCTCGGCACAGGTCATTTTACAACGGGCAGGGACACTGCCTTCAAGCGCCAACGTAGAGGTAATTAGCTCATGCGTGGCTTGAGAAGCCCCCGCGGTTACGCGTGGGGAGTTGTCACTCTGCTACACTCAATTCATTCCTTGGCTCGGGGGTATTATGTCCATTGAGAAAGTAGGGGTGGTGGGCTGCGGTCTGATGGGTTCTGGAATTGCCCAGGTTGCCGCTCAGGCCGGCTGCGAGGTCGTTGTATGCGAGGTGAGCGATGCCCTGGTTGCAAAAGGTCTTACGAGTATCGAAAAGAATCTTCAACGCTTGGTCGACAAAGGATCCATGCCTGATGCAATGCGCAGCCAAATTCGCGGCCGGCTTCGTGGCACTACGAGTCTCGATGACCTTGGTAATCAAGATTTGATCATCGAAGCGATTATCGAGCAAGTGCCCGCGAAAAAGGAACTCTTTAGCGCCTTAGATAGAATCTGCCAGCCCAAAACAATCTTTGCGAGCAACACATCGTCTGTTTCTATTACGGAAATCGCTGCGGCTACAAAGCGCCCTGATCGTTTTCTCGGAATGCACTTTTTTAACCCAGTGCCGGTCATGAAGCTGGTAGAAGTCATCCGAACCATTGCCACCGATCCAGCAGTGTTTGAGGAAATGGTCGCTTTCGGAACGCGCCTGGGAAAGAACCCGGTGCGAACCACCGACCGTACCGGCTTCATCGTCAATCGCCTCCTTGTGCCGTACATTTTGGATGCGATCCGTGCGTTGGAAGAAGGCGTGGGGACCATTGAGGACATCGATACTTCGATGAAGCTTGGCTGCGCCCATCCGATGGGCCCGTTGACTCTGCTCGATTTTGTTGGCCTCGATACCACCTATTACATAGCGAATATAATGTTCGACGAATTCAAAGAGCAGCGCTTCGCGCCACCCCCGCTTCTCAAGCGCATGGTGCTGGCTGGATGGAACGGTCGCAAGGCCGGGCGAGGGTTCTACGACTACACTGACCCGCAAAAGCCACGTCCCATGCAACTGACATAAAATGAAGCAATCAAGGGAGCCCTGATCGTATGCCCTACGAAAACCTCCTTTACGAAAAGAAGGAAGGTATCGCGTGGATAACCTTTAATCGTCCCAAAGTTCTGAATGCGCTGAATCGCAGGACAATGGAAGAATTGAGCGATATTCTGTGCGATGCGCGCGCAGATTCTTCGGTTGGAGTGCTGATCCTCACGGGCGCGGGAGAAAAATCTTTTATCGCGGGCGCCGATATCAACGAACTCGCTCAACAGACTCCCGTGGGGGGCAAGGACTTCTCGGTGTGGGGACAAAATATTTTGCGCCTGCTCGAGACCATGGGGAGGCCTTCCATTGCCGCCATCAACGGATTCGCGCTGGGTGGGGGGTGCGAGGTTGCTCTGGCGTGTTCCATCCGCCTCGCGAGTAAAACAGCGCGACTTGGCCAGCCGGAAGTAAAACTGGGGATTATACCGGGCTATGGAGGCACGCAAAGGCTCTCGCGTCTTTGTGGCCTAGGGATGACCCATGAGCTTTGTCTTGCCGGTGAAATGATCTCTGCCGATGAAGCGCTGCGCATTGGACTCGTCAATCACATTTACGAGCCGGCTGAGTTGCTTCCTGCTGCGGAAGCGCTCGCCAAAAAAATCATCGAGAAGGCGCCGTTGGCAGTCAGGTTCGCTATGGAAGCTATCGAGCGCGGCATCGAGATGCCCCTGCAAGAAGGACTTTTCCTCGAAGCTACCCTTTTTGGCATCTGCTGTGCTACCGAAGACATGCGCGAAGGTACTCGCGCCTTTCTCGAAAAGCGCGCTGCTCAGTTCAAGGGGCGGTAATGGACATACTGCAAAATGGCTAAGGATTTTAAACCCGCAAATGTTCAGCCCGCGACAGTTCGCGGGGATCTGAAGGCCGCCGGCTTCCGTTTTGGCCTGGTCGTTAGCCGCTTCAATGGTTTTATTACTGAACGATTGCTGGCCTCCGCCCTGGCGGCCCTTGGGCAGGCTAGCGCTGAAGAAAAAAACATAAACGTTGTCCACGTGCCAGGTTCATTGGAAATTCCGGTGATTGCCAAAAAACTCGCGGCCTCCGGAGAGTATGACGCGCTGATTGCCATTGGATGCGTGCTGCGCGGCGAAACATCGCACTACGAGTACGTCTGCTCGGAAGTCTCTCGGGGGGTTCAGCTGGCGCAGATGGATGCTGGGGTCCCGATTATTTTTTGCGTTCTTACCTGTGACACATTAGAGCAGGCCATTGACCGCGCCGGTCTGAAAAACGGCAATAAGGGATTTGAAGCGGGCCTCGCCGCTGTCGAGATGGCCACGTTATTGCACAAACTCTCAGGCTCGAAAACCCCTGAAACTCCCGTCCGGCACACCCGGCAGCGGCGCTGACATGTCGCTTCGCCATAAGGGACGCGAGTTTGCCTTGCAAATGCTCTTCCAGTGGGAAATGGGGCATCAGCAGCCTACTGAGATCGAAGCTGGATTCTGGAAGGCGGCGCGCTCGGAAAAAAAGACGCGGGACTTCGCGAACCAGCTCTTCGAAGGCGCGGTATCGGAAGCCGAAGAAATCGACACCCTATTGGTCCGTCATGCCAAAAATTGGCGTCTTGAGCGGATGGCCGTCATTGACCGCGCCATTCTACGCCTGGCAGTTCATGAATTGCGCGCGCGCAAAACGCCGGACAAAGTCATCATGAATGAAGCGGTCGAACTCGCCAAAAAGTACTCGTCCGCAGATGCTGCGCCCTTCGTCAATGGTATCCTCGATGCTATTCACAAAGGGGAGGACAGGCCAGAAGCCCTCAGTTAGTGCAGGATTGTTTCGCACTCTTGGAACGCTGCTCCAAAACAACCACGAGTCCCTCGCCGGAGAAGGTGGCGATGTTATTGGCTTTTGCCATCTTAATGGTAGTTCGGCCCGACGATCGCCTGCGCACAGACGCGCGGTCTCGCAGCACCCGCCCCAAGTTCCACTGAGCATTCCCGGCCCACGGCACGACAAGCGAATCTTCCACGTCCATCACCGAGATATTTTTCGTGTAGTACTTTGGTACTACGAAAAAATCTAACGGTTTGGACATAGGTGAGCAACTTTCGATCACGACGAGGGTTCTAACGGTTGTAGGCTGAAATGGGCCATGCATCCGATACTTCAAGGAGCCCAACATCTATGATTCACAAAATTGCAAAAGGCAGTGTGCTGGGGCTTGCCCTCGCCGGTATCGTTTCGGTCGGCGGCTGGGCGCAGACCCCCAGCACGCAGAACCCTCCCCAAAGTTCCGACGTTCAGAACGACCAGAAAGACGTCAATAAAGACAAGCAGGATCTCAAGAAAGACCGGCGCGACCGCAACGCCGATCAGCGCGATATCAATCATGACCGCAGGGACCTCAATAAGGACCGTGCCGATCGCAACAAGGATCAACGGGACATCAATCACGATCGCCGGGACCTCAACAAGGACCGCAGGGATCGCAACGCCGACCAGCGCGACATTAACAAGGACAATCGGCAGCTGGCCCGCGACGAGAGGAAATATGGGGCCAACAGCTCTCAGGTTGCAGCCGACAAGAAAGATATCAGCGCCGATCGCGCCGATCGCAATGCCGACCAGCGGGACATCAATCACGATCGTCGAGACCTGAACAAGGACCGTGTCGATCGCAATCATGATCAGCGCGACATCAACCACGACAGGCGAGACCTGGTCAAGGACCGAGCTGACCGCAATCACGATCAGAGGGATATCAATAGGGATAGGAGAGACCTTCACAAAGATCGCAAGGATGTCCGTCACGATCGCAAAGGCAAGTAAGCAGGCGATGGTAGCTATAAACCGGCCGGTTGCCCACGTCCAGTGCGCAGCCGGCCCTTCTTTTTGTCTGGTGCTGGAGTTTATTCAAGCTTCGAGGGTTCCCTCTAGAATCGTTACCGCGGATCCGCTTACACGGGGCACCAGCTTGCCATTTTCCGAGGACACTTCCACTTGAATGTTACTTCGCCGCCCCATTTCCACGCCCTGCAAAATTCGCAGTCGCGCACCTAGATTTAGCTTTTTGTGGCGCACCAGGTAGGCCCCCAAGGAGCCGCTAGCTGAGCCCGTCGCAGGGTCTTCATAAATCTCCCACGGGAGCATGCCCCGCGAAAAAGCTTGATCATTCGCGCCGAGCGCAAAGCAATATGCCATGGTCGCCTGGCCTTTGATTACGTCATATAGCTGTCGAGTGTTCACTCGGATCTTTGCCAAAGCAACGCGGCTTTTGAGCGGCACCATTAGATTCGAAATTCCTGTCGACACACATTCCACGGGCAAATTTGGATGAAAGTCATTGGCCTTTAGTCCGAGTGCTGACGTCAGACTTGCCCGCGACCCACGCAACATGCGAAACGTGCCTGGTTTCTGCGTCATCATAACCAGGTGTGGCTTCCCATCCCGAAACAGGATCTCGACCGGAAGTACTCCTGCGCCCGTTTGTTGCAAAATACGGATGCTACCTTTCTGTGCCGGCACCACGCCAAGTTCCGCAAGCAAGAACCATGTCCCAATTACCGGATGTCCCGCGAGGGGCAACTCTTCTTTGGTGGTAAAAATTCTAAGGCGCGCCAGTGCGCGGACACTCGTTGGCTTTTGCACAAAAACGGTTTCGGCCAGATTCATCTCCCGTGCTACGGCCTGCATGCGTTTCTGGCTGATGCCATCGCCATCGATTACGACCGCCAGGGGATTGCCCTCGTAAGGTTTTGTTGTAAAAACGTCCAGCTGATAGATTCTGCGTTTCACAAGTTCGTCCTAAGGTTGCGAGGCTGGGAAACTGGCCCTGCTACATCGCTCTGGCAATCGAGCTCACTTCATTCAAAATCTGCTGCGTGTCTTTGGGCCGCGTCATTTCAGCGTAAACGCGAAGCATGCGCTCGGTTCCTGAAGCCCGAACGAGCACCCAGCCGGCGTCACCCAAATACAGCTTGATTCCGTCCAGACTCTCGCGTCTGATGACCGGCCACTTGAGCAGCTTGTTGAGCTTGGGGTCCGCGAAATACGCGCTGGTCTTTTCCTTCTGCCCGTCTCTTAGCTCCAGATCTATGCGTCCATAGTGATACTCGCCGAATTCACTTTCCAGCATGCCCACCAACTCGCCGAGCGTCTTGCGGTGCCAGGCCATCACTTCGGCAAGCAACAGCGCCACGACCGTAGCGTCTCGCTCCGGTAAATAAAGACTCGTTCCGATCCCGCCGCTTTCTTCGCCCCCCAGTAAGATGTCCCGCTCGAGCATCAGCTCGCAGATATATTTGAATCCGATGGGTACCTCGTATAGCTTGCGCCCAAACTTTTGCGTGATCTTGTCGATCATCTTGGTGACCGAAAACGTTTTTGCCACGTCGCCCTTGAGCTTTCGCGTTCCGAGCAGGTGCCAGAGCAGTATGGAAAAAATCTGATGCGGCGTAACGAACATGCCATTGCGATCGACAGCGCCGATCCTGTCGCCGTCACCGTCGGCACAAAGCCCCGCGTCATACTTTCCATTGAGCACAGCGCGCTCGAGCGCCGCGATGTGTGGCTCGATAGGCTCGGGATTCACTCCGCCAAACAGGGGATCTCGAGTACCGCGAATTTCATCGCAATGCACGTCGTGCCTGGAAAATAGAGTGCGAAGCAAGCCTGCCGCCGCACCGTGCATCGGGTCCACCACAAAACGAAATCCGGACGCTCTTAAACGCTCCCAATCCACAAGTTTGTCCATCGCTTCGAGATAAGGCGCGTGCACTCCGAGCGAATGAATCAATTCCGAACGTTGCGGCAACGGTGGAACTCCATCCCGCAAAACGCTCGCCAGTTCTTTCTCGATCTCCGCAACAATCGAAGGGAGCGCCGAGCTTCCGTAGCTCGCCTTATACTTCACGCCATTCCAGCGATAGGGGTTGTGACTAGCGGTGATCACGATTCCACCAGCAGCCTGGCGTTGGCGCACTAAGAGCGAAATGGCCGGGGTAGGGCAAGCCTTGTCAGCAAGCCATACCGGCGTTCCGCTCATCGCCACAGCTTCCGCAGCCACGCGAGCGCCACGCTCAGAGGCGAAGCGGTTGTCGTAACCGACCAATACGCCCTTGGCCGGTTGCTCGCAGCGCACCACGTATCGGGCAATCGAGTACGCAACGTTTCGTACGTTTTCAAACGTGAAGTCGTCGGCGATGACTCCACGCCACCCGTCGGTTCCAAATTTAGGAGCGATCATTCCTTGTGAGTATAAGCGATACCCGATTGGCAACAACGTCCAATGTGGATGTATCGGACCTCAGTTTGCGGAGGCCAGCAACGGGGTTTACAACAAATCACTGCGCTTTTGCTCTTCCAGCAATTTGACAATCCTCGCGACATCCTGAGCTCTATCCCGCGGACAGATGAGTAAGGCGTCAGGGGTTTCGACTACCACAAGATTGCGCACGCCAATGGCCGCCACAAGTTTTTCAGGGCTCCAGAAATAATTTCCTGCAGCATCGAGTGTCAGTGATTTTCCGGCTGAAACATTCTCCAGCGCATTCTTGGCCAACAATTCATACACCGCAGCCCACGAACCTATGTCACTCCAGCCTATGTCCGCCGGCAGGACAAAAACTGACGTGCCGGGGTTCTTCTCGCGCGTCGCCGGTTCCATAATCGCATAGTCGATGGAGATGCTGTTTAATTGCTCATAGCCAAGGCGAAGCTGCCGTCGGTATCGCGCCGTGCCAATCGCTTCCGCGATTCGCATCAGCGTTGCATACGTTGTGGGAAGAAATTTCTCGAGACTTTCAAGCAATGTCGAGACGCGCCAGAAAAACATTCCGGCGTTCCAGTGATATCTTCCGGACTTCACATAGTGCCGCGCTAACGAAAGCTCGGGTTTCTCAGTGAATCGCCGGACCGGGAATACTGGCACGCCGTGCACGGTGCCACGGTTCGCTGCAACACGTTCAATGTACCCAAAACCTGTTTCCGGCCGGGTTGGCGGAATCCCCAGCACCACCAAGTGCCCGGGTTGCCGGGCTACTTCTAATGCCGCGCGAACGATTGTCTGATAACGCTTCTCTTTCTGAATGTAATGATCGGCCGGAAGCACGGCCATCAGCGCATCGGTTCTCCCGGCTGTTCTGGCACTGCTGCGGTTATGCAAAACTTCGTGCCGGATGTGAATGGCCGCCAGCCCGATGGCTGCCGCCGTATTGCGCCCGACGGGCTCCGCTAAAACTCGTCCTCGCGACGCTGCCGGGAGCTGCTGGCGGACTGCCGCTAGCTGCTCGTCGTTGGTTACCGTCCAGATCCGCGACGCTGCAAACACCGGTTTAAGACGCGCCACCGTCTGCTCCAGCATGGTTCGCTCGCCAATGATGTTAAGCAATTGTTTCGGAGTGCGTGTGCGGCTACGTGGCCAGAAACGTGTGCCGCGCCCTCCCGCTAGAATGACAGCATGCGCGCGGAGTTGATTTTCTTTCATCGTCAGAGTCGTTATGGAAAAACTACTCGCGACCGTGCCTGCTCATCAAACCCTTGCGAGGCCATTATCCGCGAGAATTCATCCACGTCGGGGACATAGGTCCGCAATAAGTTCGTCGCGCTTGCTGGCACGAGCTCGTAAGAGCCAAGTCTGGCTGGGATGAGCCACGTCTGGGCCCTCCGGAATTCCGCCGATCCACAATCCCAGCGAATGCTGCCGCCACCGTCGAGAAAGATCAATAAGTCAAAATGCTCGGTGTCCGTCGAGAAGTCCAAAGACCCCCCAAATTCCCATTTTTCCGTCGCGAAATATCGGCAGGCCACTAAATAGGTCGCTGTCGCAACGCCATGTTTTGTGCTGGCGGGCTCTACCCTTCCGCCACGTTGGTCATTAAAGCGCAAGACCGCGAGCGCTTTTTCTACATGCAAATCACGCGGTCGTCCACTGGAATCAACGCGGTTGTAATCGAATAACCGATACGTCAAGTCGGAATACTCCTGCACCTCGCACAGCACCATCTTCGGGCCGATCGTGTGCGGTGTTCCGGCGGGGACAAAAAAAATGTCGCCAGCGTGCACGGGTACGTGCGTCAGCGTTTCCTCTAGACTTCGGCCTGCAACCGCCCGTCGAAAATGTTCAGCGCTCACGCCGGGCTGGAAGCCCAATAGGACCTCAGCGGTTGGCTGGGCCGAGATCGCATACCACATTTCCGTTTTGCCCAGGCCTCCTGAAGCTGCTTCGTGTTTGCCGGCATAGGTGTCATCAGGGTGAACTTGAATCGATAGCCTGTCGTCCGGGAAGATGAATTTTACAAGCAGGGGAAACTCAGGCACGTCGCGGAGCCGTTTTCCCCTCCACTCCACCGGCATGGCGCGCCAGGCATCGCCCAATTCTCGCCCGCTAAACGGACCGTTCGCAAACTTGCAGGAGCGGCCAGTTAGCCAAACCTCGCCGATAGGCTCGGCAAGGTTTTCCTTTTCGGGATAGAGCGGCGCTAGCGAACGTGCGCCCCAAATGCGCGGAGTGAAAATGGGCTGCAACAGCGACGGCGCAAGCTTCACGAAGCCGATTCCGCCCGGCTGAAGAATCGTCTGAGCCGCCGTAGTCCTTCATCAATGCGTTCGATTGAGGTTGCGTACGAAATTCTCAAGTAGCCAGGCGCGCCAAACGCATCGCCAGGCACCAGCGCGACGTGCGCCTTTTCTAGTATCTGCCGAGCCAAATCGGTGGAATCACGGGGGAGGATCGCGTTATCCGAACCATTCGCGAGGTGTGCGGCCACGTTGGGGAATGCGTAAAACGCTCCGCCAGGCTCCGAACAAGTTACTCCCGGGATGGCTCGTAATCCTTCTACAACTCGCGCCCGCCGTCGCGCATATTCAGCGAGCATAACCGGCACGGAATCCATCGAGCCGCGCATGGCTTCGAGCCCCGCATGCTGCGCAATGGAAGTTGGATTTGATGTAGATTGGCTTTGCAGCTTAATCATCGCCTCAATGAGTGGCTGGGGCGCGAGAGCATATCCAATTCTCCAGCCGGTCATCGCAAATGTCTTCGACATTGACCCCACCACGATGATGTGCGGCTTCGATCCGGCGATACTCGCCACGGAGTACGGCTTCCCGGGCGCGTACACGAAGTGCGAATAGCACTCATCGGCCATCAGCCACACACCCCGGCTCTTACAGATCCCGTAAATCTGCGCGAATTCTTCGTTGGGCAATACGCCGCCAGTCGGATTGCACGGCGAGTTCACAATTAGCATCCTGGTCCGCGGTGTTATAGCCGCTTCGATCGCTTTTGCACGTAGGCAAAAATCATCGGAACCGTGTGTCTCCACGTGCACCGGTGTGCCCCCGGCAAATTTCACGATGTCCGGGAAACTCACCCAATAAGGAGCGGGAATAATTACTTCGTCGCCCTTCTGAATCAGCGCGCTGACTGCATTGAAAATCGCATGTTTCCCGCCCACGTTGACAACGCACTCTTTCGCTTCGTAACTGGACCCTAATTCCCGCTTGTGCCATTCGCAGATGGCCTCGCGAAGCGGTAAAATTCCAGCTGTTGCCGTGTATTTCGTATAGTTTTGTTCAATAGCGCGGATCGCCGCGCGCTTGATGTGCTCCGGGGTTGCGAAGTCCGGTTCGCCCGGACCAAAATCCACAATATCCACGCCACGCGCTTTGTACTTTTCCGCCTCGGCGATCACCGCGGCCGTTGATGAAACTGCAATGCGATTCACTCGTTCGCTGAGTTGCATTACTTCTCCTTTGCCGAATTAACCTTCGCGCGCAGCCGCTGTTCCACCACCCGCGGTACCAGTCCCTCTACCGCGCCCCCTAGCCTGGCGACCTCGCGCACTAGTTTCGAACTTAGATAACTATAAGCTTCAGCTGGCATCATGAAGACCGTCTCAAGCCGCGGCTCCAGTTTGCGGTTCATCAGCGCCATCTGCAGCTCGTATTCATAATCTGATATCGCGCGTATCCCTCGGAGAACTACGCCCGCTTTTCGGCTCCTCGCGTAATTCACCAGCAGGCCGTCGAACACGTCCACTTCAACATTCGACCACGGCTGGATCACTTCCCGCAGCATCTCCACCCGCTCCGGCACCGTGAATAGCGGCTCCTTTTCGATATTCTTGAGCACCGAAACAATGAGCAGATCGAAAAGTTTTGTTCCGCGCTCGATTAAATCCAGGTGGCCGTTTGTGACCGGGTCAAACGAGCCCGGATAGATGGCAACGGTGGGTCGCATCGTTTCGACCGCATTCTAACCCACCTCGCATGAGTCAGGCTGTGAATTCGAATCAATGCCAAGCGTTTCGGCGACTTTAATGACAATTCCCACTTCCCGAATCTCTAAACGTTTCCCCTGCTTCAGGAATGAATTCCCACTTATACGTCCTGGTATCCAGCGTAAATTTTAAGATTCCGTAGGTATCTGCGTTGCGCACCTCGCTGTTTGCAAGCACGCGCCCGAACGGCGTATGGCTGCGTCCGCCCGTCCCCACGACGAACTCACGAATGCCATGCTCCATGTCACGTTTTCCGTCGGCGTCCTGCGGGGTAAAGCGCTCATAACTGTGCTCATGTCCGGTGACAACCACGTCTGCATGGGCCCTCTGCAAGTCCTTCCATATTGCCCGCATTTCCGGACGCATGGCATGAAATGGGCTCAGTCCTGAGCTAAACAACGGGTGGTGCCAGTACGCCAAGACACAAGCCCAATGATGTTTTTCCAGATCCTCACGGAGCCATTTTTCTTGCGGTGAGCCCGAGTCGCAACCGCCCAGTCCCGGCTGCTCGCAGTTGCTGTTCAGCGCCACGATATGCCAAGCCCCGAGATCGAAGCTGTAATAGCCCTTACCCGCCCGGCCGGCCGATTGCCTCCAGTATTGGAAGTATCCTGCAGCACCCTTCATCACGTACTCGTGATTTCCAGGCACCGGCCGCGTGCGGTTCTTGTGGCGACCCCATGTTTTTGCGTAGCACTGTTCGAAGTCACTCGCGGTAGCGTTTCCATAGGTTAAATCGCCGACCGCAATAATCGTCCCAGGAATTTCATCGAGCAGCTTCGCGGTGGCCTCCGCTCCTTCTTGCGGCTCACATCCGGTGATATCTCCGGCACCCGCTAGGATTGCCGGTTCCGCAGCTGCATCGCTCGGTTTCAAGGTTTGCGCAAAGAAGTGTTGTGTTCCAAGCGACTGGAATACCATAGCTAAAAAAACCATTAGCGCAGTTCTGAATGAATTGCGAATGCTCTCCTCCTCTAAGGCGGTTTTATAAGCTCATAAGTTTTAGAATAGCACGCGACCATCGCGCCCATTAGAAGCAGCGCGTTGTGGCTCAAGCCACACACTCGGAGGCAAATCTTGATGGCACCTTCTGAGGGCCAGCTGGGCACGTTCGGCGCGACCGAGCGGTTGTTGTTGGTTGCAATAGCCTCTTCCGATTTGGGCAGACCAGTTCACGTCCTTGTGCGCCGGTCAGCCAACGAATCAGCGCGCCAGGGACCCTAAAACCCTATATATGCAATACTTACGAGGATCACTTCGATGGGTGGTCCCTTGGTGTGCCGCGCTAGGGTTGATCGCCCGCGCCAAGGGGAAATTAAATATCTCTTTGACATTCGCTCTGATACCGGCTATATTGCAAATACGACCAAATCAGTCGCATATTGCTCTGGTGAGGTCCGAAGAAGAAATGCTAAAGCTCTCCAAAAAGACCGATTACGCGCTTATCGCCGTCAGGCATTTGGCGACGCATGGCGCAAATGGCTCATCGAGCGCTTCCGATATCGCCGAGCTTTACGAAATCTCGATGCCCCTGATGGCCAAGGTGCTGCAAAAACTGGCTAAGAATGGGTTAGTTACAGCGCGTCATGGTTCCAATGGCGGCTATCAACTCGCGCGAGATCCGGATCAAATCACAGCGTTGGACGTGATTTCCGCTGTGGATGGACCGGTCCTGATTACGTCCTGCGTTACCAATCACGGTGCTTGCGACCAGACGCCGCGCTGCACCATTCGGGAGCCCATGCGTCGAGTAAATGAGAGCATTCTTCAGGTGCTCAATGCCGTAACAATTTCTCAAATGAGTGGGGAGCCACAACATACTACGCTCGTTGAGCTAAGGACTTAGGAGCAGCAATGGCTATCAAGCTTCCGATTTATATGGACAATCACGCGACAACTCCGGTGGACCCGCGCGTGCTCGACGCAATGCTCCCATTTTTTGGCGCCAAATTCGGTAACTCCGCCAGCCGCAATCATGCTTTTGGTTGGGCGGCGGAGGAAGCCGTTGAGAACGCGCGCGCCCAGATTGCAAGCCTGGTCGGCGCGACGCCCAAGGAAATTATTTTCACGAGCGGCGCCACTGAGTCAAACAACCTGGCGATTAAGGGCGCTGCCGAGATGTATCGCGAGAAAGGCAATCACATCATTACCCAGGTGATCGAGCACAAAGCAGTTCTCGATACCTGTAAGCGCCTCGAAAAGTACGGTTTCGAGATTACCTATCTGCCTGTCGAGAAAGACGGCTTAGTCAATCCTGACGCAGTCCGAAAAGCGATTACGCCCAAGACCATTCTTATCTCGATCATGTATGCGAACAACGAAATCGGCATCATCAATCCAATCGCGGAAATCGGCAAGATAGCCAAAGAACATGGGGTGCTTTTCCATGTCGATGGAGTGCAGGCTGTTGGCAAAATTCCAGTAGACGTCCAGAAAGACAATATCGATCTGCTCTCAATCACGGCGCACAAAATTTACGGGCCCAAAGGCGTTGGTGCGTTGTACGTTCGCCGTCGCAACCCGCGCGTTCAACTCTCAGCCATTATCGATGGCGGAGGTCACGAGCGTGGAATGCGCTCGGGCACCCTGAATGTTCCGGGTATAGTAGGTCTGGGCCAGGCTTGCGAGATTTGCCAGAAGGAAATGGCTGAAGAAGGCGCTCGCATGCGTCGCCTGCGCGACCGGTTGAAGAGTGGAATTTTTGCAAAGCTTGATGAAGTCTATATCAATGGCTCTATGGAGCATCGTTTACCCAACAATCTGAATGTCAGCTTTGCTTATGTAGAAGGCGAATCGCTTCTGATGGGTATTAATGACGTCGCCGTCTCTAGCGGCTCGGCCTGTACGTCGGCCACTCTTGAACCCAGTTATGTTCTCAAGGCGCTTGGAGTGGGCGAAGACCTTGCTCACACGTCTATCCGATTTGGCCTCGGCCGTTTCAATACCGAGGAAGAGGTGGATTACGTCGTTAATCGAATGGTGGAAGTGGTTAGTCGGCTACGTGATCTCTCGCCTCTCTACGAGATGGCCAAAGAGGGAGTCGATCTCAGTAAGATGAATTGGAAAGCTGCCTCCGACGCGGCATAACCGCAGTTAGTCGAGGTAGGAATTAAAGGGCAAAACTAAAAACCAACATTAGTCATCAAACCGATAGGGGGCAAAATGGCGTATTCAGACAAAGTAATCGATCACTACAATCATCCGCGTAACGTTGGCAGTCTTTCCAAGGAAGACCCCAGTGTGGGCACGGGTCTGGTAGGCGCGCCGGAGTGCGGTGACGTCATGAAGCTACAGATGAAGATTAATCCGCAAACCCAGGTCATCGAGGAAGCGAAGTTCAAGACCTTTGGTTGCGGCTCAGCGATTGCCAGCTCATCGCTCGCTACCGAGTGGGTGAAAGGCAAAACAGTTGATGAGGCACTGTCGATCAAGAATACTGACATCGTACGCGAGCTCAGCCTTCCGCCTGTCAAGATTCACTGCTCGGTCCTGGCAGAGGATGCCATCAAAGCGGCGATCGGCGATTGGAAGAAGAAGCAGGGCATCGAGGCTCCGGCTGAAGAAAAGGCGTCCGCCAGCCACTAGGTTCGTGTAGTGACCGGCGCGTGTAGGGGCCATCATGATTCATCTAACCGAAAAAGCGGCTACTAAAATTCGCGGTTTGCTTTCGAAAGAAGGGGTCCCTGTCGAGACAGGAGGACTTCGTGTCGGCGTGCAGGGCGGCGGATGCTCCGGCCTGTCCTACGCCATGCGGCTGGAGACCCAGGCGCGCGATCGCGACAAAGTCTTCGAGGAAAACGGCGCACGCCTGTTCGTGGATCCTAAGAGCTATCTGTATCTCCACGAAACCACTCTCGATTATGAGGAAACTTTGATCCGCCAGGGATTTGTGTTCCAAAATCCTCAAGCGGCCCGCAGTTGCGGCTGTGGCAGTTCATTCACGGCGTAACTTTTCTGAGGAGATCGCGGCCCAGGCACTCCAAGATCGGAATCGTTGAGTGGTTGGCAGCCGGAACCGCCAGCCACTTTTTTTTCGCCCAATTCAAATTCATGCTGGCCTCAGATTTGAGTTTGCATTTACCCCAGTGAGGAGTACAACGTCTAGGAATTAGCATTTCTAGGATCTTTAAAATTGAGCGCCCCTTCTACAAGCGAATCGTCTGCGGCCCCTTGCCGCAATTGTAATGCGCCAACCAATGGCGCACATTTCTGCGCATCTTGCGGAAAGATTCAACCGCTTTCACCCGGCACAGATTACTTTGCATTCTTCGGCCTCCCGCGCAAGCTGCTCCTGGACACGACTCTACTGGAGCAGCGGTTCCATCAATTGAGCTGGAAGCTACACCCTGATAATTTTGTCAACGCCACCGAATCGGAGCGTGAGCTTTCGCTGGATCGCAGTTCGCAATTGAATGATGCCTATCGCACTCTCCGCGAATTGTTGAGACGCGTCGAGTATTTGCTGGGGATCGAGGGTATGCGCAACGAGGGAGCGAGCAAGCAGCAGGCCCCCCCGGAATTGCTCGACGAAGTCTTCGCGCTGAATGAATCGCTCGATGAGCTGCGTGAAGCCAATGCCCGCGGCGGCAATACCAGTGCGATCCGCGCTCGCCTTGCAGAGGCGCACATAAACTTTGAAAAAAAGCGCAGCGAAATCGACGAGCAGCTTCGCGCCCTCTGTGCGCAGTGGGATCAGGCTCTTGACGGCGATGCCGACCGCGCCGCGCGCATGAAACTAATGACGCAAATGAACGAGCTCCTCAATCGTCGCTCGTATATCCGTAACCTTGTCGCTGGCGTACAGAAAGAATTGGTTGAGGCCTAAAATAAATTATGTCGCGCGTCGTCGGAATTGATCTCGGCACAACCTATAGTCTGGTCGCCTATCTTGACCAGAAGACCGGCAAGCCAAAGTGTATCCCCGGCCCGTATGGCGAAACTCTGTGCCCCTCGGTCGTGAGCCTCGATCCTGATGGCAGTATCATCGTGGGTGAGCCCGCTCGGCGCCGCCTGCTGACCCAGCCTGACCGTACGATCTACTCTGTCAAGCGGCTCATGGGTCGGGGTGTAGCCGACGTGCAGGATGAGCTAAAGGTTTTTCCGTTTCGCATCGATCCGGCAAGCAAAACTGTGATTCGCGTTCAATTAGGGCACCGTGTTTTCACGCCGCCTGAAATTTCATCCTTTATCCTGCGCGAGCTTCGCAATTGGGCAGAAGCGCATTTCAAAGAACCCGTAAGTCGCGCGGTTATTACCGTTCCAGCTTATTTCAATGATTCGCAACGGCAGGCCACCAAAGATGCCGGGCGTCTTGCTGGGCTCGAGGTCCTGCGGCTGGTCAACGAGCCAACGGCTGCCGCGCTTGCCTATGGCTTGCACGAGCAGCAACGCGGACGCGTCTCCGTTTACGATTTTGGTGGCGGCACGTTTGATATTTCCATCCTGAAATTAATTTCAACGGCCGAAGGTGATATCTATCAGGTGCTCTCTACAAATGGTGACACACATCTTGGTGGCGATGACATCGACTTAATGATGCAGCGAGTCGTTCGCGATGAGATCCGCTATGCCTATCAGTTTGACATCACCACCGACCCGTCCGCCGTTCAGAAGCTTCGCAAAGAGCTTATTTCCGTCAAACACAAACTCTCGACTGCCGACCGAGTACCCTTTCGCTTTCCGTTGCCGAGCGGGAAACTTTACCATCGCGATTTTGTCCGCTCGGAGTTTGAATCTTGGATTCGGCCGATCATCGATCGCACGATGGTTCCCGTGAAACAAGCACTGAGCGATGCCCAGCTTCAGCGATCCGATATAGAAGCGGTGGTGCTCGTCGGCGGTTCAACACGCATTCCACTGGTTCGCCGCACTGTTGAGGAATTCTTCGGGCGTCGCGCGCATGCTGAACTCGATCCCGACGAAGTTGTTGCGCTCGGTGCTGCCGTCCAAGCTAATATTCTTGGAAGTGGCGTCAAACATATGTTGTTGCTCGACGTGACTCCGCTCTCGCTGGGTATTGAAACGTACGGTGGGGCAGTGGCAAAAATCATCACGCGTAATTCCACCATCCCCGCGAGTGCGCAAGAGCTTTACACCACCGGCGTAGACAACCAGACTGGAATTGATATCCACGTTCTTCAAGGGGAACGTGAGTTGGCTAAAGATTGCCGCTCGCTCGCGCGTTTCTCTTTGAAGATCCCACCCGGTCCTGCAGGACTTGCCCGCGTTGAGGTAAAATTTCTAATCGATGCCAATGGCATCCTGCAAGTTGCTGCTCGCGATACGCGCTCCGGCGAACTGCGCACCATCGAAGTTCAACCGAGTTATGGCATCGCCGATGCCGATATAGAGCGCATGCTCGAGGAATCGATTGAGCATGCCGAAGAGGATTTTGCCGAGCGCCAGGTAATCGAAGCGCGCACTGAGTCCGAGGCGATTCTGAACGCTACAGCTAAATCGCTTGCACATGAGGCGGCGTCCGGGCTTAGCGCTGAGGAGCGTCGCAAGATTGAGGCGAGCCAGACCGAGTTACGCGCAGCCGCGCAGGGCACAGATTATAAACTCATCCGCAGCAGAATTGGCGACCTTAATCAAGCCACGATGCTTCTCGCGGAAATGATTATGAATAGCGCACTGTCCACGGCACTTGAAGGGAAGCGTGTAGCCGAGGTTTAGTTCTTTTTCCCCGGAGCCGGTCTTTTCGCCCACTCCGTCGCAGTTAGGAAGGGGGCCTGCCATGGGCGGCCAAAATCCGTATATCGAAGAAGTTAAATACAAGCCAGCCACAAAAAAGTTTAAGGTGACGTTCGCCCGCGAAGGAAAAACCGTCGAAATTGATCCCGAGAAGATTCCGTATGGTCATGACGGCTTACCCGGAAGCATTCTAGACATCGCCACCGGCGCGCATGTAGGACTCGACCATGCTTGTGGCGGAGTCTGCGCCTGCTCCACGTGTCACGTCATCGTTCATCAAGGCCTGGAATCCTGCAACGAGGCTACCGATGCGGAGTACGATCAACTCGATGAAGCTCCTGGCATCACCCCGAAATCGCGCCTGGGCTGCCAGTGCGTTCCTGACGGCACGCAGGATTTAGTTGTGGAAATCCCGGATTGGAATAAAAATTATGCGAAGGAAGCCGATCACTAAAATAAATCCATTTTGTTGAAGCACAATCGCGTCTTAGGCCTGCTACAAAACGTTTTGCGTATCGAACTAAAAAGAGGAGAGGTTGATGCCGGCCAACTTTGATTGGGACGATACCGAAGAAATTGGAATCCAACTAGCCGAGAAGCATCCGGGCGTCGACCCGCTCACCATCCGCTTCACCGATCTCCACAAATGGATCTGCGAGCTTCCCGGCTTCACCGGAGACCCAAAAGCCTCGAACGAAGGCAAGCTCGAAGCCGCGCAAATGGCTTGGCATGAGGAGTTTAAAGACAGTCAAGGTTCTTAGCGCCCGAGCTAACGATTGCCAAATTTTTGGCTGCTGCTGTGAGTCCTGCCCCGCCGCGATCTGGAAGACCGGTCCTTCACTAAAAGTCCTGCCGACGAAATACCGAGGCAAGCGCAGCGAAGGAATACCTGTTTGAATTGTGGACAACTTGCGGCGCCTATGGCCTTCTCTTGACGGGTATACGATCTCCAGATTACGATCGCCCGTGCGATCCCCTCCACAACGGGGGCAGCGCCCCCTTTGCAGGTATCTACGAGGAGACTGCATGCCCAAGACGACGCGGTTCAGCGGCAGCAGGTTCCGCCTACAAACGCTCCTGTGCGTGGCCCTCACCGCCCTTGCGCTGGCCCTCACGAACAGTGCCTCGGCAAACCCCAGTGAGCCGATTGGCACCTGGTACCTGAACGGCAACAACTATCGCATCAGCCTCTCCATAGGAGCGGGCGGCGCTCCGAACACGTACGTCGGAACGCTGACCAACGAGAACGGCGGAGCCGAAACGGTCGACAACATCGCGTGGAACGACGGCGCGCACCGCCTGCGGTTCCGTCGGGTCGGCCCGGCTTTCTGGCAGTGGTACAACACCGGTGTGCAGGACGGCGTCATGGTCGGTCGCTTCTCGCACAGCGGGACCTTGTCCGCGCAGCCTGCACTTTCCGAGTACCGATATCACGCGACTGGATGGAACAGCACCTACTTCGACCAGGCGCTGACGCCGCGGGTCTTCGAATTGGTCATAAACACAACGTATCGAGGGCGGCTGCGCATCGATGCCTCTCCCGAGGGCGGCGTCGGATTCTCCGGGAGACTAAAGGTCTATTCGACGACCACCGGACGCTCCGCCGGGGAAGAGCTCGAATATGACGTCCAGGTCACCCAGTGGGACGGGACGAACCTGAAGTTCACCCGTCGCGGCCCGGCGTTCACGCAGCTCTACAACGGCGTGGCCAGCGGACGCTCCGTCTCAGGCACGTTTACGCACAATGGCGCGGGAGCCTATCCGTGGAGCGGCACGCGCGCCGAAGTGCTCACCTATGGCTACGGGATGAGCAAGGGCCCTGCGGGACGACAGCAGTGGCAGGATCGCACCCGTCGGCAATTGGCTCACCTGATGATGGCGGATAATCCGCTGCCCGGGCTACCCGCGGTGACAACGGTGGCGGTAAATCAGCCGCCGATTTCATCGGCGGCCTTGCCGTCCGAGCGCGACGATGATCCCGCGCGCTGGGCGCAGAACTACACCCGGACGGAACTGCGGCTCACATACACCTTTCCGGCCGACGCGTATGGAAAGACTCCGTCCGCGCGGATCGTTCACGTGCAGCTCGCGGTGCCAACCACCATCCCGCCCCCCGGCGGGAAGTATCCCGCGGTGCTCGCAGTGAACGGCCACGGCGGAAGCGCCTGGAAAATGCTCAATCCGGACGACGCCCACTGGTACGGCGATTCCTTCGCCAGGCGCGGATTCGTGGTGATGGCGGTGGACATCTCGCACCGCCCTCTCGGAGACCGTCAGGCTCCCTACATGGGCGCGCCTCTCTATGGAGACACGACGACCGGCGACGATTCCTTGCACGGAAACGATGTGCACCCATCGATCAAGGCGCTCGGTTTCGACTCCGATTGGGAAGAGGACGGGGAGCGAGCCTGGGACGCCATGCGCGCTCTCGACTATCTCCTCTTCAGGCCCAACGTCGACACGGCGCGAGTCCTGGTCACCGGACTTTCCATGGGCGGCGAGATCACGACCATCGTCGGAGGTCTCGATTCGCGCCTGGCCATGAGCATTCCGACGGGGTTCTCGCCCGATCTTGGCGTGATGATCTACAACGGCAACCATCCCTGCTGGCAATGGCTCTATGGTGACGTTCGCGAGTACGTCGACACGGCCGACTTCTACGCTCTTACCGCGCCACGGCCGCTTATCGTGCAGACGGGGAAGGTGGACCACACGTTTTCGGCATTCTCGTCACCGTTCGCTGCCGACAAGCAGGTTGCCCGGCGCGCGCGCACCGCGTATGGAGGGGAGACGGCGAATTTCCTGCACTATCTGCACTACGACGGGCACCGTTATCACGTCGGCGACGTCAACCCGACCCACGCCACGGAAGCGGACGTGCGGATCCCCGAAGTGATTGCTCCCACTGCTGTTTGGTCGCCCGACTGGTCGTCCGATGCACGGACCCGTTCGCGGCAGTGCACGCTCTTCCAGTGCGTCGCATTTTTCCTGAGACAGCGATAGCAGCGGTTCATCTGGCGAAAACTACGTGAAGACAGATCAGATGCGTTATATCGTGAGTTTTCAGGGCAATCGCATGACCCTCCGAACGCCACCCTTCCTGAAGGGCGGAGTGAAATTAGCCAATCAGGAACTCGTTTGGGAGCGTGTGAAGCCGGAGACGCCCGGCCCGTTAGATCGAAACTGACCCGCGACCGAAAACTTGACAGACTTTCCGAAACCCGGCATCTTAGATTACGCTAAGTTTCTGCGTCGTCGGCGCTATGGTGCAACGGTTAGCACGTAGCCCTTTCAAGGCTAAAATGCGGGTTCGATTCCCGCTAGCGCTACCACTTCTGGTTTCCTCCCCCACTGCAAGTGAGAGTTCCTATGATCAGCAAACCATCCATAATTAGCGCCGCTATCGATAAAGCGGCGATCATCGATAAATTTAATTTCTTGGCGTCCTGCTATCGGTACTGCTGGTAGCGATCAAACGTATTGGACCTAGCAAGCCGCTTGGAATCGGTTGCACTTTATCCATGTCCTGAGCTTCGAAACGTACGCCGTAGCGCAAATTGAGGAGGTGATAATCGGGCAACGCATGCCCAGCCATGTAATTCATGGCCAGATTGGCCACAACTATACGAATTTTATTTTCACCGTCGCGAAGAACCTTTCCTACCTCGAGCGAATATGGCGGTGACCAGACTGAGCCTGCACGAGTATCGTTCACGTAAACGATTGCGGCCTCTCGTACCGGACCTTCCAGCCATGCTTGCATGCCTGACCTGAGCGGTTGCTGAGGAACAGGCTGTCCTTCCCCGAAATCCAGCCGCACTGTGAGATTTGTTTGCAGCCAGCTCGAAGGTACGGTAACGTTTTTCTGATACGTGGCGACGCCGGAAAAATACCGCGTGTCGTCACTCTCTGTCCACGAGCGCAAGTTCTGCATCGTGAGCGTATTGCCGTTTTGGCCGAAAGAGACCTGCCAACCAGTACTGAGATCAATGGGAGACGGTATCCTCGAGAGGCCTTGGTTGCGATTGCGCGATCGCGCAAGGTTCGGAATACCGTGCGACGTACGGTGCGAGAAGACCAGCACGCGGGCGCCGTAAGGTTCGATGTCAAGCTCGAGCGTAATGCCTTCTTTAGATCGCCCTAGAACATCCGCAGTGGTGATGCTCGCTGTTACTGGATCCCACCACTCAGGCTGCATATCCTGGATACGAAACGTGGCCCGAACACTGCGACGCGTACTTCCAGAGTTCGCTAGAAAGTAGACCTCAGCGCCGTCCAGAGTGCGATGAACGAATCCGATCTCCGGCGCGGCAGGCGAAAGCATCACATCTGGTTGCACCAGCTTGGCTAACGTACTTCCGAGATCTTTGCTTTCATCCTCCACGAAATGCGAGCGACCAGAGGTATCTTTAAATAAATGCCGGGACAATTCCTGGATTTGGTGATGTTCCCGCTCGGTTGACAAGAACCCCGGTGCGATACTGGGGAGGTGGCGAGTAGCGATGACCACGCCTCCGCTACTTGAGAATTCGCTCAATCGTTGGAGAGTATGTAGCGGGATGCGTTCTACGTTGGGGAGAATAACTGCGCTATATTTATTTTTTCCAAGCACAAGTCCATTTTTTTCAACATGGGCGAGTTGCTCGATCGCCTGGTCATCCACAAAATCCAGATTAAATCCCGACTCCAGCACCGTGGCAACTACGTCCGCCCCGATTCGCTCACCGAGTGTTTCAATCAAATTCACTTTCCCAGGCGAGAAGTGGGCCCAAGCATCGTTGTTCGGGAGATAAACCGCGACGTCGTTTGTAGGTTGACCCTGCCGCAGTAGAAAACTCAACCGTTGCAAGTAGCGCGCAATATCTGGCATCACAATCGACCATGGATTCTTGTCATTGAAGACAGCAGCGGCGTAAAACCGCCAGCCAGGATATGCGATTCCCTCAGCGGTATATGGCCAGCCGTGGCCAATCAGCTGGTTGATCCCCTGGAGAAAGTGAAGATGAGCTTCGGCTTTCATATCAAGAGGGGTGGCGCGAAACGCGGGGGAGTGCAACCAAGTCCACGTCTCGGAAGATGTGACGGAGCGTCCATAGAGGTGGCTGGCGGAGGATGCCCATCGCGAGGCCCGAAGAAGTTTCCACTGAGAGCCTTCGCCTTCTGGCAGATCAGAAAATGAGTTACTCGACAGGGCAGTGGGAGGGGTGCCATACGCCTGCATGCGAAACAGCGTTCGATAGCGCCGGGCCCACTCGTGCATGGGGGCGGCGAAGCGCTCGTTGAACAATTCGGTTAGAGTTTTTCCCCAATCCTCGCGTACCGCTTCAGCATTCGGTTGTGAGGTTGCTGCGACGAGCGAAGGAAGATGTGGTTTCAGGTCGTAGCCGCGACGCTTGCCGAACTCCAGCAAAAAATCAGGAGTCCAGTCGGATAAATACACCTCTAAGCTATCGCAAAAAACTGCGTATGGAGGGTGCTGTCCGAATGCTAGCATCAAGCGGTCGCCAACATTTTTTTGATAATTCTCCGTGGCTGTCCGGTCGAGATGATTGAGAACGAAGCCCTCGGCTCCGACGGCAGGACGTTTGACCATCATTCCTGTTCTGCTGGAAATAAAAAAGAGAAGTTCACTAGATTTGTGAAGGCCTGCCGGAAGCCAGACGGCTCCGTCATTAATATTTGTAATTTCTTGCAGTTTTTCAGTTGCTGCGGATTGGCCTTCGGCCTGCCTTAGAAAGACAGCGATGAGTTTCTCGCCAGTGGAGATGTCCGGCACCGCCACGCGCTGGGAACCTTCCGGCACCAGAACCCGCACGTAGCGCAGCCTTCCGGCCGCGTCGCTAATGGGTACCTGCGGCCCGCCGTACGGCCAGCCGCTACCCAGCGTCAAATCCATTCGTAAGCCAAGCTGCCGAGCTTTTTCGGAGACGAATCGAAGCGCATCGATGAACTCATCAGAGAGAAAAGGGATGTTCTTGATGCCAGTGGTCGCATCATCGAGTTCTAGGGGATAAACAAACTGTACCTCAAAGCCTCCAATGCCCGCATCTTTCATGGCCCGCATTTCACGCTCGAGTTCCCGCTTGCTTACCGATGGGCCAAACCACCACCAGCGCATCATGATCTTGCTGTCGTCGGGCGGATTGGTGAAGCCTTTTTCAAGAGCGGTCATGTCTAATGGTTCGGAGAAACGTGACGGATGCGCAGCTGATGAGGTCGAAGTATTGCTCTTGTGAGCGCCGCCAGATTTTTGTTCAGGCATTGGCTGGCTGGTGGACAGTGGCGGAATCAGCAAAATCATGGTCGACAAAGCGAGAATGGGAATTAATCGGCTGACATACTTCATGGACATTCGATGTTCACCTTTGGCTGGAATCCGTTGGTGGGCATGGTTACCGCCTAGCGGCTCTTCTGTACTTCGACGGCATAAACGTGCGTGGGGCCGTACATGTTAGAACGAAAAACGATCCACTTCATATCTGGGGTGAAAGTAACGTTGGGCTCAAGCCTGTAATTATGGTTTGCTAGGTTAACAAGCTTCTCAGCCTGCAAAGCGCCGTCGACTGGTCGAAACAGATAAATCCATTGACCGTTTCCCGGAGCCGCTACGCTGGTCGGACCTCCGCCATCGCCTGCAAAGACCTTGCCATCGGGTGAAGCATTAAAATGCACCGACCACTTTTCGCGATCGACCTTGTAGCGGATTTTGTCACCTGTAGAGAGGTTCACGCTGGCGAGCCAAAACTCTTTCGCTTTGGGTGTTTGCAGATCGAACCAAATCATTTTCCCGTCGGCGCTGAAGAACTCGTGGCCGGCAATTTCCATTTCCATGGTTCTCGCGTGCATTTTCTTCAAACCAGTACCATCGGTATGAATGGTCCAGATGCGGTCAACCTTGTGCCAGGGGCCTTCGTGACAAAACATAATCAGAGTGGGGTCGCTGGGCGAGAACTGGACGTGATTTAGCCACTCGGTGCTGTGATTAAACAGTTTCACCTCGCCCGTCTTGATGTTGATGGTATACAGCGCCATTGGCAGGTGGGCTGCCATGCGGCGTTCCATCATTTGACCTTTGTTGGGCGGGTTATCAAAGGGTTCTCGCTGGGGTGTGGCCGGTGTGGGCGGCGGGCTAGTCTGCGGTTTTTCGACGTAACTTCCAGCGAGCAGCGTTTCCTCGGCGTTGACGGTGAGACCTGATCCAGAACGCAACTCCGGCTTTGCGACGATGAGTCGAGTGGCGCGAGTGTCGATGTGTGTCGCGTATACCCCGTCCTCCTTCATGTAGAAAACTTGCCGGCTTTTTCTGCCAACTACAACGTGATGGACATTCCCTTCGACGAGCTGCTCAATTGTTCGCGTGTTAAGATCGATCACCACAAGACCTTTTGGAGTCGCGAAGACCATCTTGTCGCCGCTCGCGGTATACCCATTCTGATGAAAGTAGAGGCTCGCGCTGCCGGGATCACGTGAAAGCCGAATGATGCGGTGTCCGGTTGATGGGTCGACCCAATCTGTTGGTGCCTCTTGAGCTGTTAAAGCGCTCGTCGATATGCAGACGAACAGCAATACCATCCACTTTGGCACAGTTGGGCCTCCAATGATGTTGCGCGGCGCAGCAGAAGCGCATGTTTCCTGTTCAGACTTCTCCATCAGGACGAAATCACGATAAAACTTGGTCACGCGCATCAGAAGAAAAGTCTGAGCCCGAATTGAAGATACCGCGCACTCTGCGGGGGAGCGTAAAATCGTCCCGAGCCGGTTCCAAGGTCCTGCCGAACGCGGTAGAGCTTATAACCGCTCAGTGTCCTGATGTCGAAAGAATTCGCATTCATGAAGGTAATACCCTGCGGCAGGGCAACCGTGAAGAAATCGGCGGGTAGCCGGCCAAGGGCTCCGGGATTCGAGCCGGGAGGGGGAGGAATTCTTTGGCTGTTTATCATGGTATTGATCTGATCACGTAGTGCAACACCTGGGTCACCGGGTTTAGGCTTCGCAGGGATGACCGGTTGGCCGTTCGCTGCCGCCCAGTTATTGTAGTCACTGGTGTTCAAGGAGCCCGTGTTCAGGCCACCCCCACCCCCTCCAAAAATGTCTGTACCAGCAAAGTTGTTTGGAACAACGCGAAAGATCGGATGATTGAGCGCGTTGAGCGCATCAACGCGCAACTGAATACGCACCCTTTCGGTCACTTGGAAGTTTTTTTGCACCGAGAGGTCCAGAGTCTGCTGCCAAGGACCGCGCGCTGCGTCGAATGTGCGCGGGGCATTGCCCAATTGTCCTATCGGCGCCTCCATGAAAGCAGACGGGTTGATATACGGTTCGCATAAACTGCCGATGGGGCACTTGGGATCAAATGCAGGATTGATGATCGGCACACCAGGGTTAACATTGGGCCGGATGTCGTGTGTGACCGTTGTTCCTCGATCATTGGCAAAAGCCTGTGTTACTACTGCTGGGAATCCACTGTAAAAACGTTCGACGCCCGATATCGTCCACCCCCCAATCACCAGATCGGCAGGCTTCCATGTATCGGCGAAGAATCTACGCCCATGGCCAAAGGGCAAATCGTAGACGCCTACGAAGTTGAGGGCATGCTTCACGTCGTATGTCGAGACAGCACGATCACCGCGCGGCGTTCCGCCAAAAGTAATCTGCCCGCCCGGCAGATTACTACTAGTCAGAAGATTCTTGTCCGGAGATCCGTTCGATGCGTCGTCAATCGATTTGCCGTAGGTATAGTTTGTACTCCAGGTCATGCCACGGGTCTGCCGATGCACCACGCTTACATAACCCGCGTGACGTATGCTGTCGGCCGAGGCATTGTCGAATAAAAATACGTTTGAAAACCCCGGAAAAGGAGAATACAAAGTTCCGATCGGAACCTGCAACACGCCATTACCACTGCAGCGACTTCCGGCTACGGTGGGAATTGCGCCAGGGACGCACCGGCCTAGCGGGTCGGGCATCTTGGTGTTAAATGCTTGCAACCCATTGGCCTCCAAGTACGCCACCCAATTAGGATCGAACTGATTCATATTTATGGGGGGCAAGAACAGGTGAGTGCCCTTGGCGCCTACATAGGCCACTTCGACGACGGTATTGGCGCCCAACTCCCGCGAAATCGAGAAATTCCAATTCTGAACATAAGGGGTCTTGGTATTCGAGGAAAGGATAGACGCCGGAATATTAATGCTGTTGAAGAATTGTAGTCCGTCCGTTGCATTCGTCACCCCTACGGCCTGCTGGGGTGTCTGCGGTACCAGGTTTGGTGGATTTGTGGACAGGCGCATCGCGTACGTACTGTCGACGGCGTTCAAGCTTCCGGGACCACCGAAATTGGGATTTGGCTGGCGGTTCTGACCGGTCAGTGGAACGTGAGATAGGCCATAGCCTCCGCGAACCACGAACTTGTTCAGACCGAACAGGTGAGGTGTATACGCGAACCCGAAGCGGGGCTCGAAGTCAGCCCAGTTGATGGGGGTCTGATACCGCGAATTTCCCGCTATTCCACTATAGCCAAACCCAGGCGTTGGCACAGAACTTATCGCGGTTGGCAAGGTCAGGCCATTGACTGTCTTCAGCGTTGTCGGGTTCCCCTTAGAATCGAGGATCGGAAAGATCTGAACTCTGTCGGGCAGATAATAGCCTTGAAGATCGTGGGCTTCTGTACGAGGACCCTGGAGCGAATAGCGCAAGCCAAGATTCAGCGTCAGGTTCGGTCGCACTTTCCAATCGTTCTGCACAAAGGTCGCTGCGCCCTGGTACTGATAGCTATAGGGGACAAGTGAAGTGGCCAGCAGGTTGTCATTGATCGCGCCCTCCAGGAAACTAGCAAAGACGATTCCGCCTTCGCCGCTGGACCCGCCGTTGCTCGTAGTTTGAAAGTAACGAAAGCCATACCGACCGCCCGACGCGAAGTTGTACTGGAGGGTGTTAAGACCCTTGCGGCTCAGCTCGAGCCCGATCGTCCACGTCATGTTGCCGTGAGTGATAAAGAGATTGTCTACCAGTTGGTATTGCGTCTCGCTATTGTCGTTAATCTGGGAACTGCCCGCCCCTATATCCCCGCCGTTCGTGCGGCGATTGGCGGCCCCGCCAAAGGTAAAAAGAGGCAAACCGCCCTTGGTCAAGGTCGGAAGGCCCAGTTCAGTACTGAGGTTTCTTCCGGACGCGATATCGAACTCCGGCGAGAACGTTCCGCTAAACCGTCCATAGGTGTAATTGAAGCGCACGTCGTTATACATTGTCGGCGAAAAGATCTGGGTATCAGACACGGTGTATTGGTGCGAAACGCCGTACGTTGCCTCAGTTTGGCGGATGGCCCCATTTCCACCGCGAACTCCGATCACTGGAACGTCGGTGTAACGGAAGAACGCTCGATTTTTGTCGGTGAAAACCTGGTCCAGACGCAGGAGGTAGCGCTTTTGATCGTTCTTGAGCGTACCCATGGTGACAAAGTTCGCGAGATCGCCATTGCCATTGATGAAGTAGGGTCCGGCTTTGGGCATGAGTTGCAAAATCTTTTGAGCTACCGGATCGACGAAAGCCGCCGGGAGAATGTTACCTGCGAAGGGGCAATACGTAGTGAACCCAGCACCACAGCCGTTTGGATTCGACCCCAATGGAATGCCCTGCAGCTGCTGCTTCCCGTTGACCGAGACTAGAGTAAATACTTGATAGATAGTGCTGGTCTGAGGACTAGGAGGTAACAGCGTGCGTCCGGGCGGTAGCGTGCTCTGAAAGCGGTTGACGATATCGGTTGGTGCCCATCCATTCACCACGTTGGTAAGACTACTGAAGTCGCCGTTGCGCATCGCATCTGTGGGAAGCAGGGTATCGCCTTGCGAGGCGTCTGACTGGTATCGCGGCTCAAACGCCCAGAAGAAAAAAGTCCGATTGTGACCATTATAGAGTTTGGGAATCACTACCGGGCCGCCAAGGGTAAACGACATCTGCGTATAGCGCAGATTTGACTTAGGCCGATTGGTGGTCGCGTTCGACCATGGAGCTGCATTCGTGGCCGGGTTGCGGTGATAGACCGTTGCCGCGCCATGGTACTGGTTGGTCCCCGACTTGGTGGTGACGTTAATCACGCCGCCCCCGGTGTGGCCAAATGCCGCCGAATACGAAGACGTTTGCACCGTCAATTCCTGTACGGTTTCTGGAGAAAAGGCCACGACTTCACGTGCGATGCCCACGCCTGTGTTGCTAACTCCATCTGCGATCATGTAGGTGCTGCCGGGGCGACCGCCATTAGCGCTCAGATTGAATCCCGGAACCGGTGTTTCTCCACCGATCACTGGATCTTCCGAGCCCACATCGCCGGTAACATTGGGAGTGACTACAGCTAAGTCCAGCACGCTGCGGTTGAGCAGCGGCACGTCGGTCAGCATGCGTTCCGAGATTGTCTGGCCGAGCGTCGCGTTTTCAGCGTTGACCAGAGGGGCTTGGCCGCTCACTTGAACCTCGGTAGCGACATTCCCCGGCTCGAGCACTAAGTTTACTGTTTCGACGCTCGCCGTATCGACCTTCACCTTCTCGACGATAGCCCTCCTGAATCCCGGCACTTCCACTTCAACCTTGTAGGTAACGGGATCGAGATTCTGAACACTATAGGTTCCTTGCCTGGAAGTTGCGGCGTGATAGGTCTCGTTGGTGCCGACGTTTGTAATTGTGACGATTGCTCCAACAATGACGCCGCCAGTCTTATCGGTGACTGAACCGCTGATTCCACCGCGGTTGGTCTGCGCCACGGCACTGAATGCAAACGCAAGGCCAATAAAAAGGGCCATGCAAGAGCGGATTAGTTTTTTCATACGAGTCCCTCGAAAGGAGGATGGCTTCCGGCTTTTGCGGACGAGAACACTGCCGTGGACCGGTTGCGTCAGCTGATACGAAAATCTACTTGCGAAAATGTACTGCCGGTGGGCAAGCAATGTCAAGTAATCGGTTTCTCACAATCTAACAAAAACAGAATATCTCATAGGACTCGCGCAAAGCCCGTTGCGCGCAAACTCGGGGAGTCGTTACAGAGGTGTTTCGTTTCGCTTGGAAAAAAGAGGTTTCAGCGATACTCTTCCAGTAAATCACAATCGATTTTATGTTCACGAGCTTGATAACCGTAACCGCGCTTTCAGACTGGAGCGAGGCATTGAGACCTGGTACCCACCATAAGAAATCGGTCGTGTGGCGATGAATATCCGTGAGATTGCCAGCCGCGCCAAGGTTTCGGTAGCAACTGTTTCCCGAATTATCAACCGCGTTCCCACGGTTGATCCGGTGCTCTCGAAGCGGGTCAGACGCGTTATCCATGAAGCCGGCTATCATCCCAATCCTCATGCTCGTGCACTGGCTTCGGGCCGCACGCGAACGGTTGGACTGATTGTTTCTGAAATTCGAGGAGGCAATCCATTTGTCACAGAACTCATCCAGCACTTCGAAGAATGCGCCTCGCGGAACGGCTACGGCATGCTGGTGAGCTTTGCGACTCAGAGTTTTGATTCGCAACGAATTGCGGAGAGCCTCCGCCGCGTGCGCGAGCACCGCGTGGACGCTGTCGCCATCATGACGTTCGGTATGGAAGAATTGCTTTTGGATCGTTTGGAAGTGAAAAATACGCCGCTGGTTTTTGTAGATGTGGGCCCTGCTGTCCCGCGAGTAAGCAATATTAGCATTGATTATATGACTGGAATCCGCCAAGCGGTCCAGCACCTGGTTGCATTGGGTCATCGCAAAATCGCTTATCTTACCGGCGAGCTTCGTCTCAGCACGCTGCGCGAGAGACGCAATGCGTTCGTCAAGTGCATCACCGAGCTTGGTCTACGACAGGATTCCAAGCTGATTATCGAGGAAGAACACAGTATGCAAGGTGGGAAAAGAGCGATTGCCGGTCTGCTTCGCACCGAGAAGCGCGTATCCGCCGTGATGTGCTGCAATGACGCCGCAGCAATTGGCGCGATTCACCAAATTGTAGAATCAGGGCTTCGAGTCCCTGAAGACATCTCCGTGGTGGGTTTTGATGACATCCCGTTGGCACAATTCACGACACCTCCGCTCACCACAGTGCGTTTGTCCCAAGAAGAATTAGCACGCTTGGCCTTTAATGCGTTGCTTGCCGATTTGGAGCGCAAGAAACCAATTGAAAACGGCGTCAGGTATCCGTTACAGACGCAGCTCATCATTCGAAATTCTACGGCGCTTGTTTCGCGAGGGCGATCGCATCGTAACGGCATGAGGAACGGTGCCTAGTCCGCAAGGCAGAAAATAGCGCTGCTGCTCGATTCCCTGCGTCGCTGCGAATGCATTATAGGATTGTCCGGTAGGTCCGAGCGGATCACGAATAGATAATGATTGTGAGCGATGGCTTTTGATGAGAAACTGGTTTCTCAAAAGGATGATCCATAGCCTGTTACGGGATACTGTACCGGCCCGAAGGGCAATGCATTCGTTGGGGCGCAAAAGGTGATGTGCAAACAATGATCACCAATTCGCAAGCGGCCACGGTATACAAAGCGATGGACGGATTCCGGATCGAGCTTCCTTCGTGGGGCTTTGCGAATACCGGTACGCGATTCGGTAAGTTTCTCCAGCCAGCCGCGGCAATGACTGTCGAAGACAAAATAAACGATGCCGCGGAAGTTCATCGTCTGATGGGAGTTTGCCCTTCCATTGCGCTGCACGTCCTTTGGGATTTACCCGGAGGCCCAAGCGATGTATCGCGCATTGAAGAGTTGACCGCAAAATGCGGCATCAGGCCTGGGTCGATAAACCCCAATTTATTCGAAGAACAACTTTACAAATATGGCTCGCTCGGAAATCCCGATCCAACGATACGAGCTGCAGCAGTCAGTCATCTCCTGGATTGCGTGGCGATAGCCAAAAAGCTCAACAGCCGCGATATTTCGTTGTGGTTTGCTGACGGCTCTAATTACCCCGGCACGCAAAATATGCGCCACAGGCAGCAATGGTTCAAAGAAGGGCTGCGAGAAGTTCACAAGATAGTGCCGCCCAATCACCGCCTGTTAATTGAATACAAGCCGTTCGAACCTGCTTTTTATCACACCGATATCGCCGACTGGGGAATGGCATTGCTGCTCGCCCGGGCTGCCGGAGAAAGGGCCAGAGTTTTGATAGACACTGGACACCACTACCAGGCGCAGAATATTGAGCAGATTGTTAGTCTGCTATTGGCTGAAGGCATGCTCGGGGGCTTTCATTTCAACGATCGCCGGTATGCGGACGACGATTTGACGTTCGGTTCGATAGATCCATATCAAGTATTCCGCATTTTTCACGAGATTATGTTGTACGAGTGGGAAACTGAAGCCCCCGCTGACATCGCCTATATGGTGGATCAGAGCCACAATCTAAAAGGGAAGATCGAGGCCATGATCCAAACTGTGTGCTCGGCTCAGGAACTGTACGCCAAGGCCAGCCTGGTGGATCACGCTCAGCTCGATTACCACCAGCGCCATTGCAATCTTATTGCCGCAGAGGAATGCCTTAAGACCGCCTTCTGGACCGACGTGCGGCCGGCGGTTCAAGAATGGCGTAAAACCAATGGGCTGCCGGAAGATCCTCTCCACGCATTTCACCGAAGCGGGTATCTCGATCGCATCACCCAGGAACGAAGCACCCGCAATCTCCGCATCACCACATCGTATGCATGACCGGTATTTTTGAAATCTGGTAATGAGTCCAGCACAGCGATGAGCCAAGCACCGATTTCGAGACACTTATGACCTCCCGTCTGAGAATGGCCGCTTTCGACCTCGGTGCCGAGAGCGGAAGAATTTTTGTAGGGACCTCGGAAGGGGATCGCTTAGGCATTGAAGAGATCTACCGGTTTCCAAATGAGCCGGTGCAATATAATGGCGAGCTTCACTGGGATATCGGGAGACTTTGGTTCGAAATCCTCCGTGGACTGCAGCAAATAGGGACTCGCGGTTTGCAGCTTTCCAGCTTAGGTTTGGACACTTGGGGCGTTGATTATGCGTTACTCGGCAAGGGTGGGCGGCTGCTCGAGAATCCGTTTCACTATCGCGACCGGCGCACCGTTGGCGCTGTTGATAAGGTGCTGCAGAAAATCTCGCGCGCGCGTATTTACAAGATTACGGGCATCCAGTTCATGCCTATCAACACCCTTTTTCAACTGTACGTACAGAACGCGACCTGTCCGGAAATGCTCCAAATCGCGGAACGATTCGTTACTATCCCCGATCTATTTAACTTTTGGCTCTCAGGCGAGGTCTGCTGTGAATATACCAACGCCTCGACGACCCAACTGCTCGACGTTCGAACGCGCCTCTGGTCGCAGGAACTGATCGAGGCTCTAGACCTTCCAAAGCACATTTTTGGGCCCATCGTTAGCAGCGGTACGGTCTTGGGACCGCTCAAGTCGGAAATTTCAAACGTCTCGGCATGTGGTGACCCGATCCTGGTGGCCCCGGCATGCCACGACACTGGTTCGGCGTTTGCGGCAATCTATCCTCAGGGTGAGATTGCAGTTCTTAGTTCCGGTACATGGTCATTACTGGGAGCAGAATTGTCGTCCCCTATAACGACCGATACTGCCCGGGAGCACAATTTTACCAACGAGGGTGGAACATGTGGCAGTTACCGACTCTTGAAAAACATTGCCGGCTTGTGGCTTCTCCAGCGATTTCGGTTGGACTGGAGCGCGGCGCACGGGACTATTTCCTATAATGCGCTCGTCGATCAAGCCGCCGAATCGACCGCGTTTCGGTATTTCATCAATCCTGACGACCCATCTTTTCTGCTACCCGAAAACATGGTGACTGCAATTGACGCGTACTTGGCAGCGACCGGGCAAACGCTTCCGCCAGACTCGGGTTCCTACGCTCGTGCAATCTTCGAAGGCTTGGCATTCCGATATAGAGCTGTGCTCGGAGAACTCGAGAAGCTGACCGGGAAGGGTTACGCAGGGATTCGTGTTGTCGGCGGCGGTTCTCGCAACGCTGTTCTAAATCAACTCACAGCTGACGCTACCGGACGCCGCGTGTTGGCGGGTCCGGTAGAAGCTGCGGTTTTAGGAAATATGGCGATGCAGATGGTAGCCACCAATAAAGTCACGAACCTGCAGGCGGCGCGCGCGATTATTAATGCCTCCTTTCCGCCAGAAGTGTATGAACCGCGTAACGCGGTCGCATGGAATCACAGTTTTGAAACGTTTCTTGATCACACAGAAAGAGTCAGGATGCGAAATGACGCGCAATCTTACATTTCTCAAAGACCTATGGACCGATAAACAGGCCGGCCAGTATGCCAAAGACTCGCTTGAACTTCTGCGATATCGTTCAAACCTGCTCGGCTCTGATTTGCGGATTACAAACTTTGGTGGAGGCAATACCAGCTCCAAAATGGAGTTGCCCGATCCTATCAGTGGGAAAGACAAACGCGTGCTGGCCATCAAAGGGAGCGGTGGGGACCTCGGGAGCATCACTCGTGAGGGCTTCGCGATTCTCTCGATGGACTGTCTCGAACAGCTCCCCCATCGCTATCGCGGAGAATCAGCGGAAGACGAAATGGTTTCATACTATCCGTTCTGCGCTTTCGGGGCTAATCGAGTCGCCGCCTCAATTGATACCCCTTTGCACGGTTTTCTGCCTTTTCCACACGTAGATCATCTGCATCCCGATTGGGCGATTGCCCTGGCGGCCAGCTCGAATGGGCGCAGCAGGTTGCAAGAATTCAACAAAACCTTTGGGCGCAAACTCCTCTGGATTCCATGGCAGCGGCCTGGTTTTGAGTTGGGTTTGATGCTCCGCAAAGCTGTAGCGCAAATTCCGGATGCCGACGGAATCATCTTGGCAAGCCATGGCTTGTTTACCTGGGGTTCGACGCAAAAACAGTGCTACACGAACAGTATCTTTATTATCGATGAGCTCGGCCAATTCATTGACAAGTATGCACGCCGCAAGGGCGTGGTTCGGTTCGGAGGCGCGACGACCTGCGCTTCCGAAAATCGCACTGAAGTTGCGGCGGCATTGCTCCCGGTGATGCGAGGGCTTTTTGGCAAGACTCAAAGATCCATCGCCCATTATCATGCCACCCCCGACGTCCTTGAGTTTGCCGGCTCTGCTTGGGCTCCTGAACTGGCGGAACTCGGCACAAGCTGCCCGGATCATTTCTTGCGCACGCGCATTAAGCCTTTGTTTGTTTGTTATGATCCCAAAACAGATTCGCTTGCAACGCTCAAGCAGCGCCTTAGCACAGCGACCGAAAAATATCGCACCGATTACGCGAACTATTATCGCAAGCAGGCTGAATCCTCCTCGCCGGCAATGCGCGACCCTAATCCGACGGTGGTCATCGTTCCCAGCGTGGGGCTTTTTTCGTTTGGCAAGACTACGAAAGAAGCTCGCGTGATCGGAGAATTCTTCATCAATGCCATCCATGTGATGGCTGGCGCAACGTCGCTTGAGGGTGACCGCCCTGATACGCCGCTGCCGCAAGGGGGAACATCTTCGGCGGCTGCGAACTTCCGTTGTTTTCATAATTACGTCTCTCTTCCACTGCGCGAGGCATTCCGCATCGAGTATTGGGCTCTCGAAGAAGCCAAGCTTCGCCGCATGCCCGAAGATACCGAGTTCAGCCGCAGAATATTTCTGGTGGTCGGTGGGGGCAGTGGTATTGGGCGAGCCACGGTACTGGAAATGCTCAAACGAGGGGCGCATGTTATGGTTGCGGACCGTGATACGGCAGCGGCCGCCGAAACAGCGAAGCTCGGCTCGGTCGCCGGTTCAGCGGGTGCAGTGTCCTCCTGTTTCCTTGATCTAACTTCCCGCGCAAGTATTGCTGCGGCTTGCGGTGAAACGGTTCTTCGTTTCGGCGGCATCGACGGGGTCGTGAACACCGCCGCAATCTTTCTTGTGACCGACGGCGATGGAACCCCCGCAGACGACCTTTGGTCAAAAACATTTGCGATCAACGTGACCGGGAATTACATCCTGGCCGACGAAACCAAGAAAATATTCGCGTCACAAGGCCTGTCCGGCACCTTTGTGCTTACCAGTTCTGCAAATGCCGTCGTACCTAAGAAGGGAAGTGAGGCCTACGATGTAAGCAAGGCCGCGGTGAATCAGCTCGTGCGTGAGCTGGCGCTCTCACTGGCGCCCACGGTTCGGGTCAACGGGATTGCTCCGGCGACTGTGATTCAGGGTTCGACGATGTTTCCGCGCGACCGGGTCATCGCCTCGTTAACAAAGTACGCGATTGCGTTCGAAGAATCGGAGCAGACGGACGTGCTGCGCCAGAAACTTGCGAATTTTTATGCGCAGCGCACGATTACACAGCTCACCATCACCCCTGAAGACTGTGCCCAGGCCATTTGTTGGCTTTCCGGAGACAAAAGTGCAAAGACCACCGGTCACATCATTCCCGTTGATGGCGGTCTGCCGGAAGCATTTCTGCGTTGAAGGGGAAACTAGAAAACTTGAAACTGGCGCAGCGCAAAGAGTTAAAAGTTAAATTCGTCAACATTTCCAGCAGTGAAATCGAGTGGCGGACCCATGACAATGACGCGACGATCCCCAAACACTCGCACGGGTCCCACACCCGGAACGTTCATCTCATCGTAGGGGGTCTGATGGTGAAGCACCATTCCGGCGACTTCCGCCGTCAACCTGCCCAGCTTTTTCGGGTCCCACAAAATAATCGTCTTGACCGTTCCTTTTTTAAGATATTGCCGCATCAGGTTGGGCGTAGATAATCCGCTTATCGCAATGTGACCCGACAATCCCGCTTGCTCGACGGCACGCGCGATGGCCGGAGGAGCGGCTGAACTGTTTCCAATGAAACCTCGGAGATCGGGATACGCCTGCAAGAGTTGTTGGGCTTCGACGAAGGCGATCTGCTGATCGTCATTTCCTGGCATCACGGACACGAGCTCCATCTCGGGATAGTGTTCGTGCTGCTGAATTTTCATCCAATGCATCCATGAGTTCAAATTCGCAGCCGTCAGCGCGCCAGTGATGATTGCAAATTTACCTTTTTTCCCCATCTCTGCTGCCAACACGTCCATCACATGTCGCCCAAGGGTTTCATCTTCCACTTGGCTGACAAACCATTCCCGCACTTCCGGCTGAGAATCAGAATCCCACGTAATTACTGGAATATGATACCGATGCGCGCGGCGCAATATCGGTACGACCGAATTGGGGTCGTTGCAAGAAACAGCGATTACTCCTGGATTCCGCGCGAGCGTGCTCGCCAAAATATCTACCTGCAATCCCGCGTCGGCGGCGGTCGGCCCGGTCCATTCCAAACGCAGACCAAGTTCATGTAGCGCGGCCGCGGCCCCATCGCGTGCAGAATTGAAATAGGGAATACCCACGAGTTTTGGAATCATGACCACCAGCGAATCGGAATTGCGCGGAAGCCGCGCGCATCCCCAGAGGAAGTAAGACAAACAACAAAGAATCGCACTTGCGCTAGTGGGCCATGCGAGAGACCAGCAGTTTTGTAGCCGAACTCGCAATAAACTGTGCGATGAGTTTTGCAAGGAGGGTCGCAAAGCTCTCATCCTTCAGGACGCTTGTGCCGCAACATCGCGCCTATGGTGGCGGCAACCAGCAGCAGCGCCGAAACCAGCGCCGTTTGTAGGAATGGTGACACGCCGAGCAGCGTAAGCCCGTTCTGCACAACATAAAATGTGCATACTCCAGCGACGGTACCAAGTACAGATACTGATCCACCGGTGATCGGCGTACCGCCCAGCACGACCGCTGCAATAGAAATGAGCATTAAAGCCTGCCCCATATCAGCCCGGGCGCTCGCCAGACGCGCCATCATCACTACGGCCGTCAGGCCGCACAGGGCCCCCTGCAAGGTGTAAATACTCCACCGGGTTGCTGCTACCGGCATCGCGGAAAAGCGAGCGGCAACGGGATTGCAGCCTATGGCGAGCACGTATCGTCCCCATAGACCTTTGTTTACAAGTAAGGATGTGATCGCCACGACCACGGTGAACAAAATAAATGCGGCGGGAACCCCAAACAGAGTTGCATCTCCCAACCATAGAACTCCGTTTGGCAACCCCGTGATGCTGTTACCTGCTGTAAGGGTCACCGCGATGCCGCTGAAAAGCACCATGTTCGCCAGCGTGACCAGCACAGGTGGCAATTCCAGACATCCGATCAACAGGCCGTTGAAGGAGCCGGCTGCTGTCCCGGTAAGCAACGCAGCAAAATCGGTCGCAACCGTTCCGTGGCCGTGACGCGCAACCAGTGCTGCGGTAACCGAAGCAAGTCCGATTGTCGACCCGACCGAAAGGTCGATTCCTCCACTGGCGATCACCACCATCATTCCAATTGTGACCAGGCCCGCTTCTGCCAGGGGCTGCACCAGGACTTGCCAATTTCTGAGCGTCCAGAAATCCTGCGATCGGTAACCTGTATACGCGGCGAAAATCACAAGCAGCATCACTACTACCCAAGCCTGACCGGAATCGGCGGTCCATTGCTTCCTTTCGATTGCGCCCCGGAGCGGACTCTTTGTCGCAACGTCCGGCAGGACCTCGCCAGACATACCCATCGGGGACCCTGGCGTCGCGTTCATGACACTTGCCCATGCCCGAGTGGCTTCACCGTGGCAGTCAAAACTCGCGCTGACCTCCCGTTAGGTAAACGGCGAAGTAAAACGCTGCCAAGCAAGATCAATCCGGTGGCGATGCCTTGCGTGTATGTGGGCACGTGCAGGAGAACCAAGGAAGTCTGAATTGCCGATACCAGAAAGACTCCGAGCAGGGTCCCGAAAACGCTTCCGCGACCTCCGAGAATGTCAGTGCCGCCGAGCACTACCGCAGCAATGACTACCAGTTCGTAGCCCACGGCCGCGTTTCCTTGCACCGATCCCAATTGCGCAGAATAAAAGATGCTCGCAACCGCCGTAAGAAAACCCATCGCTGCGAACACGGTGAACAGCACTGCTGTTCTAGAAACTCCCGTGCGTGTTGCCGCCAGGTTGGAGGAACCATACTTGAAGATGTTACGGCCCGTTTGCGTACGATTCAAAAAAGCAGCAGCGATCAATGCCAACAGCGCGGCTGTCCACACCGAAGCATCCAATCGAAGCGCGCGAGGTCTCCCTAGCTCGTTCAGCCAGCCAGGCACGGTGCTCTCCCATTCTCCTTGGGTCCATTCCAGCAGCAGGCCGCGATACAGGCCAAGAGTTCCGAGCGTGGCGACAATCGGCGGAACGCGAAGCAGCGCAACCAAAACTCCGTTGAAGGCACCAAGCCCGGTGCCCAGCAACAGTACCGCGATCAAAGTCCAAGGCTCGGATATCCCGTGGTTTCCGAGGCGCGCAAGCACAACGCTGGTGACTGCCAACATTGATCCGACCGAAACATCGATGCCTCCAGTGATCAGGACGCACAGCATTCCCAGGGTCAGAATCGCGAGCACGCCCATGCTTCGAGCCAGCAATGCCAAATTCGTGGGCGCAAAAAAGCGTGGAGTTGTTACCGCCAGTAGTAGCAGTAAAAAAACGATCGCCAGCAGAAGGCGCGCCTCGTATCGTCGCCACAGCGGACTCATTCCGGCGCCACTCTTCCCCGAGCAAAATAATCGGTGCAGGAGACGATGCCCAACATGCACTGCATGATGGTTTGGCGATTCGCGCTTTCGCGTTGGCGGTCCAGCACTAAGCGCCCTTGTCGAAATATCAGTACACGGTCGGCCAGCTCAACCACTTCATCAAGATCGGAGCTGATCACCAGAGCCGCCTGTCCGCCTTGGACGAGCGCCCGAATTCGACGATGTATCTCCGACTTCGCCGCGATGTCGACTCCGGTCGTCGGCTCATCAAGGATGATTACCTTTGGTGTTGTTTCCATCCACTTCGCAAACAAGACTTTTTGCTGATTTCCTCCGCTCAGGCTCCACAGGGGTGCGTTCGGGCCCTTACACCCGATCGAAAAGCTTCGGATTAGTTCTGCAATCGCAGGGTTGCGCCCCAGTAGTCCCCAGCGCGCCTGGCGATTCAAGGTTGCGCTTCCTAAATTAGTGCGTACGCTAAACGGAAGAAACAGCCCTTCTTTCTGGCGATTTTCTGGAAGATAAGCGAGCCCTGCCGCAACCGCGGTTTGCGGACGAATAGGCGCAAGCTTCTGACCCGCAATTCGTACGCTGCCGCGGTGCAAGCGACGCAAACCAAAAAGCGCTTGCGCAAATTCTGTTCTGCCGGAGCCCACCACCCCCGTTAGTACCGTGACTTCTCCCGGATGTAATTGAAATGAAATGTCTTCAAACTCTCCCTTGCGTGTGCAGGATTCCACTTCCAGCAAGGGGGCTGCGACGTTAACCGCGGGGTGCGGACTTCGAGCGGGTAATGCTTCTTTTCTAGGCGCGGGAGTCGAGTTTGCGGCTTGCTCGGTCTTGCCGAATAGCGCATCGGCGAGCTCTCGATCGCTGCGCTGACCGGCGGCGCACTGAAGCGAGATCTCGCCATTACGCAGCACGAGAAAACGATCGGCTATAGCGCGCACCTCGCCCATCCGATGACTGACAAAAATAATGGCAGCGCCTCGCTGCGCAAGCCCTCGAACTACTTCGAGCAATCGCTCGGCTTCTTTGGCCGCCAAGGAAGCTGTGGGTTCGTCAAGTATCAGGATCCTGGCATCGCGCGCGAGCGCTCTCGCGATCGCAATCTGCTGCTGCATCCCAACTGATAATTCACCTACGGGCGTTTCCAGAAAGCCTCGCGATAGTTCATCGAAGCCCAGCCGCGAAAGAGCGTGCTTGGCCTTTTCTGTGGCATCTTCAGGTGAATAAAGAATCTTTCCGCCCAACTCTCCAGCGATATTCTCGCTCACCGAAATGTGCGGAAACAGGCTGAGGTCCTGATAAATTACGGCTACTCCAGCCGCCTGTGCCGCGCGCACGTCAGCGTGCAACGATTGTCCATTGATTACGACTTTTCCTGAGTCCGGATCCAGCACGCCCGCGATAATTTTGATGAGCGTTGATTTGCCGGCGCCGTTGTGCCCCAAAAGCGCAAGCACCTCCCCAGATCGTGCGGCCGCCGAGATGTTTCGCAACACCCAATTCCCGCCAAAGGATTTCGAGACATCGCTTATCTCCATCATTAGATGGCGATGTGGTGCCATGTCTTCAATCTTTACCAGGGACATGGGATTTCCCGTGGAGTGTGCGACTGTCTGTCGATACCGGAACAATCGAGTGCAAAGTAGCGTTCCCTCGACGGTTATCCAAAAGTTACGCGCTCAAGCGACAATTCTGCAATTTCCGCAACCCCTCGACCACCGAATTGGCATTGAGTTGGGCGCCAGCTTTTGTAGTATGCGTATGATCCTCGCCGAAGAACAAGGGCGCAACTTTTTCGGGGCCAGCCTCTTCATAATGCGCGGCAACAATTTCATTCAAATCAATAAACCAAGTGCTCTCCATCTTTGCCACCTCCGCAGCCCACTTGCCATAATCGTCGGAAGCCCTGATTACGTGCCCGTCCTTCCACATATTTCGTGGCACCGGCGACAGCACGATAGGTGTAGCGCCTTTTGCCTTGGCTTCACGAATATACGTACGCAGGTACCACCCATAGGTGTGTACGACTTCCTTCTGCCCGGTAGCTTCGAGCACAACGTCCTGCGTTTGGTCGCCAGCTCCTTTTACTGATGCTCGTGCTCGCCCCTGCGTCAACGAGCCGCCGTCATTATGACCAAATTGCATCAAAATGAAATCGCCGGGTCTTAAGGCGTCAACAACCGTCTTCCACAATCCCTCGCTGTAATACGTCCGGCTGCTCCGCCCGCCTCTGGCACGATTACCGATGGCGATCTTGGACGGGTCAAAATAATCCGCAATAGCGTTGCCCCATCCCAGAAGTCCGCTCGTCGGATTATGAACTGTAGAATCTCCGATGATAAACAATGTCGGAAGTGCGGCACCGGAGGCCGTTGTTTCCCCAGGGTGTCGGTCTTGCGCAAAGATTGCGAATGGCCCAACGAACACCAATAGAAAAAGCACCATACTCATTTTCAACCCCCGAACAGAGTGATTCATCGATGCCGGCGATGAGGCAACACTGACGCGTGCGCTGATCCACGCATTCGACCGCACCTTGGTGCCGGGCATTGTACTCTCGTTCTGCTTAGTGCAGCCCCATCCGCCCAAAAGGTACTTTGCAGATACTGGTTTCTCAGATACAATCCGCGCACTGATTCGGGCCGTTGGGGCCAATATACATGATGTCGCGGCGAATTGCAGGCGGCTGTCGAACTTAGCGTGTAACCGGTTTCTCAAATCAGATCCGTTTACAGGTTCTCATTTGCTTAGGCTGATCAAGGTTACGGTTTAAAGTTTGATGACTTTTTACTCGTGCCAGACGCACGTTTCCATGCCCGGCGCATCATTCGCTTGAGGTAAAACACGATGAATCGACGACATTTCCTGGCAGGTTCAGGTGCTGCGATGTTTTACACCATAACTTCCAAGAAGTCTTTTCTCGCTGACCTGCAAGAGCAGCGCGCCCATATCGACCTAAACGGCGAGATCGCCGCTATCCGCCCCGAGCTCCACGGACAATTTGCCGAGCACCTCGGCTCTTGCGTCTACGGCGGGCTCTGGGTCGGCCGAAACTCGGAGATTCCCAACATCAACGGCTACCGGAAGCAAGCCATTGATTATCTCCGCCCGCTCGGCCTTCCTGTATTGCGCTGGCCGGGCGGATGTTTCGCCGATGATTATCATTGGCGCGATGGAGTTGGCCCGCAAGCCAAGCGGCCCAAGACCGTAAACATCCACTGGGGAAGCTATACCGAAGACAACAGCTTTGGCACCCACGAATTTGTCGGACTCTGCTGTCTGATTGGCGCCAAGCCCTATTTTGCCGGCAACGTTGGCAGCGGAACCCCGGAGGAGTTACGCGATTGGGTGGAATACTGCAACTATCCCTCAGGTAGCAGCCTGGCGAGCGAGCGTGGTGCCAACGGTTCCCCTGAGCCCTTCCACATTCGCTACTGGGGAGTCGGGAACGAAAACTGGGGCTGCGGCGGCAATATGAAGCCCGAGGAATATGCTGGCCATTACCGGCGCTACGCCACTTACGTTCGCACCTTCGGTGAAACCAAACCCTTTCTGATCGCCTGTGGTCCCAACGGCAATAATGCCGATTGGTCGCGGCGCTTCATGGATTCGATAAGCGGTCGGCGGCCCGATGGATTGGCGATGCATTTTTATTCCAACGGCAAAAGCCCCGCCAGAAACTTTACCGTCGAACATATGCAGGAACAATTATCCTCGTTCGCGCGTGTCGAACAGGCGATTGTGCAGCAGCGCGCTCTTCTTGATGGATACGATCCCGAAAGAAAAATTGGCTTGCTCGTTGATGAATGGGGCGTGTGGGACCGGATGGTTCCGGAAGAAGAAAAGGCCCATGGCACGCTCTGGCAACAAATTACGATGCGCAGCGCGATTGCCGCGGCGCTTGGATTGAATGTGTTTCACCGCCAGGCGGACAAGCTGGTGATGTGCAACATCGCGCAGATGGTGAATGTATTGCATTCCTTGCTGCTCACCGATGGACCTCGTTGCCTAAGGACCTCGACATATTACGTTTTCGATTTGATGAAGGCGCACCGATCTAAAGTGGCGCTGCGCACCGAAACCCAGGACAAAGCGCTTCCGGGGCTTTCCGTCTCGGCTTCAAGGCAGGGTAGAGATGTTGCGCTTACGCTGGTCAATCCCAAGCACGACAGCGGGATGAACGTATTCTGCTCGCTCTCCGGCGCGGCGCCCGCTTCCGCAAAGGCGCAAATCTTGCACGACCCTGATTTCAACGCCTGTAACACGTTTGAAAACCCCGACAAGATTGTGCCGCGCGAGCATCGCGTCAATATATCTGGCTCGGGAATTTCGTTGGAGCTGCCGCCGCTTTCGATTGCCGCAGTGACACTCCAACTCGCGTCTTAGTATGCGACGCAACTCCGCAAAAATCGCGATTGCATACATTTCCGCGGCTTTGCTCGCACAGGGCGCTATTCATGGCGTCATGAACCAGGCGCGAGCTGACGAAGGGATCTTGAAGTTTAGTTTCACTAAGGAGCAAGCAAAAAAGGGGTATGTCTACGTGCCCTTGTCGACCAGATACAGCAAGGAGCTCGGCTACGGTTTTATGGCTATCGTAGCCGATTCGCCCACAGCACAAACCATTGGTACCGATCTCTCGAGCGATACCTGCAACGGTACCAAGCCCCTTCTTTTTTCAGCCGACGTGCCGGAGGGCAATTACGATATTTTGCTGAAATTGGGAAATAAAAACTCCGGATCAACAACAACCGTCAAAGCGGAAGCGCGCCGTCTGTTACTAGAACGTTCCCAGATTCCAAAAGGGGAATTCGTTGATCGCAAATTTACCGTCAACGCTCGCTACAAAGAGCTAAAATCCGGCGGCACCGTTCGATTGAAGCCCGACGAAGAGTACAGTTTCGATTGGGACCACCAGCTGACTTTTGAAATAAATGACACCAACCCATGTGTAGCTACGCTCGAAATTAAGCCTGCCCGCAGACCCATTACCGTTTATCTCGCGGGAGATTCTACGGTCACCGACCAGTCCAAAGAGCCTTGGTGTTCCTGGGGGCAAATGCTTCCGAGATTTTTTAAGCCAGGTGTGGCCATCGCTAACCATGCTGAATCGGGAGAGTCGCTCAAGAGCTTTATCGGCGAAAAACGCCTCCAGAAAATCCTCGAAACCATTAAGTCCGGTGACTACCTCTTCATCCAGTTTGCACATAACGACCAGAAACCCGGCCCTTCGCACGTTGATCCATTCACAACCTATAATGAAAATCTGCAGCTATATATCGCCGAGGCTCGCAAGCGAGGGCCATTCCCGTACTCGTGACTTCCATGCATCGTCGAAACTTCGATACCGAAAGAAAAATCATACCTACCCTCGGTGACTATCCCGAAGCTATGCGCCAGCTTGCCAAAGAACAAAATGTCCCGCTGATTGATTTGAATTCCGCGAGCAAGAAATTGTTCGAGGCCCTCGGCCCAGAAGGGACTTTGAAGGCTTTTGTCCACTATCCCGCTGGAACTTTCGCCGGGCAGGATAAAGATCTCAAAGACGATACGCATTTCAATGCTTATGGAGCCTACGAGTTAGCCAGATGTGTGGTCGAAGGCATCAAGTCCAGCAAATTGGGCATTGCGAAACACCTGCTAAAAGAGCTTGCTCCCTTTGATCCTGATTACCCGGATTCGCCCGACACTTGGAGCCTGCCTCCGAGCCCAATGACGACAAACATCAAGCCAGACGGGAACTGAAATGACTCTGATCGTAGACGAGTCGCTTCAGTCTAACGACTCGAACGGAGGAAAAATGAAGCCAGCGACAACACGAGCAACACAAGCACCGTACGCGTCACCCTTAGGGTCAGTGGTCGCCTTACTAGTAGCTGTGATCCTTTTTTCCGCAGCATCTCCCCGAGCGCAAGAAGCACGCGGCACCATAAAAGGCAAGGTCACCGATGCCAGTGACGCCGTAGTCGCCGGAGCAACCGTCAAAATCACAAACGTGGCCATGGGTACAACTCTCACTGTCGTGTCCAACCAGGACGGCTATTACCAAGAGCCATACCTCATTCCTGGAACTTATCAGATCGTCGCGGAAGGCAGCGGATTCAAGACGTATGTTCGTGACGGTATTAGTCTCAGAGTGGGCGACACGATAGAGATAAACATTCAGCTGGTTGTTGGAGCGACGACTGAATCAGTCACCGTCACGGCCGATGCCCCGCTGCTCGATACAACATCTGGATCCATGGGCCAGGTCGTAGATTCGCGGAGGGTGGCCGAGCTCCCCATTGTTCATGGCGACCCATACAACTTGATTGGCCTGGCCGCCGGCGTTTCCTTTACGCGCGATCTGAGGCTGGATCGTCCTTTTGAGCCGACACACATCGTCGGTTACACAATGGATGGGACTCGAGCCAACCGCAGCGACCTCACCATTGACGGTATACCCAGCACGGCAAGGGCAAATGGCGGCGAGGTCATATCCTCTTATGTTCCACCGCAGGACCTGGTAGCGGAATTCAAGGTCCAGACCGCGACGTTCGATGCCAGCTTTGGTAATACCGAGGGTGGGGTCACAAATCTGAGTATCAAATCAGGAACAAACGCCTTTCACGGTACGGCGTACTACACCAATATGACTCCGGGACTTTTTGCGAACGACTTTTTTGCCAACTCAAATGGAATTCCGCTTGCAGATTTCTTTTATCACCGCTGGGGCGGCACCGTAGGTGGGCCTGTGATTTTGCCAAAACTCTATGACGGACGTAAGAAAACGTTTTTCATGTATGGCTATGAGGGAATCAAAGAGGCCAGGCCACGCAATAACGGAATTACCACCGTGCCGACTACGGACATGCTGAAGGGCGATTTTTCGCAACTTCTGCGGTTGAAAGACACATACCAAATCTACAATCCATACTCCGGCGCTCGCAGCGGGGGTGTGATCACCCGCAAACCCTTCATGTGCGACAACGCTGGTAACCCACTAGCGCCGAACCTGACTCCTGGGACCGGTTTCGGAACTCAGCCGAACGGGACACCGTGCAATAAAATCCCGCAACAACTCTTCAACCCCGTGGCTCTGAACATCGTCAGCAAGTATTTTCCCATGCCCCTAACTGCCGGTCGCGCCGATGGCACTGGCAACTTTGAGAACTCGAGCCTTAAGGAGCGTGCCTTTTATGGAACCCACACCGTGCGAATCGATCACGTAGTCGGCGACCGACAGCGAATCTTTGCCCGAGTTAGCTGGTATGATCGCCAGAGCGACTATAATAATTATTTCAACAACATAGCCACTGGTGAATGGTTTCAATTCGTTTCCCGCCAAGCCACGTTTGATGACGTCTACGTCTTAAACCCAACTACGGTTTTGGACATAAGATACGGGTACAACCGGTTTATACGGATCATCAATTCCAATCCTGGCAACCGCGGACTCGATCTAACCACGCTAGGATTCCCGGCTTCATATAACAATCTGATACTGAGCGCTATCAGGCGTTTCCCACGCTTGGACATCGCCGGCTATCAGGGCACCGGTATCGGCGGTGAGTTTAGGCCTGACGACACGCACTCTTTCATCGCCACTTTGAACAAAGCAAAGGGCAGCCATTCGCTCAAGACCGGCTTGGAATTCCGCGCCTACCGCGAGAATGATTTATTCTTTGCGAACAATCAAACAGGGCAATTCAATTTCGATTCAACCTGGACGAAAGGACCCCGTGATAATTCACCCTCAGCGCCCGGGCAATTAGGACAGTCATTCGCCGCTTTCCTTCTGGGGTTACCAAGTCCGGGATCCTTTGTACAACGTGCTGCCAGCTATGCAGAACAATCGACCACTTGGGGTCTCTTCATCCAGGATGATTGGAAGATTCATCGCAAACTGACACTCAATCTTGGTTTGCGACACGAGTTCGAAGGTCCTCTGACCGAACGGTACAATCGGAGTGCGAGTTCATTTGATTTCAATGCCATCCAGCCCATCGAGGCTCAGGCGCAAGCAAACTATGCTAAGAATCCGACGGCCGAAATCCCCGCATCTCAGTTCAAAGTTCGAGGCGGGCTAAACTTCGCCGGCGTGGGAGGCCAGCCTCGCGGATTATACGAAAGCCCCAAGAAAAACTTCATGCCGCGGTTCGGCTTTGCTTATCAACTTACCCTCAAGACTGTCGTGCGCGGAGGCTACGGAATCTTCTATGGGTTCCTCGGGCAGCGCCGCGGTAACGTAATTCAGAGTGGATTCAGCGCGTCTACCCCGCTGAATGTGAGCGTTGACAACGGTCTAACTTTTCTCGAAACCCTCGCGAACCCATTCCAGAGTGGTATCCAGGAGCCTGTGGGCGCCGCTCAGGGTATCCAGACATTTCTCGGGCAGAGTGTAGCTTTCTTCAATCCTAGACCGCTGTCCCCCTATATGCAGCGATGGGAACTCGGGGTTCAGCGTGAACTACTTGGCGGGTTCGTTGCCGAGGCGAGCTACGTTGGCAATCGTGGAACACATATCGAAATCACCCGTAATTTAAATGCGGTGCCACAAAAGTACTTGAGCAAGAGTCCGGTAAGAGACCAGACCACAATTGACCGACTGGCTGAAACCCTGCCAAACCCTTTCCTAGGACTCCTCCCAGCGACGGCCGGTACTACGTTCCGAGCGACGAGGATAAGACGAGACAGGCTGCTTCGGCCGTTTCCTGAATTTGACAATGTTACCGCAAGTGCGAACGACGGCTATTCCTGGTATCACTCCTTGCAGCTACGGCTTGAGAAGAGATTCTCAAGGGGGTTCACGGTGCAGGGCAACTACACTTTTTCAAAATTTATGGAGGCCAGCGAGCTCTTGAACACCGATGATCCGCGTCCGACACGGTCTATCTCAGATGCGGATCGCCCGCACCGGCTAGCTGTGAGCGGCATATATGAATTTCCGTTCGGAAAAGGCCGGCGCTTCCTCTCTGGGGTTTCTCCGGTTATCGCGAAGTTAATCAGCGGCTGGCAGGTGTCAGGCATTTATCAATACCAGAGCGGCGCGCCCATCGGTTTTGGAAACATCATCTTCACAGGAAACATAGCCGACCTCGCACTCCCTGCAGGACGGCGAACGACTAAGCGCTGGTTCAATCCTGACGCCGGATTCAATAAAATCCCCGGTGAACAGCTTGAATCCAATGTTCGCACGTTCCCGCTGAGATTCAGCTTCCTTCGTACCGATCGCATTAACAATTTTGACCTGTCCGTGCTGAAGAACACGGCGATTGGAGAAAAAAAGAGCTTGCAATTTAGGTTTGAGGCTGTGAACGCGTTTAACCACCCATTGTTTCCCGGCCCAAACACAAGCCCTCTCAGCCCTAACTTCGGATCAATTTCATCTTCCAATCAAGCGAACTATCCACGCCGCGTTCAGGTAACGGCAAAATTTCTATTCTGAGACGAAGCTCACAAGTATTATCAAGCTGCGATAATCACGGCTCACCAAACGGGGCCGTCTCGATGTTCTTAGGAATCGCTTGGTCAGTCCAGAGGGGGACGCGACGTTCTTGTCGTTCATGCCCGAAGCAAATGTCGCGTGGTAGCGAGGGATCTCTCTTCGATTGTGTGATTTCGTAGTCGAGGAATCCTCGATGCCGCTGCGCTTGCACTATTCTATTTTTTCATCTTGCAGCGTTCCACGGGGTTGCCGCTGTTCATCCAATCGTGCAGAATACGCCAAGCTTTCTAAGGCGATGCCGTGTCCGCCACGGGACTTCACACACGTCCGCTGTTTAGCATTGGGCCTTGCAATCTCGAGCCCGCCGTATTTCTCAACGCTCTTGAAAAATGTGAAGGATCAACTCTTGCCGATGCCGCAGCCCCCCGCGCGGCTTTCGCTTTCCTCAGTTTACTCAAGATTCGCTGGCACCAATGCTAGGAACGGTGTTGTTTTGGGGTTGCGGTATTCTTGAAACCATCGATCATGATTGATGAAACGCTGCTGCGGCAATTGGTGCGCGATCTAGTCGGCATCGATTCCGTTAATTCCACGCTTGTTCCTGGAGCGCGCGGCGAAGCTGTTGCCGCAGAATTTGTACAAGACTTCTTGCGGCGTCACGGAATTGACGCTGATTTGCAAGACGCAGTTGCTGGTCGACCCAATGTTGTCGCTATCCTGGGTGCTTCTCCAGACGCACCGAAGGTATTGCAACGGTCGAGCGAGCCCCAAGCACCGCCCGGCTATCGTCCAACCGAAGATACCAAGAGCACTGAGGGTTTCGACGTTCCATTGCCCGGCGTTTTGCCTAGCAACCGCGGACAGCTTTACGCTTCTATGTCCGGAACCATGGCCGTAAATAGCGCGGAGTGCGATCGTCCTGCGCTAGCGATTCTCGCGCATATAGACACTGTTGGCACGGGCGATATGGTTGACCCGTTTACGCCGCGTGAGCGCGATGGCCGACTCTTCGGGCGCGGCGCGCTGGACATAAAATCGGGAGTGGCTGCGATGTGTGCCGCAGCAATTGCACTCGTCAAAGAGGGAAAAATGTTTTCGCGTCCGCTTCTTCTCGCTGCTGTGGTTGACGAGGAATGCGACAGCGCTGGCACGCAAAATCTCCTCAGAAAATACAAGGCCGATGCGGCTATCGTACTTGAGCCGACTGATCTCAAGCTGGTTATTGCTCACAAAGGTTATGCATGGTACGAGATCATCAGTCACGGCCACGCCGCTCACGGCAGCCTTCCGGCCGAAGGCCGTGATGCGATTCGCTTCATGGGCCGAGTTCTTACCAAACTCGATGAAGCCGAGCGATTCCTCTGTACTCACGCCCCTCATCGGTTACTCGGCCGCGCCTCACTTCACGCATCTCTTATTTCAGGCGGCCAGGAACTCTCGAGTTACCCGGCCGAATGCCGTCTTCAACTGGAATGCCGTACGCTTCCCGGCCAGACCGAGGCTGAAACTGAAGCTGAGTTGCGGCGACTTCTAGGCAATCTGCGAAGCGCTGATCCTGATTGCGATGCTACCTTGCGCTTACTCGGGTCACGTCCGCCTTATGAAATCTCGCCTGATGCCCCTATCGCTTGTTCCGCTGCTTTGGCGATTCGTGAAGTGACGGGCAGGTCGGCGGAGATGGCTGGGATGGCGGCTTGGACCGACACGGCACTTCTCTGGGCGGCAGGGATTCCAGGTATCGTCTTCGGACCGACCGGCCGCGGACTGCATGGCGCCGAAGAGTACGTTGAGCTTGATTCAATCAGCGTGTGTGCTGAGGTCCTCCGACGTCTAATCCTCAAACTCTGCTGCCAGTGACTCAGATTCGCCGCCGGGGGCCCACCCCCGGCATGTTTTCGTAAGGGTTGATTCTAAGAAGCTAGGGGCGCATTTTCGCGTCAGTGCGGATTCTAAAACGACTTAGATGAAACGTCCCGCCTCGCACGTCATGACCGTACCTCAGGTTAGAGGATTGTCAGGTACTCCGAGGCTGTGAATTTTCGCCTCGGTTTGGATTTCCAAGCTGGCCCGTTCGTTTACCTCCCAATGTTGGCGGGTTTGGTAACAATTTAGTTAAGTACTTAGCAGAGGCTTCTGGTTCATTTCTATCCAAGTCGCATCGTGGAAGTCATGGGGCAGATCGGTCACATTCCATGTACGCCCTTTATTGTGTGTGGTTTACGAACAATCAAGGTTGGGGTTATGGATTGCTCTTTGTTGTTCCGATAGAGGCGCTCGGCAACACAAGGAGTTTCTGCATGCATGGGATTAAGAAAGCGAAAAAGCCAACCCAGCAAGGATTCAGCATGGTCGAACTCATCGTGGTGGTAGCGATGATGTTCATTGTGATGATTATGGCGGTGATCGGTACGAGGACGCTGCTACCGAATATGCGTGCTAACAGTGGGGTAAATCAGGTCATCCAGTTAATTCGCGTGGCGCGGCACAAGGCGATTTCGGAGCGGCGTATAACCACGGTCAGTTTCAAAACCGTGACCATTAATTCCGTCCAGGTCAGCGAAGTCCAGCTCCAGCAGGTGCCGCCTGCCTGGGTTGGCGGCCCGACGGTTACGCTTGCCACTGTCGATCTTGAGGGCGGAGCGCAACTCTACGTATTCCCCGGATTACCAGACACCCCGATGGGTTTTGGGAATTCGACCCCGGTTTCTTTTTCAAATCCTGCAAATCCGGCTGCGGCCATACCTGCATTGCAATTCTTGAGCGACGGTTCTTTTGGAACAAGTGTCGGAGTTCCCATTAATGGCACAGTGTTCCTTGGGATTCCCGGCACGCCGTCCACGGCACGCGCAGTAACGATTCTTGGATCCACTGGTCGAGTACGTCCCTATCACTGGGATGGTGCACGGTGGTTGGAGTAACTGGTGAAAATCATGAACAATAATCGCAAACTTCGCCGATGCCCTCAAACGGGATTTAGTCTGCTTGAGGTCCTTGTAGCCATGGGCGTCCTGACGTTCGGAATTTTGTCTCTGGTGGTGGCCTTCACGGCGGGCATCACCTTTTCCGACGCCACGCAATACGAGTACATCGCAGAAAAGAAGGCCGAGGCCGCGGTCGAGTCTATTTTCAGCGCGCGAAACACGGGACTAAAATCTTGGGTTGATATTCAGAACAAGTCCGCGGGCGGAATTTTCTTGGACGGACCACAGCCTCTGCTCTCGCCTGGACCTGACGGCATTCTTGGAACGTCCAATGACAACTCCGCCAAGCCCGATGTGATGATCGTTGGTCCTGGGCCAGATGGAATTATGGGAACGTCCGACGACGTCACGATTCCGCTCAATGGAATGACGCGGGAAATCCAGATCAGCAACATGGTGGCAGAGCCCAACCTGCGAAAAATTGTTGTAATCATGCGGTACAACGTTGGCCGCTTGAAGAGGACCTACCAGCTGGTCAGTTACATTTCAGCATTCGCTTAGGTCTACGCCCATGGAGCGAAACAAGGAGCAGCACATGAAGAAACAGGCCGGGTTCACGATGGTCGAATTCATCATAGCCATGGGAATTACTTTGGTGGTCATTGGGATTACGCTGGTTGCATTTTCCGATGCTACGCGAAGCAATGAACGTGTAACGCTTCGTTCTGAAATGAACGACAACCTCCGCGCATCCATGAATATGGTCAGACAAGACTTGATCGTCGCTGCACAAGGGATCCCCCCGGGCGGCATCCCCATTCCGACGGCGCCCGGTGTCTCCATTAATCGGCCGAACTTGACCCCTCTGACATTCGCCGGTCCTATGCTTCCGGCCATCAGCTTGGGCACCGGTCTCGGTCCCGCCGTTAAGGTACTGGTGTCGACGACCGCGCCAGCTCCTTCCGGTACACCAACGGATATCACGACGATTCTCTACACCGACAACACTCTTGGACTGGGACAGACGCCTATCAACCTGCCTCCCGGGCCGGGCGTCACAACTCCATGCAACGGAACGATCGCGGCGGACGGTAGCAATATTGTTTTTGACACCGCATGCTTGAACCTCGCTACCGCCAAGTTCACGATCAATTCCGGCGACCTTATTTTATTCAGCAATGTAAATAATTCGGCCATTCAAACGGTCACCAGCGTCGCGGGACAGAAGGTCAATTTTGCAAAGGACTCCAGTAAAGATAAATTTGGTTTCAATGGAACCAATGCGCCGCAAGGCACGATCATTCAGCTGCAGAACCCGATAGTGCCACCAACAACTCCGGCCACCTACGATGGAACATATCCGCCCACGACGGCGACACGCCTTTGGATGACTACCTACTATCTCGATGATCAAACAGATCCTGTTCATGTGCGCCTGGTGCGGCGCATCAATTTTAATGCCGCGCAGCCGGTCGGGGAAGTCATCGAAAATCTAACAATCCGGTACAACTTTGTTGATGGGAACTCGCCGCCCAAACAGTTCTTTGCTGACTCCTCCACCGTTCCGCCTGGATTGTCGGAGTCTTTAATTCGCTCGGTAAATCTATTTCTGGCCGCCCGTTCCAACACGGCATACAGCAAGACGGGCACGTATTTTCGTGACAACTTGACGACACAAGTCAGCATCCGAAGCCTGTCTTACTATGACCACTACAAATAGGGAGTCGCCCATGAGAGCACAACGAAATCGATCCAAACGAAACTCGGGAATCGCTCTTTTGACTACGTTGTTGCTGTTGCTGCTGATGTCCAGCCTGCTCGTCGGCTTTATCATACTGGTTATGGGCGGACAGCAGCTCAGCGCAGAAAACAATGACCAAACGAGAGCGTTTTATGGTGCGGAAGCCGGCATGGAGAAGATGACGGCGGACTTGGGCACACTATTCAACAGCACCTATTCACCGACCTCGACGCAACTTGCCAACATACAGCTGGGTGCGCCAAACATATTTCAAATTCAATACCTCGCACCGAATGGTACCGCAGGATATATACTCGATTATCCTGGAAAACCCAGCGCGCCTGTCGCCAATAACCTACAAATTAATGCGGGACCCTATAAAGGCATGGTCGGCTTGGGTACCCCCTATACGCTGACGGTTACCACTCGTACGAGCACCGGTGCTGAGGTTATGCTTCGGCGCACAACCCAAACGGTGGGGATCCCGGCCTTTCAGTTTGGAGTATTTTCTGATACCGACTTAAGTTTCCACGCTGGGCCAGCGTTCAACTTCGGCGGGCGTGTGCACACAAACGGCAACCTCTTTCTCGCGGAAGGAAGCGGGAATACACTCACCTTGTCCGACAAAGTGACCGTCTATAAGGATGTGATTCGTACCAATATCGCTAATGGGCTCACCATCGAGACTGGTAACTGGACTGGAACGGTTAACATTTCGACTGGAGCGGGCATGCGTGCTCTAGACAAGACCGAAGGCAGCCTGTTGGGAACAGTGCCCAGCCCACCCACCCCAGCCAACCCGAATTGGCCTACCATTTCCCAGAGCTATTACAACTCAAATCTTATCAACGGGACCACCGGTGTGCAGAGTCCGCTGAACCTGGCAAATGTTGTTCTTAGCAAGGGCGCGTCCGGCCCGGTGGATATTATTCGCCGCCCGATTGGGGGCGAAGATGCTAGCAACCCCGATGTTCTTGGGCAGCGGTACTTTGCGCAAGCCAGCATGAAAATCCTGCTGTCCGACGACCCACAGGACATCATGAAATTGCCTTGCATCGATGGTGCAACCCAGCCGGTGGACTTGCGAACGCTGGCGGTGCAGGATCCTGGCTCTCCTTCAGTGTCGGGTTATACGACCACTTTACCCGCGTGGTATACCACCAGCAACCCAAACCCTGTGCCGCTGGCCACATCGGCGGCCGGAACCTCGAAGACGAGCGCCACTGCCGCGCCCCCCGCAACGGGTTATACCACTTCTGGAAATGGGTACTGGCTCCCCAAGTATGAGCCAGTGATCACGGGTTTCCTGAAAATTGAGATACAGATTGGATACAACAGCCCCTGCGGAAAGTGGCAGGACGTTACTCAGGAAATCTTGAAGTTGGGCGTGGCGGGCCGCAATCTGAACCCAAACGTAGATCTAAGCACCTATCCCTATCCGAACGTCCCCCCCCTCCCTGGAGTCCAGATTGGACCCTCGCCTTGCCCCGATCCGAATCCCAATGCGGTCATCCGCCTGGAGCGCGTACGCGATAATCCGTCGAACCCTGTGAATGGTCAGTGCGGCGTGGACTCGGCGATGCCTCCAACGGTGTTTCCAAACAAGTCCACCGATTACTGGCCCAATGTGCTCTTCGACACGCGTGAAGGAACCTTCCGCGACAATGCGCCCGGTTCTGGACTGGTGATGCTCGGCGGGGTAATGCATTACGTTGAGCTCGATGTCAAAAATCTGGCGCGTTATTTCAGTGGCACGATTGGTACCACTGGTCAGGGCGCTATGGACCCATCCAGCGCCCCTTACAACTTCGCGGTATATTTTTCAGATCGCCGCGGAAACTATATTTCCACACCCGTGGGCGGCGGTTGGCCGCCAGCCTCTCCCGCCACACATGAGACCGGCGAATACGGCTTTACGGACTTCGTCAACCCGAGCGATGGGGCCAACGGATGCCCGAATGGCACCCTCGACGCAGGTGAAGACCTCGCGGTAAAGAGCCTTCTGTACACGTACGGTCAGGCACAGACGGCTTCGGTAACGAGCCGCTTCTTCGGCGATGCACTGCCTAACGCTACCAGCTCCAATCCGAACTGTGCGGGTCAAACGTCCTTATGGCCGGGAGCGTTTGTCAATAACGCGCAAGAGGCGCGCATAAATCCTCCTTTGTTCTTCCGCCGGGCCCTCAAACTGGTGAACGGCAATAACATTAATAAGTATCTTAGTCCCAAGCTGTGCCCGGGAAATGTGGTCTGCGGCCTCACGATCGCATCTGAGAATCCGATCTATGTTCAGGGAGACTACAACGCAAACTCGTCCACTGGGGGATTCGGCGACCCGCACGTCGCGACCTCGGTGGTCGGTGATGCTGTGACTCTCCTGTCCAACAACTTCAGCGACGTGAATTCACTTGCTTCGCCCTACAACCTCAGCAGGCGAAACGCAAACACAACGTGGTATCGCACTGCAGTCCTGGCCGGCAAGGGCGCCGCGTTTCCGTGGATTTCAGGTACATCCACCGACACGGGAAGCGACGGCGGAGTTCACAACTTCCTGCGCTACATCGAGAACTGGGGCGGGCAGACGTTGAACTACCGCGGTTCCATCATCAGCATGTTTTACAACCGCCAGGCAATTGGGATCTTCAAGTGCTGCGCCACCGTATACAGCCCGCCGTCACGCGGTTACAACTTCGATGTGGAATTCCTGCAGCCGTCGTTGCTGCCGCCGCGAACTCCGATGTTCCGAGACATCAATACCACGGGCTTTACGCAGCTTATCTATCCCGAACAGAAGTAAGCAGAGGGATGCCGGACTCCGGCATCCCCCCTGAGAAGCGTTCAGTGGCCGGGCCGATCCTTAACGGAGCGGCCCGGAGTTGTCAGCGCCCTACCACGGGCTTGTCTTAAGGCGGGGGACGGATCCGGACAGTAAAATTGGTGGCCGTACCGGGAACCAGCAGGATTACGGAGCAGGCCAACCAGGGTCGGTCAGCGCACTGCGGCACCGCGTGGCCGTAGTCGCATTCGGGACCCGCTAGAATCGACAGCGCCGTGGACGCGTTCGGCATAAATCTTGTAGCTGCGACCAGATCCGACCAGCAGGTGATCGAAGAGAAATGATCCATTTTTCCTGCGACTGCCGTGACATTGACTTGAGGGGTGGACGCAGCGAATAATGCGACGATGTCTCCACCGGAAGTAGTGCGGCGCGTCAAAAGCTATTCGTCAGAGGCAGGCTACGTCTTCCAGTATCAATTTCACGAGGTTCATCCAACGCGCCGGGGTTTTTCTGTCGGCACGGAATACACCTACCTGGTATGGGCCCAGCAGAAAACCGGTTTCCCCGTAAAAATTTTTGTGAAAAAGGACGCCCTTAAGACGTGGAGTGAGCGTACCGGGCGAGGCCTCACGGGCACCGAGGAGTACGCGGTGGCTAAAATGCGCTTGTTCCAAGCACTCGATGAAATCGAAGGTCTCGCCGAGCAAGATCCCAAGGAATTGCCCCATCTAATTGGCAATTTGATGGTAGACGAAACGAACCTAGAGAACCTGCTAAAGAGACTGGATCTTTAGCTTTGGAGCTGATTTAGGCTCCGGCCCTTGCGCGAAAGTGCTTTCTCGATAGAAGACACTCGGAACAGATGGATCTGATATATACCACATCGAGTCGAGATCCCGAACGGCGCGGTGTCATCATCCTGAATATCCAATCGGTGAACCAAAACACCTTCTGCGGCGTCTTGTAAGTGTACGGGGAGAGAGCATGCAGGAGTTGACGATTGAACACCTCATGCGCAGTGCGAATTCCGCGGTGAATCTCGATGGAGAGTCAGACAGCGCTATCCTGGCCCAGGAGTTCGAGGAGCGCCTAGCGGAATGCGGAAAGCTTGCATTCCGCGTAGCCCGAGGCGTTTTGCGCAATTCTGCGGACGCCGAAGAGGTGGCCCAGGAGGCGTTCCTGAAGGCCTATAGAAATTTTTCGAAGCTGCGGAATCGGGAACGTTTTCGCTCATGGCTGGTGCGAATTACGTGGCGCCTCGCTGTGGACCGCTCCCGCTCGGGCAAACGGCGTGAGATTCGGGAATGGGCATGGAGCGCCGAACAGCCGAAGCCCAGTGTGGAGTCAATGGCGGCTTCGAGTGAGTTTAGCGAACAACTCGATAAATCACTCGCCGAGTTGCCGGAAAAGCTGCGCATCGTTCTAGTTTTGACGGCCATCGAGGGCCACACCATCGAGGACGTGGCCAATCTCCTGGGACTGCCGATTGGCACGGTGAAATCCCGAATGCATTTTGGAAGAAAACAATTAGCGGAGAAATTGCAATGGCTTGTGAACGATACCAAAAAGACCTAGACGCTCTGGCGGGAGGCCTGCTTGGGCCGGAAAGCGCGACGCCATTTCGCGTGCACCTGCGGTCCTGCGCCGCGTGCTACGCGGCATTCGAAGCCAACAAGCAAGTCTATATGGCTCTTGATGAGGGCCTGCGCCGCCGCGTGAACGAAGAATTGCCGGCGGGCTTCGCAACGCGTGTCCACGCGCGAGTGAGGGCAAACCCGGGAGTTTCTTGGCGCCATGCGTGGCTCGCTTGGACTGGCGCCGCGGCCGTGGCGAGCCTGGTGCTCGTGTTAACTCTGGCGCAAGGTTGGTGGGGCTGGGGCAAACCGACAGCCACCAAGCAGCCCACTTCACCGATGGCTGAGCGACCGGGAATGCCTATTGAGAAACACATGCCCAATGAAGAGCCAACCGTCGAACCCGGTGTGGATCGGTCTCAAGCCGTGGTCCAACAGGTACGAATTCGACGAAAAAATTTTTACGACGCAGAATTAAGGGCAGCCGCAATGCCCGAGGTCCTGATACTCGCTGGACAAGAGCAGGCCATTGCTCAGGTACTTGAGGGCCTACGCAGTGGGGAATTGAAAGGAGAATTGTTGGTGGCGGATCGAGAAGACCAAGCGACTCAGGAATTGCAGATTCTTCCTCTCACGATCAAGCCAATTGCACTAGAACCTTTAGATGAAGTTCAGCAGGAGACGAACCAAAGCCACAAGTAAAAAAGATCAACCCCAGATGTTCTCGAGGCTCAAATAAGGAGATTAATCATGAGGAAGATTTATCTGGTTCTGATCGTCGCTAATGTCATCAGTTTGACTCCAGTCGCAATGGCCCAGGAAAAGGCGAAATCTGAACAGACCGAGAAAAGGGAAGGAACCAGGAAAGACATCACCCCAGTTCGAGTGCAAGTTGTCTTCAACGAATTTGAAGGAGAGAAGAAAGTCAGCAGCCTTCCGTATACGATTCTAATAAATGCAGACGACCATTCAGGAGGCCCTGCGGTCCTGAGGATGGGACTCCGCGTACCCATTCAGACCGGAGGCGCGGACAATTCGAAGCAATTTCAATACATAGACATTGGTACGAACATGGATGGCAGGGCCGAGAAAGATGATGAAGGCCGTTTTCTGTTGCATCTCTCAGTTGACAGGTCGTCCGCTTATTCTCCGAGCGCGGGCCAGAAGCCCAATATTGGAGGCACAGAGATCACCAGCCTTCAACCCGTCATTCAGCAGTTTAAGTCCCAAATGAATCTGCGGATTCGCGATGGACAAACGATCCAATCCACCGTGTCAACCGATCCTATAACCGGTCGGGTCATCAAAGTCGATGTCACACTCAATATCTTGAAATAACGTGAATCCTATGCGCCTAAGGCGTGCCCAGAGCGGCAGCAAGCGCGGCAGGCAATTCGGGATGCGCGAAACGATAACCCCAAATCTGTAGTTTCTGTGGGAGAACGCGTTGACTTGAAAGAAGCAGCGCGTCCGCCATTTCGCCGAATGCTATCCGCAGGGCAAACGCAGGCGCCGGCAAAATCGCGGGACGATGCAGAACGCGCGCCAATTCCTTGGTGAACTCCCGGTTGCGGACCGGAGTAGGAGCAACGGTATTGACAGGGCCGCGCGCTAGGTCGTTTTCGAGCATATAACGAATGACTCCAACGGCGTCGGCCAGGCCGATCCATGACATCCACTGATGTCCGGAACCCAGCCGCCCGCCTGCGCCCAGGTTGAAGGGAAGCAGCATGCGCTGCAGCGCGCCGCCATGCCTGGCAAGAATAGCCCCGAAGCGTATACATGCGACGCGCATACCGAGCGATTCGGCCCGAGTAGCTTGTGATTCCCAGTCACGGCATAAATCTGCCAAGAAACCGCGGCCAGGTGCGCTTTTCTCTATGAGTTCCTCGTCGCCGCGATCACCGTAATAGCCAACAGCAGAAGCGGATAGAAAAATCCGCGGCATCGGTTTTAGCTTGGCGAGCGAGCCAATCAGCTTTCGTGTGGTATCGACACGGCTAGAGCGAAGCTGATTCTGGCGCTCCGCTGTCCAGCGTCCCGACGCTACGGATACCCCTGCCAGATTAACCACCGCATCCGCGCCGGCTGCGTCGTCGTCAAGGTCACCGGTAGCCGGATTCCAACGCATGGCAATTCCATGACCGCCATCGCTTGCCTCACGAGGACTTTGCGGACGAAGCAGCCGGCCAATCGTGTGGCCATCCCGATGAAGTGATTCAACTAGCGCGCTTCCCACCAGACCCGATGAACCGGTAATCAGGATTTTCATGAATGCCCCGCGGCGAAGGGTTATCCTCCCTCAAGCTACGGCGATTGTCGCTGTGGGTCAAGAAAGACTCGCCCCTTTTATGTTCTGGGTTTTTGAACGCGGCGGTCAGTTAAAAACTATTGAATCGTTTAAAGCAGCCCAAAACTTTAGTGCGCGAGAAAATCATGCTTACCCGTGCAATACAACGAGTAAGATAGACCTTGTGATACGCGTCAAAGTGCTATTTTTCGGCCGGTTGAAAGAAATTGTGGGACGCGCGGAAGAGGATGCCGAACTCTCTGACGGTGCGCGTGTAGATGATTTGTTTGCGCGCTACCACGGGCGATTTCCCGAGCTGACGAAATTCCGCGAATCCGCAGTCGCTTCCGTCAACCAGGAGTTTGCGCTATGGAATGCTCCACTTGCGAGCGGAGATGAAGTGGCATTTCTGCCGCCGGTAAGCGGTGGCGAAGCGCTAGCTGCGCCTTCCCTGGCCGAGGATTTTTTTCAACTCGTGCGCGAACCTATCGATCGAGCGAGCCTGACCGAACGCGTCAAGGCGCCCACCGACGGCGCCGTCGTCACCTTCGACGGGATTGTACGCAACCATTCCGGGGGTCGCGCTACTTTCTACCTCGAGTATGAAGCATATGAATCGATGGCCCTCTCCAAGATGCACGAAATTGGAGCGCAGATTCGCTCACAATTTTCCATCCACCTTATCGCTATGGTGCACCGGCTCGGACGCCTCGAAATAGGTGAAACGAGCGTCTTGATCGCCATCAGCTCTGCCCACCGTCGCGCCGCATTTGACGCGTGCCACTTCGCGATTGACACCCTCAAGAAGACCGTCCCTATCTGGAAGAAAGAATTTTTTACCGACGGCGCCGTTTGGGCCGAGGGCGAAACACCACCGCTGGCATCCCCGGAGCGCTCAACGGAATCTACCTCTTAGATGAGAACATCCGGTCCGTTCCGGCTCTCTGTTGCTTTAGCTTTTCTCCTGATGGTTTCCTTTTTGCGTTCGATGCCGGTTGTTGGGCATTCCGCCGCCGCTCGACCTTCCAGTAACTTTGAGGTAGTAGGTGAGAAACGGCCTGAAGAGCAACAAGGCCGCATCCGCCGTGAAGTGAATTTGGTGAATGTTCTTGCTAATGTGCTGGACAGAGAGAATCGGCCAGCCCCAGACCTGCCAAAGGAGTCGTTCGAAGTGTACGAAGAGGGTGTACTGCAAAAAATTGAGGTATTCGAATCCGAAACGCACCAGTCGCTTGATCTCGCGCTGATGATCGATTCCAGCCTAAGCACACAAAAGGAAATGCTCCTTGCGCGCGAGGCCGCGGCTCACTTCATCCGTCAGGTGGTCAGGCCGGGTGACCGGCTGTCGGTCTTCGAATTCTCCGAATCGGTTACACAGTTGACGCCGTTCACCTCGGATGTGCCGGTTTTGCAGGCGGCCGTTCGCAGGGTCCAAGAGGGCGCCGGAACATCGCTCTACGACGCGGTGCTGCTTGCCTCTGAGGCTCTTGCCAGACGCGACTCGAATCGGCGCCGCGTGATTGTCCTGGTTACCGACGCCGGTGAAACCACCAGCCGCGCTGATTTCGATAACACCCGGCGCGCAGCGTTGAAGGCGGAGACCCTGCTCTATACGATTGTGATTCGGCCGGTAAAAAACGAGAGCGGCCGGAACACCGCGGGTGAGCATGCGATCCAAACGATAACCGAGACTACCGGAGGGGCTATGTTCTTCCCGGATCAGGCCGCGGATCTCGATAGGATTTTCGATCGCATTGACCGCGAGCTTCGCACGCAGTATCGGGTTGGCTATTACCCGCATCCGCGAGGTCCGGCGAGCTCATTCCGGCATATCACGATAAAAGTGAAGGGCGACTATACAGCGCGATCTCGGCAGGGATATTTTACTGCACCCTGAGACCTATAGATCGTTGTCCGATACTTCAAATATAGTGGAGCTCCGAGGATGTGAGCGTCTTGGCGGCAAGGAATCCCTCAGCTTAGCAAAAAAGGTTTCAGCAGCGTCGATCGCACGTTAGAATTGATTTGATGAATCGACCATTTCTCGAAGTGGCCTCGGAAACGGCTCGCGAAGCGGGGCAAATTCTCCTGGCAGAGTTTGAGCGTCCTCCACATATTACCTACAAGGGTGAAGTTGACTTGGTTACGCAGGCTGATGGCCGCTCGGAGCGCGCCATCGTCAATCGTCTGCGCCGCGAATTTCCGGAGCACGCGATCGTTGCTGAGGAAGGGTCGGGACACACAGCTGATTCGCAGTATTGCTGGTATGTTGATCCTCTTGACGGCACCACAAATTTTGCGCACGGGTATCCTTGCTTCGCTGTGTCGATTGCGCTGGCGAAAGAAGCTGCGCTGTTGGCCGGTGTGGTGTACAACCCGGTAAGCGACGAACTCTTCGCGGCTGCGCAAGGCCAGGGCGCAACCCTCAATGGAAAACCAATTCACGTCTCTGCGATTGATACACTGGCTACAAGTCTGCTCGTAACCGGATTTCCTGCACACAAACGCTCGCAGAACCCTAACATCCATTTCTACTGGGATTTTACACTTCGCTCACATGGCGTTCGCCGCGACGGCTCCGCAGCCCTCGACCTGGCTGCGGTGGCGGCGGGAAGGTTCGAAGGCTTCTGGGAATTTGGCCTGAAGAAATGGGACACCGCGGCCGGCGTGTTGCTTGTCGAAGAAGCCGGCGGCCGCGTCAGCGATTTCGATGGTGCATCCTATGCCTTGGGCGGACCGGTGTTATTAGCATCAAATGGAAAAGTACACGAGGAAATGCAGCAGGTCACCGCAAGTATCGCCGCGCGACATCCTTCCTTGTAGATTCCTTGGTTTTGGAGCGGACTGCGGTTCAGACGAGGCGGCCATTTTCCGCACGGAGCTCGCATATTCGGCGGCAGAGTGCAGCCGGACTCCGTTAGCGCTGTGCCGCGTCGCCACTGCCGGCACTGACCTCTCCTTGGCATAGGCGATCATGCAAGGGCTGCGCTCAATGGCTTGGCCTCTTCGCGACCATCGCCACCACCCACCATGGCTGGCACGCTGTGGCCTAAGCGCCGACGTTCGAGCGCGATCTGTTGACCCATGGCCGCCTGCCCCCGAACGTGAGGGGTTTTAAGGCTTGCGCGCTTTCCATTCTTCGTACAACTTTGTGATCGTCGGCGCGATGGTAAAGCCCCAGGCAAAAATACGGAACGTTTTGAATTTGTCCGGAACAACGTAGCGCTCTGTCGCCTCTTCTACCGGGACACCCGCCTTATACAGTTTCTCGGCCTGATCAGCGATGTCGTCAAACACTAATCGCAATGTGGCGATACCTTCCTGGCCGCATACTTGTCCGTGACCAGGCACAAAAATCGTGTCTTTGTCATAAGACGCGAACTTCGTGAGCGTTGCGCGCCAGCCGCTGATTGTGGCTTTTTCATCAAACGTGACCGGATACCAACCGCTAAAAAGAAGGTCCCCTGTGAAAACGATTCTCTGGTCTGGGATGCGCACGATCACGTCCGTGCCCGAATGCCCTGGATAACTTTCAAACACCGCGGTAAGCGGGCCAAGATCAACACTGAAAGGCAGTTTCCCAGGGTCAAGGGGCTGATTGGGAAGCGCCAGCACATTGGCGTTAGCAACCGAGTACACGCCGGTAATCGCGCCCAGGTCAGACTGGGCATGCTGTCGTTGTGACTCCGTCGTTGCTTCGCGAATACGCTTCTGATAAGGCGCAAGAACTGCAGTGCGATCCATTCCTTGCAGCGGGAGGTAGTTTTCGACGATCCGCGAGGCAGTCTTGGAGTGTGCCCAAATCGGAATGCTATGTGCGCCATAGAAAGCGTTACCCATCGAATGATCAAAGTGGTAGTGCGTGTCCACCGCCGCGCGCACCGGAACCTGCGTAACCATCCGCAACGCGTCCATTTGCATGGTAGCCCCGCCTGGTGACGCAAATCCTTCGATAAGCAGCGCGGCTTCTTTACCGTAGATAAAACCACCGTTGCAGATTGTCTGGGCGCCCTTGGAGAAATCTGAAATGGTCGCATACACGCCGTCGCCGATTTTGCGGACCGATGCGAAACCCTTGTCCAGCAGCGGCTTCGCGGCTATACGCGCGTCTTGGGTTAGCGATTCGCCGAGCGCGGGAAGCGGAATCAGTTTGGCCAGAGCTGCGGCCGCGCCAAAACACGATGAGCCAGCCAGAAAGCTCCGACGCGAAAGACAATGATCAAATCGCATGGCCACTCCTTGGTGATTTCACTGCGAGAGGTTAATTACAGACTGCGCAACGCATTGTACCAGAGGGGGGAACAGAAACAATAAGCTGCTGGCCGGTGGCCTGGCTTTGTTCATGAATTACCCCTCACCAGCGCGCGCGATGTCTCTCGCGCCCACGGCCGCGCGCGTTGACTGCCACATCATGCGATGCTACGCTCGCGCCGCTCGTCGGACCATTCATGAGAGTTATAGACATAATCCGAAAAAAGCGCGATTGCGAAGAACTCACGCGCGAAGAAATTGCTTTTCTTGTCGACGGCTATACCCGCAACGAAATTCCCGACTACCAGATCTCCGCGTGGCTAATGGCGGTTTGGCTTCGCGGTATGACCCGCACCGAGCTTACTGCCCTCACCGAAACGATGCTTTATTCGGGCGACGTTCTTGATTGGTCGAGCCTCCCTGGGAAAAAAGTGGACAAGCATTCCACCGGTGGCGTTGGTGACAAGACGTCACTTGTTCTCGCTCCGATTGTGGCCGCTGCCGGACTTTTCGTTCCCATGATCAGCGGCCGGGGACTTGGCCATTCCGGAGGAACGCTCGACAAACTAGAATCGATTCCAGGCTTCAACGTCAATCTTTCGCTCGCGGATTTTCGACGGGTGTTGCGAGAGTGCGGCCTCGCACTGATCGGGCAAACCGCCGAGATTGCTCCCGCCGATAAAAAGATGTATTCCCTTCGCGACGTAACCAGTACCGTTGACAGCCCGAATTTGATTTGCGCTTCAATCATGAGCAAGAAATTGGCAGAGGGTATCAGCGCCCTGGTCCTCGATGTCAAAACAGGTTCAGGCGCATTCATGAAGAAGCAAGAAGACGCCGTGCACCTGGCCGAACTGATGGTGGAGACGGGACAGCGCATGGGCAAGAAAGTTGTAGCCCTGATCACCGACATGGATCAGCCATTGGGGCAAACCGCCGGGCATTCGCTCGAGGTTATCGAATCGATTGAGGTTTTGAACGGACGCGGTCCGCAGGATTTGCGAACGTTGTGCATCGAGCTCTCGGCGTGGATGCTTTTTCTAGGAGAACGCACAACCTCGGTGGACGAAGGTAAGAGTTTGGCCGCGGAAATGATTACGAGTGGGCTCGCCAAAGATAAATTTCGCGAAGTTATTCGTCTGCAAGGTGGCGACCCCAGCGTTGTGGATCAACCCGCCAAGCTGCCTCGAGCGAAAAGCACATTTGAGGTGAAAAGTCCGGCGAACGGATATATTTCGGCGATCCAATGCGAGAATTTGGGAATAGCCTGCAATGTCCTTGGTGGGGGCAGAGAGAGGAAAGAGGATACGATCGATCATGCTGTGGGCCTTTCCTTTCACAAAAAAATAGGGGACAACGTGGCGAAGCACGAGCCACTCGCAACCATTCACTACAACGTGGAAACTCGACTGGCAGAAGCCAAGGAACTAGTGCAAGGCAGCTATCGCATCGCTGCTGAACCGCCCTGCGAGCAATCCAAGCTAGTAAAGAGGGTCATTGGCGCGTCGCAGGTGGTAGCTGGAAGTGACGAACGATAGAGGCTAAGTTGACCTGCTGGGAGCGGTTAGTACGATAAAGAACGACGCCGACAGACAGAGCACAAGCCCACAACAGTGCGAGTATGCGGACGTTTCAATTCGGTACTCGGAACCAGGGGGATGAATGGGGAGACTGACGGGAATTCTGGGCCTGCTGACGATGCTTGGTCTCGCATACGCTTTCTCGACCAATCGGCAGGCCATCCGGCTGAAAACAGTGGCCTGGGGACTGGGGTTGCAGATTACCTTTGCGATTTTTGTGTTGCAGTCCGATGCGGGAAGGTGGCTATTTCAGCGCGCGGGTACTGCGGTGAACCGGCTACTGAGCTTTTCGTTTGTCGGATCTGAGTTTGTCTTTGGCGAACTGGGAAAGCAAGGTTCGTCGTATGGCTTTTACTTCGCCTTTCAGGTTTTGCCGACGATTATATTCATCGCCGCATTTTTCGCCCTGCTCTATCACATCGGCGTGATGCAGCTCATCATTCGCTTGGCGGCATGGCTAATGCAGCGGGTGATGGGCGCAAGCGGGGCCGAGTCGCTCAACGTGGCCGCGAGTATCTTCATGGGGCAGACCGAGGCGCCGCTGACGATTCGCCCCTTCCTGGAAAGGTTAACCAAGTCTGAATTGATGACCGTCATGACCAGCGGGATGGCTCACGTCTCCGGCGGAATCATGGCCGCGTATATCGCGTTCGGAATCGAGCCCAAGCATCTTCTGACCGCGGTGATTATGACCGCTCCAGGCACGCTGCTCATGGCCAAAATGCTGGTGCCGGAAACCGAGCAGCCGCTTACTGCCGGACAGGTAACCATGCCGGAGATGGAAAGAGAGCAAAATTTTCTTGGCGCGATTGCTCGTGGAACAACTGATGGATTAAATCTTGCTATCAATGTTGCCGCGATGCTGATTTCATTTTTGGCGCTTCTGGCGCTAACGAATTTCTGTTTCGACAAAATCCATCATTGGGTGTATTGGTTTCCATCGAGCTTACAGCAAATTTTCGGTTGGATCCTATGGCCGATTGCGTTTGTGATTGGTATTCCGCGCCATGACTGCTCGGCGATCGGAAACCTGCTTGGGACGCGGATGGTCATCAACGAGCTGGTAGCTTTCAAGGACCTTGGCGCTATGCGTGCCATGCTCGACCCGCGATCGGTGACGATCGCCACATTTGCGCTCTGCGGCTTTGCCAACTTCAGCTCGATTGGAATTCAGATCGGAGGGATTGGAGCGCTGGCTCCAAATCAGCGCGGTCAACTGGCGCGCCTGGGGATTCGCGCCATGCTGGCCGGCACCATGGCTAACTTGCTCTCAGCTTCCATCGTCGGGATGTTGCTATGACCATAGCTGCGGCGGCCAAAGCGCCGGCTAGCTTCGAATATCCGCGAGCGGAACGAGCCGCCAAATTTATTTTGTCGAAGGCCAACCTGCGCCCGCGGGTTGGGCTGGTTCTTGGGTCCGGCCTGGGTGGCTTCGCGGACGAATTCGGCGGCGCCGTCAGGATTGAGTATAAGAAGATCCCGCATTTTCCTCGTTCCACTGCGATGGGGCACGCCGGAAACTTGGTTATAGGAAAAGTTGGCGCAGTTCCGGTGGCCGGAATGCAGGGACGAGTGCACCTGTACGAAGGCTACAGCGCAGGCGAAGTCGCCTTCCCCATACGAGTGATGGGGCGAATGGGCGTTCGCGCTGTGATCTTGACGAATGCCGCCGGCGGAATCAATCCCGCGTTTTCGCAAGGGTGCCTCGTGGTTTTGACCGACCACATTAATTTGCAAGGAACCAATCCGCTGGCAGGACCAAGTGATGAGCGTTTCGGCCCGCGATTTCCGGATATGACCAACGCTTACACCAAACCGTACCGGGAGGCAGCTCTGGCGGAAGGCCGGCGGTTGGGAATGACCATGCATGAAGGAGTGTATGCGGCGCTGGCAGGACCAAGTTACGAAACACCTGCGGAAATTCGCTACCTGCGGACGATTGGAGCCGATCTGGTGGGGATGTCCACGGTGCCGGAAGTGATTGCCGCACGGCACATGGGAATCAAGGTACTGGGAATCTCATGCGTGACCAACATGGCGGCAGGAATGCTCGACAAGCCCCTAGACCACAAAGAGGTGCTCGAAACCGGTGAGCGCGTCAAGGTCCAGTTCGTAGCGTTGTTGCGGGCTCTGATTCCGGTGGTTGCTAAGGATGTGCAATGAGTGAACCCGCCGCGAATGATCAAAGCCGCTTGATTGCCGCAGCCCGTGCCGCACGCGAAAACGCGCACGCTGCTTACTCCCATTTCCGAGTCGGTGCTGCGTTGCGTGCAACATCAGGAAGAATTTTTGGGGGCTGCAATGTGGAAAACGCCACGTACGGGCTGACAGTCTGCGCCGAGCGTGTGGCCATTTTCAAAGCCCTTTCCGAGGGCGAGCGCGGATTTGAGGTCATCGCCGTAGTTACCGATGCGGACAGGTTAACTCCGCCGTGCGGCGCGTGCCGGCAAATCATTTGGGAATTTTGCGGCGACGTGGAAGTCATCCTCGCAAATCTCGAGGGAAACATAGAAACTCACCGGATGTCCGCGCTGCTCCCGAAACCTTTTGATTCATCGAATCTTTGAAAAGAAAGCACAAGATAAAAGGAAGCGAACGATTATGCCAATGCTGTTTATATTCTTCTCTATTTTTGTTGGACTCTTCGAGCCGCTGGCTCAGAGCAGGCAAAACCAGACGCGGCTGCGCATCGATGTGCTCCTGACCGGCGGGACGATTATAACGATGGACGAGGAGAGAAACATAGTCGCCGACGGGGCGATTGCCGTAAAAGGGGACACGATTGTCGCGGTGGGAACGCGGGCTGCGCTGGAAGCGAAGTATATCGCGGCAAAAACGATTGATGCCCGCGGAAAGTTAGTTGTTCCAGGGCTAATCAACGGTCACACGCACGCACCCATGACGCTGCTGCGCGGGTTGAAAGATGACGTAACTCTCGAAGATTGGCTGACCAAGTCAATTTTTCCAGCGGAAGCGCGCAACGTCACCGACAATTTTGTGCGTTGGGGCACACGGCTTGCTGCGCTGGAGATGATTCGAAGTGGAACGACAACCTACGCGGATATGTATTATTTCGAAGATGCCATCGCCGAGGAAACCAAAGCTGCGGGCATGCGCGGTGTGCTTGGCGAGACCATTATCGATTTTCCGGTGCCTGGCAGCAAAAATCCTGCGCAAACCCTGGCATACACCGAAACGTTCCTGCAGCGGTGGAAGGGAGATGGCCTGATCCATGCGGCCGTCGCGCCGCACTCGGTTTACACTTGTTCAGAGAAAACATTGAAGGATTCCGCAGCGCTGGCGCGAAAATACAGCGCGCCTATACTCATCCACGTGCTGGAAACCAAGCACGAGCGTGATGAGAGCGAAGCGAAGAACGGGATGTCTTCGGTACAGTATCTGGAAAAGATTGGAGTGCTTGGTCCGGACGTGCTGGCAGCGCACTGCGTCTGGGTGGATGATGCTGATCGGAAGCTCTTGGCGTCACGCGATGCCGGCTGCGTATACAATCCTTCGAGCAACATGATGTTGGCAAGCGGCGTTGCGCCGGTCATCGAGTTGCGGGCCGCGGGTGTGCGCCAGGGCCTAGGTACCGACGGCCCGGCGGGAAGCAACAACGATTTGAACATGATGGAAGAAATGGACATCGCGTCCAAATTACAAAAAGTGACGCGGATGGATCCGCGAGCCATGGGTGCGAAAGAAGCGCTGGAAATGGCCACCATTGGCGGCGCTCGCGCCTTACATATGGAAAAAGAGATCGGCTCACTCGAAGCCGGAAAGAAAGCAGACTTAATCCTCTTGCGACTTGATGCGCCGCACGCAGTACCCATGTACCAAATAGTTTCGCAGATCGTTTACGCGCTCAAAGCGAGCGATGTCGATACCGTGATGATTGGCGGGAAAATCGTGATGCGCGACCGCAGGATGCTGACGCTCGACGAGCCTAGCATCATCGCCAAAGCACGGGAATATGGCCGTCAGGTTGAACGATCACTTCAGCAGAAGCAATAAACCATGAGAATCCAGCGAGTTACGCACACAACGGGCAAAATGAGCTACGCCTTTGCTGCGAAGCGTTGAAGCATTAGCCGCCGCCGCGAAGCTCTTTGCGCTGGCGAGCCAGCTTAGCCGCCATGGTACGTAATGTTTCCGGAATATTCTTGTTGCCCCCTAGGGCCTTCAAATCCACTGGATTCACCAGCGGCAGCATATGGAGGCTGACGTCAATCGGCGTCTTTGGATTATTCATCAGGTTGCGGACTATGACGTAGTTTTTCCTAAACTTACGGTTTGTGGCGATCAGACGCAGGGTTTCGTCGCTGAGATTAGCCATCGCCGCAAAAGACTCGACTTCGCGTTCGGTCAGACGCGGCGACTGTAGCACCGCTCGCTGCACCACTTTGTTGGAGTCCCGAATGAGTGTACGCCGCTCTTCCGACCCGCCTTTGAGCGCCAACTGCACGCGTTGCGACACGGTCATTCGGGCAAGCTTCTGAAGCAAGGTCTGCCGCTTGCTGACATCAATCTCAGCAGCCAAAAGTGCTTGTTCCAGCGCCACTGCGTCTGGGGTCGTTGCCGCACGCAGCTCCTGGACCTGTTGCTTCTGGACAGGCGTAAGCAACGTGGAATGTTCGAGCGCAGCGGCGAGCGCCGGGGATTCACTCACGCGGTCGAGCTCGTCCAGCAGCGCTTGAATTCCGTAAGGCGTGAGGAATCGAACCACGGGAACAAGATACTCTGGCGTGCAATTCGCATTTTTCACCAGCGCGTCGGCGATCCCGGGTTTGTCGGCGAGGTTGCGTGCGCAATAAGAAAAAAGCGCCGACACGGCATTTTCCTTCGTGAGCGCCTGCACAAAGGTCTCTTGCGGCACCGAGAGCAAGGCTTGGCCGGCGCGCGAGCCGACAACTTCGTCGTTGTCTCCCGCGAGAACCGCGAGAATCTCAGTGCGATCGCTCGGGGACAAGTGTAAGCTCCCCGAGCAAACGGCGATTTTCCGCTCGCGAGTGGCTCGCCCCGACCGCAACTCTTCAACAATTTCTGGACTAATCGGTTCCACGGTTCGCTTTCTTCAGGTCTTTGCGCGTCAAAGATATTTTACCTGGAGATCCCGGCGTGCCAAGGGGCGGCATGGTCTGCCCGTTCAATTCCAGCAACACCCCGCCGGAGTCGCTGACCGACACATTGAACTCCTCGAGGGCCTGAAACTGCCGGCTCTCGCCGGCGTTTATGATTGTGTCGTAGAGCGTTTTACCGTCGCCGCGAACCTGAAGCTGCGCGCTCTTGCCAGCAATGATCGATAGTTGCATAAGCCCCGCGGAGGTTGGCGCACCCGAGTTTTGAGTTGCGGGAGTTGAAGGGGTAGTGCCGGCGGCGTTTGGAGCATTCCGAGATGAACTTGCGCCGGTTGATGGGGCCGCTTCACCACTTCCGGTTGAGTTGCCTCCGACAGTTGGCGATAGAACAGGAATTGCGTTGCTATTCAATGGAGCGCTTTTGTCGGGAACCGATGCTGAGGTACTGTTGCTAGACGCTGTACGCCGCGGACCGAAAACACGCCATCCGTGAAAACCTGCGGCGATCAGCGCCGCGAGAAATAGCACAAAAAGAATGGGGAGCCATTTGGGGAAAGAGCGAGGAATAGACTGAGAAGGTGGTTGCGTAGAGATCGGAGTACCATTGTGCGAACGCGCCAAGTCATATTCGGCGAGCATGGTTTCTTCGTCGAGTCCCAAGTAGCGCGCTACAGATCGAACGAAGCCACGGTTGAAAACGCCGCCAGGCAGCTTTTCCCACTCTTCATTTTCCATGGCCTCGAGAAAGCGCGTGCCAATGCGGGTTGCCGCACAAATTTCTTCGAGAGACACCTCTCGCATCTCGCGTTCGCGCTTCAGGCAATCGCCAAAAGTACCCTTGGACATACGATCGTGGTTGGTCGGGCAATCTGGAGAGGGTGCTGGAGAAAAGCAGACGCTCGAGCAACCTAATTGGCACTATAGGCGGCTGCGAATAGGCTGTCAAATCAGCCCAAACAGTCCTTCTTCGGACAGCAACGGGTCGAGTCTTTAAAGTCGGGGAGTTGCCCAATGGGTGACCAAGCGGATGTTTAGCTGGAAACCGCAGATGCCCCAACGGTTGCGCGCGTACGGAAACGGTGCTTATAATTTTGCTGCAACCCATCGCCAGCGGTAAACGCCTAAGCGCCCATAAGCGGGGTGTGCAAAATCCAGTCTAGGCCCGGTAAAAAGAGTGGAGGAAACCAAGAATTTTGCGGGCATCGAGCGTCGCCGCAACCCCTCTGTCCATATCGGACGTCGGGAGGCTGGCGAGGTCGCCGTATTCCACGAACTAGGCAAAGCTCTAACCTCTTCGCTGCAACTCGATCAAGTTCTGCGCACAATCATGGAAAAGATCGACGAGTTTCTTCGCCCGGATACCTGGTCTTTACTGCTGCTCGATGAAGCCAAGCAGGAATTATATTTCGAGCTGGCGGTGGGCAAGGGCTCGCAAGCGTTGAAAGATGTGCGCATAAAGATAGGGCAGGGTATCGCCGGGTGGGTGGCGCAGAACGCCGAAGCTGTGATCGTGCCGGACGTGAGCAAGGACACACGTTTTTTTGGCAAGATCGACGAAAAAACAAAAATGGAGACGCACTCAATAGTCGCCGTGCCGGTGCGTTTTCGCGAGCATTGCTTGGGGGTGATCGAGCTTGTCAATTGCGTGGGATCGGAGGGATTCCACCAGCGGGATCTTGCGCTGCTGGAGGCGCTGGCCGATTTCGCGGCCATTGCCCTGGAGAACGCGCGGCACGTGCAACGTATTCACGAGCTGACCATCACCGACGATTGCACTAGCCTGTACAATGCGCGGCACATGAATTTTATTCTGGAGACGGAGATTTATCGTTCGCAGCGATACAGCTACGAATTTTCGCTGGTTTTCATCGATCTCGATCATTTCAAGCAAGTGAACGATACTTATGGCCACCTCATGGGTTCGAAGCTGCTTGCCGAAATTGGAGCCATGCTGAAGGAAAGTTGCCGGCTCATTGATTTCGCATTCCGTTACGGCGGCGATGAGTTTGTGATCCTGCTGCCGCAGACCTCGAAAGAGAATGCATGCGTCGTCGCTCGGCGTTTGCACAAAATGATTCGCGAGACCAAATGGCTGCAGGCCGATGATTTAAACGTGACGGTCACCGGGAGTGTCGGCGTCGCGTCGTATCCGGTCGATTCGAAAACGAAAGTAGAATTGTTGCATCTCGCGGATGAGGCCATGTATCTGGTAAAGAATACGAACCGCGACAGCGTTGCGGCCGCGAATATCGGTATTCTCCCGGCACTTACAACTCCATAACTGTCACAGAACTGCCTTTGCAAGACCCGCGGTTGTTCCTCGAAAACCACTCGCCTATACTCGGGATCTAAGTAAAAGGAAGCGATCCGATGCGCACCAGTCAAGCCGCGCGCTACGCACGATGGTCAGCCAGCGCCGCATTTTGTTTGACCGCGATCGTGGCCGGCGCCTACCTGTATCGCGGCTGGCAGGTCAGGCAAGTGCGCAAACATGCCCCACCACCTGCGCCCCTCGCGGTGCAGCGGCAGTCCAGCACGTTCTCGTTTTCGAAAGTAGAGGGCCAGCAGACAATTTTTACGGTGACAGCCTTGCGGGCCACAGAATTCAAGGAGAGCGATAGAAATATTCTGGAAGACGTTCTCATCATCATTTCCGGGCGAAGCGGGGATCGCAATGACCGGATTCACACCAAATCATGCGAATACCGGCGAGATAATGGAGGGGTTGTTTGCGCCGGTGAGGTACAAATGGATCTGCAGAGCGCCGAAGATGCGCAGCGGCAGTCGGAAGCAACCGGTCGTAAACCCGCCGATGGCATCATTCATCTCGATACGCGCAACGTTACGTTTAATCGGGAAAATGGCGAGGCGCAGACCGACCAAGACGTGAATATCGAGTTTCCGCAAGGTATGGCGCGCGGCACTGGAGTGTCATATCACTCAGTGAGTGGAATCGTGCATCTTCAGAAAAATGTGGAGATTACTCTTACCAGCATGCCTCAAGGGAAAGCCGGAGCAAAACAGAGTTCACACACCGAGCGCAATACGTCTCCGCTCAAAGTTACCGGAAGCAAAATGGAATTTATGAGAGAAGCTGGTCTGGCGCGACTCTACGGACCGGTGCATGCAACCCAAGCAGCTCGCGAACTCAAAGCGGGAATGCTCGAACTCGAGCTGGACGCAATGCTACATACGCGAAAGCTTTCGGCCCTTTCGGCGGGCTCACCAGGACAGCGTCCAGAATTGGTATCCAAGGAAAAAGACACAAGTGGGACAATGACCGCAGACGAGCTGAATGTACTGCTGCATCCGCAAGGCGGTATCGATAAAGTGCAAGCGCGCGGCATGGTCCACGGCAGGATGGTTGGCCCGAAGGACGAACAGCAACTAGACGCGGGCCGCGTAGAACTTGATGTGGGGCCCAAGACGCGGAAGCCCGAACAGTTGCAAGCCAGTGGAAAGGTACTTGCAGAAATGAAGGCCGTTGCAAATGGCGGAGTAAAACGGCTGCAAACAGATGCGCTGCTGGTGCGGTTTGCTTCTTCGGGTACGCGGAGTCGAACGCGCATCGATAGGGCGGAGACGCTTTCCCCGGGAACGCTGGAATGGCAAGGGCCAACGAGACCAAAAGCGGAGAGCACGCGACTCTCTGGAGGGAAAATCATAGCCAAGTTCAATCCCAATGGACAGCCTGCGGAGCTTTCGTCACAGGGCGGAGCGGAGGTCGAACGCCATTTGCAAGATCGTCCAGTACAGACGACGAGTTCGAAGGAGTTGCACGTTACATTCGAAACAGGTGGCGAATGGTCGGAGATGAATTTCGAGGGCGATGTCAAGCTGCGAGAGGGAGAGCGGAGCGCGCAGGCCAATCAGGCACAACTGTTACGTTCAACTCAGACCTCGGTGCTGACCGGAAATGCGGTTGTCACTGATGGCATGACGCGAACGACGGCCGAGCGCATTTCATTTGCGCAAAAGACTGGAGAGATCCGCGGCGATGGAGACGTGGCGTCCACCGATCTAGCCGCAGGTCGCGGCGTTGTCAACCTCGCACCCGTACCTGCAAATATTACCGCTGATCACTTGACCGGCAATTCCGTGGCAGGCCGCGCATTGTATTCAGGAAAGGCGCGGCTGTGGCAAGGGGATTCGGTGATGGAGGCGGACTCGATTGAATTGCAGAGGGACACGAGGAAGTTGCTCGCGGTCGGGAACGTACTGGCGGAATTTCCGCAGGCACCTGGGACAATTACGCCCCTTCCCGCGACCGCGAATCCTCGGAGCCCCAAGCACCCGAGTGTGCCGGGAAGCACGAAACGCTGGAGGGTTCACGCTGGAATGCTGACGTACTGGGGAAGGGAAGGACGCGCACGCCTGGAAAAAAACGTGGATGCGAAATCGCAACAGGAAGAAATCATCGCGCCCGTAATGGAATTCTATTTTCCCTCTGCAGAAGCGGCAGGAGGAGCGCGTCAATTAAGTCGCGCCGTGGCCACCGGAGGGGTAACAGTGCAAGAAGGCGAGCGCCGTGGAACCGCCGACCAGGGCGAATACATAGCGTCGGAGGGAAAATTTGTCCTGTCCGGCGGTCATCCAACCATAACAGGTGCTTTTGGCGACACAACAACCGGCCGCAAATTGACCTTCTTTTTAGCGGATGATACGATTGTCGTAGACTCCGAGCATGGAACGCGTACGTTGACGAAGCACCGAGTTGAGAAATGACGAGGTATGCTGAAGCTCCAAGCCGTTGAGCTCGACAAAACCTATCGCGGGCGAAAGGTTGTTGACGGCGTCGAACTGGAGATCAGGCAGGGCGAAGTAGTCGGGCTCCTCGGACCCAATGGCGCAGGCAAGACTACAACGTTCTACATCCTGGTGGGTTTGGCACGGCCCGATTCCGGGCACGTGCTCCTCAACGGAGATGAGATCACCGACCTTCCCATGTATCTCCGGGCCCGCAGTGGGATCAGCTACCTGCCTCAAGAGCCTTCGGTATTTCGCCAACTAACGGTAGAAGAAAATTTATTGGCGGTGCTGGAGACCTTACCGCTGACGGCAGAACAGCAGCGCGATCGTGTGGAGGAATTGCTGGCCCGAATGGGATTGGAAACGTTGCGTTACAACCGGGCGTATACTCTCTCCGGCGGAGAGCGGCGGCGGCTGGAGATCGCTAGGTCGCTTGTGCTTCAGCCCGCATTTGTGCTGTTGGATGAGCCTTTTTCGGGTATTGACCCGCTTACCGTCGGGGAGCTGCAAAACGTTATTCGAGAGTTGAGCGAGGGTGGCATCGGCGTGTTGGTAACCGATCACAATGTACGCGAAACGTTGAACGTCACCGATCGCGCTTACATCATCAATCATGGGAAGATTTTCCGCTCCGGAACCCCCGCCGATTTGAGCCGGGATGCCGAAGTTCGGCGAGTTTACCTGGGTGACAATTTCCGCCTGAATTGATCTAACCAATGAGCTGGCAAGGACTCAAACTCAACCTCAAGGTTTCCCAGAAGCAGATCCTTACGCCGGGACTTGTTCAGATGGTCAGCGTGCTGGCGCTGAACCGTCTCGAATTGCGCGAGATGATCAACCAGGAAATGGTGGAGAACCCGGTACTCGAAGAGTTGAGCGAAGACGGCATCGTCAGTGAGAACTACAGCGACGAGGCTTTTGTCAAAGCCGAAACCGAAAAGGTTCCGGAAACCGAGGCAGCCAATCCATTCGATGAATTTGATATCGCCTCTTTTTTTAACCAGTATCTGGATACCGGTGGTGGGGCCGAGGCTTCACGCGAGCACGAGGTCATCGAGCGGCCTTCTTTTGAAAAATTCCTCTCTTCGCCGCGCGGACTTTCCGACCATCTTCAGTGGCAATTAAGCGTAACCATTTGCACGGATATCGTTCGCGAGATTGCCGACACAATTATCGGAAATCTCGACGAAAACGGCTACCTGACCGCCTCACTCGAGGAAATCGCCGAGAACGGTAAATACACTCCCGACGATGTCGAAGAAGCGCTGGTCGTAGTGCAGGAATTTGACCCGCTGGGAGTTGGCGCACGCGACCTGCGCGAGAGTTTGTTGATCCAGTTGCGCACCCTGGACCCGCAAAACGTGCTGGCCCAGCAGATAGTCTCCGATCACTTGAAACAAGTGCAATCGAACCAGCTAAAAGAAATTGCCCGAGCCTTGAACCGACCCGTGGAGCTCGTCAAGCGAGCAGTGGAAGTCATCAAAAAGCTCGACCCTCGCCCCGGCCTGCGTTACAACAAAACAGAGACGCGCCTGGTCGAGCCCGACGTCTACTTCCGCAGGGTGGATGACCAGTGGCAGGTGTTTCTCAATGAAGACGACTTACCACAACTGCGCTTGAGCCCCGTGTACCGCAGGTTGCTGGCGCGTGATGCGGCGGACCGCGAGGTGCGGAATTACGTCAAAGAGCGTTTCAGCGCGGCTATCCAATTGATGAAAAATATTGAACAGCGCAAGCACACCATTTTGCGCGTGTGCCAGACGATCATCCAGCGACAACACGAATATCTGGATTTCGGCGCAGATTACCTGAAGCCCATGATGATTAAAGAAGTGGCGGAAGAAGTGGGCGTCCATCCGTCCACTGTCAGCCGCGCGGTGGCCAGTAAGTATGCTCATACGCCTCAGGGCGTGCTCGAGCTGCGATCATTCTTTTCCGAGTCAGTGAACGGGCCGGAAGGCGGCAGCATGGCTTTGCCTTCGCTGAAACGCTTGGTGAAGAAAATGATCGAAGAAGAGGATTCCGCCAAACCGCTAACTGATGACCAGATCGCCAAGAAGCTGGAGGAAGCAGGCATCCACGTAACGCGCCGCACCGTTGCGAAGTACCGCGAAGACCTCCGCATTCCCAGCACCCACCAGCGTCGGGTAAAGGCCTAAGGCGCCAACCAAGTGAAGCGCCCCGGCAGACGCGACCCGCGACAACTGGTCATTCTCACCGGGCTGAGTGGCTCCGGAAAAAGCACAGTCCTCAAAGCGTTTGAGGATATGGGCTTTTATTGCGTAGATAATCTGCCCGTAGACCTGATTCCCACATTTGCCGAATTGCACATGCGCGGCGGCGAGGAAAATGAACGCGCGGCACTTCTGGTAGATGCGCGAGAGGGCAACCATCTCCGAAAGCTGACTGGAATTTTCCGGGAGCTGCGGCGTGACTATCCCGCGACGCTGGTGTTCATCGAAGCAAGCGATGAAGCATTACTGCGACGCTTTAGCGAAACTCGACGTCCCCACCCGCTGGGGCATGACCGTCCGGTTCGCGAGGGCCTTCGACGCGAACGCACCCTGACCGATCCCATCCGCAAAGTGGCGGATATCGTGATCGACACTACGAAATTTAATGTGCATGAGTTACGGCAATTCATCACCGAGCGCTTTCGAACCGCTGAGCGACGCCCGCTGCTGGTTTCCTTGGTCAGCTTCGGGTATCGCTACGGACTGCCCAGTGATGCGGACTTGGTGTTCGATGTGCGGTTTCTGCCGAACCCCCACTTTATACCTTCGCTGCGGGCCTACTCGGGGCAGGACCAACGTGTCGCGCGGTATATCCGGTCGTTTAAGCAAACCGGAGAATTCCTGCGCCGGATTGAAGGGTTGCTTGTGTACTTGCTGCCTCATTACATTCGTGAGGGGAAAAGTTATCTAACGATTGCTTTTGGCTGCACCGGCGGACGCCATCGCAGCGTGATGTTGGCCGAAGCCGTGGAACGGGCGCTGGCCAAGCATGGCTTTCCGTCCAAACTGATTCATCGAGATATTCTCAAGTGATTGCGACCGCTCAGAACCAGATCGATACGCTCGATCGTTCGCCCAAAAACAGGCTGCGGGCGCGCCTTGACAATTGTATGAGCGATTCGTAGCTTAGCGACGAATCCAGTGGGAGTTGTGTTTGCTCTTTTCGCCAGAACTTAGACGGCTGCTGCGTTACGTCCGGCCCTACTCCGCGCGGATGGCGGCTGGCATAGTGTTGCTGGCCTTCGTGGCACTGGCGGAAGGCGTGGTTGCGTTGATGATCACGCCCGCTGTTGACCTGGTGCTGAATCCTTCCTTGTCGGGTTCCAACCTGCCGTTATTCAAAAATCCATTCACCCATCAGCCGGTTGATCTGCACCGGCTTTTCCCGCCTAGCATCCACAGCGTTTGGACAAGTTTTGCCATATCCCTGTTGATCTTGGCCTTCGCCAAGGCGCTCGCGGAATACATCGGAAACACCCAGATTCAATATGTCGGCCACGCTGCTATCACCGACCTGCGAAACAAGGTGTACAGCCGGTTGATCCGCCAGCCGGTAGGTTTTTTTCAGTTCAATCCCACCGGACGCTTGATCTCCGCGACCATCCTTGACGTCGAGCGCGCGCGCATTGCACTTTCTGAATATTTAGCAGATCTCTTTCAAAAAGGATTCGCGCTGGTAGTGTTTGCGGTCGTTCTGCTCCTTGTAAACTGGAAAATGGCGCTTGCTTCGGCCGTGCTGCTCCCCTTGGTGCTCTGGCCGGTGGGAAAGTTTGGCCGCAAAATCCGGCGCTCTGCTGAGAACAGCCAATCGCGTCTTGCCGATCTGAGCCAAATTCTGCAGGAAACAGTCAGCGGAAACCGCGTTGTGAAGGCATTTGGAATGGAAGGATTCGAAATCCGGAAATTTCGAGATACCGCGCGCCGCCTCCTGAAAGAAAATATGCGTTGGGTGCGCGCCGGGGCGGCAACCTCGCCGGTTATGGATCTTTTGGGTGCCGTGGTGATCCCGTTGCTGTTGCTATTTGCTCGTGATCAAATTCGCACGCATCATATGACCCTTGGCGAATTTTTGGCGTTCCTGTACGCGCTGATGAATATCTATATGCCGCTGAAGCGCATGGGTAACGTATACCAGCAATTTCAGATGGCGCAGGGCGCTACCGCGCGGGTATTTGGATTTCTTGAGCTGAAAGAGGAAGCTCAGGATCAGCCTGGCGCGCGAATCCTACCGCCATTTTCCCGCGAAGCGGAGTTCGATGACGTGAGCTTCGCTTACGAGTCGACGCCTATCTTGCGCGGCATCAATCTCAAAGTGCGCGCCGGCGAAGTGCTGGCGATCGTGGGCACGAGCGGTGCCGGGAAGACCACGCTCGTAAATTTGCTGCTGCGTTTTTATACAGCTACAGCGGGGGCCGTCCGATTTGACGGCATCGACGTGAACGAAGTAACGTTACGTTCATTGCGCGAGCAGATTGCCATGGTAGATCAGGAAAATGTGCTATTTCAAGACACAGTATGGAATAACATTTGTTACGGACGGCCGGAAATGCCGCAAGCCAAAGTGATCGCGGCGGCGAAGGCTGCCCTCGCGCACGATTTTATCAGCGTGCTTCCGCAGGGCTACCGAACCGTGTTGGGAGAACGCGGGCAGCGCTTGAGCGGCGGTCAGCGGCAGCGTCTGGCAATCGCCCGAGCACTGCTGAAAGATTCGCCGATTTTAATTCTTGATGAAGCGACGTCCGAGCTTGACTCCGAATCGGAGATGCTGGTGCAGAAAGCGCTCGCAAATTTGATGGTGGGGCGCACTGTGTTTGTCATTGCGCACCGCCTCTCGACGATCCGGCGGGCCGACCGCATTGTAGTGCTAGAGGATGGAATGATCCGCGAGACTGGCACGCACGCCGAACTCCTGGCGCAGGGTGGCACCTATGCACGACTTTACGAGCTTCAGTTTACCGATGAGGACAGCGTTCCATCGCAGCCAGGACCGGTCGAGCGGCCACTCGGAAGTCCGCTGGGATCGTGAGTGAAGCCGCCACATGAGCAAATCGCCCTTGCCCGCACCAGTACTCGAGAAAAACGCAACGGCCTCCAAACTGGCTTGCAAGTCGATGACTGGTTATGCTCAGGCGGGTATAGAAGAAAGCGGGTGGGCCCTTCGTATTAGTTTGCGCAGTGTGAATCATCGCTTTCTTGATTTGCATATGCGCATACCGGAGGGTTTTGAAGGGCTCGAGCCGCTACTGCGTCAGGCGCTGCGCGAGAAATTGCGGCGCGGTCACGTTGATCTTACGTTGCGTTTCGATGCCGCGGGGCCAGCAGCGGTGCAAGTGAACCGCGCGCTCGCTGAGGCTTACTGGAGAGCTGCCGACGAGCTGCGTCAGCAATTTGGATCGAAGGCCGAACCTGATGCGTTGTCGGTCTTGCGGTTGCCGGGGGTGATCGGTGCCGGCACCGACGTGAGCGGCTTAGAGGAAAGTGCCCGGGACCGGTTGGCCAGTCGGGTAAAGAGCTGCGTGGAAGACGCGCTGGAGCGGCTCGAGGAAATGCGTTGCGCGGAAGGTCGGCACCTCGATGAAGAAATGCGTGCGCTCCTCGACCAGATTTCTAAGAATGCTCTACAAGTCGAGGCGCTCGCGCAGGGAAGTGGCCGGCATTACGCTCGCAAGCTGGAGATGCGCTTGAAGGAATTGCTGGGCGATGCGGCCATTGATCCGACTCGCCTCGCGCAGGAAGCGGCGCTGCTTGTGGAGCGCGGAGACATCAGCGAAGAGCTGGTTCGCCTCCGCAGCCATGTCGAGCAATTCCGCAAGCATCTCGATAGCGCCGGTGAGCTAGGCAAGAAATTGGATTTCTTGTTGCAGGAAATGCAGCGCGAGGCTAATACCATGCTGTCGAAAACGCCGGGAGTGGAAGCGGAAGGCCTGGCCATTACCGAACTGGCGCTGGAGATCAAAGGCGAGGTTGAAAAATTGCGCGAGCAAGTGCAAAACGTCGAATAAGAAATGACCGAGCCACAGCTACCGCTGGTGTTCATCGTTTCGGGCCCGTCGGGCTCCGGCAAATCAACGCTGGTGCAGCGGCTGCTCGATTTGCCGGGCACGATGTACTCTACTTCGTGCACAACGCGACCGCCTCGTGTTACCGAAAGCAAAGGGAAGTGTTATCATTTTGTTTCCGAGGCCGAATTCGAGCGAAGGGTTGCGCAGGACGAGTTCCTGGAACATGCTCGCGTGTTCGGAAAACATTATTACGGTACACCTCGAAAGTGGCTGGACGAGGCCCGTCGTAAGAAGCTCGACTTAGTGCTTGAAATAGATGTGCAGGGCGCTGCGCAAGTGAAGGACAAACTGCCCGAGGCTGTCGCATTGTTTATTGTGCCGCCGTCGCGCGCCGAGTTGGAGCGGCGGCTGCGCGAGCGAGGCCAAGATTCGACCGAAGAAATCGAGCGTCGGCTCAGTCGCGCGCGAGACGAGATTATGGCCTTCAGCAAGTATTATGATTATTGTGTAGTCAACGATGATATCGAGCGCGCGGGCAGCGAAGTTCAGTCCATCGTTACTGCCGCGCGTTGCTCCAGTGCGCGAAATGGCGAGCGCGTGCAGAAACTTCTCGAATCTTTTGGAGGTTAAATTTCTATGGTCGTACTGAAGCAGACACCCGAGAGCCAGTTTGCCTATGTGGTGGTAGCTGCACGCCGCGCACGGCAATTAATGGCCGGCGCGCCTCCGATCGTTGACCATCCGCGATCGCACAAACCCACACGCGTGGCCATGGAAGAATTGGACCAGGGGGTCCTCGAATACCAGCCGCCCGAGCTTCCTGAAACGGCGGAAGAGAAAGAGGCCAAGCGGCGCAAGTCTTAGCCGCAGCGCTGAATATGAAAATCGCTCTTGGCGTTTCCGGGGGAGTCGCGGCTTACAAGGCGGCTGAGCTTGTGCGCCGATTGCAGGAAGAACATTTCGACGTCCAAGTAGTCATGACCCGAAACGCGCGAGAGTTTGTCACACCGCTCACCTTCGCTGCGTTGACCGGACAGAAAGTCATTACCTCAATGTTCAGCGACGCAGCCAGCGAGCCCGCAAATGTTGAAAGCGCCATCGAGCACATCGCAGTTGCCCAGCGAATCAATCTACTCCTTATTGCCCCGGCCACGGCTGGCATTCTGGCCAAGCTGGCCCGCGGCATCGCCGACGATTTCTTGACCACCCTGTATCTGGCGACAACTGCGCCTGTGGTGGTCGCCCCAGCGATGAACGTCAACATGTGGGAGCACCGGGCAACGCAGGAAAATGTAAATATTTTGCGGGCCCGGGGAGTGCGCATCGTCGAACCTGATGAAGGATATCTGGCCTGCGGCATGACTGGTGCTGGGCGCTTGGCAGGAACCGAGGCGATTGTGGCCGCTGTGCTCGGCACGCTGAACATACAGCGGGACCTTGAAGGCGAAACTGTTCTGGTGACAGCTGGGCCTACCTGCGAAGATCTTGATCCAGTGCGATATTTTACGAACCGTTCGTCGGGCAAGATGGGCTATGCGATCGCAGAGGCTGCCGCTCGTCGTGGTGCGCGCGTGATTTTGGTGAGCGGGCCCACGTCCCTCGAAAAGCCGAGCGCCGCAGAGCGCGTGCTGGTGCGCAGCGCCGAAGAAATGCGCCGCGCCGTATTCGAGCATCTTTCCGACGCAACCGTGGTGATCGCGGCGGCCGCCGTTGCGGATTATCGTCCCGTGGCGCCCCGCGCTACGAAGATGAAACGCGATAAGAATCGCCTCATCCTCGAGTTCGAACCCACCTCCGATATTCTAGCTGAGGTAGCACGCGAAAAAGGGCACCGGATTCTCGTGGGTTTTGCCGCTGAGACCGATCACCTAGCCGAAAACGCGCGCGCGAAACTTCAGGAAAAAGCTGTCGACCTGATTGTTGCCAATGACGTAACCCAACAGGGAGCCGGATTCGATCTCGATACTAATGTGGTTTCGCTCTTTACTCGTGACGCGCAGGAAGCATCTCTTCCCCCGATGACCAAGGGTGAAGTAGCCGGACGCGTCTTGGATCAAGTGCTGCGCTTGAAAGAAAGTGCGCGCCGGGCGCCGGTCAGTCGTCAGGTTACTTCTTAGCGCCAACGATGCCTGTTCCTCTCGATTCGACCCGACGAAAAAAAGTTGGAGATACGCTGCGCTACTTTGAAGAGTTGGGAATCGGATCATTCTATCTCGACCGTGCCTCATCTTTGGCCTCATCCGCCGAGCCTGCGGCGGCGCCGGAACGAAGCCCGGCCGCGGCGACGTTGGCCCTCGCTCCGCCCGCAGAATTGTTCAGGGTCACTCAGAAACCCAGATCCTTATTCGAAGCCCCGCCGCTTGCGCAAGTAGAGTCTCTCGAGACCATCCTTGCCGATCTCGGAGATTGCCGGCGCTGCCGGTTGTGTGAAGGAAGATCGAAAATTGTTTTCGGCGATGGCAGCTCTAAAGCTCAATTGGTTTTTGTTGGCGAAGGCCCCGGGCACGATGAGGATGTGCAAGGCCTGCCATTTGTCGGACGTGCTGGAAAGCTTTTGAATCAGATGATTGAGGCTATGGGCCTCCGCCGGCAAGACGTGTACATCTGCAACGTCGTCAAATGCCGGCCGCCCGGCAATCGCGCCCCTGAAAAAGATGAAATGGCCACGTGTTCTCCGTTTTTGCTGCGCCAACTAGCAGTGATTTCTCCAAAAGTCATCGTCTGCCTCGGGGCCATCGCCTCAAAAGCTTTGCTGGAAACCGAGAAAGGTATTTCGCAATTCCGCGGGCAGTGGCTTGAGTTTCGAGGTATACCTTTAATGGCTACCTATCATCCCGCTTATCTGTTGCGCAATCCTCACGCTAAGGCCGACGTTTGGAAAGACCTTCAAAAAGTGATGGCTGCTTTGGGCCTGCCCTCAAAGAAAGCGCCACGTCCATAATCTCTCCGAAATGGGAATCCTGCTCGGACTCGTAGCGGCGCTGGCCTGGGGCATCTCTGACTTCTCTGCCAGATTTGTCAGCCGCCGCATAGGGACCTACCGCACCATGTTTTTCATGCAAGGCTTGGGTTTGGGTATTTTGACAATTGGCATGCGCCCCCTGAATGGATGGGGACACCTGACCGACGGCTCAGGTTGGCAACCGTGGGCCTGGGGAATTCTTGCGGGATGCTGCAACATGGTGGCGACGCTCGCGCTGTATCGTTCCTTTGAAATTGGCAAGCTGGCGATAGTGGCGCCGATTTCGGCAAGCTATCCTGTGCTGACCGTGCTGCTGGCAATGGCCAGTGGCGAGACACTTACCATTTGGCGCGCCACGGGAGTTACAGCGACGATTGCCGGAGTCATCCTGCTGTCTTTTGGAAACTCGGCGGAGGCCGAAGACCCCACGGGTGTTAACGCCGGGCAGTTCGCAGAAATGGAACCGCAGCAAACGGGACGGTGGCCGCGAGGGGTCGCGTGGGCCGTCGTGTCAGCGCTGGGCTTCGGCGTGCTTTTCTGGCTACTTGGCATTCGCGTGGTGCCGCGCGTGGGTAGCACTGCGGCAGTGTGGATGATCCGACTTACAAGTTTTTCCGTGGTAGGCTTGCTTGCTGCACCGCTGCGGCAGTCGCTAAACCCGACCATGGGTCGAACATGGTGGATTTTGCTTATGATGGCAGTCCTCGATACCGGAGCATTTGTCGCCAACAATTTCGGCGACACGACCGAACAAGTCGCCGTGGTGAGTGTACTGGTGTCGCTCTATGGGGCGGTGACGGTTGCTCTGGCTGCATTATTTCTGCGCGAGCGCATTACCCGCTGGCAATGGCCAGGAATCGTTCTAATCTTCGCGGGGATTGCCCTCATCAGTCACTGATCTGAAAAACGCCCGTGCGGTTTACGCGCGAAACCGCTGATTTCTTCCTACTGTTACACTAGGCGCCCATGGAAGCCTGGTACTGCGACGTGGCACTTCCGGTGCCGCTGCGAACCGTCTTTACCTACGCCATACCCACCGCGCTGCGCGATGCTGTTTTGCCAGGATGCCGCGTAGTTGTGCCCTTTGGGCGTCGCTCGATGGTCGGTGTCGTTGTCGGCCGAAGCGCTAAGCTGCCAGACATCGCCCAATTCAAAGAAATTGTTCAGGTCCTCGATCCCTGTCCGGCGCTTTCCCCGCAATTACTCGAACTTGGCCGGTGGCTGGCCGACTACTACGTCGCGCCACCGGGTGAAGTGTTTCGCGCAATGTTGCCTCCGCTCGTGGAAGTGCGCACTAAGCGCGAGCTGGCCATCACCGCAGCGGGAAAAGAAGCGGTGCTGAATCTCTCCTCGCGCGAAACTCTCACCTCCTCCGAAAAAGACGAGCTCGCCTTTCTGATGCGCCTTTCCGAGGCTGGTGTCGCCAGTAAACCGAAGCGCACCCGCAAGGATCCACTTAGCCAGGCGATTATGACGCGACTGATGCGCCGCGGATGGGTTGAATCCCGGGAGCGCACCGAGAAACGCAAGGGACGCCTTCAGAAAATCGTTTCATGGAATGCTCAATGGTCACCATCGTCACCTGATTCGTCCCATTTGCCCGAAAGCAAGTTCTTCGTGGCCATCGAGCGCATTCGCCACATGCTCCAACAGGAGCGCGGACCCCTGCCGCTCTCTCAGCTGTTAAAGCTGACCGCTACTTCCCGCACGTTCGTCGAGCGGCTGATCGCACGGGGTGCGCTCGAGTCTTGGGAGGAGCCACTCGACCCTGCGGAAGACTCCTTTGACGCAGATTTCACTCCGCCCGCGAATGTGCTGAACCCCGAGCAAGCGTACGCCGTTGATGAAATTCGCAGCTGGCTCGACACCCAGAAATTCACGGTCGGACTGCTTCACGGTGTGACCGGCAGCGGGAAAACAGAAGTTTATCTGCGCAGCATCCAGGAGACGCTGGCCCGCGGCCAGACGGCCCTGGTGCTCGTTCCGGAGATTGCGCTGACACTGTGGGTCGGTCGCCAGTGCCGCGCGTGGTTTGGTGCGCGATTCGAAGGCGTTGCCGTGCTGCACTCGGCACTTAGCGATTCCGAGCGCGCGGGCGAATGGTGGCGGGTGCGGCACGGCGAAGCACGTGTTGTCGTCGGGACGCGTTCAGCGGTCTTCGCGCCGCTCGAAAAACTCGGGCTGATCATCGTGGATGAGGAACAGGAAGCCAGCTACAAACAAGAGGAAACGCCGCGTTATAACGGCCGCGATACGGCGATCGTACGAGCGAAGCTTGAAGGTGCAGTGGCGCTGCTCGGTTCTGCGACTCCATCCCTCGAAAGTTACTGCAACGCGCAATCCGGAAAGTATCGTCTGATTACTCTCGCTTCGCGGGTTGCCAATCGTCCAATGGCGCGGGTTGCCATCGTAAGTCTACGCGACGAATTCCGCCAAACCTTCAAGACTGGTCCAATTTCTTCTCATTTGCGCGACGCGCTGGCAGAGTGCCTGTCAAATGGTACCCAAGCGCTGGTGCTCATCAACCGTCGCGGCTATTCTTGGTTTGTGTTATGCCGGAGTTGCGGCGCAGCAGTGCAATGCGTAAATTGCAGTATCTCGATGACCTATCATAAACGCCGCAATCGCCTGGCTTGTCATTATTGCGGGTCCTCGACGGAAGTACCGAGACTTTGTCCCAAGTGTGGCTCCGAGCACATTCATTTCTTTGGTGAGGGCAGCGAGCAGCTGGAAGAGAGACTTAGCGCGGAGTTCCCGGACGCCCGCATCGCGCGGCTCGATCGCGACACCGCGCGCAGCAAGCGCGAGTACCAGCAAATTCTCGGAGCGTTCGCATCGGGCCAGCTCGACATTCTCGTGGGCACACAAATGGTTGCCAAAGGGCATGACTTCCACCGTGTCACACTGGTTGGTGTAGTCGCCGCCGATGCCTCGCTGAGCCTCCCTGATTTCCGGGCTGCCGAACGCACCTTTCAGCTGCTAACCCAAGTCGCCGGCCGCGCCGGCCGTGGTGATCTCACGGGCACCGTGTTGGTTCAAACCTTTTACCCAGAGCACTATGCCATTCAGGCTGCCGCGCAACAGGATTATCTCGCATTCTTCGAGCGTGAGCTGCACTTTCGCAAACTGATGATGTATCCGCCATTCTCAGCACTCGCCAACGTGGTCGTACGCGATGCCAAAATCGAAAATGCTATTCGATGGTCGCGGCGCCTCGCAGAATTCCTCGCGCCGTTCGAGGGGCAGGGAATCAGGGTCCTCGGTCCGGCAGCTGCGCCCCTGGCGCGCCTGAAGCGCGACTACCGTTTTCAATTTTTACTCAAGTCGCCGAAACGCGGCGGATTGACCAAGGCGCTCGCAGCGGCTATGGCGTTTCGCGCAAAGGAAGGCATACCCGAAAAAGCGGTTCTCATTGACATGGATCCGCTAAGCCTGTTCTAGGTCGCGATACTATCGACTGGGTGCTACGCAAAACGGCAGCCTTCCAAAAAAAGAACACGTGTGTTTAATCTTGCTGGAGCACCGGAGCGGCCATAAAACAAAGCACAAAAATCAGCAGCGCAACTCCAGCCCAGATCAGCCTCTTGCGGTCGAGTGGATGCCAGCGGTCAATTAAGGGCGGATGACGGAAACCGAGAAAAAGTAGGAGTACCGACCACAGCAGCCAGCCTTGCCATTTGAAGAAGATGTACAGGGGCACCATGGCCAGCGCCACGCCAAGGGTCACGTACCGATGACGCTTGCTCGCCACCGAGTACAGAATGTGCCCGCCATCCAGTTGGCCCGCGGGTAGAAGATTCAGCGCTGTTGCGAATAATCCGACCCACGCGGCGCGTCCGATTGGATGCAGCAAAATATTATTCTCATGAACTCCAGGAACAATCATGCGCTCCAACACTTGTTGTATCAGTGGATCGCCAAAAATGAGTTGTGAGCCCGTCTGCACACCGGGAATAATTTTCGCTTTCAGCAGACCGATGGCTAGCGCCGGAACCGCAAGCATGAATCCCACCACCGGTCCGGAAAGGCCCACGTCAAACAACGCGCGCCGGTCGCGGATGGGCGATCGGATGCGGATGAAGGCCCCGAGTGTACCGATTATCGTTGGTGCGGGGATGAAATATGGATAGCTCGCAACAATGCCGTACTTGCGACAGGCAAACCAGTGTCCGAGCTCGTGCGTCAGAAGAATGCCCAGCAGTGTTAACGCGAATGGGACACCCGGGAGAAGCAGTCGTGGTGCAGTAAAAATAGCCACGTAGAAGCGGAACAGCTCATCTCCAGAGAAAGTTTCATTTTGCGCGAAGGCTGCGGCGAACTGCGCCCCGGTAGCAAGCGAAGTCATGAGCGTCATCACGAACAGTGCGACGGCAATGGCCAGCGAGCGTCTTCGATTGTAAGGTTTCCACGGTGGTGGTAGCGGCGGTGGAAGGTACGCCTCGGCGGCAGTGGGTTCGCGCTCCAGGAAATCTACGTCACTCGGGACACCTCCATTGACGCTGCTCATGTACAATAAGATGCGCGCGAATCAGGAAAGGCGCTCACAAATTTGTCGGTGCCGCTCTGCCGGATTACTTGTGGCGGGGATCTGAGCTTTTGGAGCCTGCAATCAGAGGGCTTGCAACTCTTTCCCAGGCTTGAAACGCACGGCCTTTCCCGGAGGAATCATCACCTCTTCTCCGGTCCGAGGATTCCGTCCGATACCCGTCTTTCGCGGCCGCACATTAAAGACCCCAAAGCGGCGAAGCTCAATACGCTCGCCGCGGCCGAGTGCCGCCTTTAATGCCTGAAACACAGTCTCTACAGCCTGCTCCGCTTTCGTACGGGTAACGCCGGCGCGACTGACGACCGCATTGACGATGTCCAACTTTATCACTCTTGCCTCCGAAGCTTCCGAACGATGGTTTCAGCGCGGCGGCCACAAATGCCCACCGAAGAAGCAAACGCTCATGCTAGACATCCCCATGCAGGTTGTCAAGGTGCTCGCCGTGTACTAAACTTCGCTGCTTTTTCTTCGCGCAAACTTCTGCAATTCAGGAGGCACGCATGACGGTCAAGCCCGACTTCTGGATCCGCCGTATGGCCAATGAGCACAAAATGATTGAACCGTTCGAAGATCGCCAGGTGCGCGACGGCGTCATCAGCTACGGCGTCTCGTCCTACGGGTACGACATTCGCGTGGCCGACGAGTTCAATATCTTTACCAATGTTAACTCGACCATCGTAGACCCGAAACACTTCGATCCTAAATCATTCGTCGAATTCAAAGGTGCGGTGTGCATCATCCCGCCAAATTCATTTGCGCTTGGCCGCTCGGTCGAATACTTTCGCATCCCTCGAAACGTCCTCACCATTTGCATGGGCAAGTCCACCTATGCCCGCTGCGGAATCATTGTCAATGTCACTCCCTTTGAACCTGAGTGGGAAGGTTTCGTAACCCTCGAAATCAGCAACACCACGCCACTGCCGGCAAAAATCTACGCCAATGAAGGCCTCTGCCAGGTCGTTTTCTTTCAATCCGATGAAGATTGCGAAATATCGTACAAGGATAAGAAAGGCAAGTATCAGGCGCAGAAGGGCATCGTTCTCCCGCGTCTATAGGCTGCTCATCACCGTCGCCTTCGGTTACAAAACTTCTGCTCACGTTTGGCTCGCCCCTCGATAAGTCTGCCTTTCTGTTTTCGTGTCAAGGGCGGTACCGATGAACTCCGCGAGGAATTCTCTACGACATTGTAGTTAGCTCAAGAAAATCCCAAGCCATAAAATCCACCATGAGGAGCCCGTGCAACAGCTTAGACTTAGCCGACAAGCGCAGGACTGTTAGAGATAGCTGCGCCTGCAGTGTGCGCGGCCACCGGATACCCCCGCTCGCGCCAGGCATCGAGGCCCCCTTCAAGTGGTCGAATATTCTTGATCCCCTTCCTCCGTAGCAGCAGCGCCACACGGGCGCTGGTCGCCTCATTTGGTCAAGTGCAATAAAGAACGATATCGCGCCCCCGAGGAATCTGCGCGTCATATTTTTCCAGATTCCCAGCATCCAGGTGCAAAGCGCCGGGAATCCCCTCCGGGTCGGCTTCAAGCTCGAGGGAGTGGCGCAAATCCACGATGACGATATCTTCGCCGGCATCAACTTTCTTCTTTAACTCTTCTGCTGTGATCCTCGCGATGCGCAGTTCTCGCAGGAATCGCCGCCGATAAACAATTTTCCAGAGAATATACGCGCCCAGGACCCCCACCACTAAAAATAGCAGCCCGCCGCCCAGCTTGACCGCCTGGTCCGCAATGCGCTCAAGCTCGCCGCTGAATGCGTATCCTAGGCCAAGAAACGTGCACGCCCACAGTGTGGCGCCCAACGCGTCAAATAATAGGAAGCGTGTAAGCTTCATCTGAAAAATACCTGCCAGCGGCGGCGCCGCCGTAGTAAGCCCGGGAATGAATTTCGCAACCAGCAGCGATTTTGCTCCATGGCGCGCAAACACCGATTCCGTGTTGCGAACACACGAGTCTGGCTCGAGCGAAATGCGGCAAAGGAAGTGAAGGACTTTAGCGCCTTTGTTGCGTCCGAGCTGATACCAAAGCATGTCGCTCGCAAGCGCCGCCAGAACCGCTATTGCCGCTGTCGCGAAAAAATTCATGCGCCCGATCCCCGCGAGCGCGCCAGCTGCCAAAAGCAAAGGTATGGACGGCAGCGGCAAGCCAAGCTGCTCGGCAAACACCCACACCAGCACAACCAGGTACCCGTGCCGCACCACGAATTGGAGCGTTCCATTCATGAGTAACTGCAGGCCATCATTTTACAATCGCGGACGCTCGACCCCACATCCCTCCGAACACAAACTCCTCGATAGGCTTACGCACCCGCGGTACCTTTTCCTTCTCGCGCAGAATTTCAGGAATCTCACGCGCCTCGGCTGGATACCCTAATGCTATCGCGGCGCCGGGCTCCCATTCTTCGGGTATCTGGAAAAGTTCCCGGGCCTTCGCTGGCGAGAATCCTGCCATCTGATGCACCACAAGACCCATCGACGTGGCCTGCATCGTCAGATATGCCGTGGCTTGACCTAAGTCATAAAGCGTATGGCGATTCAGCGATCCATCATGGTCGAACTTCTTTTTAGCGGCATTGATCATTAGCACCGCGGCACGTTGCGCCCAAGCGCGATTTTGCTCCACAAGCGTGTCCAAAATTCGATCGAAGTTTTCGCGATCCTCTTTCGCGGCCACGAGGAATGCCCACGGCTGCGCATTAAAAGAAGAGGGCGACCAGCGAGCCGCCTCAAACAAACTTCGTAGGGTATCGGCCGTTACTGCACGCGGTGAAAAAGCCCGGGGACTCCATCGCCGCCGCACAATTTCGTGAATTGGATATTTTGCTTCTGCAGGTTTTTCCATGCAATTGCTTCTTTTAACATTAGCGCCTGCTCCGCAAGTAACCGGCTTCTCTACTATCCTATGGGGTTACTTCGCGTCCGGCGTCGCTGGCTTTTGGACAAACTCAAGGTCTACCGTGATGGTGACAGTATCTCCCACCACCACCCCGCCATTATCCATGTTCCGGTTCCACTTCACTCCGTAATCTTGCCGGTTGATCTGTGTCGTCGCCGTTGCTGCCGAACGCCGCGCCCCCGAGGGTTCCTTAATCGGTCTCGCGGGGCCTTCTACGTCAAAGGTCACTTCATGCGTCACGCCGCGGATCGTTAAGTCGCCAGTAATCTTTAGCTTCCCAGGGCCCGCTGGTGTGACGCGCTTCGAATGGAATGTCATTGTTGGAAAAGTTTGCACGTCAAAAAAGTCCGCGCTGCGCAGATGTTTATCACGGTCGGGTTCGCGTGTGTCGATCGTAGTCGCGTCAATGGTCACGTCTACGCTCGATTTGGTGACATCCTGGTCGTCGAGATTTACTGTGCCGGTCACTTTGCTGAACTGTCCGCGGACGTTCGATATCATCAAATGACGCACCGAAAATTCGGCTGCCGAATGCCGAGGATCGACTTGCCACGTTGCGCTAGTCACGGCCGAATGTGCCCGGCCCGACGGGGCTATCAGCAGTCCCAGCATTGTCGCGGTCACCAAAAAATCAAGCAATAATCTCCGCCTAGATACCAACGTCCATGCAGACAATAACGTTTGCATCATTGATTCTCCTTTTCCAACGTCAACTACACACCCCTTCTGGGTCGAAGAGCAGCAAACCTGGTCTTACACGCGAAGCACACAAAACGTCTCGCAGTTGACGAATCCTTGTAACTCTTCCTGCCAATCGCGCAAAGTCCATGTGTAAGATGCGGGCTCCCTGCCCTAGGGGTACATCTGAGTTAGGGCTTGCGCGTTGGTCGGAGCAGCACTTCGCTGATAAAGCTTCCTGAAGATTGCGTCAAGAGCGCTGCCACCGCATGGGCTACGTCGTCCGGTTGAAGCATTTTCGACTCGGCTTTCCCCGCATGCGGCGAAAATTCCGTAGCGACGCTCCCGGGACAAATCACGCTGACGCGGATCCCGTCTTCGCGTAGTTCTTCCGCTAAGCAATAGCTCAAGCCCTGCAATCCCCACTTTGAGGCGCAATAAATTGCTCCGCCCGGGATTGCATTTTTCCCAGCGAGCGAGCTGATATTGATGATGTCCCCTTTGCGGCGTCGCTTCATCTCCGCGCCTACGCTTCGGCAGAGCAGGAACACTGCCTTCAAATTGGTGTCTAACACCATGTCCCAATCTGTTTCTGTAAGCTGGAGGGCCGAGCCAAAAACTCCCACGCCGGCATTGTTAACAAGAATTTCGATTGGACCCAGAGTGCGCTGCGTGCGTTCAACTAGGTTCTTGATGTCGGCTGACAGGGTGAGATCCGCCGGAATGGACACTGCCTCAATATTTTCCTTCCGCAAACGATCGGTGGCAGCCGCGAGGGCTTCAGCGCGACGCCCACAAATGGCCACGCGCGCTCCGAGCTCTCCAAGCCTCCTCGCGATTGCCAGGCCAATGCCCCGGCTCCCGCCTGTCACTAACGCCACCTGATCTCTCAACGGCGAATCAATCCCCGATAAGCCTGATGGTGAACGTGACAAAGAATTCGACTCCGATTTTCCATCTTTCACTTGCTATCTCCTGGACCTATTCTCCTGGCGCAGCTGTCCTGTGGAGCCCCATGCCACCTTTAGGCAACTTTCCTCATCTTACCATTCAGGTGAATAGCACCGGTCTTTGCTTGGCTACTGGTCGGCTAAGTACCGCCATCTTAAAATGTGGGAATCGCGCTTGCGGGCGATGAACGGATTCCCTATAATCCATCAGCATTTTTGCGAGGAGACGAATGATGAGGCGAACGTGCAGTCTGCAAGGTTTTGGGACCAGGCTCATGGCTGCGGCGAGGTTGATGGCCTTGGGGTCCCTGGCATTGTTATTGGGAAGCGGAGCGCTCGGCAACATTGCCGCGCAGGAACAGCCTGCTCAACAGCAGCAGGCGCAAGGGCAGGCGTATACCCCTGCTGAATACAATGCTTACAAGGCCGCCGCCGACGAGAAAAATGCGCAACAGCGCTTGAAGTTGTTGGACGATTTTATGTCCAAGTATCCAAACTCTTCGCTTCTCGGCTACGCCTATCGGGCCTACTACCAGACTTACAATGAGCTAAAAAATCCTCCCAAAGTGATGGAGTTTGCCGACAAGGAATTGGCGTTGGGAGACAAGGTCGATCCCACGATCAAACTTGAGGCTTATTACTTGCGGTCGGTCGCCTATTACACGACATTCAACGATAAAGACCCTAATGCTGTCGCGAACGCGACCAAAGCCCGCGACGCGGCGCAAGCAGGCCTGAAGCTCCTCTCAGAAATGAAACCTCCGCAAGGCACCACCGAGGAGCAATGGGCCCAGACCAAGAAGCAGGTTCAACCCCTGCTCAACAGCGTGCTGGGGCTTTCGGCCGGCCTCCTGAAGGATTACAAGACCGCTGTCGAAGGATACAAAGCGGCCATCGCCGATGCTCCCACAGATCCGGTTCTGCGTTTCCGTTTGGGAGTTGCCTACCTGCAGATGCAGCCGCCGCAGACCTTGGATGGTTTCTGGGCGCTGGCTCAATCGATTTCGCTGAAAGGTCCCACCGAAGCTCAGGTGCGGCCGTACCTGCGCAAACAGCTTTTGAACTATCAGCAGCCGGCCTGCGAACATTTGATTGATGCACAGATGAACGAACTGATTTCGCTGGCGGCCACTTCACCCACGCGCCCGGATACTTACAAGTTTCCATCGTCGGCCGAGCTCGAAGCTGCTCGCAAAGATATGACCATCGCTTCCGTGGTCTCCGATTTGAAAGCCGGAGGTGATAAAGCTAAGATCACCTGGCTCGCAGCCTGTGGTCTCGAGTTCCCGGAAGTTCCCGGCAAAGTAATTGAAGTTGTCCCCGGCAATCCTGTTGTCCTAAAGGTAGCGTTCGTCACCAGCGAAGCAGAATTCAATGCAGCCAACGCGGCGAATATGGAAGTGAAGATTGACACTCAGCCCGAAGCCGCACGCATTGAGAAAGACAACCCCGTCCATTTCACCGGGACACTGTCTTCTTACGATCCGGACCCGCTGATGATTCACTGGACCAAAGCCATTGTAAACAAAGACGACATCCCCGCAGAAAAGCCAGGCAAGGCACCTCGCAAAGCCCCAGCGAAGCGCCCAGCCGGAGCGACGCGCCGTACCCCAGCCAAGAGGCCGGCAAGTTAACCTCTTTCAAAGTGCAAAGGCCCCGGATTTTTTTCGGGGCCTTTTTTATGTGTGCCGAGCATGTCCGATAGCTTGGGGGTGAAAGTCCCCTACCCAACCTGATGGAGGTGAAGGGTTAGTAAAGCGCAAGGGCTAAGCCGCAAGGCGAAGTCTGAAGGAAGCGCGGAGCAAACACGCGAGCCGATGGACAAGAACTGGATTTGAGGCCTACGGTGCCGGGCGAGTGAGCATGTGATCGCGAAGCCCACATCCATCAAAGGCACTGGTGGTAAATCCAGCGGTTGTGCGTGGAAGGCGATCGAACTTACCTCGGGAGATCTGCTGTATGTCAGAGCGACAAGCGGCAGAAGAACCAGCTAGTGCTGGCCTTTACTGAGGAGGGGAGGAGTGAAGCTCCGAAGGCTTCTCAGGAAGGGACCGAATCGCTCACGGCGAAATGCGAAACCGAACGTCCAGCTAGTCACGAGCAGTTGATGGAAGAAGTCTGCGAGCGGGAGAACTGCTGGCAGGCTTACAAGCGAGTCAAAGCGAACAAAGGAAGTCCGGGAATCGACGGCGTGAAAGTCGGAGAGCTCTCGGGCTACCTGAAGCAGCACTGGCCTACGATATGGGAACAACTGCTGAAGGGGACTTACAAGCCACAACCGGTGCGACGGGTGGAAATCCCGAAGCCGGACGGCGGGGTGCGCAAACTTGGCATCCCGACGGTGCTGGATCGCTTGATCCAGCCCAGCAGGCGGTCATGTGATCACCTCGGCTACGGCACGCTGGCGTTCGCCTTGCCGCCCCCAACACAGTCCGCATTACAAATTGCGATACCGGAGCACTCCGCCTCGCCGGTCCGGTGATGAGACTGGCAGCTGGACGGTCGGTTATAGAACCTGCGAAAAACGCCTGGAAACCCTTAAGAATCAAGCTTCTGCAAAGCAAGCAAAGAATATCAAAATAAGGGCTCCCTTGCATTGACCGTCTTCCGCACCCCCTGGTTATAAGTCCTTTAGATGCCATCGTTACGAGAAACACCCCCTGGGGGATGGGTCTGAGGCTTGCGAGCACTTCCTTCCAAACACCGCCAGTAAGGTTGCTGCTAGGATGCGGTAAGCTTGCCTATGTCTAAGCGCGTGAGTGATCTTAAGCCCGAGGAGGATACCAAACTGGCAACTGAATCGAGGACTGAGAAAGAGTCTAGTTTGAGTCCTGAGCCGCGTCCTGCCCCCTGCCTGTTCTGCCGAATCGTATCAGGCGAAGTTCCTGCGAGCATCGTCTTCAAAGATGACATCTCCATCGCATTTCTCGATATCAAGCCCCTGTTCCCTGGTCACTCCCTTCTGATACCCAGGACTCATTACCAGACCTTCGCCGATCTTCCGCCAACACTGGTGGGTCCGCTTTTCTTTAATGCCCAGCGCCTCGCCCGAGTCGTTCAAGAGGCGATGCAGGCTGAAGGAACGTTTGTGGGGATCAACAATACGGTAAGCCAAAGCGTACCCCATTTTCACATTCATATTGTTCCGCGCCGCAAAGGCGACGGCTTAAGAGGCTTCTTCTGGCCGCGCCGTCGGTATCAGGGAGACGAGATGGCGATTGTGCACGAGTCATTGGCATCTCGGCTGCTCTTGTGATTTCGTGTCACTGGTAATCGCCAAAGAGCATCTGAATTCAAGGACGGGACTTAGATGAGCCTGAACGAATATAAAAATAAGCGCAGCTTCGAAGCCACATCGGAACCCGCAGGCGCAACCGCTCCACGCAAAACGCCCAAGTCGCGTCTCCGGTACGTGATTCAGAAGCACCGCGCATCGCATCTTCATTACGATTTTCGCCTGGAATGGAAGGGCGTCCTGCTTTCCTGGGCTGTGCCCAGGGGGCCTTCGCTTGATCCCAGCATAAAGCGTCTTGCCATGCAGGTCGAAGATCACCCCGTGGAATACGCAGATTTCGAAGGTGTAATTCCGGAAGGTGAATATGGTGGCGGAACTGTCATGATTTGGGATACAGGCACCTGGACACCGGAGCAGGACGACGTTGACGCCGCGATTAGCAGAGGTGATCTCAAATTCACGCTCCACGGGAAAAAGTTAAATGGCTCCTGGGTTCTCGTCCGCACGAATAGCTATGGCAGAACTTCTGGTAAATCGTGGTTGCTGATCAAACACCGCGATCAGTATGCGTCTACAAATGACCTCACCGCCGACGAGCCGCGCTCAGCTGTTAGCAAACGGCTGCTCGCTGAAATCGCACGCGATGGCGGTGGCAATGTGGAGAAAGCCGCCACCGGCGACCCAATTGAAAAGATAGGCCCGATTAAAAAACCAAACGCCATCAAAAAACCAGCTTCCGTTAAGAAGCATGCTTCGGCCAAAGAACTGGCTCCCGTCAAAAAAACGCAGCGCCCAAGTCGAACTGTTCAAGCAGCTCCTCCGGCAGGACAGCGCCGCAAACGCGTTTCCTAGAAAAACAAAACATGCCGCGAGCGCGTTCCACCCCAGAAACCGGCGGCATCCCGTTTCGTGTTCAACCGATGCTGGCCACACTCATACGCGAGCCTTTCCACCGCCCGGGCTGGGTTTACGAGGAAAAGTACGACGGCTACCGCATCCTCGCCTACAAGGCAGGCCAGAATGTGCAGCTGTTGTCTCGCAATGCAATCGACCGAACCACTGGGTTTGCTCAGATTGCTGCTGCCATCCGTTCTCTTCAACCGGCAAGACTGATTCTCGATGGCGAGGCCGTTGCTTTTGGCCGCAAGCGCGTTTCGCGATTTCAGCTTCTACAGCAGGGCGGAGAAACTTTGGTGTACGCCGTCTTCGATTGTCTTTTTTTTAATGGGCAGGACCTTCGCCGCGAGCCTTTGTTCAAGCGCCGTACCGTGATGGAGCAGATCGTGGGCACGAACAAATTTATCCTCACATCGCGAAGGTTGGCGGACAATGGCCTAAAAGCCTATCAAGAAGCGCGGCGCAAAGGGTATGAAGGAGTAGTGGCCAAAGATGTGAGCTCGCCATACGTGGAAGGTCGGTCAAGGTTTTGGCTGAAAGTAAAAGTTCATCAAGAAGATGAATTTGTCATTGTGGGCTTTACCGAGCCAGCCGGTGCTCGCCAGCATTTTGGAGCCCTGCTCCTTGGCGCTTACGAGAGTGGCAAACTACACTACGTCGGAAAAGTTGGCACAGGATTCACCGCAGAAAGCCTTGCTGATTTGTCTCGCCAACTTGCCCCGCTGAGGCGCGAACGTTCAGATCTTGTGAACCCGCCGCGCAACAAAGGCATTCACTTTGTCGCGCCATCGCTGGTCGCACAAATCGCGTATCAAGAATTGACCAGTGACGGACAACTTCGCCAGCCCGTTTTTCTCGGTTTACGCGATGACAAATCTCCGAAGGAAGTACAACTTCCGCAAGCAGGTCGCTAATAAGAGAGTGTAGTCTAAAGGGAAAGGCCTTCATGGCGATGTTTGTTTACTAGCCAGGACTCTGGTGATCGCTAGGAATGTTGCGAAACAGAAACTTCAAGGTTAAACAGGTGTTACAACGCTAACGACTAAACCGCTTTTAGTATCTCGATCTCACCCTGTTTCCGGAGAACGTCAACTCCAACTCCATGTTCATCTCGCCTGATGATCAAATCTACCTCTGTATCCAGCACCCGCAAGTTTTCGATGCGCACTTCGTCGAGGTTCGGCGGCAAAACCGGATTCGTAAAATAAATCTGCCGTTGCTGCGCGCGTATATTCAATCCCAGGCAAGCGCGCAGCAGCATGAAAACAGACCCTGCCGCCCAGGCTTGCGGGGCGCAGGCGACGGGATAAAGAGTCGGGCCACTCGCATCCGGCCGTTTATGGAAACCGCAAAAAAGCTCCGGCAAGCGCTGCAGTTCCGCGTGGAGACTGGCTTCATAGAGACCATAAAGAATCCTGGTTACATGATCCTGAAAGCCGTACAGCGAAAGTCCCAAACCGACCATGGCATTGTCGTGAGGCCAGACCGATCCATTGTGATAGGACATTGGATTGTAGCGAGCTTCGGAAGCTCCGAGCGTTCTGATTCCCCATCCCGAAAACATTTGCTCAGACATGAACGATGCGGCCATCGACTCCGCTCGCTGCCGGCTAGCAATTTTGCAAAACAGGGTGTGCCCGGCATTCGAGGTGCGCACGCGACATTGCTCTTTTCGCCCATCGAGCGCGAGCACGTACATTCCCAATGCGTCGCACCAGAAGGCTTCTTCAAATTTCACGCGCAATTCTTCAGCCTCGGTGTTCAAATCCTCGGCGCGATCGGGGTCGCCCAATGCTTGCAGTATTAAAGCCGCCGATCGTTTTGCCGCATAGACATAGCCCTGCACCTCACATAACGCAATGGGCGGATCCGCCAGATGCCCGTTCGCATGAAACACGGAGTCATGCGAATCTTTCCAACCCTGTTGCACCAGGCCATTTGGCGAGCGCCGCGAATACTCAACGAAACCGTCTCCATCAACGTCGCCATATTTGTCGATCCAATCCAACGCGAGCTCGATGTGCGGCAAAAGTTGTTTTAAGAAAACGCGATCAGCGGTTCTCAACAGATAGCCGCCGGCCAGCAGAACGAAAAGAGGCGTGGAATCCACGCTACCGTAGTAGCAGCCGAAAGGAACCTCCTTCAAAACTGACATCTCTCCACGGCGGGTTTCGTGCAGGATTTTTCCGGGCTCCGCATCTTGTTCGGGGTCTGAGCGAGTGGCCTGAGTTTTTGCAAGATACTGAAGAACGCTTTTGGCAATCCAAGGAGCCATCCACAAACATTCCAAGGCGGTAATAATTCCGTCGCGTCCAAAAATAGTGTTGAACCACGGGACGCCAGCATACGGATAAGGCCCTTCGGGGTTGCCCTCGATCAACATTCGCAAATCAGCCGCAGAACGTGTGATCCATGCGTTGAAACGTTTGCTCGAGGTAGTCACCACGCAGTCCAGGAACGCAGGATGCTCCAAACGCTCCTCGCTTTCCTTGAAGGCGACATCAAAGGAGCTGACCTTTGTTCGCTTGGAATCCCGCTCACAGCATACCGTTAGGTACACAGATTTCTCTTCCTTGGACTCAAGGTCGAGATGAAAACGAGCCTGGCGCGTGGTGAGCGAGCGAGGGCGCGGCGAAAACTCGAGGATCGTGCGTCGCATCACTTGATCCAATCCCCGGTATGCGAGAATCGCAGAGCTTTCTTCGATCCTATCGGGAAGTCGTTCACCGCGGTGCGAACGCTTGGTTCCACGAACCTCGAATATATCAGCGAAGTCAGCGTCAAATTGAAAGGTGAGCGTGACTTGCACTGGCTTAAAGCCATAATTGACCAGGCGAACGTGCTCGTAGCAGGTGCACTCTTTCAGAAAAACCAAACGAAACACGTGCAATATTCCACGGCTGAGGGCTCCAACGCCGTTTTGCGGACTGTCCACATTTGTCAGGTCCACCGACAGGAAACCATTATCGTCACGAATGGTTGAACTCAGAAGCAGAGGTTGCTGATCATTGATTCGCAGTGTCCGGCGCGAGAGATGGCGCGTCTCGGCATGAAACAGTCCAAATGGAGTGGCCCCTAGAGCCTCGATATCACCGTACCGGTTGAAGACGGCGAATGTGTCTCCGTACTTCAGAACACGCGTGCGATCATCGGCGAGCGCAGAAGCCGCTCGAACGTAATAGGCATTCTTAACTCGCAGAATGTCTGCCATAAGGCGTTCCTACCGTGTTGCCAACGATTGGATCGCTGATGAAGCTAGCCCGGACGGCGTGGCGATGACGGTTTCATAGAGACGGAGGTAATCTTGGGCCATTCGCGAAGCCACGAAACGCTTTTCGAAGGCTTGACGGCATCGCGCACGGTCGAAATGTTCGACCCGCTCGACGGCGTCAACAGCTTCTTCAGTGTTCCGAACGATAAAACCGGTCACATGGTCATCCAAAATTTCGCGCACCGAGCCGCAAGGAAAGGCGATTGTCGGTGTGCCGCAAGCCATCGCTTCAATCATTGTGAGGCCAAATGGCTCGGGCCAGTCAATCGGAAAAAGATAGGCGTACGCATTGCCGAGGAAGTCGTCTTTTTGCTGTTCGCCAATTTCGCCGATCAACTCAATGTTCGGATTATTAAGCAGCGGTTTAATTTCCGTCTCATAGTACGGGCGATCCACGCGATCAATCTTAGCAGCGATTTTCAGGGGCATTCCCGCCTGCAACGCGATCTTGATGGCCCGATCAACTCTCTTCTCGGGCGAAATACGACCTAAAAACGCGAGATACTTCCCAGGCTCTCGGTGCAGATGTAATTGATTTGCTGGAAGACCATGATAAACATTTCCCACCCAGTTGGCCCAAGATAAAGGCTTGCGTTGCGCTTTGGAAATGGAGACGAGGCGAGGTTCTCTATATTTCCGGTAAAGCGGCAGCAGCTCGGGAATATCGAGACGCCCGTGCAGCGTGGTCAGGCTGGGAATCTGCAACGCTTGGGACAGCGGAAAATGAAGGTAGTCGATATGAAAATGAATGACGTCAAACCTGCGTGCGTTTTCCTTCACGTCTCCCAGCATCACAAAGTGGTGGGCTAGATGGTCTACGCAATCTGTATCGAGACGCAAGGACCGGGGGCAACTGGGGATCAGCCGAGCAGCCGTCTGCGAATCGCCGCTGGCAAAAAGAGTGACTTCATGACCCATTCTGACCAATTCCTCGGTTAGATAGGAGACCACGCGCTCCGTTCCGCCGTACAATTTCGGCGGAACGCTTTCATAGAGCGGAGCAACCTGAGCGATTTTCACCGGGGCACCTCAAACCAAGCAATCTATATCGCTTGGCCTAGGAGAGCCATTCGGGGGAGCCCCTAAATTTACGTGGGGAACTACCGTAGAAACCGAGTGGCGCCGAACCTCTGTAGAGGCTAGTGTGAATGAAATGTGAACAGGAAGATTAGGAACTCCCGGAGTGCGCAAACCCTGGTACCAGAACATCTGCAGTGTGGATGGTCAAGGTTTGCCCGCGATTGCCGTGGAAGACGTTGCTGTTAGCGTGAGCTTTCCTTTGAGTTCGGTTTGATCCGCAGACCTGCCCACAAAAACATTAAAATCACCGGGTTCCGCGCGCCATTGTTTTGCATTGACGTCGTAATACGATAATGCGCGGCGGCTAAGATTTACCGTGACGCGCCGAGTTTCGCCGGGCTTGAGACTCACTTTTTGGAAACCTTTTAGCTCCCTTTCGGGGCGCGGCACGCGTGCGTGCGGATCCCCAATATACACCTGCGCAACTTCGGAACCTTCGCGCCCTCCCGTGTTGCTCACGTCAAATGAAACAGTGAAATTACCACCAGCGCTCGGCGATCCGACAGAGAGGTTGCGATACGAAAAGGTTGTGTACGACAGTCCATAGCCGAAAGGGAAGAACGGTTTCTTGGCGTTATGCTGGTATCCGCGGTAACCAACGAAGACACCTTCTTTATAATCGATGCGCTTCGTTCCGGGAGCCGGGTAGTAGTTGTCATGCACCGGATTGTCTTCCCAGCTCCGTTCGAATGTTGCCGGTAAACGTCCGGAAGGATTCACCTCACCGAAAAGAATTTCGGCTATGGCCGTGCCACCTTCTTGTCCTGGATACCAAGCCTGCAAAAGTGTGCCAACGCGATCGCCCCATGAAGTCATATCCACCGAGCCGCCGGATGTGACGATAACAATGGTATTCTTATTGGCCGCGGCGATTTCGTTGATGAGCTGATCTTGTCCGGGAGGCAGGCCGAATGCACGGTCCCCGCCTTCGCTTTCGTTGCTAGGATCGAATCCCACCGCGAGGACCACGGCATCGGCCTTCGTTGCCAGCGCCTTGGTATCGGAATCCACAATGGCATCACGGCGCACAATCCCCAGAGTCAAACGCCCTCCGAGCCAGCGCGACCTTCCGCGATTTTCGAGGACGACTTTATGCGGGCCGAGCTCAAGCGGAACGGTTTTATGCTGGACGAGCGCGGTAAAGGACTTTGCATTGTCAAAAACGAGACTGTCATCCATGTAGAGTTGAAAGGCCCCGCCATCTTCTCCGGTTGACTGCACAAAAAGGTCGTACAACCCGGGTGCTTCGGGAGCAAAATATCCTGTCCAACGCGCTGATTGCGAGTGCTCCGGGAAGGTCAGCCGAGAGCGAGGACCGAAATTGATGTGTCGTTCGGTGCGGGTAATCAGCGGACTTCCTTGCAGATCGAGCGTACTAAAATATTCCGCCTGCATTCCAGGTTGTCCGCCGGTTTGTGCTGTAGAAAAATTTGTCGCATCGGCCATTTCCGTTAAGGTGGAAACTCCGCGGCCGTAATAGACCTGCCCCGAAGCTCCGAGGTAGTTGCTGAGCCCCTCGAGGAAACTGATGGCCGCGAACGGCTCCACGCGAGCGCTTCCTCCTCCAACAGGCACAGGGGGATAAGCATCGGGGCCAATAACGGCGATGGATTTGATTCGGCTTCTATCCAGCGGCAGCAGAGATCCCTGATTTTTCAGGAGCACGACGCCCTCACGTGCCGCCTGCAAGGCCGCCTGGCGGCCTGCGACGTTGTACCGAGGGATAGATAGATCAGCTTGCTCTCGCTCGAGCCAGCCTGAGGAAATCGCTTGGCGAAGAATACGGCGGACTTTATCATCAATCGTTGCGACGGAAACTTTTCCTTCCTGAATCGCGGGCAGCAATAGTTTCCGGTTCATGAATTTGCCTGAGGGCATTTCCAAATCCAAGCCACTGTTGGCTGCGGCTACGCCATCGTAGGTTGCGTCCCAGTCGGACATCAGTATGCCGTCAAATCCCCACTCTTTTTTCAGAACGTCGATATTGAGAAATCTATTCTGGGTCATGTGCTCGCCGTTGGTAAGATTGTACGCATCCATTACCGCCCCGACGTGCGCTTCTTTTACCGCGGCTTCAAACACCGGCAAATAGATTTCGCGCATGGTGCGCTCGTCAATGACTGAATCGGTATTGTGGCGATCGAATTCGGAATTATTTCCAATGAAATGCTTGACCGTGGCGCTGACTCCCTGGCTCTGCACACCTTTGATGTACCCAACCGCGATGCGCGAAGCGAGGAAGGGATCTTCGCCAAAATATTCGAAATTGCGCCCATTCATGGGCGCGCGGTAAATGTTGACGCCTGGCGCCAGCAGAAAGTGAACGCCTTTGGCCCGGGCATCGCGCCCAATTTCCTTGCCGACACGTTCAGCGAGTTCGGGGTTCCACGTGGCAGCCAACGCGATTCCACCTGCCATGGCGGTGGCCGGGCCAAAATTGCGCACACCGATGGGCCCGTCGGCCATCTTTAACCGCGGAAGCTTAAGGCGCGGTAGGCCGCGTATAAAAAAGCCGTCAACCCCTCCTAGCATGTCGATCTTTTCTTCGACGGTCATCTGGTCGAGGATGGACTGGGCGCGACGATCGGCCTCACTCGGCGTCGTGCTGCCTGACTGGGCCAAAGCATGCGCGCTGATGCATAGAAAAATCGTTATTGTTGTGCAAAACATGCGAACCGAGCGCCGCACGCGAATGGATGAGCACTTCATGAATCCTCCGTGATTGCCATGATGATTGATCGGCGACAGAGCGCCCCTTCAAACAGGGAACTCGTTTAGTGAACTACTGTATCGCAACGCCGCGCGCTTATCGCGCGGACCGTTCGAGCGTATCGTACAGCGGTCCTGCGGGACGTATTTGGCCCCCATCATTTACGCCACTGATCGCCAGGATTCGGATTCTGAGATTATCCGGAAGGGTTAGCGTGTGGGCGTTCGGCGGTACATCAACGGGATACGCAAATAAATAAGAGTAAGCATACGCTTCGTTGCTTCCATCGGCGGCGTGGCGATGCGAGGCAAACCAAGCCACATCGGCGCGCTTGATGAAGCCGGGCGTAATGATGTTTGCGAACTCCGAACGCATCATCGGTCCGTGATCCTTCACATAGGCTCGAATCCGGGTGGCGCGTTGCGCGGCCGGACTGTTATCGCCGGCGGCAGGCTCGGGAGGCAGCGGCTCTTCCACCTGCTTCCAGATGCGGTTGTCCCATTGGCCGATGTAGCCGGTCCAGTCCTGAATCGTCAGCTCTATCGGTTGATCGCCGATGCGGAATGTGCCTTTTTGGTCGCCGCTCGCAGAAGCCGCGAGAATGTAGAGGCGATCGAATTTGCCAGCCGGCAGCGTAATCGTTTGACCACGCGCGATGACTGCGTTTGGCTTGCCGGCGTTGCTGGGGGCGAGATGAAAGCGGATTCCGTTGAAATTAATATCCGCGGGCAGCATTTCGGCCGGCAATGCTTTGCCCTGCGGAGCCGTTGGGCTATCGAGCGAGCAATCGAAGCAGCCTTCTGCAGGACGTCCAAGGCGAGTAGCGACACTCGCGTCGTAGGGCAACGTCACCGGCTGCGATTGCAGCGCGGTACCTTTGGCGGGCGCCGCGCCAAGCTTTAGGGCAAAGCTGCGCGGCTGAAACGGGGTCAACGAGGTTACCAGCTCGCCGTTGGTCACAGTGGCTGGGCCGATCGGCTGTTCCTGCCCGTTGACCTCGCGAGCTCCGGAAACCGGCCCCGCGAAACTCACGTGAACGTTGGGCTGCGCTTTACCGCTGATTTCCACCAGGCGCACGATTACGTCATCGTTCTCCTCTGCTTTTTTTAATGCCAATAGACGCACGCGGCTATTGTTCAGTTTCAATAACGAAAAGCTTTTCCCCAGCCTCCCGGAATGCTTCGGGCTTTCAAACGCGATAAGCGGCTGATTTAGTCGCCACGCTTGCCAGTCGGTTTCTTCTTGGCGGCGGTCGCCGGCATGGCCGGACAATCCAAACACAAATTCATGGTGGCCCAGGTCCATCGAGCCTTGGTCGGAATAACCTCCGCGCGTTCCCGGTGTGCGAACCAGAGTCAGTCGCAAAGTGTTGTCATTCGGTTTATCCGAGGCGTACTTGGAATCGGTAAGGATGGTTGCGCCATAAGCGCCGCCCTGATCGGAAAGATCGATCCACTGGTGCGAGGCGACTTCGAACTGGCGCTCGTCTTCATTCGGCCGCTCAATCGTTCCGATATCCCAGTTGTAGGTTGCGTTCTTATTCGAGGTGCTCAGCGCGAAAACAGCTTTGAGATTTCCTTCTTTCGTATTCCACTCAATCACGTTGCCGAACTCCACGCGATTGCCTGCGTCTCCGGCACCGAGCCGCACGGTTTGGACGAACTTGGAGCCTTCGGCCTCGCGCGATACTTCGACCGCTACGCGCACGGGACCGTTTTCGACGACACGCACCTTTGCTGGCCCGCCGACCATAGCGCGAGGGGCGCGCTGCTCATCTTCGAAATCCATGTTCCAGGCCGGCCAGTGCGCGGGATTATCAGTGATGATCGCCAGGCGTATCGGAGCCGAAAGAAGTTCGTGGTTGCTCTTGTTATCGAAGATGCTGGAGACATCGCCATTGTCGTTGATCTTGATGCGATAACGCGCGTTTCCAAGCGACGACTCGCTGACGGAAAGCTCCGAATTTTGCGTGCTTGCCGGACCGTCGGCAGGCTGGACATCGTAGACCGCGTAGCCAACCGAAGGCACCTTAGCCACAAACAATACTTTTGCAGCGCCATTTCCGCTGCCGATTACCTGTGCCGGCGCTTCCTTGCCATCCGGGCCGGTAACGCGAACGCTCTGCGGCACACCATTCGGAAAAGAGACGGTAGCTTCGACCAAATCCTCGCGCGCAATATTCAACGGATTGTAAATAACCAGCGCAGTGCCTTGGGCTTGCGTGTCGAGCGCCGAGGCAATCGTGCTGCTTGCGCTGGTTAGCACGCCGGCGAACTGGTTCATCGCTAAAACATCATCGTTCCAGATAAACTCATACGATTTTGGCGTTGAAGTGCCGGCCATATTGTCATGGAACTGCCCGGCCATCACCAATCGCCAGGCATAATTCAAGCGGTCCTGCGGATAGGCTTTGCCTCCGAGCCATAACGCCCCAACCGAGGCCGCCTCGGCCGCGCCAGCCAACAATTCGTTCTGGCGGTTCCAACGCTTGTGATACGTCTGCGAAGTGATGGACCCGGCCGAGTGGTTGATCAACTCCAGATCGCCTTTGTATCTTGGCATCCGCGATGTTTGCCCGGGCTTTATGTCCAGAAACATTTGATCGGCGTTGGCAGAAAAAACGCGGAGCGGTCCGTCGCCCACTTTGACCGGTGCGCGGGGCGGCGGAGGCGTTTGCGGCTGGCCCCCCGGCCCGCGAGGTTGCAGGACTGGCGGTAATGATATCGTTGCTTTTGCCTCAATCGCTTCCATCAATTTCACCGAGGACTCGTTGGGAGCTCCGCCGATGTCACCGGTACCGACGTAGTGGTAATCGGCGAAGACCCCGGTGACCTGGCCATTCAAATTGACCCGCCCGGGCCAGTCCCAGACGTAGCTATCCCCTTGATTGGTCGCTGACGGCGGGGCTTTATCCTTGTTGTCTTTGCTCAGATCGGTGAAGACCTGGCCTACGTATGACCCCGGGTTGAGCGCGGCAATCACCGTTTTGCCGTCGGTACCTTCCCAAATCCCGACATTGAATGGGATGCCCGGCGGTGTATGTTCCGGCGAATCGGGCCCGCCCACTCGAGCAGCCGGCTGCCACCCGGAGTTAAGTTTTTGTGTCGAGAATCCTTTTATCCCGGCGTGAGCCAGGATGCTCGGGAGCGAGGCCGGGAAACCAAAGCAGTCCGGAAGCATGTATTCCGCGCTGGCCTTGCCGAATTGGTGCCGGTAAAACCCATTACCATACAAAACCTGCCGCAAAATGGATTCGGCTGAAGGCGAGTTGACGTCACTTTCTTCCACCGAGGAGCCTGCTGGAAACCAGCGCCCGGCGGCAACGTACTGTTTGAGCCTGGCGAAATCTTCGGGAAAATATTCCTTCATCATCATGTAACGGTTGGCGCCGGTGAAATTAAATTTGTAATGGGGATACTTTTCAAAGAGCGCGAAATTATTGCGCATGGTCTTGGTTAAATATTCCTGAATGACCTGTGGATACTCCCACCGCCATTCAGTATCGAGGTGTGCATAGTTGACCACGTAAAGGGTCGGCTTGGTGGTCAGATCGATGTGCGCAGTCGTTGTTTGAGATGGGGGTGTGGATCGCGTGGAGGGAGCGGATGAACCTTGGCGTTTTACGTTTGATGGCGCCGTGTTTGACTGCGCATCGTCGCTGCTTGCATGGGCGCTCTTCGCTGACCTCGATTGCGACGACTGCGATTTAGCAGCCTTGCTGTTTGAGGTGTTTGACTGCGCGCCAGCTACGCTCGCGAGAAAGAAAGTGAAAGCAATGAGCGCAGTGACAACCTGGGCGGTGCACAACCTCGTATAGAATTTATTGCAGACATTCGCGACAGCTCCATGCACAAACACCGAATTGCAATTTAGCGTATTCATAGTTCTCCGCCTGGATATTTTGACGTAATGCCGTGAGATTCTAGAGTTACTTACAGCCAAAAGCAATTGCAAATAGCCCGAATCGAGCCAGGCAAATCGCGGCAACTTCTTGCGCAGGGGAATTCCTCCGACAAAGAATTTTCGAGGTTTCTGCGCTTGTTTGCCAGCTCTTTGACGCTGAGAGCCGACAAGGATGCGGCCATCAATTAACCGCACCCCGTCGCACTCCGTTCAGCTAGAAGTAGATCTTCCCGGCCACTTGCAGGACTCGCGGCCAGTTGTTTTGGGTCTTCGGCAATTTGCCGAAGTCGCTGCTGCCGAAGTCCGTGTTGGGTCCGGGGCGAATGGGCGTATTGGTGAGGTTAAACGCTTCACCGCGCAATTGGAACCTGTAGCGCTCGCCGAAACGAAAGGTTTTTTCGAGCGCTATGTTCAATTGAGGTTTTGCGGGATTGCGGATATCGGAGAAACGATCCGGGATGGTTCGCACATAGAATTCCTGGAAATTGGAGTAGCAGGCCTTGTCGTTGTTGAACCAGTGATCTTCGTCCTGCACAGTTGCGCGCCAAGTGTTGCAAGTGTTGCGAAGGTTGGGCCAGCCCACCGGATATCCGGAGGAATAGGTGAAAATCCAGTCGAAGCGCCAATCACCGGCGATCGCAGCGCTCACCGGATCTTTCAACAACCAACGGTCCTTTCCAAAGGGCAAGTCGTACACCCCATGGAAAGCGAACGTGTGCGGCTTGTCGGTATTGTCCAATTCATAGATCAGTGGCTCGTTGGCATTCCAGTTGTTCAACCGATGATTGGCCTCAAAAGCCTTGGACAAGGTATAGGAAATGCCCCAAGTCAAGATGCCGGAAGTTGCGCCGCCAAGCACTCGCTTCTCGATTTTCACCTGGAGGGCGTCGTACCGGTAATGACCATCCTGGACGAGGTTGTTAGTGATGTCCGGGAAGATAGGATCCGGTCTAAGCAGTTCGCGACGGCGGACGGTGGCATTATTGCCGACACCGCGCTGCGGAATGATGCCGAAGAAGGGATTCGGCATATTCACGTTCAGATAGGCATTGTCGGCGGGCACGCTATTGTAACCGGCCCCGATGTTGTTGTCAGCCAAGCTCCAGCGACCCGAGTTAAAGCTCGAGTTTATGTGGACTTGATAATTGCCAGCATATGAAACTTCCACCAGTATCGCGTGCGGCAGTTCGTGCTCGAAGCCGAACGAGAACTGGTACGTTCGCGGTATGCGAAAGTGCGGTGGGTCGTAACCGATGCCATTGCCTACGTTGGTCATCAAACCCAAACTGGATCCTGGGGCTGCCTCAACACCCAACGGAAACGGAGTCACGAGCGAATAGGGTCCGGTAGAGCATTTGATGGGATCCGTGACGCACGCAGTGGGGCGACCATTGTCCAAAGTGGTGATGTAGTTGGTGGTTTGCGAGAAGCCGCCGCGTGTGTTGTCCTGTGTGGGAGACTGATAGTAGATCCCGCCGCCGGCGCGAAGCACGGTCTTTGACAGAACGCGCCAAGCAATACCAATGCGGGGCGCTACGTTGGTCCAATCCGTGTCGTAGAGCCTGCGCGGCTGACCACTGACCCCGGGGAACACGAGGCCACCAACCAACATCGCTGGCGGTGCCGGATAGGCATACTTCTTAGCATTAGCCTGCGTATAATTGATTCCGCCGATTGTGCATGTTGCCGCAGTACCGTTAGCACATGCAGTCCACTGCGCGGCGAAGACCCGCCACTGGGCCAAAACAGCATCGCTAAACGGGTTTTTGTTGTTGGAATCGAAGCCTCGGTTAGTGCGGTTAAACCGTTCCAGCCAAGGAACTTGTACTTCATAGCGCAAACCCAGGTTCAAGGTGACCCGAGGAGCAATTCTCCAGTCGTCCTGCACGAAGAACCCGAAATAGGGTCGAGTACGATAGGCATTTTCCCTCCAGTCGACGTTGCCTCCGGTGGGCGTTCCCAGAAGCAGCGTTGCCAATCCAGAACCATCAAATTGGCCACGATCCTCGGAGTTGTTTCGTCTAGTCCAGAAACGGCTGAAGTCGAAGTTGCCATTGGAATAACCGTAGTTGGTGTCTCCAGAGGCCACATAGTTATATTCAAACCCAAAGTGGCGGGTATGTCTTCCGTGGGTCATGGTCAAGCTGGGGGAGAAGTTCCACTGATTGTATGTGTTCCAGCTCTCGACGGTGTCGCAGCAGGCAAAGAGTTGCGTGTACCCCTGAACCGTCACGCGAGGTACGGTGTTTTTGGTGAATGTGGCCGCGTGGAAGACCTGGGTGATACCCAATTTGTCCGCGGTCAGGTTGAAGTCAGTGTAGCGCGGAAAGTCGGAAGTAAACCGGCCGTAGGAGCCGCGAACGTCAAGCACCGCCGTGGGCGAAAGTGTGTGCGTCCACGCCAAAATGTAGTTCTGGTCGGTGCGCTGGGAACCCACATCGCCGCTGCCGGCGGGGGGACCAAATCCGGTACTATCGCGGTATTCTTGCCCGTGCTGGAACGTAAACAGCGTATAAAACTTGTCTCGATCGCTAAAGATGTGATCCCAGCGAACCATGGGCTGATTGTATTTATAGCGGCCCACATTTCCGCTGGCAACGAAGTTGTCGTTCAGGCCCGGGGCGTTGGGCGCCGGAAAATACGAGAGAATCTTCAGTGCTACTGGATTGATGCGGTCTGCCGGAAGGATATTTCCCGGAAACGCATCGCGCCAGAACGTAGCGGTCGTGCAGGGTTCATTTGCTCCAACTCTCCCGCAGGGGTGCGTGGTCATCGGATCGTATATTTGGTAGCCGAGCGCCCCGAAGTTAATTCCACCTCGTCCGCCTAGGAGTGTTGGATCGACGGTGCGCAGCGCTGCTGGCGGGACGCCTGAGGTCGCGGAGAAGCCAATGATCTCTCGCCAGCCCTCGAAGCTGCCAAAGATGAAATCTTTGTCTTTGCGGATCGGACCTCCCACGATTCCGCCAAACTGGTGCTGGTTATGAGCTTGCAAAGGCCGATTGACACGGTTGTTCTGGAAATAATTGGCGTCGAAGACTCTGTTGCGGAAGTAGTCGAAGACGTCTCCGTGCCAATTGCTGGTTCCGGACTTTACTGTTGTGTTGACCACACCACCGCCGAAGCGCCCGTACTGCGCATCGTAGGTGTTGGTCATCACTTTGAATTCCTGCACGGCCTCGACGTTGGGAGCGAGCTGCCAACTGCCCCCGTTGTTGCTGATGGGAGCGCCATTCAGCAGAAAAAGGCTCTGGCCGGTGCGCGCGCCGTTGATTTTGTAGCTGCTGTTGACGTCCCAGCCGCGCGTTCCTGAAAAGCCGCTGGGGCCGAATTGCTCCTGAGTGAAGAGCACGCCGGGCGTGAGAGACATCAGCATGTAGGTTTGGCGGCCGTTGAGCGGGTATTCCTGGGTCTTGATCGGGTCGAAAACCAAACCGCGGTCTGCTGAACCTGTCTCCAACACCTCCTGCTGGGCAGTCACAATGACTGATTCCGTAATCGCCCCCACTTGTAGCCGTAGCGGGAGGTTCAGCTTATCCGCCACGCGAAGCACTATTTTCTCGCGCTGCAGCGTCCGGAAGCCTGTGGCTGTGACTTCGATATTGTAGACGCCAGGATCGAGATAGGGAATCGCGTAGCTTCCCTCAGCCGTGGTCGTGGCTTCCCTGGTTTCGCCGGTTTCGAAGTTGACCGCTTTAACCACGGCGCCGGAAATGGCTGCTCCGCTTGGATCGGTCACCTGACCGGACAGCGTAGCTCTAAAGTCCTGTGCGTGCACGAGCCCGGCACTCGATAACAGAATTGTTAACAAAAAAAATACGCCGATTCGCGCGAAGGCAGACGGCGCCTGATTCGGAAACGACTGCAGATTGTTTGTCATTGTCCACTCCCAAGAGTTGTGCGGCGGGCAGCCGAAACCCTCTGCAGCATCCGGCAGAAGTTAATCTAAAGCCGCCCACACGTAGATAGTTTCGACGAACGCATCGGTGCACACCACCTGTGGCCGATGAGTGGTTTATCTCATATCACAGCTGGGATTCGGCAGCAAGAGTGGAGTATTTCTGGTATTGCCCTAATTTGAAGTTTCCGTTACCAATGGAATGTGGATGCCGCACGGATTCAGATACGCCGCTTAGCGCCAGCCGATGCCGCCTTGTATCGAGACATTCGACTGGAAGGTCTTCGATGCAACCCAGAAGCATTCGGCAGCACGTTCGAAGCTGAGAATCCACGACCTTTGACTTTTTTCTCGGAACGGCTTGGCGGTTCGGCAGCGTTTGGCGCTTTTCATGATTCGGAAATCGTCGGCATCGCTGGGTTGTTGATCCGCGAGGGACAAAAGGAGGCTCATAAGGGTCTGCTTGTGGGCATGTACGTTCGACCCAGCGCAAGAAAGGCTGGGATTGGGCGGCGACTAGCCGAGACGATAATTGAGTTTGCACGCCAGCAGGTCGAACTGATCCAACTGGCCGTGGTCAGCGATAACGTACAAGCGCGGCGGCTGTATGAGCGTCTGGGCTTCTTGGAATATGGAATCGAAAAGAAGGCCCTAAAGCAGAATGGTCACTACTACGATGAGGTTCTCATGGCCAAGGACCTCAAGCCCGACTGAAATTCGGACACCACCGTATTTCTTGAGGAAGCACTCTGAATACTTAGCATCCCGTCTGGTGGCGCGCGATTGTGTCTGTGTTCGGGGAACTATCCCAAAACCCAATGGCCTGTTTTTTCAACGAACTGAAATCCATAACGCGGATACTGCGTTCCGGATCGTGCACAACGCACGACGCGGGCTTTGCCAGCGGGCTCTTCAATCCCGCTGATGAGGAGAACGTCAACAACCGAGTTTAATTTCAAAGACGGGGTGCAGCCGCACAGAAATGACCGCTGGCCGAGATTTTCGGTAGTCGTCAGCTCCTCAAAGGCTTTCCCCGCGTTATCGAGGCCTCGCAGTTTGAGAACCGTGCGCAATCGCACGCGCACTTCGCTTCGCCGCTCGGGTCGCTTCGCTTGCAAAATACTTGCCAAGCTGGCTTTGAGCGCGTCGTAGTCCACGGGTTTTTCAAAGAAAGCGGAGGCGCCGAGGTTGTGGCAAAGCGTTTTTATTTCTTGTTTGATTTCACCGCTCACCACCAACACGGGAATTAGCTGCGTGGAGCTGAAGGAGGTAAGGGTTTGGCAAAGCTCCAAACCTGAGTATTTCGGCATCATCAAGTCCAGCAGGATGGCGTCGGGTTTATGCTCCAAGGCCAAGGCCAAAGCGTGCTCCGGCTCCGCCGTGTCAATGATGTCGAAGGTATCGGCCAAATTCAGCCGGTGTAGTTTCCGAATGGCTTCATCGTCGTCGACCACTAATAATTTTGCCATGCTCTAGTTCCTCCCTAATGCTTCACGAGCGCACTGGCTTCGTCGAGCGCCCGATCGATCGTCTGCGCTGCTTTGACCCCCGGGGATGCATCCAATACTTCTCGCACTTTTTGAGTCAGCTCCTCTTCAGTGAAGGGCTTCCTCAGCAGGTAGGTTCCCGCTTCGAGCCTGCCGTGGTCAGCGATCGCGCTGTCGGTGTAGCCAGACGTGTAGAGCACCTTGATTCCCGGCTGCATCGCGGAAAGGTGTTTCGCTAACGTGCGGCCATTCATACCGGGCATCACAACGTCGGTCAGCAATAAATCGATTGGCTGGGGAAAATTCTGGGCCACCTGAATTGCGTCGGCTCCATTGGTGGCGGTCAAGACCTGGTACCCGTTGCTTTCCAGAAACATGCGCGCCAGTTTCAGCAGAGGCTCCGCGTCTTCCGCCAGCAGAACGATCTCTGAGCCGCGCGGCGTTTCTGATGGAGCCACGCTCGGCGGGCTAGCCGTAATAGGCTCGTCAACGCGCGGGAGGTAAATTTCGAATGTCGTGCCTTTGCCGAGTTTGCTATCCACCCAAATGTACCCACCGCTTTGTTTCACTACACCATACACGGTCGCCAGACCTAATCCGGTTCCTTTGCCGCGCTCTTTGGTGGTGAAAAATGGCTCGAAAATGTGTGCTTGAGTCTCCGGATCCATTCCCGTGCCGGTATCGGTGACCGCCAGCATCACGTACCGGCCAACGCGAGACCCGGGATGATGGCGAATATAGTTTTCATCGAGCTGAACGTTGGCAGTTTTTATCGTGAGCTTTCCGCCCTGTAACATGGCGTCTCGCGTGTTCACCGCCAAATTCATGATGACCTGTTCGATTTGTCCGTGATCAGCTTTCACCTGGCCGAGTTTGGAATCGAGTGCGGTCGTAAGCTCAATGTCTTCGCCGATCAGACGACGCAGCATTTTCTCGGTGTCCGATACCAGCGCATTGAGGTTCAAGATCGCCGGCTCCAACACTTGTTGGCGACTGAAGGCCAGCAGTTGACGAGTCAACGTCGTTGCGCGCTGGCCGGCCTTCTCAATTTCCGTGGCGTGTTCGCACAAGGGATTCGCCGGACCGAGCGCCTTTTTGAGTACTTGACTGTAGCCAATTACAACGCCCAGCAAATTGTTAAAGTCGTGTGCGATTCCACCTGAGAGGCGTCCGATCGCTTCCATCTTCTGGGCCATCTGAAGCTGGCGCTCGAGGACCCGCCTCTCGGTGATGTCTTCGGCGAAAACGTCGAGGTATTCCACGACACCGCTTTCGTTTCGGACCGCTCGCCCGCTGCAACGCACCTTGAGCGGCGTGCCGTCTTTGCGCTTCCAATCGTTTTCTACGTCCTTGAAATCCTCGACGCCAAGCAGGAGTTCATTGAGCCTGTGGTACTCGGCTGGGTCTCGATAGATGTCCGTGGCGAGATTAGCTTCGAGAAGCTGGCTTTCGGATTCATAACCCAGAATGTTTTGCAGCGCTGGATTGACTTGCAAAAGCTGGCCCGCAACGCGGGCGCGGTAAATGCCGTACGGCGCGCCCTGAAAGAGCACACCAAAGCTTGATTCGGATTTGCGCAAAGCTTCTTCCGCTTGCTTTCGCTTGGTGACATCGCGGTTGACGATGACTAGTTTCTCAGGCGGCCCATTGGGATTGTGGATCACACTTGCGGTTGATTCTAAAACGCGCCACGTTTGATCCTTGTGGCGGACGCGGTATTCGAGAGTTTGACCGATGCCCGTCGCGAACGCCTCGGCGCCCGCTTTTTTCACTCGCTCGACGTCGTCTGGATGGATTTGGTCAAACCCAGACGAAGTTTGCAACTCCTCCGAGCTGTAGCCCAACATCTTTTCGTAAGAAAGGCTGTTGTAGACCCGTCGCCCATCCGCGCACACTACGGCAATCATGTCCGCGGCGTTCTCACTAATGAGTCGAAACAGTTCTTCACGCTCGATCAATTGCCTGCGAATGCGATGAATCTGTAATTGCTGATAGACGGTATAGATGTCAAACAGGAGAACCAAGCCCAGCAAACCGCGCACTGCTTGCGGCAGATGGATCTGCGAAAAGACGTCATCATGATGCAGAGCGGGGAGAATGAAGGATCCAATTGCCAGGGTCAAAAGAAGCGTGACGACAACGACTGTCGACCAAAGCCACCATTCGCGCCGCTCAATTCGTTTGAAATCAGGCAATAAGTTTTCGTGACCCACATATTTCAGCTTCTTCGCGCCCTTGGGTTTATGAGAACTCATCCAGAGTCACCCCTGACACCGTACTGCGATGGTTCGCGTCCACGAACTGTGCGAACCCGCAAACGCAAATATCCAATGATGCTTTCGGCTTCTATGGCCTCAAGGAAGGGGGAACGACCGGGGCTATCAGAAGGTTTAAAATTTTATCTTCAGCGAACAATCACACCGTCATAAGTCTAACGTGGAAGAGTTCAGCGTGAGTAAGCTGCTCAGTTCTTGGTGCGAATCAGTAACCATTGAGGGGCTTTCAGCATGCTACGGTCAGGAGTTCCAGGCAACTCGAGAAATTTGTTCTCGCCGCGTCGCCCAGCCCTCGCTTGGAAAAATGCGCGAAGGTGAAGTGAAACGCGCCGAGAGTCAGATGCGCGGACCGAATACTTCGAGGATGGGAAAAGTGAGGAGCACGCCTCAAGCGACTATCGCAAAGGCATGTGCCGCTCTTGTTTGCTGAATTCCCGTGCGCCTCGACGATTTTGAAGGGCTGTCATGATGTACCCACCATTTGCGCCACGCGGCGGCATCGTCGCCAAAGGACTGGCCGCTGATGTCGCGCAGTGCGTTAAAAATATAGGCGCGTGTGGTGGAATCGATTGAGTCATCGTCGGCGAAATTGAGCAGCTCAGGTACCGCAGTCACGCGCTGTTGTCTGGTAAGCATGCCCGATATTCCGAGGTTATGCGCAGCGCGTTCGCGGACTCGCTGCGAAGGATCGTGAGCTAGGAGGTCGAGCAGGGGATCGATGGATGCATCTGTTCCGAGCATTGCTAATCCCTCAACCACCCAATAACGAGTTTGCTCGTCACGGTCATGCCGAAAATGGAGCAAGTGGCCGAGGACATTTTCGGGTTCGACACCGCGATTGCCGAGGGCCCCGAGTCTCCACAGTGCAAAGGGACGCCGCCCGGGCTCATTCTGAAGGCGTCGCACTAAAAGCGCCACGCTCTGCCGCGACTTGGCGAGATTGTTGGCCGCGAGGTCAATCTCAACTGCGGCGGAGCGCACGCGAAGGTCGTCGGTATTGAGCGCATCAATCACGAGATCGAAGAGTCGGCCGGTATTGTGGAGGTGGCCCCGCCAGCTATCGACACGTCGATGGATCACGTCAACAGCTGCGTCGTTATGCTTGATCGCGCGCTCGAGCAATAATTCGGCCTGCTGTTGCGGAAGCAGCTGGGTGATGTGCTGCAGCTCAAGGTTCGGTTTGTCTTTTTTCTCAGCCTCCGAGGAATTGGAGGAGGATGAAATTGGATCGGGTGAAGACGGGTTGGATGCCGCTATTACGGGAGTCGAGTTCTCCCAGTTTACCCACGGGCCTCTCATGCGCGCAAAATGAAGAGCGACGAGAATAGGTATGGCCGCAAGAATGGGGACGATCATTGCTGTGCCCATCGAATGTGTCCGAGAATTCTGCTTGGTTTGCGGTGCCGAACGACAAGGTTCGGAGATGATATTTTGCTGATCGACCATGTATCACGCCCTCTGCACTGGTAATGATTCGAAATTACGTGTTGCCTCCAGCAGCGACAATAGTACGGCGGGACAGTGGCCAATTTGGGGCGCTAACCCACGTAGCGTCAGTACCTTGAGGGGTTACTTCCGCGTACAGAAAGCAGCCGCGCCGTCCGCCGGGACAGGTGCCGTTCCGGCAGCTTTTCGCTGACCGCGGGGGTGGGGCGACGCCTCCGTACCGAGCATAGCCTCCTGCCGGAGGCCGAGAGCCGATAACACACCTCGACAAGTTTACCGAATGCAGAGAAGATTGTGCTTGATGAGAACCGTTGCCGGGGGTACCACCTTAATCGATGTTGAACACCTGGGCCGCCTTCGTGCGGTTGCGTCGTGCCTGTTGCAGGGAGACGGGGAGCTGGCTCTGGTTGACCCCGGTCCCACATCGGCCCTGGGGACGCTGCGCCGAAACCTTGCCGAGCAGGGAATTCGAATTGCCGACTTGACGGCGATTTTCCTGACCCATATTCATCTCGATCATGCGGGTGCGACCGGGACGCTGGTGCGAGAAAATCCCCGGCTTCGGGTATATGTGCATGAGCGAGGCGCGCCGCACATGGTGCACCCCACACGTCTGCTCGAAAGTGCTACACGCCTGTACGGTGATCAAATGGATCGGCTGTGGGGTGAATTTGTTGCGGTGCCTGAGGAGAATGTGGCTGCGCTCAAGGGCGGCGAGAAGGTCAAGGCTGCGGCCCGCTCGATCGAAGTGGCCTACACTCCGGGACATGCTTGGCATCACGTCACATATTTCGACCAGAGCAACGGCATCGCCTTTGCCGGCGATACGGGCGGACTCCGTTATCCCGGCGCATCGATTGCCACGCCGCTGACTCCTCCACCGGACATTGATGTCGAAGCTTGGCTTCAGAGTATCGATACGATTGCATCGCGCAAACCTCAGAAAATTTTCATCACGCACTTTGGACCTTTTGATGCTGTCGAGGAGCATCTCGAAGACTTGCGCAGACGGTTGCGCGATTGGGCGCGCTGGTCGGAAGAATCACTGGGGAAGGGAGAAACTGACGAGGAACGAGCTTCACTGTTCGCGCAGCAAGTTACGACCGACCTGGGCCGGCATCTCTCAGCCGAAGAGCTACAGCACTACAGGAATGGTGCGGGAGTGGATGACGCGTGGCAGGGCCTGGCGCGCTACTGGCGCAAGCGAATCAACTCCTGAAGAAGCAGTGGTTACGAGCTGAACAGGATTCTGAGCAGGCACTACATGCTGAGCTGGGGGAACCTTTTGGACAAATAGTTTTCCTTGGCTAAGAAGCTCGCGCAGCAGTTACACCGGCGAATGGGGCTTCGCGACCGCGCGCTGAGACAAGTTCAACGCTTTCGATGCGACCATTGCGAACAAACAAAGCGTGATCAAAGTTATTTACTGTCGGGCAGACGTGCCTGGGTACGAGATATAAGATATTGCCAATCGCGGGCTGGGGAATGCCAGACGACACTTCCATCGGTAAATGTTCCTCACTGGGACGGCAACAGCGGAATTCAGGATGGCCAAGGACCACGCAATTGGGTACGCCGGCATCCACGGATAGAGTCTTGTGCCCGGCATCGCACGTAATCATTCCGGCGCGAGGATGGCTCACGACGCGCGACAGCACAATCGCGGCTGGCCGGTAGCGGTAATCCGAGGGGAGCTCGCCGACGCTTGAGACATCGCCATACACAACTGTTCCGGGCGACGCGCGATGCACGAATGATGCGTTCGTAAACGCTGGATAAGAAACCGTCGCCGGGAATGCAGGCGTTCCCGACGTTATCACCTCCGCCACCGGAGATCCTGAACTTTCCAGGCGTCTCACGATTTCGATAAGCCGGTCGTAGCCGCGGTGTGCTTCAGTGATTCTTTGCTGTAAATCCGGCGTGTGCAGATGTCCATCGTAGTAATGCAGTCCTGAAAATGTGAGTCCGGAAGCGCGAATAGCGTTTACCACGGCTAGTATTTCTTCAAACTGGGATTGTTCGATGCCGGTGCGGTTCATTCCCGGATTGATGTCCACGAACAGAGCGACGCGGCTGCCTTTCCAGTTGGCAATCTGTGCAGGCGTTTCAACAAGCGCTGAAATTTGGACGCGCGGACATTCGGCGGCGATCTGACGCGCGCGTATCGCATTGGCCCCGGTCATTGGATAGGCTACTAAAATGTCACTGGCACCTGCATGGCAGGCGGTGAGAAGCTCCAGCGTTGTAGCGCACTTGAATTGTTTTACACCGCGCTCGACGAGGATGCGCATCACCGATTCCAGCTTCGCCGTCTTCACATGCGGACGCCAGCGGGCCGGGTCTGCACCAAGCAATTGCAGCGTGAAGTCAATGTTTGAGCGCACGATTTCCGGGTAGATGGCCAGGGCCGGAGTCATCACGCCGCTGAGATCGTCGATGCGATATTCCCCTTCGATCCACGCCCTACTCAATAGGGTGCTCGTCTCGTTCATGGATTGTTTCTTTCATGGATTTTGTCGCGTCCATAAAATGTAACCTGGGGATAACCCGCTTCACAAACCCGTAGACGCCAAACGCTGGGCAAAATCCTACACCAGGGAGAACCGTGGAAGTATGCCATTTAACACTCGTCCTCAACAGGTCCTTCTCAACCCACCTTTTTTAACCGGACTTCGTGATGGCCCTTGAGGTTTTTTAAATCTTAGGAGGGACGCGAGTTGCGGCTCGGATGACGCGGCGCATGCGCGGTGCGATACTCTTCAAGTTCCGCATCGGTCATTTTGTAGTGGTTCAGCTCGGGATTATTGCCGTTGGCAGCAAGTTCCCGGTGAAGCTTGAGCGAGCAGATGTCTGGCGCATCCTGAAAACGGACGCGGTGCGAAACAAAAGCATCATTCGGAATCGTAACCGTAAATTCGCGTGGCTGCTGGGAGACTTCGCGAACGCTAAACGTATACTCGCGGACCTGCGACCGGCAGACAAAGCCGACATATTGGACGATTGCCTCGCCGTTCATTTTGCACCGGGCGCGGCGGCGGCAGCAATTTCGGCTGTAGGCTTGGCAGCCACGGCAGCCGCTTTCTTGCGACGGCTGACACGCTTGCGCTTCGGTGGTGTGCCTTCGGCAGGTTCGATGACCATTAGACTGGTAACAAATTTCTTCATTCCGTGGACGTCGAAATCAATCGAGGTGCGCTCGGAGTCGGTTTCGGTGATCACGCCGAGTCCGTATTGAAAATGCTTGATATATTGACCTTCCGCTACTTTCAAGTACCCTCCTTTTGACGCCTGGTCCAGAGCTGGTCCAGAAGATGACACAAAAATAGGGCGAGTCCGGTCAGACCGGACCCGCCCCCTGAGGACTAGAGAGGCTGTACGTTCGACGCCTGCAGGCCCTTGGGGCCCTTGGTGACCTCGAATTCAACCGCTTGGCCTTCGTTCAGCGATTTATACCCCTCCGCTTGAATCGCGGAGAAATGTACGAAAACATCTTCGCCGGACTGGCGCTGAATGAACCCGAATCCCTTGCTGGCATTAAACCACTTAACCGTTCCTTGTTCTTTCACTTCTTTTCTCTTTTCTATTTTAGGCTATTTGGTGCCTCTCGAGCGACCCCAGCCGTATTGCAAAAAGGGCCGCAAGTTTGAGCTTGCAGCCCCTTCTTCGAATCTAAAGGTTTTACAAGAGCAACAAACGCGACCCCAACATACCATAATTGGGGGCTCCAGGTCCATCGAAACTTTACCCGCGCAGCCGTCCTCTAGGCTCACTTTCTCACCTAAAGATAACTATTATGGTACCTCCGAAGGAGACAAAATCTTAACAATCCTCTCCTTGTAAAGTGTATGCGAACCAAGTATGTTGCCGACCGCGGCTCGGCAGTCCCACCGATCCGAACAGCTCGCTAGGTTTGGGAGCGGTTTCACAGTGAAACAGCGGCTGTACCAAGATCAGAAACGAAGAATCCAACACTTTAAGCTTTAAGGAGGATTAGTATGAGGAATCTTGGCTTCAGACTCACAGTGGCCACATTATTCGTATTGGCGGTAGCGTGCATTGCGGGCTTGGCGGTGCGAGCGGACGACGACGAGGGCTCGAACGTATTTCGCGCGCGACTCAGCAGTTTAGGCGAAGTACCGCCAACCCTGTTCGGTAATGGCGAAGGCACCTTCGTTGGCACGTTGAGTGACGACGGCAACTCGATGGATTGGACGTTTGACTTCAGCGGTCTCACTGGTCCGGCTTCGGCTGCGCACATTCACTTCGGCCCCAGCCAATTAAACGGCCCAGTCTTCGTGTTTTTCTGCGGCGGACCTAGGCCAGCGTGCCCCGACGGACCCGGCCATAGCGGTTCGATTAGCGGGACCTGGACCGCCGCTGACATACTCGCTGTGCCAGCCCAAGGCTTAGATGCGGGAGATTTTGCGGGCTTTATAAGAATCCTTCGCCACGGCGTGGGCTATGCGAACATGCATACCCCGGCTCACCCCGGCGGCGAAATTCGCGGACAGGTTCACACTCGCCGTCACCACGAACGCGAGCACGAAGATAAGAACTAGACCAAGATCATTTCTCTGGGATGAGGTCCGTTGTCAGTGGATGGCGGACCTCGCCTCAGAGCTTGCCGGCGAGATCCGAACCCACCTCTGAAATTCCTGCCCCTAACAACTGATTCGTACCAGTAGGAACTGAGGGCGCAACTTCAACGTGCTGCCGTTTTATTTTTGCCGGGGTAGACCCGAAGACGAATTCATCGTTGTTGCACCCGCAGCGGAATGGGTCGCGAGGTCCAAGGCGTACAGACCCTCGGTGGCCGACGCCGCGAAGATGACGGGTGTGGCACGCAGCGTGGTCAACACGGGGAAGTAGCCCTCCGCCAGTGGATGTTCGATTCTCTTCCATGACTTGGCATGATCGTGAGAGATAAACAGACCGCGGCGCTGCAACGATAGCAGCATGGCATCTCCCGCGCCGGCAACGTCCTGGGTTTGCAGTTCGGTCAGTGCCGAGCGCTGCCAGGTTTGCCCAGCGTCACGCGAGAGATAGAGTCCGAGGTTGGTAGTGACAATCAGCGTGGAGTCATCTGTTCGGTGCAGGCGCAGATTCCCGGTGCCCGAGAACGGCAACGCGCGCGAGTTCCACGATGAGCCGGCATCAGAAGAATAAAGAATAGTGTTTTTGGATATGGCCCAGATGCTGCCATCGTCGCCCGCCAGAACCGATTGCATAGGCTCTCTCACTTGTCGGTCTGAGGAAGCGATGGACCATGTGGCCCCGCGATCACGCGAAGTATATAGACCTGCACTTGTCGCGGCGACCCATTTTTGTCCACTAAATGTTAGATCATTTACAACAATTTGCAGCGGCTTCACGGTTCTCGCCGACAAAGCGCCCTTGGTTGGTACGCGCTTGCCCTTAACGGCCTTCGTTTCCGCAGCCGCTGAGGATGCAACCAACTTGCCGGCAAAGACCCACTTGCCAACCGTTTCGTCATAGCGCATTAAGCCGCCGGAATTCAGAGCGGCCCACCAGCCGTTGGGCGCGGCATAGGCGCGGCGCAAGTCGATGCGCTTCAGACCCGGGCCGAGTGTGGACCAGGTGGAGCCACCGTCACGCGTGACCAGGAAAGGCTGCACGTCGTGTGTCAGCACCACGAGTGCGCGCTCGGGATGTGAGCCGTCAACGGCGACGTCGAGAATATGCTCGTGGTTAAAGCCATCGTTTGAGGCGCGGAACGTTTTTCCGCCATCATCGCTGGTTTGCACGCCAAATCGCTCTGTACCCATGATCAGATGATCAGAGTCGCGAGGATCGATCACCAACGCATTAACCACCCAGTCGAGCGGCGTCACGCGCGTCCATGTGGTGCCATCGTCTGTAGTTTTCCAAAGTCCGCTGGTTGTTCCCGCGTAGAGTGTGGCCGAATGTTTCAAATCCTGACGGATTAACTGCGTGCGTCGAAACACGAATGGGATGCCTTTATATTTCGTCCAATTCGCCGCGCCGTTGGTGCTGTGGTAAATCCCCGAACAGGCGGTTCCGAAAACGTTATCGGGGGTAGCCGGATTAATCACCAGGCTCATTACATCGGAATCGTCAATCATGCCCTTCGAAATGGGGAACCATTCACGTCCGCCATTGGTGGTTTTCCAGGGAAGATGATACGTGCCGGCATAAATGGTTTCCGGATCACGCGGGTCAATGGCAACTGAATCAAAGTTTTTGAGATCTTGGTGATTTGCTGGCGAGATTTTGTCCCAATTTTTGCCGGAATCAACCGAGCGATACACTCCGCTGACTGCGCCGGCTATCAAAATGTTGTGATTCGACGGGGCCTGCGCGAGAGCGCGCACGGTTTCGCGGCCGAGGCCGATAAGTTTCCAGCTACGCCCTGCGTCTGTGCTGCGGTAGACGCCGCCGCCGTCGTTATTGAGTGCCCAGGAGCTGGCATAAAGATGTTGCGAATCGCGGGGATCCACGATGATGGTGGTAACCACGTCATCCTGGCCTCCGCCGATTCGCCCGAGAAGCTCCCAATGTGCGCCCTTATCGCGCGAGCCGAAAATGTGACCGTCTTGCGTACCGAGGTATAGGCGGTCGAGATCACGTGGATCGGCAGTCAGGGAAATAACATCACCCCCGGCTGGACCTATGGGTTTCCAACTCTGGGCGTGCGCGGAAGCGCTGGCCAGCAGGCCGACTACTAGAATCATTAACCATTTCGAGTATCGCGACATGATCACTCTCCCGGAGAGACACACAGTCTCTACGGTAAAGTCTAGCGGTCGTGACGGATCAAAGAGCCTGTTCCGGCGGACAGTTTTGGTACAGTGTTGGCGATTTGAGGACTTGGGTTGGCAATCTGCTACGAAGCGCGATGGATGCTGGGTCTCCCGCATAGCTGCCAATTAGATGCAACTGTTAGACGCAGCGGTTGGCATGCGCGCCAACCGTTTGACTGACGGTGCAAAACATAAGTGTATCGCAGAAAGGGTTCGCATAGAATTGGCACCGCGGAAAAAGGTTCGGATGCTCGGTGCCTTTCCGTCTTGGTGGGAAGGGACGGCCAATGAAACGAGTCAGGCGGGAATCGCCAGGCACACGGGGCGCCCGAGAATCAACCTCGTCACACTTTGCTCTGCGGGTTGAGCTCCTTGCTTTGCGTTCGCTGCCGGAAGTGCGGACTGGCGATGACCTTGCGCGCCTGGTTGCTGAAGCGGCCGGGCGAGAATACCTTCAGGTTCGTGATGGTGACATCATTGTATTGGCTCAAAAGATTGTGTCCAAGGCCGAAGGGCAACTGGTGCGTTTGAGCCGTGTGAAACCTTCTCCGGGCGCTCGCGAGTGGGCGCACGCCATGCATGAGGATCCTCGATTTGTGGAAGTCGTGCTTCGAGAAACGCGCCGCATAGTGCGCATGACCGAGCGCCTTTTGCTGGTCGAGACACGGCACGGCTGGATCTGTGCCAACGCTGGCGTGGATCGTTCCAACATTAAACATGCGGACTGGGTAGCGTGTCTGCCGCGCGATCCGGACGTATCGGCGCAGCGATTTGTGCGCGGCATCCAAAAGCGCCTGGGGGTTAGGATAGCAGCTATAATTAGTGATACCTTCGGGCGGCCGTGGCGACTGGGCCTCACGAATGTGGCGATTGGTGCAGCGGGAATTGAAGTATTGAAGGATCTTCGCGGAACCCAGGATGCTTACGGGCACCGCTTGCGCGCGACAGTGGTCGCCACGGCCGATGAGCTCGCTGCTGCGGCGGGCTTGGCGATGGGAAAGGCTGCGCAAGTACCAGCGGTTATTGTGCGTGGATTTCCTTTTGTGCGCGCTCGCGACCGAGCACGGCAATTGATTCGCCCTGCCGCGGAGGATTTGTTCCGGTAACCACAGTTCCAGGTGAGGTTGCTTTCCGGTTATGCAAGATAGTTCCGAGCTGAAGACGCAGGAAATGTTGCCTTACACCACCAGTGCCTCTGACGCTAGGTGCAAGGCGAACGAAGAGATTCGAACCGCGCTTGACACCGCCTTCGAGGGCCGGGGTATCGATCGCGCGGAAGCCTTACACCTGCTCGAACATGCTCCGACCGCCGATCTGCTTGAGGCCGCAACGGCGGTACGCCAGCGATTCAAAGAGAAAACGGTCAGCTTTTCGAAGAAAGTTTTCATACCGTTGACGACCTTGTGCCGCGACTACTGCGGCTACTGCACGTTCCGGAAAGACCCGGGAGAACCGGGGGCGCGCTTTATGACTCCGGAGGAGGTGCTATCGGCCGCCCAAGCGGCACGCCGAGGGGGATGCAAGGAGGCTCTATTTAGCCTGGGCGACCAGCCCGAAATAATTTTTGCGGAAGCACGACAGTTTTTGCGGGAGCAAGGGTATAAGCGCACTCTCGATTATTTAGCCGCGATGTGCGAACTGGTGCTGCGCAAAACTGGGTTGCTGCCCCATGCGAACCCGGGCCTCATGAGCGAAGACAGCATGCGCCAGTTGAAAGAGTCGAACGCCAGCCTGGGCCTGATGCTGGAAACGGTGAGCCCGCGGCTTATGCGCGCAGGACAAACGCATGCCCGGGCGCCCGACAAAGTGCCTGCGCTACGGTTGCGAGTGATCGAAACGGCGGGACGTTTGCGCATCCCCTTCACAACCGGAATCTTGATCGGCATCGGCGAAACGCTGGAAGAGCGGTTGGACTCATTGATTGCAATCCGCGGACTGCAGCGGCGCTACGGCCACATCCAGGAAGTCATCATTCAAAATTTCCGCGCGAAGCCCGGCATTCCCATGGCGGCACGTCCCGACCCATCGCTCGAGGAGATGCTGCGCAGCGTGGCGATCGCGCGATTGATTCTCGATGGTGAGATGAATCTGCAAGCCCCACCGAACCTGAGTTATGCTGATTTCCCGCGCCTACTCGAGGCGGGAATCAATGATTGGGGAGGCATTTCGCCGGTGACGCGCGACTTCATTAATCCCGAGGCGGCGTGGCCGGAAATTGCGCGCCTGCGACAAGCAACCGAAGCCAAGGGACTCAAGTTACGCGAGCGTTTGGCGATCTACCCGGAAATTGCGCGCAAGCCGGAATTTGTTTCCGCTGCGGTGCGTCCTCATCTCCAAGCGCTTCTCGATGCGGACGATTATGCGCGCGTAGAAAGGTTTACCGTTGCTCAAGGCGCTTGATTCTAGATGGCGAGCAATTGCGTGGAGCGACGCACTTACGGCTGCGAGTCCGCCCGTTCGCTCAACACTCGAAACTGCGCTTTCCGGCAAAGAGCTCGATTTCAGCGACGGCGCAAGGCTGACGGGGGTGGAGGGCGCGGACCTTCTCGCGCTCGTCAAGGTTGCCGACCAGCTGCGTCGCCGCGCCAACGGTGAAACAATCACTTACGTCGTCAACCGCAACATGAATTTTACGAATGTGTGCATTATCGGCTGTTCCTTCTGTGGATTCAGCCGCAAACCCGGTGATAGCGACGCCTATTTTCACTCCCACCAGACGCTTATTTCCAAAGCCAGGGAGGCTCGATCGCGAGGTGCAACCGAAGTTTGCATCCAAGGCGGTTTGCCGAAGGATCTTGACGGATTTTATTATCGTGACCTTCTGCGGGCCATCAAGGCTGAGCTGCAAGATCTGCACATCCACGCCTATTCACCCATGGAGATCGCCTACGGCGTGGAAAAAACGCACTTGTCATTGCGCGAATATCTGCTGATGTTGAAAGAATCGGGCCTCGGTAGCATTCCCGGTACCGCCGCGGAGATTTTAGACGACTCCGTGCGTCGCCAGCTCAGCCCCAATAAATTAAAGGTGCGGCAGTGGGTTGAGATTATCAAGGCAGCTCATTCTCTGGGGATCCCTTCAACCTCGACGATGATGTACGGTCACACGGAGAGTCCCGAGGACTGGGTGCGGCATATGCTGCTGTTGCGGGAAATTCAAAAAGAGACGCGCGGCTTTACCGAATTCGTCCCTCTTGCGTTTATCCATTCACACACGCGGCTCTACCAGGAGGGCGCAGCGCGTGCCGGAAGCACCTTGCGCGAGGACTTGATCGTTCACGCGCTTGCGCGGCTTTTATTGGAACAGTGGATTCCTAACATTCAAGTTTCGTGGGTCAAGCTTGGATTTCATGGCGCGCTCGCATGCCTCGAAGCCGGCGCAAATGATTTCAGCGGCACACTGATGGAAGAAAGCATCTCAAAATCTGCAGGCTCGGAATTCGGCGAATGCGTCTGGCCGGAAGAATTTCGCGCGATGATTCGCTCGATTGGACGAATTCCCGCGGAACGAACGACCACCTATGGCATCCGCAACACGTTTCCAGGCCACCTCCCCGAAGAATGCGGTATACCGCCGCGGCTGCAACTGCACCTGCAATCGCTCCAAAACGCACCGCACACGCTCGTCACCGGGACGCGCTACTGATGAACATCACCGCACTTGCCGGCGGCGTCGGAGCGTCGAAGCTGCTTTCCGGGCTCGTGAAGGTGATCGACCCGAACAATCTCACGATCATCGTAAATACTGGCGACGACATGGTTCTTCACGGTTTGCGGATTTCTCCCGATCTCGACATCGTCACCTACACTCTTGCCGGTGTGGTGAATCCAAAAACAGGTTGGGGATTTCAAAACGAAACGTTTGCCGCTCTCGAGCGCCTGCGATCGTTCGGCCGTGAAGGCTGGTTCAATCTTGGGGACCGCGACCTGGCCACACATATTCACCGCACGGCCATGCTGGCCACCGGCGCAACACTTACTGAGATTGCGGATTCGATTCGCCAGTCGCTGGGAGTGGAAGCGCGGATTCTACCGATGTGTGACCAGGCCGCAGCAACATTTCTCGATACTGATGAAGGGGTGATGCACTTACAGGAGTATCTGGTAAAACGTCGCGCCGAGCCCGTGGTGCGCGCCATCCGCTTCACCGGGATCGAAACAGCTCGTCCCGCCGACGGCGTTCTTGCGGCCATTGTGACCGCTTCCGCCATAATGATTTGTCCGAGCAATCCATTGATCAGCATCGGACCCATCCTAGCTGTGCCGGGAATTCGTGACGCGTTGCGGCAACGGCGCGCGGATGTTCTCGTGGTATGCCCGCTGGTTGGCGGTAAGTCGCTCAAGGGGCCGTCCGATAAAATGATGCAGCAGCTTGGCCATCAGGCATCAGCGCTCGGCGTTGCCCAACTCTACGCGGATTTCGCGGGCACATTGGTCATCGATCCCGCTGATGAGCACGAAGCATCCGCCATCGAGGCACTGGGCATACATACCGTGGTGCGCCCTACAATCATGCGCACCGCGGCACAAAAAGTCGGATTGGCGCGCGCACTGATCGCCCTGGCCGCGCGCAGACGCGCCGCAGCAAACGCTTAGCTGCTTAGGCGACGATACAGATACTGCCACCCCGGCAAAGGTGCGAGCCATTCTCATCCCCGTTAAATCTTTCACCCAGGTCAAGCAACGCCTGGCGCCGCAACTCGCCCTGCACGATCGCATCTCCTTGGTTCAGGCCATGCGCGCGGATGTGTTTGCATCGGTGACGGCGGTGTGCGGCGTCGACCGCATCTTGGTAGTTACAAGCGAGGCGCAAGTTCTCGAAGAGGCCAGGGTTCGCGGGTGGGAACCGATTCGCGAGGAATCACAGCAATCCGAAAGCAGCTCGGTGGATTTCGCTTCGCGAGTGTGCGCGCAGAGCGGGTTTACGTCTTTGTTGCGGCTGCCGATCGATCTGCCGCTGGTCACGGCGGCCGATATCGAATCACTTTTCAGCGTGCTCGACCAATCACCGTGCGCCATTCTGGCCCCTTCGCGCGATGGCACCGGCACAAATGCGTTGCTGCGATCGCCGCCGGACCTGTTTGCTTCGCGATTCGGACCGGGGAGCTTCGCACTGCACCTGGCCGAAGCGCGGCGTGCCGGCGCCTGTGCCAAAATCGTGCGCAATCCGCGCATTGCATTTGATGTGGATGATCCCGAGGATTTGGCCGAGCTTTCCAGGCAACAGGGAATTGGCGCGGCCACAGTGCAATGGCTTCGCGATAGAGAACGTTGACCTGAGGAGATTTCCCGAGCCTCCGGCGGCGGCCGCAAACAAGCGCGGGTGGCCCCCACCGGCTTATTTCTTAAAATTATTTGGATCGGTCTTCTGCAGGCACTCCCGTGAAACGCACTCCGATGCCATGAACTTTGTAGCGGATATTCAGGGTGATAAGCAAAGCCGTAATTTGCTCGACGATTCTTGCATTCGGAAGCCTTCCGCCGTTGAGCGCCCGAGCGCCGGGAATTTTTTCCGCGAGCTCGCTGGCAACTATCCGCGCGCGCTCATCGTTGCTGCACACGACGACATCGCAATCGACGGGCCGGTCGCTCGAAAGCAGGTCGGCGGAAAGATTCTGGAGCGCAGCCGCGACGGGCACGCTCGCGGGCACAAGCTCCGCCGCCTGCTCGGCAGCGGAACCGGCCCACACCCCTAGGGTCTGCGTTGCCGGACCGCCAATCGCGGCTGCTAGAGGTACCGTCGTATCAATTAAAATCGTGCCCGGTTTCCACACCGATTTCAGCTGCTTCAATAGTGTCGCATGCCCGGCAAAGGGAACCGTCAACACAACCACGTCAGCACCGCCCACGGCCTGACTGTTTTCGGCCCCCGTGACTTCTTGCGCTGCATTTGTCTTTTGGCCAATGGTACGCGCGATTTCTTGCGCGCGTTTCGCGTCGCGAGAGCCCAGGATGATTTTTTCCCCGGCCTTCGCCCAGCGATAGGCCAGTCCGGTCCCTTCCGGACCGGTTCCGCCTAGGATCGCGATTGTTCGGCTCATTGATCAGAACCTCCGCTTTGAGTCACTTTGGGAGGTGGCTCGAACGCGCACCCTCCATAATCACTGCACGCCTTTCCCAAACTTTTTAAGCAACTTCCGTGGCGTAATTTCTTGACACGTTGGGGTGGCTATTATAAACGAGGAATGTTTTCAAAGCTTTGTAAGCCTTCGAAGTTGAGGTGAGGGGGAGGATAATTTAATGAGGAAGCCCAAAATTCTCGTGTGCACGAGTGTGCTGCTCTGGGCCAGCGCAGTGCTTTTCTTGGTGACGTCGTGCTACGCGCAGGGCGTGACAGCTTCGCTCGAAGGCCGGATTGTGGATTCGTCGGGAGGCTCGGTCGCCAAGGCGGCGGTCACCGTTTCGAATCCTGCCACAGGCTTTTCGCGTTCCGCTGAGAGTTCAGACAATGGCGACTATCGCCTGCAGGCGTTGCCGGCCGGAGACTACACCGTAACTGTCGAACTGTCTGGCTTCCGCAAGCAGAGCGCGAATCTCACGCTGCAGGTGGGTCAAGCCGCCACACTTGACTTGACGCTTGCTCCCGGCGACGTCGCAGAACAAATGCTCGTCGAAGGCTCGTCGGAAGTGGCCGAGCCAACGCGCACCCAGGTCAGCACGGTGATCACCGAGCGTCAGATTGTCAATCTGCCGGTCAACGGGCGCGAGTTCATTGATTTCGCTTTGTTGTCTCCCGCGGTGCAGATTGGCGACACCACTTCCGGCAATACCGACGTCATCGTCGAGCCAGTAACCAAGCTTTCTTTCGCCGGCCAGAACATTCATTACAATTTTATAGCTGTAGACGGCGCTGACGATGTGTCTACCGCCTCGGGAATTCAGCGCGGTACGCCACCACAAGAATCCGTGCAAGAGTTCCGGGTCATCAATACCGACTATTCCACGGAGTTCGGTCGCGCAGTCGGCGGCATCGTGAACATCATTACGCGCAGCGGCAGCAATGACTGGCACGGCTCGCTCTATGAATACTTCCGCAACGACAAGCTGGACGCCGTCAACCTTCTCCAGGCGAGCGGCGCTCACGTGCTTCGCCAAAATCAGTTTGGCGGCGCGATTGGCGGCCCGATCTTCAAAGATAAAACTTTCTTTTACTCCAACTACGAAGTGCAGCGCCGCGCCGAATCGCCATTCTACAATTCAGCGGTGCTCGCCAACATCGCCGCGATCAACTCCGTAAAGGTCAACAATTTCAAATTGACGCCAGAGCCCACTCTCGGCAGCGTGCTTCGCACCAACAATACGGATAACGGTTTTATCCGTTTGGACCATCACGTTAGCGACAAGAATTATGTGTTTGCCCGCTATTTCATCAACGACGGGCGACTCACGAACCAGTCACCGCTCAATGACGGCTTCGACCTCCCCTCGGGCTTCAAGAATAATTTTTACCGTGACCAGTCGCTGGCGGGCAGCCTCACGTCGGTCCTTACGCCCAGACACATTAATGAGCTGCGCCTGCAATATGCACGGCGGTCATTTGATTTTCCAACCGTCACCACACAGCCGCATCTCGAGGTCGCCAACACGTTCGCGACCGGCGTTAACCGCGGCAACCCCGATTTCTACCGCGAGACGCGCTTCGAGTTGGTCGACAATTTCACGGTCAATCACGACAAGCATACGTTCAGTCTTGGTGGCAACTACAATCGCGTGCGCACTACCGAGTCTTTCCCGCTCTTCTATCCCTTTGAAGCGGACTTCGCCAACCTGGACGCCTATCTCGGGCGAGGGGACTTCGCCGAGTCTGGCCCGGCCCCCTTTGTAATTTTCTTTGAGCGGTTTCAGGCGCCGAATTTTACAGAGCCTTCCATCAATACAGCCGTATATAAGGGCTCTTCATTTACTTCCGCAATCCGCAACCAAGCCCAGGGTATTCTCGTCCACACGTATAACGGCCTTTATTTTCAGGATAAGTGGCGCGCGACCGATCGGCTGACCTTGAATGGCGGTCTGCGTTGGGAATGGGAGACTTGGCCCTCCGGGGTTTTGAACACCCAATGGAAAAATTTCGATCCGCGCATCGGCCTGGCGTATGCGCTGGGCACCAAGCGCAATTTTGTCATTCGCTCGGGCTTCGGCCTATTTCATGGCACGATCCCATCGCCGCTGTTGGCCTGCCAGATTCCCTCGTGCGGAGGTACTCTGGGAAAATATCCTGGCCGTCCTTCAGAGGACACCCTCAATGCAGTAACACGCCTGTTCGCATTTGCTAGCGGACCAGGGATCACGTCTTTTGCTTTAAACCAGCTCTTGACGAATGGAAAGTACCCAGATGCTGTTCCATTTCCCAATGTTTGCTTTCCTGGTGAAAAAACGCTCGCGGAGTGCGGTTTCTTTGGCGATGCCACGATCGTTCGTTTTGATCAAAACCACAAGAACCCTTACGGCATTCAGGCCAGCCTGGGCCTTGAGTTTGAGCCGATGCCCGATACGTCGTTGAGCATAAGCTTCCTTCATGTTCGTGGCGTGCATCTGGGCAGCTTTTTCAACGTGAACCAGCCCGACCCGAGCGCACAAGTACTCGCCCGTGATTCCAGTGGCAGGCAAGGCTGCAAGAATGTCTATTTCGCGAACGCGGCAGCTTTGCCTGTGGGAAGCCCGTGCGGTCATATCTACCCCAATCTGAAGACCACAGCTTTGTTCCCCGGCACTCGCGATCCGCGCTGGGCGGTCTATTTCGAAGCGACTTCGCAATGGGACTCGGTATTCGACGGTCTGCTCGTCAGCGTAAACAAGCGGCTGAGCCACAATTTTTCCTACGGCATCAGCTACACATTTTCGAAGACGCTCGACGACGGCCCTAATCCCAGCTTCGTGCTCATCCCCCAGGACAGCAAAAATCTCAAGGCCGAGCGCGCCATTTCCGCCGATGATCTGCGTCACCGCTTTGTGGCCAACGGCACGCTGAGTACGCCAAATACCTGGAATTTTGCCGCGCGGGATTTTCTCTTCAGCACCATCGTCACTCTGCAGTCGCCGCAGTACTTCACCAAGTTCGCCGGCTTCGATGCCAATGGCGACGTCTTTGGCAACAATGATCGTGTGGGCATCGACCCGCGCAACACCTTCAAGGGCGATACGCTGAAAACCGTAGACCTCCGCCTTTCGCGCAGCTTCGTGATTGCTGAAAAAAGAAAACTTGAGTTCATTGCCGAAGCCTTTAATTTGCTCAATTCGCTGAATGTTCGCTTCTTTAACACTGCCTATGGCGCAGCTGACTTCTGCCCGGCAGGCGGCGCAGCGGTATGCGGCGCTGGCCCCTTTTTCAGGGAAGGCTCGCCCAATTCACTCTACGGGTCTCCGCGGTCGGTCTTCAACCCGCGGCAGATTCAGCTGGCCTTGAAGTTTGAATTTTAACTGGTTTCTGGGCTGTTTCTCTTGCCGTCCGGCCGATAGGGAAGTTTCGCGGCCGGGCAACCATCTCTTTGTGGTATTTTCTCTTTCCGCCGATGCCGCTGACAAAGTCTGAATTTCGCAAGGCCATGGGACACTTCGCCACCGGCGTAACCGTCGTTACTGTTTTGCGCGAACCCGGCCAGATTCACGGAATGACCGCGAACTCTTTTGCGTCGGTTTCCCTTGAGCCCCTGCTCGTGCTGGTTTGCGTGGATCAGCGGGCTCAAACGCTTCCCCTGATTCAGGAGCAAAAACAGTTTGGCATTAATGTCCTCGCGCATAATCAACAGCCTCTGGCTGAATACTTTTCTCATCCTGAGCAGTCCGAGCAGGATGCCCGGCGATTAGGTGTCGCCTTTCGCTTTTCCGAACGGGGCACGCCCTTGCTCGAAGGATGCATCGTGCAGCTCGATTGCGTTCTGGTTTCCTCGCACGTCGCCGGGGACCACACGGTCTTTCTTGCCGAAGTGGACTCCGCTGAGCTGCACTCCGGTTCCGCATTGTTGTTCTATGCCGGAAGGTATCGGCGCGTGCCGCCCGAGCCACTATGAAACGCGCCAATGGAAATCGCGACACCGTTGCCTTATAACCAGATGGGATTGTTTCGAAGTAACCCGTTTGCTGAAGAGGGAAATCATCATGCGTTTCGGAATCTACGCGGAGATGCAGGCGGCGCCCGGGAAATCTCATGCTGAGCTGACCTGGGAAATTTTCCGGCAAATAGAGCACGCCGACCAGGTCGGCTTTGACGTGTATTCCGTCATCGATCACCACTTCTTTCCGCGATTTTCTATTTCTGCCAATCCGCTGGCTCTGTTCGCGGCCGCGGCGCAGCGTACCTCGCGCATTCGTTTTCGTACCGCGCTGCATACTCTCCCACTCGAGAATCCCATGCGCCTTGCCGGGATGATTGGCGAAACCGATATTCTGACTAATGGCCGCCTCGAGTGCGGTCTGGGCCGCGGCCACGCCTGGCTGTTCGGCCCCTCGAGCATGCCTATCGAACAGAGCAAGCCGCGCTACGATGAAGCCATCGAAATTTTGCTCCGCGCCTGGACGCAGGACACCTTCTCGTTCGCCGGAAACTATTACCATGTAAAAGACGTCTCCGTGGTTCCCCGGCCCCTGCAAAAACCTCATCCTCCACTTTTCACCGGTGGCACAAGCGACGCAACCTACCAGATGGCCGGCGAGCGCGGCTGGGGAATTTTTGTACCCCCGCTGTTGCCTTACAAAGTTCTCGAAGCGCCGCTCAAAATCTACAAACAGGCTTGCCGGAAATGCGGCCAACAACCCAACATTGTTTATATCCGCCCGGTCTATCTCGACGAGGATGCCAGCCTCATTCGTCGCGAAGTTGAATCCGCCCTTCATAACTTTCTGGCCTTTAATGCGTCGCCGGTGGAGTCTCTGCAAGATGAGGCAAAAAAAGCGGAGCTGCGCGCCAAGGGTTACGGGTTTTATGCCAGCGGCGCGCTCGAGTCGCTGACCAAGCTGACCTATGACGAAATCGTGGGGCAGGGGATCGCGTTTGTTGGCACGCCGAAGCAGGTCATCGAGCAAATCCGCAATCTCCAATCGATGGAAGAGATTGCCGAGCTCGCGATCGTCGCAAACTTCGGCGGAATCGAGCACTGGAAATCCATCAAGACCCAGGCGCTTTTTGCGCAACACGTGATTCCAGCGTTCCGGTCCAAGTCCACCGAACACGCTGGCACGCCGGCAGCCCAGGCCTGATATGAGGAGTAGGGGATGAGCGCCGAGCGGGGAACTGTCTCAGATACAGCTTCCACCTTGCACGACGGTTTCGCGCCTCTCAGTGCGCGACGCTTTCTTGTCCTGGGCGGTGTCGGCCTGATCCTTGCCGGCATGCTCCTCGGAGACATTTTCGCCGTCTTCGTGCTCCATCAGAATGCTTCGAGTGTCGGTG
>DATNLZ010000038.1:0-34426 GCA_035602605.1 Candidatus Dormiibacterota bacterium
TACCGGATACCGGCCACAATTTTATTTCCGCACCACCGACGTGACTGGTGACGTGAAGCTGCCATCGGGAGTGGAGATGGTGATGCCGGGAGACAACGTCAGCGCGGAGATCAGTTTGATTACTCCGGTAGCCCTCGAGAAAGGGCTGCGCTTCGCGATTCGCGAAGGCGGCCACACCGTCGGCGCCGGCGCCGTGACCGAGATCGTCGAATAAACAAAGTATGGCCTGACGCCGCAGACCCGGCGAGAGATGGATTGAGCGATGCGCGAAATTATTACGCTGCAATGCGGCGATTGCAAGAACCGGAACTACACGACGACCAAGAACCGCAAGCAGCACCAGGACCGGCTGGAAACCAAGAAATTTTGCAATACGTGCCGCAAGCACACGCCGCATAAAGAGGTGAAGTAGCAGCACGGCGAGAATTCAGGGGAGTAGGTTCAACGGTAGACCGCCGGTCTCCAAAACCGGATGTGGGGGTTCAAATCCCTCCTCCCCTGCCAGCTCGACTGGCAGCGTAATACGCGCCCGGAATGTGAACCTGAAGAATCGTGTGGGGATAGCAGAAACCGATGAGCATACCGGCGGTCAAAGTGAAGAACGGCGAATCGCGGAGCAAACCCGAGGGATTTTCTCTTTCTGGCGCCATGCAGAAAGTCAGCGGTCAGTATCATAGCGCTGGAGATTTTCTGCACGACGTGCGAATGGAAATGCGGCAAGTTACCTGGCCGACACGCGATGAGGTGCGCTCTACGACTGCGGTCGTCATCATTACGGTATTCTTCTTCGGCTTGTTTTTGTATTTCGTAGATTTAGGTGTTCAAAAGGGTTTGGAATACGTTTTTCGCAGGTTCAACCTAGGATGAATTCGAGCATGAGCTCGCAAAGCGCAGAGCAGGGAAGCGCACCGTCCATGTCCAAACAGTGGTACATCATTCACACGTACTCGGGCTTTGAAAAGAAGGTGAAAGAAAGCCTGGAGAGCCGCGTCGCGGCCTTCGGGCTGCAGGATAAAATCGGTCGGATGATGATTCCCACCGAGGACGTGGTCGAGGTGCGCGGTGGGAAAAAAGTGGTTTCATCGCGAATGTTCTATCCCGGCTACGTCCTGGTAGAAATGGAAATGGACGATTACACCTGGCACGTGGTGCGTTCGACGCCGCGCGTGACCGGCTTTGTTGGCTCCGGACAGACGCCGACACCGCTGTCGGAAGCGGAAGTAGATGCGATTGTGAATCGCGTTTCCACGGCAACCGATAAGCCCAAGCCAAAAGTGGTTTTCGAACGCAACGAGCAGGTGCGTATCGTCGACGGCCCGTTCGCGAATTTCAATGGTACGGTCGAGGACATCGATCCCGATCACAGCCGACTAAAAGTTTCCGTCACCATCTTCGGGCGCTCGACACCGGTGGAGCTTGATTTTGGCAGCGTCGAAAAACTCGGATAACGAATCAGGGAAGTAAGAACTAAGGGTAGGCGAAAAGATAAGAGGATCGGCCATGGCCAAGAAAATTCAGACCACCGTGAAGCTGCAACTGCCCGCCGGCAAGGCCACGCCCGCTCCCCCCGTGGGAACTGCGCTCGGCCCACACGGCGTAAACATCATGGATTTTTGCAAACAGTTCAATGCCAAGACCGGCAAAGAGCCTGACGGCATGATTATTCCTGCACTCGTGACCATCTATAGCGACCGGACCTTTAGCTTCATCACCAAGACTCCGCCCGCCTCGGAACTGTTGAAGCGGGCCGCGGGAATCGTGAAGGGTTCGGCGGAGCCCAATCGCACAAAAGTGGGCAAAGTCACCAAGAAGCAGGTCGAAGACATTGCCAAGCAAAAACTGGTGGACCTGAACACCACGAATCTCGAATCGGCGGTGCGCACGGTGATGGGCACGGCTCGGAACATGGGCCTCGAAGTCGAGGGCTAGAGGAGACGCAGTTATGCCTGGGAAGAAAGCCGGAAAGAACGTCGAGAAGGCACGCAAGCTGGTAGAGCCGCGCCCCTATCACCTTGCCGAAGCGGCCGAGGTGCTCAAGAAAGCAAAGTTCGCGAAGTTCGACGAGACCGTCGAGCTGGCCGTCAATCTTGGCGTAGACCCGAAACATTCCGACCAGGTCGTTCGCGGCACCGTGGTTTTACCGAATGGACTCGGGAAATCCAAGCGGGTTGTGGTGATTGCCGGCGGCGATAAAGTGCATGAGGCGCAGCAAGCCGGCGCGGATTTTGTGGGCGGCGAGGACCTGGTCCAGAAAATCATGGAAGGCTGGACCGATTACGAAGCGGTCATCGCGACTCCCGACATGATGAAGTCCGCCGGACGTCTCGGCAAAGTGCTGGGGCCGAGAGGCCTGATGCCCAATCCCAAGACCGGAACGGTAACTTTCGATGTGGCGCGCGCGGTAAAAGAAATCAAAGCCGGTAAAGTGGAATTTCGCGTGGATAAGGCCGGAATTGTTCATTCGCCAATCGGCAAAATCAGCTTTGAAGCGGCAAAGCTCGCCGAAAACGCGCAAGCACTGCTATTTGCCGTTCTGAAAGCCAAGCCGGCTGCCGCCAAAGGCAAATACATCAAGAAAATCACACTCAGCTCGACGATGGGACCGGGCATTGCCATTGACGCGGCCGAAGTCGAAGCAGCGCACGTGGCTGCGGCCTAGGGAGCAGAAGAAGAATGAAACAGCGCAGCGAAAAACAGAAAGATCTGGATAATCTCAAGGTTACCCTGGCGCGCGTCTCCACGGTCATCCTGACGACATTCAAGGGAATCACCGTGGAGGAAGACACGAAACTGCGGCGTGCCGTGCAAGCTGCCGGCGGGCGCTACAAGGTTGTCAAAAACACGCTGGCCGAGCGCGCCGGCGCAGGCACGGCGTCCGAGTCGCTTCTCCAAGGGCTTTCCGGCACCAATTCCATTTCCTACACGGAGACCGATCCGGTAGCGCTAGCCAAGGCGCTCACGAAGGTTGCCAAGGATGTGCCGTCGTTTAAATTCAAGGCTGGTTTGGTCGAGGGGCGCGTGCTCTCGATTGAACAAATTCAGCAGCTCGCACACCTGCCGTCGCGCGAAGAGCTGCTCAGCAAGATCATGTTCCTGCTGCTGTCACCCGCGCAACGCATGGCTACTGCACTCTCCGCGTTGCCGCGAAACCTAGCGGTAACCGTTAACGAAGCCATTAAAGCCAACCGATTTTCTGGTGGCGGCGGTGGCAGTGCAGGTGGGAGCGCTGAAAGCGGAACAGGCGAGAAGGAAGCCCCGGCTCCCGCTCCACCGGTGCAATAGGTGGCTACAAAAAAGTTTTGCAGAAACTTTAAAACGAAATCTTTAAGGAGAGGACCAAGAGATGGCTAACAAAGTTGAAGGAATTCTCGAAGAGATCAAGGGCCTCACGCTGCTCGAAGCCGCCGATCTGGTAAAGAAGATGGAAGAGACCTTTGGAGTGTCCGCAGCCGCGGCCGCCCCGGTGATGATGGCTGGCGGTGGCGCGACCGGTGGCGCGGCTCCCGCAGAAGAGAAGACCGAGTTCACCGTCGTGCTGACCGACGTCGGCGCGAACAAGATCAATGTGATTAAAGCAGTCCGCGAAGTCACCAGCCTCGGACTGAAAGAGGCCAAAGACCTCGTCGATGGCGCCCCGAAACCTATCAAAGAGGGCGTCAACAAAGACGAAGCGGCGACGATCAAGAAGAAGTTCGAAGACGCCGGCGCCAAGGTCGAGATTAAGTAACGCCGCGGACGGCTTTTCCATAGTTTGACGCCGCGCTCTCGTACGCGGGGGCATGCAGCGCCGAAGGGATTCGCTTGCGCAATTTGAAGACCGGGTGTCACCAGCCTGCAACGCGTCCTATCCGGATCGCCGGCGGAAGGCTGTGCGCGCCGTTGCCCAGCTCCACATTCAGGGATCGCTCTATGTTGTTGAATTGTGCCGGGCCTAGCCCGAAGGGAACGAGGTAAACCAGAATGCAGAACGGAAATCATCACGTACGCGAACGCCAGCGCCTGGATTTTTCAAAAATCCAGAGCACCATTGAGATTCCCAACCTGATTGAGGTTCAGAAGAAATCGTACCAGCGCTTTTTGCAGATGGATTTGCTTCCCTCGGAGCGCGAAGATGGCGGCCTGCAGTCGGTATTTGTCTCCGTGTTTCCGATTCAGGACTTCCGCGGGCTCTCGCAGCTCGATTTTGTGGATTACGCCATCGGAAATTGGGAATGCAAATGCGGCAACCTGAAAGGGTTGCATCATCTGCGCGCGACCTGCCGAAGCTGCGGCGCTTCGGTGGTCACCAATCCTTACCAGACAGGCGACGTGATCTGCGCGAAGTGCGGCACGTTCAACAAGAACACACCCACCTTCTGCAATAAATGCGGCGACCCCGTGGCCATGCAGCTGAAGTACGACGTCAACGAGTGCCAGGAGCGCGGGATGACCTACGCCGCGCCGCTCAAGGTTACCATTCGCCTGACGATTTACGATAAGGATCCCGACACCGGCGCGAAAAATATCCGCGACATCAAAGAGCAGGAAGTTTTTTACGGCGACATTCCGCTGATGACCGATAACGGCACATTCATCATCAATGGAACCGAGCGGGTGATTGTCAGCCAGCTGCACCGTTCTCCGGGCGTTTTTTACGAATCCGCGAACAACCGCTCCTATTTCCTGGGCAAGATTATTCCCTACCGCGGGTCATGGGTGGAATTCGAATACGACACCAAAAACATTCTCTACGTGCGTATCGACCGCAAGCGCAAATTTCTCGGCTCCATCTTCTTGCGCGCGCTGGGGATGAAGACCAACGAAGAGATCCTGCGCATGTTTTATCAGGTGGAGCGCGTTTCGCTCCGCGACAACGATCTGTTCTGGAACATTTCCGAAGGCATGATCGATCGCAAGCTGGCGCATGAAATCAAGCACCCCCGCACCGAGGAGGTTCTGGTCGGCGCGCACAAGCGCATCTCCGACACGTTGTATAAGGAAATGGTCAAGGCCAAAGTGACCCAGGCGCGCGTCAGCGTCGGCGACCTCGAGGGCGCCTACAGCGTTGCCGACGTGGTGAATCGCGAAACCGGCGAAGTAATTCTGGAAGCCAACAAGCCCCTCACCGCGGAGACCTGGCAACTCCTCGGCCAAGCTGGAATCACCGAGGTTGATGTTTTCTTTCCTGAGCGCGACGACGTTGGCGTGGTGCTCAGCCGCACGCTCGACAAAGACACGATCCGCTCGACCCGCGAGGCGCTCATTGAAATTTATCGCAAGCTGCGTCCGGGCGATCCGCCGACGCTGGAGACCGCGACGGCGCTATTCAACGGGATGTTTTTCGATCCACGCAAATACGATTTCAGCAAGGTCGGCCGGCTGAAATTCAACATCAAGCTCGGCATGGAAACGCCGCTCACCACACGCACCCTCGATGCCACTGATTTCGTGGCCTCCATCCGGTATTTGCTGAAGCTGCGCAAAAACATCGGCACTGTGGATGACATCGACCATCTTGGCAACCGCCGCGTTCGCGCGGTCGGTGAGCTCCTCGAAAATCAGTTCCGTATTGGCCTTGTGCGCATGGAGCGCGCCATCAAAGAAAAGATGTCGGTGTATCAGGAAATGTCCACAGCCATGCCGCACGACTTGGTAAACGCCAAGCCGGTCATGGCCGCGATTCGCGAATTCTTTGGAAGCTCGCAGCTCAGCCAGTTTATGGACCAGACCAACCCGCTCAGCGAAATTACCCACAAGCGGCGTCTTTCGGCCCTGGGGCCGGGGGGGCTGTCGCGCGAGCGTGCCGGCTTCGAAGTGCGCGACGTGCATCCCACGCACTACGGGCGCATCTGCCCGATTGAAACACCGGAAGGGCCGAACATCGGTCTGATCAGCTCGCTGTCGTGCTACGCGCGAATCAACGAATTTGGATTCATCGAGTCGCCGTACCGTAAGGTGAAAAATGGACGGGTGATTGACTACGTGAATATCGTCAATTCCGGGGACAGCGAATTCAAGGTGGGCGAAATCGTTGAACAAGATAAAGTCGAAGCGCTTAACGAAGAATTGAAGCGTCGCAAGGTTACCTACGATCCGTACTGCTTCTATTTGTCGGCGTGGGAAGAAGACCGCTACGTTGTGGCGCAGGCCAACGCGTCGCTCGACGAGCGCGGCAAGCTTACCACCGAGCTCGTGAATTGCCGGCAGGCCGGCAACTTCGTTTTGAAGAGCCGTGAAGAAGTGGATTACATTGACGTGTCGCCGAAACAGCTTGTCTCGGTAGCCGCCAGCCTGATCCCGTTCCTCGAAAACGACGACGCCAACCGCGCGCTGATGGGCTCGAACATGCAGCGCCAGGCTGTGCCGCTGATTCGTGGAGAGGCTCCGCTCGTGGGCACCGGAATGGAACGCGTTACGGCGCGTGATTCCGGCGCGGTCGTGATTTGCAAACGCGATGGCAGCGTTGATCAGGTTGACTCTGAGCGCATCATCGTTCGTGTCGAATCCGACCACTCCGGCGTGCTCAGCCGTGAAGTGGGCGCGGATATTTACTCGCTTATTAAATTCAAGCGCTCCAACCAGAACACTTGCATCAATCAGAAGCCGCTTGTGCGAGTGGGAGACAAGGTCAAGCAAGGCCAGGTGCTGGCCGATGGCCCTTGCACCGAGCACGGAGAGCTGGCGCTGGGACGCAACGTGCTCGTGGCGTTTCTGCCATGGCGCGGGTACAACTTTGAAGACGCTATCCTGGTGAGCGAGAAGCTCGTCAAGGAAGACTACTACACCTCGATTCACATCGAAGAGTATGAGATTGAGGCGCGCGACACCAAGCTCGGGCCCGAGGAAATTACTCGCGACATCCCCAACATTTCTGAAACCTTCCTGCGCAATCTGGATGAGAGCGGAGTGATCCGCATCGGTGCCGTGGTTCGGCCGGGCGACATTCTGGTCGGCAAGGTGACGCCCAAAGGCGAAACCACACTCACGCCGGAAGAAAAACTTCTGCGCGCCATCTTCGGCGAGAAAGCCGGCGACGTTCGCGACGCTTCGCTCTACTGCCCGCCAGGGATCGAGGGAACCGTCGTTGACGTCAAGATTTTCTGCCGCAAAGGCGCCGAAAAAGATGAGCGGCACAAAACCATTGAATCCACGCAGGTCTTCAAGCTTGAAAAAAACCTTGCCGATGAGATTCGCATCCTTACCGACGAGCGGCTGAAGCGCCTCTCGGACCTCTTGGGCGGCCAAAAACTGCTGGCCGACTTGCATGATGAAAAAACCAACAAGCGCCTGCTCACCAAGGGCACTGAGCTCGACCGCGACATCCTGGAAAAAATTTCAACGCGCAACCTCAAACGCTTGAAGCTTGCCGACAAGGATCCTCTGCTCATCGAGAAAATCGACGAAGTCGAGGAGATGACCTCGCGCCAGATTGACGTGCTGCGCAAGATCACCGAAGACCGTAAGGATAAGCTCAAGAAGGGCGATGAGCTTCCTCCCGGCGTGATCAAGCTGGTCAAGTGCTATATCGCCATGAAGCGCAAGCTCTCGGTCGGCGACAAGATGGCCGGGCGCCACGGCAACAAGGGCGTCATTGCGCGCATCGTGCCGGAAGAAGATATGCCGTATTTGCCCGACGGCACGCCGGTCGAAATTGTTCTCAACCCGCTCGGCGTTCCTTCGCGTATGAACGTCGGACAAATTCTGGAAACGCATTTAGGCTGGGCCGCAAAAGAACTGGGCCGCAGCGTTTCGCGCTTGTTTGACAAAGAGGTGCGAGCGGAGGCGGTACGCCGGTGGTTCCGCGAAGTCTTTACCGATACCGCGGTGTGGAAATCACTCGCGCAGCTCGAAGACGAACAGTTGATCGAGCTCGGCCAAAGCTTCCGCCAGGGCATCCCGTTCGCCACTCCGGTGTTTGACGGGGCCCGCGAGACCGAAATCCGCCATCTCCTGGAGGTGGCCGGGCTGCCTCAGGCCGGAAAGATTCGCCTGTTTGACGGCATGACCGGCGAGGAATTCGCGCAACAGGTCACTGTCGGCTACATCTACATGCTCAAGCTGTCACACTTGGTCGACGACAAGATTCATGCTCGCTCCATTGGTCCTTATTCGCTGATCACGCAGCAACCGCTCGGCGGCAAGGCCCAATTCGGCGGCCAGCGCTTCGGGGAAATGGAAGTTTGGGCGCTCGAAGCCTACGGTGCCGCTCACATTTTGCAGGAGCTGCTCACCGCCAAGTCGGACGATGTTTATGGCCGCGCGAAAATTTATGAAGCCATCGTGAAGGGTGAACCGGGCATCGAACCCGGCGTGCCCGAATCATTTAACGTGCTGGTACGCGAGCTGCAATCGCTCTGTCTCGATGTTGAGTTGATGAAGCGCCAGAAGCCGGCTGAAAAAGTGGCCGAATGAAATGTGTCGCATCCGTTCCGTGGTGTTGCAGAGTGAAGTCTAGAGCAACGCACAATCTCTTTGGTGTTTTGCAACCGTCCGTCCCGGAAGCTGGGACCGGACAGCCCGAAGCCCGCGTCGAGCGAGACCTCGGGAGGGAGGAATAAACCTTGTATCGCAGCAGCCCTTATGATCGCGCAAGTTTAATCGCCGATTTTGACTCTATCCGCATCTCGTTGGCCAGCCCGGAAAAGATCCGCTCGTGGTCCCACGGCGAAGTCACCAAGCCGGAGACCATCAACTACCGCACCTTCAAGCCAGAGCGGGACGGACTGTTCTGCGCCAAAATTTTTGGACCGGTCACCGACTGGGAATGTCTGTGCGGCAAATATAAGCGGATGAAGCATCGCGGCGTCATCTGCGACAAATGCGGCGTAGAGGTCACGCTCAGCAAAGTCCGTCGCGAGCGCCTGGGCCACATCGAGCTGGCGTCACCCTGCTCGCACGTGTGGTTCTTCAAAGGGTTGCCCAGCCGCATCGGCTATCTTCTCGATATCAGCATGCGCGACCTCGAACGCATTCTCTATTTCGAAGGATACGTGGTCGTAGATGCCGGCGAAGTGCCGGGCATCCGCGAGCGTGAGATGCTTCCCGAAGAAAAATACCGCGAGGTGCAGAAAGATTATGCCGGGCAGTTCCGCGCGGTGATGGGCGCGGAAGCCATCAAAGAACTTTTGAAGCGCGTCGAAATCGAGAAGCTTTCCACCGAACTGCGCGAAAAGATGAAGACCGACGCGTCTCTGCAAAAGCGCATCAAGTATGCCAAGCGCCTGCGCGTCGTGGAGTCTTTCCGCAAGAGCGGCAACAAACCTGAATGGATGATTCTCGATGTGATTCCGGTTCTGCCGCCGGAATTGCGCCCGCTTGTGCCTCTCGACGGTGGACGCTTTGCCACGTCGGATTTGAACGATCTCTACCGCCGGGTGATCAACCGCAACAATCGCTTGAAAAAGCTGATGGAGCTCCACGCCCCCGACGTGATTGTGCGCAATGAGAAGCGCATGCTTCAGGAAGCCGTGGATGCCCTGTTCGACAATGGCCGCCGCGGTCGCGTTTTGCGCGGCACCAATAATCGTCCGCTCAAGTCGCTCTCCGACACGCTCAAGGGCAAGCAGGGACGTTTCCGCCAAAACTTGCTCGGCAAGCGTGTGGATTATTCCGGCCGCTCGGTCATCGTCGTGGGCCCGGAGCTGAAACTGCACCAGTGCGGCCTGCCCAAGAAAATGGCCCTGGAGCTGTTCAAGCCCTTCATCTATCACAAGCTCGAAGCAGCCGGACACTGCACCACCATCAAGCAAGCCAAGGAAATGGTCGAGCAGCAGGAACCGATCGTTTGGGACATTCTCGAAGATGTGATCCGCGAGCATCCCGTGCTCCTGAACCGTGCGCCCACCCTCCACCGCCTCGGCATTCAGGCGTTCGAGCCGGTGCTCGTCGAAGGCAAAGCCATCCGCATCCATCCTCTTGTGTGCACGGCATTCAACGCAGACTTCGACGGCGACCAGATGGCTGTGCACATTCCCCTTTCACCCGAGGCGCAAGTGGAAGCTTCGGTGCTAATGCTGAGCTCGAACAACATCCTCTCGCCGGCCAATGGCTTGCCGCTGGCCGTGCCATCGCAGGATATGGTGCTGGGGATCTATTACCTCACCAAGTCCAAGCCTGGGGCCAAAGGCGAAGGCCGCGCGTTCGGCTCCGCTGAAGAAGTTGTGCTGGCGCTCGAAGCCGGCGAAGTGGAATTGCTCACTCCGATCCGCTTGCGCTACACCGGCGAGGTCATTGACCTGACCATTGCTTACGACGATCAGGACGTTCCCCACACCGAGCCCATTAACGTAAAACGCCAGTTCATCCACACCACGGTTGGCCGCGTGATCCTCAATGACACGTTGCCCGCGGAGATGCCCTTCATTAACGGTCTTCTTAAAAAGAAGGGCGTACAGCAACTGGTGTATTACTGCTACCTGCGTTTCGGCCAGCAGCGCACTGTCCCGCTGCTCGATGCCATGAAGGAACTCGGCTTCATCTATGCCACGCGCGCCGGCATTTCCATCGGCATTGACGACATGCTTATCCCTGGCGACAAGGCCAAGCTCGTCGAAAACGCCGAGAAAGAAGTCGTCAAGGTGCAGCAGCAATATCTCGACGGCGCGATCACCAACGGTGAGCGCTACAACAAAGTCATCGCTATCTGGAGCGACGTCACCGAAAAAGTTGCCGACGAAATGTTCAAAGCGCTCGAGCGCCAGGACAAAGAAGGGGTCATCAATCCCATTTACGTTATGGCTGACTCCGGAGCGCGCGGCTCCAAGCAGCAGATCCGCCAGCTTTCCGGCATGCGCGGCTTGATGGCCAAGCCCTCCGGCGAAGTCATCGAGACGCCCATTACTTCTAACTTCCGCGAAGGTCTCACCGTGCTGCAATACTTCATATCCACTCACGGGGCGCGTAAGGGTCTCGCGGACACCGCGCTCAAGACCGCCGATTCCGGCTATCTCACTCGCCGCCTGGTGGACGTCGCGCAAGACGTAATCATCAGCGAGGTGGATTGCGGCACCGCCGACGGCATCTTTGTCGAACCCATCGTCGAAGCCGGTGTCGAAGTCGAGCCGTTGCGCGATCGTGTGGTCGGCCGTGTTTCGCTCGACAAAATCAAAGACTTCGAAGGCAGCGTGATTGTCGAAGTCAACCAAGAAATCACTGAAGAGCTGGCCAACGCCATTCAAGCAGCCGGCATCGAGCGCGTTCGCATTCGTTCCGTACTCACTTGCGAGTCCCGCCGCGGGGCCTGCGCGCGTTGCTACGGGCGCAACCTGGCTACCGGCCGCATGGTCGAGCACGGCGAGGCAGTCGGGGTCATCGCCGCGCAATCCATCGGCGAACCCGGGACCCAGCTCACCATGCGCACGTTCCACATCGGCGGTACGGCAACGCGGGTTTCCGAGCAGTCGAAGCTCGAAGCGCGAAATCACGGTGTCGTCAAATTCATCGATTTGCGCTTTGTCGAGGGCCGCGGCGGCTCGTTCATCGCCATGAACCGTTCCGGCTTGATCGCCATCGTCGACGAAAAAGGCCGCGAGAAAGAGCGCTACCACGTCGTTTACGGTGCTCGCCTCCTGGTTGCCGAGGGGGAATCAGTCACCCAGGGTCAAATTCTTGCCGAATGGGATCCCTTCACCTTCTCCATCCTCACGGAGACCGGCGGCTCCATTCAATTCAAGGATTTGCAGCCCGGCATCACCATTGAGGAACAAGTTGATGAAGTTACCGGCCTTGCGCAGCTTGTCGTCACGCTGCCGCCCGGTGATGAGAAACATCAGCCCACCATTTTGGTCCGTGATTCTCAGGGCCGCGTGCGCAAGAAATACCTGATGCCTTCGCGCGCCCACTTGATGGTTGCCGATGGCGATGAGGTGCAGCCCGGCGACGTGCTGGCCAAAATTCCCCGGGAGACCACCAAGACCAAGGACATCACCGGCGGTTTGCCGCGCGTGGTGGAACTATTCGAAACGCGTAAGCCTCGCGACCCTGCGGTGATCAGCGAAATCGATGGCGTCGTGAAATACGGCGAAATCGCCAAGGGCCAGCGCAAGGTTTACGTCGAAAGTGAAGAAACGCAAGCCGCGGCGCGCACGCAAAAAGAATATTCCATTCCGCGCGGCGTTCACATCAACGTGCAGGAAGGCGAGCGCGTTAAGGCCGGCGAGCCGCTCATTGACGGCCCGCTTAATCCCCACGACCTGCTGGCAGTTCTCGGTGAAAAATATACTCAGGCCTACCTCGTCAATTCCATTCAAGAGGTTTACCGCCTGCAGGGCGTCAACATAAACGATAAGCATATCGAAACGATCGTGCGCCAGATGATGCGCTGGGTAAAAGTTGAAGACGTCGGTGACACCCCGTTCTTGCTCGAGGAGCAGGTTGACAAGTTCCGCTTCCGCGAAGAGAACGATCACATCATTGCCGACGGCGGGCGTCCCGCGACCGGCAGGCCGCTGCTTCTGGGCATCACCAAGGCCTCACTGTCGACCGATTCGTTCATCTCGGCCGCGAGCTTCCAGGAGACCACTCGCGTCCTTACCGAAGCGGCCGTGGCGGGCAAGGTTGATTACCTCCGCGGCCTCAAGGAAAACGTCATCATGGGCCGGCTCATTCCTGCGGGAACAGGTCTTGAGCGTTACCGCAATATTGAGCTGTTAACCGAGGTGCCGGTGCAAATGCCGTCGGAATCCATTCCCGCTGCCGCCGAGCTTACCCCCGAGGAGGCTGCGGCTCTCGACTTCCTCCGCAAGGACACCGAGGCGGCTGCCGAAGGCTAGATCGGCACCGGCGCGAGCCGGCTCCGATATCCCGCCGACACATTTTTCGCTAACCGAGCGCGGCGTTTCGATTCGAAACGCCGCATTTCTTTGGTCTCTTGCGGAATTGGTTCCGGCTTGCGGATTAGGAAACTGCCCGCACGGCTTCGTTGCCGAACGCAATCCCCGGTCAGTAGAATCAATCCAGGCGTGGTATCTCTCCAATTAGCCCGGGAGTTGCACACTTAACAACCAATGCCTTCTGCGAACAAGAACGCGTCCGATGGGCATCTGGGAACGTTGCCCGGCAGTCCGCCAGGCGCGCCGCCAAAGTCGGCAGCGGCAGCTCAGCTCCGGGCTCTCGAGCGCAAGCAGCGCGAACTTTGGTTCATAGCCTTGCTTTTGCTCTTGACCCTGGCCGGTGTGTTCGCCTGGATGTCCTGGGGCACGATTAGCGCACTTTCCCATCATCTCGAAGCTCTGCCGATCGGCTTAGTTCTGATGGTGCTTCTGTTCGGAGCGTATGCCTGGAAGCGTACTCAGGAAATATCCGAATTGCGCGGCCTGCTGCATGGCATCGAACAACGCTCGGCTGCCCCGCCCGACGAAAAACAAATTGACCAGCTTTTTGAGATGATCACCCGCTCGCAACAGGGCTATCGTGATTTAATTGATTCATTTGATGACATTCTCGTGGCGCTTTCGCTCGATGGAGAGATTCGCGCTGCCAATCGCAGCTTTAAAGACCTTCTCCAAGCTCCTTTCCCAGAACTGATCGGGCATAGCCTGGAAGAGTTTCTTGACGATCCCACCAAGGCGCTGCGCCAATCCGCGGAACAAGCCCTGCCCCATTTCCTCGAGAAGCGTTATTGGGCCGGCGTGCTGCGCATTCGCCTGAAAGGCGCTTTGTCGGCGCGCTTTTTCGATTGTGTGCTGCACGCTCTGATGAAGGACCAAAAGGTTCTAGGCGTCACCGTGCTCGCGCGCGACATCACGCAGCAGCGTGAGAGTGAGGCGCGCTTCACCGACCTGTTTGAAACCTTACAAGAAGGCATTTACTTCACCACGTACGAAGGCGTGATTCTCGACGCCAATCCCGCGCTCGTGCGCATGCTGGGTTATGAGAGCAAGGAAGACCTTCTGCGCATAAACGCCACGGACTTCCATGTGAGTCCAGCCGATCGCGAGAATTGGCGCAAGGAGTTTGGCGATCAATCCGTGGTCCACGGCCGCGAAGTCACCTTGAAGAAAAAAGATGGCACCACAATCCGGTGTCTCGACACCTCTACTGCCGTGCGCGATTCTGCCGGCCGAATCATTCGGTATCAGGGTGCCTTGCTCGATGTTTCCCATCGCCGTCAGATGGAACAGCGTCTCGAACAGGGGCAGGAATTCGCTCGCCGCCTCGTTGACAGTTTTCCGGATCCTATTTTCGTCGTCGACACCGAGAGGAATTATAGGTTTATCAGCCCGCGCGTCGAACAGGCTCTAGGTTTTACGGTCGACGAAATGTTTAAAATGCAAATTGGAATGCTGACGCATCCCGAAGACCGGGCCGCCTTGATGAAGAACTTCGAGGAGTTGATTGCGGGCGACCAAAGTTTCGCGAGCCTCGAGCACCGCGTGCAAAACCGCGCCGGAGAGTGGCGCAGATTTCGCACCAATGCAACCCCGCTCTACGATCCGCAGCGCAAGATTATCGGGATCGTTGCGTCGCTTCGTGACATTACCGACTTGAAGCGGCTCGAGGAGCAGCTTATCCAATCGGAAAAGCTTGCCGCCATGGGGCAAATGATTGCCGGAGTAGCCCACGAGCTCAACAATCCGCTGACCGCTATTCTCGGCGTCACCGAGTTGATTCGCGACCAGTCCGCCGACGAAGCCACCAAGAAACAGCTTGATCTCGCGCACCGCCAAGCTCGCCGTGCCGCGCAAATCGTTCAAAACCTGCTCGATTTCTCACGTCCGCCGGCGCCGCAAAAAAAGCTTGTGCAACTGAACGACCTCCTCGAGCGTACCCTCCAGCTTCACGATCATTCGCTTCGCCGCAATCATATTGCGGTTCAGTTCGCTCCTCGGCCGGACTTTCCACCGATCCTGGGCGACGCCAATCAATTGATTCAAGTCCTGCTGAACCTGGTAACCAACGCCGAGCATGCCATCAAGGAAGTTCGCGAGTCTGGAAAGATTCAGATCCAATTGAATTGCAGTGGCCAGCACATCACCGTTCGCGTGCAGGACGACGGCGCCGGAATCCGCAAAGAAGCAATGCCTAAACTCTTCGACCCGTTTTACACCACCAAGCGCCCCGGCGGCGGCACCGGCCTGGGTTTGAGCATCTGCATGTCGATTATTCGCGAGCACGGGGGCCAGATCGAAGTCGAGCGTATACCCGACGGCGGCGCGGCGTTCACGATTACGTTTCCGCTAGCTTCCGATCGGCAAAAAGAGGACCACGCACAGGGCGAGCAGCCGCCCCAGGCACATTCGTCCGATGCCCAGTCCCGCCAGGCCCGTTCGCCGCAGTCTCAGTCGAATAACAGGCCGTCGCCTCCCCAACAGCCGGTCAGGGAGCGCTCTGATGGTGAGCACTCGGACCGGGCGTCAACGCCGCAAAGCTCGCGGCAACACAACCGCGCCGCCGCGAGCGATACCGCAGCGTTAAAAGGACGCAGCGTCCTGGTCATAGACGATGAGGAAGGGATACGAGAACTAGTGAAGGAGAGTTTGGAGGCGCAAGGGTTGAAAATAGACTGCGCGGTCAATGCCGCACAGGCCCTTTCATTGGCTGCGCGCAATTCCTACGACGTCGTCTTGTGCGATGTCAATCTAAAAGGTCCCGGCCAAACTCTCTCGGGCGAAGAACTGTACGACCGCCTGTGCGCTGAGCCCCATGGCGCGCAGCGAGCGTTTATTTTTATGACCGGTGCGTACGTCGAGTCATCTAGTTTGCAAACGGGCGGCAAAAATCCGCGCCGCATACAAAAGCCATTTCTCCTCTCCGATATCCTGGCCTTAATAAAAGAAGTTCTCGAACCATTCCCCGCAGAACCCGTCAAGAAGTAGTGCGGCCGGTTTTATGGTTGGCAACGCGTTCCGCAGGCGAGGGAATCTCTGTTGAATCTCGCCAATGCAGCAGGTTCAAATCGGCAGCACGTTCTTCAGGTTTGACCCGCCCCTGGCGAATTCATCAAACGATGGGATTATGGTTTGGACCCGGCTGCCTTTTGAGGTTTTTTGTTTGCAGCCGGCTTGCCTTTCGGCTCAGCCCCACTCCCCAGGTCTACGCCAAAGTCCCACACATAAAGATTCAAGCCTTCCGGAAGCAATTCCGCGATCGCATATTCTCCCGGCGTCAATTGCTCGCTGAGCGTAAATCGATAAACCCCCTTGGCCACTTCCCAGCGCTGCAAGGAGATTGTGTTTCTCTGGGCAGACTGCTGGCCAATTAGGTTTGTGTCGAGCACCTCGATCTGCCGCGTCCCACTTCGCACCGTTGCTCGAATCAGCTCGACCTCCGGACCCGATTCTCCCGGCCGGCTGCTTTTGGGGATAACTGACGGTCGGTCCGGGTCAGGCGGCGCTTCCCGAAGATAAAACTCCGGGAGGGCTGTCGCGATTCGCACGGCTGCCCGGGCCCCGCGAATCTGCACGCGATGCCGCGTGGGCACAATCGGGATAGGCACGAAAATCTTTTCAAGCTGGCGCTTCTTGTCGAGCTTCGTTTCGGCGCTCACCTGCTCGAGCGGCCGCACCATCGTCCCTTCGAGTGCAAACAGCCCCTCGCCGGGTGGAAGGAAAACCCCCGGGGCAATCGGCAAGCTCGCGTCAATATCCACGGGCTGATACTTTTCAATGGCCTCGCGCGATCGCACTTTTTCGAGCAGAGCCTCTTGCCCCTTGGCCGTTTCCGCCTCTGCTTTTTTAGTGGCCTCCCAGTCAATCATGTCTGCCGGCATTTCTTCCCATGACGAGCGCTCGATACTGTAGAAGCGCACGCGATTGCCTTTCCTCTCAAAGCTGCGCACCATGTGGAACGTTCCGTCCTTGAGCACCAGTTTCTTCCCTCGCGGCAACGGAGCGGAGCTAGCCTCTGGCGGGACCGCTTTTTCCTGGTCCTGCGATGCGGATTGCTGAAGGATTGCCGGGATCCGCGTATAAGCGGGTGTCTCGCAACTCGCAGCCAGCGACACGATCGCCAGCCCGAACCACAACGTTTTCTGCCATCCTCTCATTTCGCGATGAATCCTAGCGAACATGTCCTCGCCACTTTGTTGCCAGGGAGCCCTGGTCAAAACTCCCATCAAACCTTAGATGCCAATTCTAGTCCCTACTTTGTTCAGCATACCTCGCGATTTACCCTCGGACAACTCCGCTGAGCCAGTGATGTTCTTCGGAGGATTGCTCGCTCGTCGGCAACCATGGAAATCAGCGAGAAACTCCTTCCTTTTGTAGAATCGGGAGAAACGATTACGTTGCCCATGGTTCGAGGTTGCTCACCGGTCCGCCGCCATCAAAAAACTGGGGTCCACTCGAACAGGGTCTCCGTTGTAACATGATTGGTCAAGCCGGAGAGTCAAAACGCCCAGGCAGGGCGGTTTTCGGCGCCGCTAGTTTCGCGCCGCAGTGCGCGATGATGCTAACTCGTTGCGCGATGTATGAACTTGAATCAGGAGATGAACGATGAGCAGTACCATGGTAGCTACGGCGCTGACCGAGCTAAAACCTCAGCACGAGTTTTTTGTGGGCATCGATTCGGACGGCTGCGCTTTCGACAGCATGGAAATCAAGCACAAGGAGTGCTTCTGCCCGAATATTATCAAGTATTGGGGACTGCAACCGGTGTCGAAGTACGCGCGCGAGGCCGTGGAATTCGTCAACCTGTATTCGAAGTGGCGCGGCACGAATCGCTGGCCCGCACTGACCTTGACGTTTGATTTCCTGAAAGCTCGTCCGGAGGTCTCCGCAAGGCGCTGCAACGTGCCACCAGCGCAGAAGGTCCGCGAGTTCATCGCCTCAGGCAAGTCCCTCAGCAATGACGGCCTGAAGGCTTACATTGCTGAGCATCCCCACGCGGAACTGGATCTCGCTCTGGAGTGGAGTTTGGCGGTCAACAGAACCATCGCCGACATCGTCCATGACCTTCCGCCATTTCCCTACGTCCGGGAAAGCCTCGCACTACTCCAGACCAAGGCCGACACCATCGTCGTCTCACAGACGCCCGGCGAGGCGTTGGTGCGCGAGTGGGCCGAGCATGACCTTACCAAGTATGTTCGCGTCATCGCCGGCCAGGAAGTGGGCACGAAGACGCAACACTTGAAAATGGCCACTGCGGGGAAGTATGCCCCCGATCAGATGCTGATGATCGGTGACGCTCCCGGCGATCTGCAAGCCGCGCGTGCCAACAACGCTCTGTTTTTCCCCGTGAATCCAGGGCATGAAGAAGAGTCTTGGAAGCGATTTTACGAAGAAGGCGTTCACAAGTTCATGGCCAATCAATTTGCCGGAGCGTACGAGGCCAGGTTGATCGCTGAATTTGAAAAACTCCTGCCCAGCATTCCACCCTGGCAGCACTGAGGTAGAAAACCCATATGACCATCGGGGCCGGTTACACGCAACGTTATCTGAGCAAGGTTGAAGTGCGCCAGATCGTTGCGCAAGCCGTGGATTCGGGGGACTGGAATGGCCGGCGTGTGCTCATGATCATTCCCGACGGCACCCGCACGATGCCCATGCCGCTACTGTTCAGCCTGTTTCAGGAACTAATTCGCCCGCGTGTGAAGGCATTGGATTTTCTCGTGGCCCTTGGCACGCACAAACAGATGTCTGACGCGCAGCTTTCGAAACTCGTCGGACAATCAGTGGTGGACGGCAGGGTAGGAGAGACTCACGTCTTTAATCACCGTTGGGAGAATCCGGCGAATTTCGTCACGCTTGGCGTACTACCGGCTTCGATAATTGCCGAGGTCACTGGCGGCCTGATGTCCCAGGATGTGCCGGTTACCCTCAACAAACTTATTCTCGATTACGACCACATTGTGATTTGCGGCCCGGTGTTTCCTCACGAAGTGGTAGGTTTTTCCGGCGGAAACAAATACTTCTTCCCGGGGATTGCGGGGCCCGAAATTATCAATTTCACGCACTGGCTGGGCGCGGTTATCACCAGCTACGACGTGATTGGCGCCGGGTACACGCCGGTTCGTGCGGTGATTGATCGTGCCGCGACGTTGATCCCGCGGCCGGCGTCCTGCTTCGCGCTGGTGGTAACCCACGAAGGCCTCGCAGGACTCTACTTCGGCACGCCGCCGGAGGCCTGGAAAGAAGCTTCGCAATTGTCGGCGAAAAAGCATATCACCTACGTTGACCAGCCGTTCCGGCGGGTCCTCTCGGTCATGCCCACAATGTACGACGATATTTGGACCGCCGCCAAGGGGATGTACAAGCTCGAACCTGCGGTTGCCGACGGCGCCGAGATCGTCATCTACGCTCCGCATATCACCGAATTCAGCTACACTCACGGCAAGATCATCAATGAAATTGGATACCACTGCCGTGACTACTTCTTGAAGCAGTGGGACCGCTTCAAGCATTACCCCGGCGGCGTATTGGCGCATTCTACGCACGTCAAAGGACTCGGCTGTTATGACCCGGCCACCGGCATCGAGACACCGCGAATCAAGGTCACCCTGGCCACGGCAATTTCTGAAGAGCGCTGCCGGGGCATCAATCTAGGGTACCTTGACCCGGCTACGGTGAACCTCGACGAGTGGCGTGCCCGCGAAGGCGAGGGTTTCGTGGTGATTCCGCGCGCCGGTGAAATGCTGTTCCGCTTGAAGCTGGCCAGCGAAGTAGCAGCAGACTAGGAATTCGGCTCGTAGCAGTACCACCGTTTAGGAGTCCAAGATGACCTACAAGATTGGCATGGTCGGCCTCGGCGTGATGGGCGGAAACCTGGCCCTCAACATGGAGGGCCATGGCTTCCCGGTTGCCGGTTATGACCTCGATAAGGCCAAAGCGCGAGCCTTTCTCGAAGGTCCCGCGAAGGGCAAAAACATTATCGCTGCGGACTCGCCGGAGGATTTAATGCACGCTCTCGAGAAGCCGCGTCGCATTTTCATGCTGGTCCCGGCCGGAACTGCTGTGGACAGCGCAATCGCTCACCTCAAGCCGCATCTCGAGGCTGGTGACATCTTAATGGACGGCGGAAATTCCTTTTTCCTCGATACCGAGCGCCGCAACAAAGAACTCGAAGCCCAAGGATTTCGTTTCATCGGCACAGGTGTGTCCGGGGGAGAAGAGGGCGCGCGAACCGGGCCGGCCATCATGCCTGGCGGGCAACGCGAAGCCTGGGAAGCGGTGGCTCCGATTTTTCGCGCGATTGCCGCCCGTGCCGAAGACGGCGAACCCTGCGTGGAATACATGGGACCTCGAGGCGCGGGGCACTACGTCAAAATGGTGCACAACGGCATTGAGTACGGCGACATGCAACTGATCGCTGAGTGCTACGACCTGCTTCACCGAGGTTTCGGCCTTGCTGCTGATGAGCTTCACGCCATCTTCAGCGACTGGAACCAGCGCGAGCTTAAGTCTTACCTGATCGAGATCACCGCGGATATCCTTGCCAGGAGGGATGAGGAAACGGGTAAGCCTATCGTGGACGTCATTCTCGATGAAGCACAGCAAAAGGGCACGGGGAAATGGGTCAGCCAGAATGCCCTCGATGTCGGCGCGCCCATCCCCACGATCAACGCGGCTGTCGAGAGCCGCATTCTCTCCGCCTTGAAACCGCAGCGGGTGGCCGCGAGTAAGATCCTGCACGGCCCGGCACCCTCGTATAGCGGCGACAAGCGCAAGCTGATTGCCGCCGTCGAGCAAGCGCTGTATGCCAGCAAGATTACTTCTTACGCGCAAGGCCTGGCGCTAATGCGCGTTGCTTCGGCGGAATATAAGTACGATCTTCGCCCTGGAGATATTGCTAAGATCTGGCGCGCCGGCTGCATCATCCGAGCCACACTGCTCGGCGAGATCATGTCGGCGTACGTGCGAAATCCTAATCTCGACAACCTGCTGCTTGACGGGTGGTTCCGCGATGCTGTCGAGAGCCGTCAGCAAGCATGGCGGTTCGCGGTGCAGACGGCAATTGGAGTGGGCATACCAGTTCTGGCCATGAGTTCATCGCTGGCGTACTTCGACGCCTACCGCAGCGAACGGCTACCCGCAAACCTCACCCAAGCCCAGCGGGACTACTTCGGCGCTCATACCTACCGTCGTGTCGACAAAGAGGGCGCGTTCCATACCAATTGGCTTATCCGCGGCAAATCGGCAGTTTCCGAGCGATAGCGTCCGGTTTCGTTGCTGTTAACGGCAAGACGGACCTTCTATGGTTTTGTGCTCTTATCCTGCCCGTAGCTCGATACTTTCCGACGTCGAGACCCGACGTCGCAGGACCCCGACATTCAAGTGGGGATGCCAAACCACGGCAAAACCCACTTCATCAATAGGATGTAACCGGCAATCATCAACGCCCAAGAGAGCCAGATTGGCATGCTTGTCCCCTCGTTTTAGCTTAGGTTCCAACACCCGGGCACGAACGTGGCAACTAACAATTTAACTTGACTGGGATAATACCGTGGGCTGGGATAACCAAGCTACCGGAATGACCGAGTGCTTGCACCGGTGGCCAAGCGCGCGGTTAGTGCTCGCAGCGCGGGCAAAGAATTGCCAGCACCATCAAATCGGAGTTGGTGAACAGCAGTTGATTGGCTTGCGCGCCCGCCGCTTCTGCGGCACGGGCGAGAAAGCCCAGATGGCGGCTACGGGCCAGACTTTGCAAGTGCTCCAAGCAGATTCCGGTTAGCCCCGAGACTTCCTGCTCGGTGAAGATCTTTTGGCTGGATTTTATGGTGACCACCGTTGTCCCCTGCACGCTCACTCCAATCTGTTTTCGCTTCCAACTCCGTCCTGCAAAAGTTAGATGCTACAGGAAGCATAAGCGCTGTACCGTTTTCCCTGCAATAGTAAGTCCGTTTAAACCGTATCCGTTCTGAAAAACCGACAGACTAGTACTTTCGATTACAACGGAGCGTGCCAAAAGGAGTTATTTGTTGGCTTCTTGGAATTCGAACTAAGCGTAGCCAGGTGCGCAGCCACGGCGGTCTCAGCAAATGCTTAATTTGGTAGGAGTTCTACGATTTCTCGTATTTGCTTGCTGTGTCTGATCTCGTGATAGGCCACCACGCGGAACCAATCGTAGAAATTCAAGCTGCCGAAGAACGGATGCGGCCACCGGTATACTCCTAAATCGCGATTGGGAAGCGCATCGAGAAAAGCGATGGTCTGTGATCGCACTTCCCGCAGGGCTGCCAGCATGACTTCCTTTTCTCCCAGCAAGTTAGGGTTGAGCGGGACTGGACTCTTGCGCCGAATGGCACGCCATTCCGCGGCTCGTAAAGGCAGATGCACGCGTCTCCAAATCGGCACAGATCGCGGCGGTTCGCGAAGCAGATTGTTCGCGCTCGCTGTAATCCTCTGCTCCACCATCATCAAGTGCGCGATCACTTCCGCGGTTGACCATGCTTCTGGACCCGGCGAGGCGCGCCATTGCCGCGTCGGCACCACGTCCGCAGCGGCAAAAAGCCGTGCACGAGACTCATTTAACTGCGCCAGAATCGCAGTGAGCTTCCTCATTTAAGGTTGTCGCTCGCCTCAATTTTCTCCGCCGCCGGCTTGCTCGAAGGCATGAGCCAACCGCTGCACCCGGCCCTCGCCAAAAGCAGCGCCAAAGATTTGTAGCCCAACGGGGAGGCCATCAGGAGTCTTGCCGCACGGAATCGAAATACCCGGGATACCCGCGAGCGATCCAGTAACTGTATATATATCAGCAAGATACATCTGGAGCGGATCCGCTGTTCGCTCGCCAAGCCGGAACGGGGGAACAGGCGATGTCGGAGTTACAATCGCATCTACTTTGGTAAAGGCATCGCGAAAATCTTGCGCGATAAGGGCACGCACTTTCTGCCCTTTCAGGTAGTAGGCGTCGTAATACCCGGCGGACAGAACGTAAGTCCCCAGCATAATGCGGCGTTTTACTTCGGCTCCGAAGCCAGTGCCCCGGGTTTTGCGATACATTTCCAGCAGTGTGTCTGCCGGAACACGTGGGCCGTAACGGACCCCGTCATATCGCGCCAGGTTCGAGCTTGCCTCGGCCGTGGCAATAATGTAGTAGGCCGCGATAGCGTAGTCGGTATGCGGCAGGCGAACGTCCATGATCTGGCAACCAAGCTTTCGGAAGCGCTCGATAGCCGCTTCCACTTTTTCGCGAACCGCGGAGTCCATTCCCGGAGCGAAGTATTCTTTGGGAATGCCGAGCCGCAAACCTTTTATCGGCAGAGACAGTTCCGAGGTATAAGCATCCACCGGTACATTGACAGATGTGGAGTCATTCGCGTCTTTTCCCGCAATCGTCTCGAGCACTGCTGCCGCGTCGCGAACGTTTCGCGCGAAAGGCCCTATGCGGTCGAGCGACGAGGCAAAAGCGATCAGCCCGTACCGCGACACTCTTCCGTAGCTCGGCATCATCGCAGGAATTCCGCAGAAAGCCCCGGGTTGCCGTATCGAGCCGCCGGTGTCCGTGCCAAGCGCCGCCACCGCAAGTCCCGCCGCCACCGCCGCGGCTGATCCTCCGCTCGAGCCACCCGGCACGCGGTCGAGCGCGACGGGATTGCGCACCGGGCCGTAGGAGGAATTTTCATTCGAGCTGCCCATCGCGAATTCGTCGCAATTTGTTTTGCCGAGGATGAGGGCTCCGGCACGCTCCAACCGCTCGACCGCAGTCGCGTCGTAGGGCGGTATGTATGCTTTTAAAATGCGCGAGCCACACGTAGTGGGAATCCCACGCGTACTGATCACGTCTTTGATCGCGACCGGCACTCCGGCGAGCGGCGGTAAAGCTTTTTTCTGACTAACGAGCGCGTCGATCGCGTCGGCCTGCGCGTAAGCCCGATCGGGAGACAGAGCGAGAAAAGCATTCAGCTCCGGATTACGCTCGGCGATGCGCTTGTAAAAATCTTCCGCGAGCTCTCGCGCAGAAATATTCTTCGCTTCGAGAGCTCTTCGGACCGTGTTGATCGTCCAGTTGCTCATCTCTTGGTTTGGTCCCTGGCCTCAAACAGTGTCGGGCGCAAAACTTCTGCGCGTACTGCGCGACTGGAAAATGTCCCACGTCAAACATTGATGGAACATTTTGCTCATAGAACCTTTCTTTCCATTTTGCTTGCGCTCGCTGACGCTAGCGGTCGATCACCTTGGGAACGCGGAAGTACGGCGGCTTGGCGTCCGGGGCCTGAGCCAAGATTTCCGCGGCGGCCCAGCAGGGAACCGTCACATCCTCACGCAAAGTTACGTTTGAGGCAGCCGAATCTTCTGCCAGCACTTGCGCCATTGGCTCGACATTTGTGGTGTCGAGCTCGTTCAACTTGCCGACATATTCGAGGATGGAATCGAGCTGCTGCTGGTACGTGGAAACCTCGGACTCGCTCAGATCGAGGTAAGCAAGGTCGGCAACCCGCAAGACATCTTCGCGAGTGATTTTCATTTTCGATTCCTCAAGTTCTTTTTAACCCGAAAGAGAAAAATTGATTCTAGCATAGCGCTCACGGAGAAGCGGAATTACGCAAGCGGGCGTTTAGACGATCGTGTTTTAGGGTGTTTGTCGATTGTTCTTGGCCGTTGGCGTTTCTTTTGCGTGTTGGTCGAGAGTCTCGCTGAGTGCTTTTTCCCTTGCCGCCTCGGGCGATCTTTTTTTAGATCTTGGCTTCTGCCGGGGATTTGCGAGGGTATTTTGTTTCGATGTAGTTGTCGACCAGAGATTGGAAAGCTACAGAGAGTTCGTCGTAGGTGCCTTCGAGGGTGACAAATTTGTGGCCATCGATGTAGACCGGACAGCGCGGTGCCTCGCCTGTGCCGGGAAGACTGATGCCTATGTTGGCGGCCTTCGATTCGCCGGGGCCGTTGACGATGCAGCCCATCACAGCCAGGGTCATTTCTTCCACGCCATCGTACCGCGTTTTCCAGACGGGCATGCTGTCGCGGATGTAGCCCTGAATGCTTTCGGCAAGCTCCTGAAACGTGGTGCTGGTGGTGCGGCCGCAGCCTGGGCACGCAGTTACGCTTGGCGAAAATGAGCGCAGGCCGAGCGCCTGCAATAGCTCGCAGGCGGCATAGACTTCTTCCCGGCGATCTCCGCCGGGACGCGGCGTCAGCGAGACGCGAATGGTGTCGCCAATTCCGTCGTACAAAAGAATGCCGATGGCCGCCGCAGACCACACGGTGCCCTTGATGCCCATGCCAGCTTCGGTAAGCCCAAGATGCAAAGGCTGCTCGGTTTTTTTCGCGAGGTCGCGATACACGGTGATGAGATCGCGCGGGCGCGAAACTTTGCAGGAGATGATGATGTGATCTTTGCGCAAACCGCATTGCAGAGCCAGCTCGGTAGATTCGAGAGCGGAAAGTACCATGCAATCATTGATGATTTGTTCGGAGGAAAGGCCAAGGTCACGGTCGGTGTTCTCCTGCATTTTGCGCATGACGAGCTCTTGATTGAGCGAGCCGCCGTTGACGCCAATGCGCACCGGCTTGCCATGGTCGCGAGCCACGTGGCAGATGGTGGCGAATTGTTCGTCGCGGCGCTGGCCGGCGCCGACGTTACCGGGATTGATGCGGTATTTGTCGAGGGCGGAAGCGCAATGGGAATACTTAGTGAGGAGGACGTGGCCATTGTAATGAAAGTCACCGATCAGCGGAGCGGTGCAGCCGGCGTCGAGCATGCGCTTTTTTATTTCCGGAACCGCCGCGGCAGCCTCGGGAACATTGACGGTAACACGCACAAGTTCCGAACCGGCATTGGCAAGCTCGATGCATTGCTGCACAGTCGCGGCAATGTCAGCGGTGTCGGTATTGGTCATCGACTGAACGACAACAGGCGCACCGCCGCCCACGCGTACCTGGCCGACCTTGACGCCCACAGTCTTATGGCGGGCTTGGCGAGCGCCCGAGGCGTAGTCTCCGTCAATTTGCAGAAGCATGCTCATTCAATTCTAGCCGAGAGTGGCCTGCCAGGAAAGCGCGAGGAAGACCGAGGTGATTTCCGCAGCGGGCCGCCAACTTCACAGGTGGGGGATAACCCCCTTTTTTGTAAGAGTTCGATTCTACGCTCCCCCTCCTTTGTTTTGCAAGCGCTTGTTAATAAGGGAGTTATAGACGCATTTTTCGTAAGGATCGATCCCCAAGGGATTATCGTCGCGAGCATGGAGGCCAGGGCTGAGAAGCGCGGTGCTCAGGATTGATCACATAGGCGAGTCGGTCTCACAATTGGTTTTAGCTGTTCGGGTATAGCGACTCCCGACAGCACCCGCTGAGAGGGCTTTCTCCGCTGCGCGGCACGACATGCGCTGCGGGCATGAAGGTCATGTGCCGCTTGGCTCGAAATGACAGCGGTGCGGATGGGCTCGTTTCTGTTGCGGCTAAAGCTGCGGCCCCCAGTCCGGTCGCAACGCGATACAAATAACAAACAGGGGGATAATGCCGGCGGTTTGTGTTGCGCACTGGCACGGCAGATACGGGATAATCGCTACGTTCTTCGAACCCTAGTGCAATTTTGGGGGATGCGGGAGGTGGCGGTGCGGCGAATTCGCTATGCAGTGGCGATGAGCTTGGACGGGTATATTGCCGGACCGAACGGCGAAGCGGATTGGATCATTATGGATCCGGAAATTGATTTTGGAGCAATTGTTAAGGAGTTTGACACGGTGCTTGTGGGGCGGCGAACGTTTGAGGCGCTGGCGCGAGCAGGGAATGCGGCGATGCCTGGGATGAAGGTGATTGTTTTTTCGCGGACGCTACGGCAGGCCCACTATCCGCAAGTGACGATTGTGTCTGCGAATGAAGAGCAGGTTTTAGCTTCGCTTCGAGCGAGACAGGGTAACGACATTTGGTTGTTTGGCGGCGGGTCGCTGTTTCGAAGCCTGCTAGAGGCTGGGCTCGTCGACACTGTTGAGGTTGCTGTTATCCCGATACTTCTTGGGGGAGGGATTGCTTTGTTGCCGGCGCCGGCGGGACAGAAGAAGCTGACATTAATAAGCCACAAAGTGTACAAGACGGGGATTGTTTCGCTGGTGTACGCGGTGAAATAGATCGCTGCCGGATTTTTCAAAGCCCAAACCTTCCGGCACGACATGCGCTGCGCGCGTCAAAGGCAAAGGTGTCGTGTGCCGCTCCGGTTGAAATGACGTAGTGTGTAGGGGCTCTAGTATGTCGCGGCTAAAGCCTCCCCAAAGGCCGGGAATGTAGCCAGGTAATTCCTGGTTAGCATGAGGCGGGGGATGAGGCCCCAGCGACGGGAGCGGCACTGCCGTTCAGGCCTAAGGAGTCGGCGGCGGAGCGCATGGCTTCGATGCAGAAGGCGATGTGCTCTTCGAGGGGAATGCCTAGTTCTTCGGCGCCTTTGCGGACGTCCTCGCGACTTATGCCGCGCGCGAAGGCTTTGTCTTTCAGGCGACGCTTTACCGAGTCCACCTCCAAATCGAGAATACTCTTCGACGGGCGAACGTAGGCGCACGCGGTCAAGAAGCCGGCGAGTTCATCGCAGGCGAATAGGGTGTGCTCGAGCTGGGACTCCCGCGCTATGCCGGAGTAGTCGGCGTGGGACAGAATGGCTCGTATCATCACTTCTGGGTAGCCGCGCTCACGCAGAATCTTGGAGCCTTCGTAGGGGTGCTCCTGGGTTGGCTGGTGGGTCGAATTGGGCCAGCGCTCGTAGTCAAAGTCGTGTAGGAGTCCCGTTATGGCCCATAGTTCCTCATCGGCACCGAATTTGCGTGCGTAGGAGCGAAGACAGGCTTCAACGGCAAGCATGTGTTTGCGCAGGCTGTCGGATTGCGTGTACTCGCAGAGCAGTTTCCAGGCTTCATCGCGGATTGGCATCAGTTCCCCCGATATTTTCAGCATTCTTGCGTAAAAAGCGACGCAAATCGGACAGAAATAAAAGAACATACGATTAACGATTCTGCGTTGCAGTGTGGCCGGAAACTTGCATTTTATATCAAAGCTGCGGATTTGAGACAGGGACCTCGAAGAATTCGAAATTGATTTTAGGACGTTCAAAGCCGCCGCAAGCAGCTAAAGCCAACAAACGCTTTGATTTCCGAGGGTTGAACACAATGAGTACCAACATGGTGTCTGGATCGGTCGGGCGGCATATCAAAGGGCGAGGCACGGGTGAGACGTCGCAAAGTGCGAACAGTCTCAAAATGAAAATAGTGCTTGACACAAATGGGGGCACCTCTGCACAATCACCGCGCGCCAGTTTCTGCCTTCCCCTGAAACCCGACGTTTCTCCAACACCCGCTCGCCGGAAAAGTCAGCGAGGAGCACAGGTGTCGGATACGAATGGCAACACAGGTACGATAGATCTAGATCGTGAAGTAATCCGCTGCAAGATGTGCGGACTGGTACAGTATCGCACGCGGACCGGCAACTGCCGGCGCTGCCTGCGCCTCATGCCGCCGAAGGTGGAATTTTTGATTCCGCCACCGGCACCGCCAGAGGTGGAGGTGGAGGAGGCGGGCTCCGAAAAGTGGCCCAACCGCGAGACGGTAGAAAACATCGGACAGCGGATCCGGCAGTTGCGGGAATCGCGGGCCATGACGCAGAGCCAGTTACAGGCTCGCTCGCGCGTTTCGCGCTCCTATCTGTCGCGCATCGAAAGCGGACAGATGACGCCCAGCCTCGGAACACTGGAAAAGATTTCAGAGGCGCTGGGTGTAGGTCTGAACCGCTTCTTCATTCCTGAATCGAATGGAGAGGCGCTGCTCGAAGACCCCTTCATCCAGGGATTGCGGCCGTTTTTGCGGCAACTGGATTGGGAACAATGGCAATCCATTTTGAAGCGCTTGCAGGCGATCAGCGATAACGTGACTGCGATGCCGCTGAACATGCGTCCCATCGGGAATCCGGCGAGGCTGCCGCAGCAATCGCAATACGTGCGGCGAGTTGGTCAACCGAGTCAACAGGGACACTCGATGATGAGCAGTCACCGATAGTCTCGCGCCGTAAAACAAAAGTTTTGACGCGGCGTTCATCGGGCCTCTGGCGCGATGACGCCGCGCCTTCTTTGGTGCGCAAATATTGGGGAAACGGAAGCTATTCGCGGATGACCGCGACTTTCGAAACTGGAACGGTCAGGCGCATCAAGCGATGGCTCGAGTCGAGATAGAGGGTGACCTCCAGGTCAGGAGTGGTGAGCTTTAGCGTTTCGTAGGAAGCGCCGTCCACGGTTTCTTTTCCCTTGGCATCCACCTCGATGGTGCCGGGTGTAATATCCTGCGGGATTAGGACGGGAAATGCCTGCTTGCCCTTTTTGTTCCAGTCGTAGAGGCGAGCGAGAATCGCGTAATGGTGGTACAAGTTGTTGTCGAGCACGGCGATGAGCGGCGAACTGAACGTGTGCTCCTCGTCAAAGGGTTTGGTGCCGCCCAGGTCAAGCTGAACTGTGGCCACGCCCCCCTGAAACGTGACGCTGCCAGACGCTTTCTTCTCGCCCTGCGCGGACCATTCATACTTCTGCGGCGTGCCATCGCTTTGCAGCCGGAAGGTGGAGACAACGCGAGTAGGCTTGGCGCCCGGTGCTTGAATGTCGGTTGCGCCGCGGGCCACCCAAATGCCGGCCAAAGGCGAAATTTCAAATTCCTCTGAACCTACCAACTGGCCCTCGAGCAGAATCTTTAGCTTGCCTTTATCAGCTGCCATGGAACTTACCAGAGCAGACTGGTTTTTCTTATTTTTTTGCGGGGCACCATGCGAAGCGCCTTCAAAAAAAATAAGCACGAGAAGCAAGGCGACGCCGGGCGATACGAGAAATGATGCGGAGCGATGTTTTGATGAAACTGTATTGGGCAAATTCACGGTTGTATAATCTCCTCCGTAGATTTCGTGACGCCTGCGGCCGGCTGTAGAATCCCGAGCGATAAAATTTGTTCGAGGACGTGGCGAGGAGCGCCACCGGCGTCGACGCGATACGTCGCCTGGCGATAGAAGGGAAGGCGCTGCTCATAAAGCTGGCGGAAACTGTGCTCGTCGGAGAACAGCGGCCTGCCAGTCATTGTGACGCAGCGAGCCAGAAGCAAATCCATCGGGCAATCCAACCACACCAGAGCGGCGCCCGCGTCGCGAAGAAGAGTAATGTTGGTGCTTTGAGCAAAAGTGCCGCCTCCCAAAGCCAGGATTACGGGAGTCGCATCTTCAGCGGCCTGGCCAAGGGTATTCGCGAGCTGCTGATGCTCGATTTCGCGGAAGGTGGGTTCGCCAAGCCGCTCAAAGATTTCCGTTATACGAAGACCAGCGGCCTCTTCGATGCGCGCGTCAAGGTCAACGAAGCGCCAGGCCAGCTGGCGAGCCAGCAGCGCGCCGACGGTGGTTTTTCCCGAACCCATAAAACCAATCAGGCAAATCAAGCGGCGGTTAGCTGGGGCGCCGGAAAACGGCGTGGAAGTCATAAGCGGGAACACAAAGAGAGAAAGTTAGTCACGCTTTCGGATACGAATTATACCACTAAAGGAAGAGAGGTCGACTTTGGCGAGACCGGAGTTGACCGATCCAAAGAATCCCGTTACCAAACGCGAGGTGCTGTTTTTGAGGCCGTGTACATCCGGTTTTAGCAACGGCTTGATTTGATTGTCAACGGAGCCGGAAACTGTTTGCGCTTTCAAGTCGAAGGAATCAGTTTCAGAGAAGCGGACTTCAATCGCGCCGCTCCCGTTCTTCAAAGTGTAGGTGCCATGAGGCACGAGAACCCCGTCAAAGAAAATATTGCCGGAGGTTGTGGCGATACGAACAGAAGTCAGCTCGGGCTGCAAAATTTTAATGTTGCCGCTGACAGAATTTACAGTCAGGCGGCCGGAACACTGTTCACACACAACTGAGCCACCCACCGTGTGAACGTCCAAATGGCCGGCGGTGCGGGTCAGATTAATATCACCGCCAACGGTATCGAACGTCAGATCGCCAAAAACACGCTCGACCTGAATCACACTGGAGTCCGTGCGGATTTCAAGCTCACTTTCTTCAGGAACGGTAAGCTCGTAGCTGGCGTCCAAATCCCCAGACTTGGCTCCCTTGAGAAGAATATGGGTGGTGACTTCGATTCGGTTTTGAGCTTGCTCGGCCTCGACTTCGACTTTGTCGGAGTTATGAGTACCAACGATAACAACTTCGGAATTCTTCCAGGATTTCACGGTGACGCGTCCTGTAGTCTTACTATTGATCGTAATGACCGGACGTCCATTGACAGTGTAGTGTTTTTCAATTCTGTGTGCAGCGGCGGGGACGGCAAAAGCCAACAACGTTACAAGCGCCGCGTCCACGGTCGCCCATCGAATGTTTCTGATCGTTCCACCACGTCTTGCGGTCTTCATCGTTCAGTCCCCTGTCGAATTGCTGTCCTGGATGGCTGCCAACAACTCCGCTTTTTGCTGATAGGCGCCGGACAGATAGTCGCGGGCCAAGTCATTCTGCGGGGTTGTGCGCACGGTCCGTTCGCATGAGGCAATAAAATTATTCACGATCTTGAGATTTTCGCGGAGTGATGCGTTGGTTGCGGACGCCGGCTCAGGGGTGGAGGCCATGGCCCGACTCTCGATCGAATCCAATTGCTGCTTAGTTTGGGTCAGCTCCGGAGGAAGTGCACGAGTGGATGTGTTGCGATCTCCGAGCGAGGTGACGGTGACGGTACGCAGCCGAACGATCACGATGGCCAGAAGAAGCCCCGAAATTGCCAGCATAGCCAGCGCCGGCCGGAGGACTCGCGACTTCCAAGGAACCTTCGAACCACTGCGTGCTGGAGTGAACTCGGGGCGAATAATTTTTTCGGCTTCGAGATGCGAAAGCAATGAAACCCAGATGCGTTCGGGGGGCTCTACCTCGGCGGGTAGTTCGCGCGCAGCCACCGTGATGCGCTCAAGATCACTCACTAAGGCGCGGCATGCGCCACAACCTTCCAGATGCGCCTGCGCAGGAGCGGGCAGCGATTGCTCACCGTTCTCTTCGAGAACATGTTCTAATTCTTGGCACTGCATCGGTATCATCCTTTGTATGACATTCCGGTGCTAATTTACAGGATCTGCATGCAATAGATACCACTTTCTCTGCTTCTATGATGTTCCCAAAACATGTTTGAGTTGCCGAGGTGAAGCGCGAAAACAAGCATTCTCGAAACATTTTCGAGAATGGCCATCTCGGCCGCAAGGGCTCCAAGTCTAACCTTATTCCACGCCGGCAGAGTCACTTTTTGCCTCCTGGCGTTCCTGCCGGGCGAGATCCCTTTGGGTCTCCTGCAACAGCTCGCGCAACCTCATACGGGCCTTGTGTAATTGGGATTTCGAGTTGCCAATCGAACATCCCATAATATTGGCGATTTCGTTGTGCTCGTAGCCCTGCACGTCATGTAAGACAAAAACCGTCCGGTATCCGGGGGGCAACTGTTCGACGCACCTCTGTAAATTGACCCGGTCAATGGAGCCCGTCAATCGAAGGTCCGGCGCGCCAATATCCCTGCGTGGGCCGCCAGTCTCTTCGTCAGGTTCGGTGGTTTCCTCGAGAGAATCGGTCGGCAACGATTTCTTGCGCAAGCGCATGAGAACCACATTCACAGCCAGACGATGAAGCCAAGTAGAAAAAGCTGACTCACCACGGAACGTCGAAATTTTGCGAAATAACTGCAAAAACGCTTCCTGAGTGAGATCTTCGGCGTCCGAGGTATTACCGAGCATACGCAAGCACAGGGCGTACACGCGCCGGTTATGCAACCGATAGAGAAACTCGAAAGCCTTGGCATCGCCCTGCTGGGCGAGGCGAATGGCCTCCGCTTCCGACAGCTCGGTTGAGTCTGCTCGCTTGGTTCGAGCCAATGGTTCCGAGGACGCTTCAGCTGCTAAGATGCGTCCCGCGCTCCTTGGAGTTGTCCCTGAGCGTGACTAAACAGCTATAAAGAGACAATTTAGGTGGCTGTTCGCAAGGTGTCAAAACGTATCGCAAGGCGGTCTTGACCAGGTCCTCTTACGACCAGGCACGTACCTATTTTCTTCAGATTACGGTCGCGCGTCTATGGCGAAAAGATACAAACCGTGCCAACAGGACGTTTAGACTCATCCAGCAATTTTTGATGAAATGCGCGGAGGGCATCATCGGGTAAAAGCTGGAGGAAGGATTTCAGAACAATGACAGTTTCCAGCAGGCAGATATTCATATCGAGGTGAAGTGTGCCCAGAGATTCCCACTCAAGGGTCGGCGCCATCGATACGCTCTCTGCAACCTCTTCGGCAGACTGCCGGAAGCGCAAGGCCAGATCTTCGGCGAGCTCGGAGAGGGAGTGAAGTTTGTGAAAAAACCTGGACCGGCCGGAGAACAGTATATGGCTAAGAATATTATTCACACGCGCGATTCGGTCACCAATCGAACTCCGGAAGTTCTCCCGATTCAAGGGCGTTACGCTTGGCAGGGCGGACATGTTTCGTGTCTGCTCGTGCACCGTGCGAAGAACCATAAGGAGTTGGCCACGCAAACGATCAAAGAGATCTGCTGTCAGGCCAAGCCCTTCGCGGGCTTGCAAAATCGAACCCTGGGCGCGCAGAGCGATGGTCTCGTTGAAGGCAACGCTCAGGATGTTATAGGAGATGTCGAGCTGTGCGCTGACGGCCCCGAATAGCCCGCGCTTCTCAGCAGGCAGCCAGGCGATCCAAAGCTGAAGCGGAGTCTTAGACTGCGCCGGTCGCCTCGCCGTTAGACTACTCACATGGCCTCCGAGGGAGCACAGTATAGCAGAAAGTGCAGCGACGTCAGAAGCAGGAGCCGTTTCTTGACTGGATAAGGACAGCGCCCCTCAAAGTTGCACCCCTCACCCTTTTGACTATTATAGTGCAATTTCACTGTCGGGGGATATCTGCGTTGCGTGCCCCGGCGTGCCCCGCTCGTCCGTTGTTCGCGGCGTGACCGCGCAGGCGTTTGTATCCCCTCGATCGCTCCCATTTTTCGTTTCTTATTCCACGAGCACATGTTTCGTTTTGACTATTTTTTCGCGGCGCGCCGGAGCCCCTGCAAAGCCTGTTCCTTCAGCTGCTTCTCGAAAGATGCCATATTGCCCCGCAGAATGTTTATTTCTGTTTGGCGCGTGCCGTCAGGGTACGTCGAGCAGATACTCGAAGGGCGAATGAGCACGAGTTAATCATTGCCTCAGGGTGATAACAATTTTCTCCCGGTGAAGAGGGTTAGTCGTGCAGGACTACGCTTAGCAGGGAAGTATTGATGTGCAGACCGCCATTGTATTCGATAAAGCCCATCTTGCGGAATTTATTCATGAAAAAATTCACTCGCGACCTGGTTGTCCCGATCATTTCCGCAAGCATTTCTTGCGAGATTTTGGGAACAATCTTCTCCGGCTTATCTTGTTTGCCGTACCGGGCCAGCAGCAGTAGTGTTCTCGCCAGCCGTTTCTCGCTCGAGTTGAATAACTGATCGACCAAGTCCTCCTCGATTCGGATGTTCCGTCCAAGCATGTAAGCGATGAAACGGTCGGAAAACGCATGTTCCTCATGGAGCACGCGAACCATCTCATTTTTTTCAATCGTTAGTGCAGTCGTGGGTGTAATCGC
>DATNLZ010000107.1:0-10241 GCA_035602605.1 Candidatus Dormiibacterota bacterium
CGCCATTTTCGGAGCAACTTTGGAGCAACCTAAGCGGGGCTTCAAAACGATAAGCGCAACCGAAGCAACGACTTAGATTGAATTTACGCTTGCTTTGCAAGCAGGGGGTCGCCGGTTCGATCCCGGCCACGTCCACCAACTATCTGCCTGCAATCTCAATCATTTGCTAATTCGGCTTTAGGCCGACTTCAGCAAATTTGGGAACACTTGGGAACAATAAGGATTCCAAGTGTTCCACGGCTTGTCTCTGAGCACTTCCGCTAGCATGGGTATACACCTGAAGCGTGGTCGTCATGTGCGAATGACCGAGTTGCGCTTGAGCTACTCGCAAAGGCGTTTCCTGCTCATGGAGCAACGTCCCATGCGTGTGCCGTAGCGAATGCCAATCGATCGATCCGAGCCCCGCTCGTTGAGAAGCCGGATGTAGTTGGCGTTTCCGCAGATTGTTCGAGGCGAGTGGCGTACCGTGCCGCGTTGCAAAAACCAACGCCTCGTTTGCGGTATCTCTACAACTCACGCGGTGTGCCTGCAATGCCTGAGTCACTGTGGGGATAAGTGGAACCTCTCGGCGACTGGCGCGCGTCTTCGGAGTGCCAAAGTGTCCTTTGTAGCAAGTCTCCTCGACCCGCAAAGTTCCAGCAGCAAAGTTGATCCGTCCCCACCGGAGCGCCAGAATCTCCCCAATACGCAAGCCCGTCATTACGGCCAGCAGCACAATCGTACGTACCGGCTCATCTGCCGCAGCAATGAGTCGCCGCACCTCATCCAACGAAAGGAATCGGTGTGGGTGCTTGAGCGAACGTTTCCGGCATTCTTACCCCGTGCACTGGATTATCAGACAGGTAGTTCCAGTCCACAGCCGTCCCGATAACTTTGCTCAACAGGCTGCGGAGATGGTGAGTCGTTTCCCAGGCATAGCCGTTCTTCAGTTTTGCAATCAGGAATTGTTGAATCTCCGCGCGCGTGATGTCACACAAACGTGAGTCACGGAAGCGCGGGAGCAGATGAGGAAAACGTCAAAAGGGATCTTTGGAGGGCGCGGCTGGCGATCAGGCAGTTTTCACCCATTCAATTATCCGGACCGTATTATGCATGACACACCAATTGAAGACCAATGGTCCGCGCCAGCGCGCTCAACCAATTAGCTCCGCTCGCGTCACCTCCAGAGGGTGATCGATCAGGGACTCCACGCGTTCGATGAAGCGTACCGTATGCGGCAAACTTGCGTGATTCTCAAAGGCAGCCTCGTTTGTCCAGCGCGAGTGAATGTAGAACAGTCGCGGATCTCGGGTCGAGCGGAAAGCGTGAACGCTCAGGCAGCCAGCTTCCTCGCGCGAAGGACCGAGAACCTTACGCAACTCCTCCTCAACGGCACTCTCATTGCCGGCGCAGGCATAAAAACGCGAGAAGATGAATAACTCCATCGGTTACCTCCTAGCGCGTCGCTGGCATGCCGAGAATTGCCCTGATTCGGTGACGGTCGCTCACTTCGCGTGGAGATCCGCCCGTTCTCTCAACCCATTTCGTAAAATCCTTGAGTTTAACTTCGTGTTCGACGCGAACGTCGGCGACTGATACCTTGGCGGCGTTCAATCCCTGCGCGATTCCCCCAACCCATTCATTGCCGTGCAGCGCCGCGAGACCTTAGGCCACAGCTTCGTACAACGTAGCAGCCGTCACGTCGACGGTATGCGGTACGCCATCGATATCCTGAATCGTGACTCGGCAAGATCGGGCCGCCATTGTCACAAAATACTATATTCGCTTTTGCTTCGCCAGTATGTACGCGCGCGGCCGAAAGCGTAGGCCGACATCAGGATCAGAGATTTCAGATTGTTTCCGAGCAAATGACGGCCTGCGGCTCGTCAGCAGTGCCAGAACTAACCGAGTTACGCGTGTAATTTGTTGAGAGTGGCGTACAGCTTATTCGGGAAGCCATGTCGCCTCAGCACGTACTGCGCTTGGACGCGCTACCCACATGGCCAGAACAAGACCGAGGAACAAAGGCAATCGCCAGACCACGTAGTAGAAAAAGAGCGGAGGGAGGTGCATTATCCACAAAAGCGCCACCCCTATATTGCCAAGACTGAGTACAAGAATAGCTACCAACAACCCTCTCAAGAATCTGGGCAGATTGAGACTCCTCGTTGCCCCAAGGTACATGATGAGTGCCGCCAATAACGCGACAGCGTCGAGCAAGGTCAGAAATCCAATTTGGTAGATTAGGGATACCGGCCAGGCCAGTCTTAGTCCCAAAAGTAGTAAAGACTGGATCTCAAGATTCTGCCCAATCTGCTTCCAGGGAATCGCGCTGCTATAAATGATCGCGAACACAATCCCGATCCATCGTGTGCGCAGTTCCTTGGAAAAACCCACCAGAATCGCCATGATTACTTGACGCCAATACCAAGCGACCGAACCCCGTCGCCTAAAGTCCTCCAACAAATCACCTGCAAGAGCCTCGTTCTTTCCCCCAGGCACCAGGTGTTCCAAAAACCAGGTTGCCAGTGAGGGTGGCTGCGATGACTTCATACCTGGCCTCCCTGCAGCTCTCGCAGGCCGCGCCACAATTTCATCAAGGCCTGCCGTGTTTCGCGAGCCTCACGCAATCCTTTTGTTGTGACGCGAAAATATCGCTTGGCCCTGCCACCGCGCTCCGCCGTAGGCTCACCCAGATTGGAGGACACTAGGCCTTTTTCCTGAAGTCGTTCCAGGGTGGCATACACGCTGCCCAACGCTACTTCCCGACCAGATTGTTGTTCAATTTCTCTTGAGATAGGGACACCGTAGGCGTTTTCACCGAGGCGGAGTAACGCCAACATCACGATCAACTCGAGTTCTCCAAGTTGTGTGCGTTTACCCATTTCTTCAACAATAATGAATAAATTAGAAAAATGCAAGTATCCGGAGTGAACGACTCGATGCGTAAGAATCGGGCGAAGCCGAGCGGATAACACAAAGCGGGATCGGTAAACGCTATGCGACAGGGCGCGACGCAATTCGAAACTGGGCGTGAAATCGTACGCCAGATTGGTTGAGTCGTCAGATTCACTCGGATAGGATCTTTTGCATGGGGAGGACGTATGCCTAGGAAGCCTCAACGGTCAACCAGTGGTCGCGATGCGCAAGGGCGCTCCGATGCAAGAGGGCAGAAGCTAGCGGGGACCATCGCGGTCGTGGCCGGTGCGACGCGTGGCGCTGGGCGTGGAATCGCGCGGGCACTTGCGGAAGCCGGTGCGAAAGTCTATTGCACCGGGCGCAGCTTGCGCGGCAACCCGTCACCGTACAATCGGCCTGAAACGATCGAAGAGACAGCCGAAATGATCAGCGCGGCCGGCGGCTTCGCCGTCGCACTTCGAGTGGATCACACTGTAGAAGCAGAGGTGGAGGCCCTCTTCCAGCGTGTGGACCGCGAATGCGGGAGACTGGACTTGCTAGTGAACAGCATCGCTGGCGAAAACCCGTTGATGGCGCAGTGGTGTTCTTTTTGGAAAACAGACTTGAAGAATGCGGAAGCTGCGTTCCGTCAGTCGCTCCTCTCTCACATCATCACCGCCAAGCATGCGGCTCCATACTTGATTCGCAACCGCCGAGGCCTCATTGTCGAAGTGACAGAGAACGACGTGCTCAGCGCCGGAGGTAATCCGGTGACTCAGACTGTGAAGCTCGGGCTCAAAGGGCTAGCGCTCAACATGGCGGCAGAACTGCGACCACATGGCGTAGCTGCGGTCGCGATTACTCCCGGGTTTCTGAGATCGGAGACGATGCTGGAGCGATTCAGCGTCACAGAGGAGACCTGGCGCGAAGGGGGGAAGAAAGACCAGAACTTCCTGGAATCAGAGTCCCCGTTGTTCGTGGGTCGCGCTGTTGTCGCATTGGCAGGAGACCCGGCGATATTAGAGCGTTCGGGACAGCTCTTCAGCTCCTGGGAACTCGGCCGTGAGTACCGATTCACGGATGCCGACGGACGGCGACCGGACTGGGGCGCTCTTAAAATCGACTTCTCGAAGCATCCGGAGCAGTTGCTCCAGCGACTGAGGACTGGTTCGGAGATACAGCTTCGATGGTTGAGCGAACTGCGGCGGAAGACGAAGCACTTTCTCACTCAGCTACCCCCCGGTCGGAGATCTTGAAATGACCCCGTAGGGGCGTGTCCAAAAGACCGGCTCGTTGTAAGTAGACTTTCGCCCATGCAACGCGATTGCCGAAAATCGGCTGACGGCTCGGAAGCAGCGCTTTTCTTTCGTCATCGGTCAATTTAAACCGGTTGCCAAGCGCTTCTCTCGCATCTCGGAGGGAATGCTCTTTGCCATCCGATGCCAGCTCTAACAACGGGCGCATGAGTGTTTGAAAATCGGGTACCGCCACAAATTGCTCCTGTGCAATATGTAAGTAAAATCAGAGCATCATCCGCGAGGCAAACGCTCGATTCACTCCGCGATAAAATTTCGGGCCGATACAGGCGTTAGCCTTTCACCTTCTTCAACTTGATTGTCAGTTTCGGCTTAACGTCCGGGAATACCACGATGCTTTGCTCATTCGGGCGATAACCATCCTTCGCGACGTACATCGCGTGAGGTCCAACAGGAACCCGGAGTACGCCGGGAGACGTTGGTTGACCATCTACCCGTAGCTGCGCGTCTTTCGGTTCCACCTTAATCTCTGCTTCGAAAAGCTGTGCTGGCGAAGACTGGTCGGCTTCGGCTATCTTGCAGCTGCGTGAATGCCTTCTCAACGGGATAAGTGACGTAATTATCGCAAAGGTTTCCTTTGAATTGTAAACAGTTCAAATTGGATTCCGTCTTTTGGATTCGGACTATCCAATCGGGATGCGTGGAGCAAAGCACCTTTGTCAACCCGGCTTGCCAACTGTCTGCACCGGCACCGCCGAGCAGCATGTCCATCTTCTGTGCAGCTACCAAGCCTATATGCGGGTTAAAGCCCGAGCGCCTTAGAAGTAAAAGTGCGACAGCGTCTGCCTCGGCTTCTTGGCTCCTTGTGTGTTCGCCGCCTTCAACCTCTTCAGCAAAGTTCTTCATTGACTGCCAGAGATACCGCTTTACACCACCTGTGCGTCCGTTAGCCACGTCCTTGCGGTGATTGAGGACTACTTGTTGGTAATCGCTGTATGTCTTTAGAACTGGTACCAGCATGCGCTCATCCCGATGGCCCATTAGATTGTGCGAAGCTTCATGGGCAAGAATGAAATAAATGCTGTCCCAATCGTCCTGCCAGGCAAAGTTCGTTTCGACCGCTTAAAAGAATGCATATTAAATTTTTCATGTTGTCACATCTACTTACGCGGGAACGCAAAGTTGAACTGCCATCCCGATATCCGTACTGTTAGACCTAGAGTGTAGTTGCTGTTCATCATGTCAATGGCCTGCGCCCGCCCATCGCGTTCGAAGAAGAGATAATACAAACCATTTTCCCCATAGGCCACGGTCTGAGGAACGAGCGGAGGATAGGTCTGCCCGGTCGGATACTTATAATGCGTGGGTTCGAGTGACGCCAGTTTGATGTCCCGGTCCGCGTCAGGCTTGAACAGGTCGAGGCCCTTTGCGTTTATCTTGACCGACGACGCGCTGCAATTAGTGACGAACACCTCGACTCGCAAAAAGGAATCCTGGTCAACAAGCTTCACACTGACATTCAATCCGTCAGCGAACATCGTGAACGTTTCTTCGTTGTCACCGGGCATGTAGGGACCATTATTGGCAGATACGACGTGGTGATTACCGTACTTTTCGCTCGGCGGGACCTTGTCCCAACACGGTCGGCTTTGAGCGACAGCAACAACCGGAGCGGCAAGCACGAAGTTAAATATTAGTCCGAATTTAATCCGGTCTGGATCTCAATGGTCGCCTCACTATATCCATGTTGCGCCACCGCTGTCTCATCACATTTGTTTGTATTAAAGACGTATCTCATCAACCAATACATCGGCTATTTTTTCGCCATTTATTCACATTGGATTAGCTCTGCGACTCTTCCGTGGTTCGATTTCTTCTTTACTTTCGGAATCGTAACCCTCGATGTTTGGGAACGGAATATCAATGCTGATGGAGGTTCGTTGGTCTTGACCGATACTGGCTTCACATACTCCTTCGATCCCAAGACACGTACAATCTAAGCGATAAGGCGCGGTGAAAAAGGTGGGCTGGTAAAGCAGGACTGGAGCGCCGAGATCAAGCTGGACGACGGACGGAAGGTTGATTCCCTTAAAGTTGAAAAGTTGAAAAGGTTTTCGCCGAACCATAAATTGATGTACGATGCGGCCTGTCCCTACTAAAAACTCCGTCGGCGCGAAAAAGCCGGCTGTACTGCTGTGCACGAACTGTGCACGAATCATATGTTTTCACAGCATTGGAGTTAAGTCTGAGCGTTATGACTACGGACTGGCGTGCCTACGCATTGGCAGCTTATATTTGTTCGAGAGTCGAACATGATTCCTTTATCGCCTTCGACACGAGCAACATGGCGGATCCTCATGATGAGCCTTTTAGCCGCCGTCGCTTCTCAATCTGCCACGGGGCAGCAAACTCGCAGCCCATCTGCGGGGGGACCTCCAGCTTCTACGACTGGTGGGCCGCTGCCGATGAACTGGACTGCAGAACAGGACCATCAGAACATGATGGATCAGCTCGGCATCAAGGCCCTCCGCCCGGGTCCGAGCGGCAACGAGAAAGCACCCAACCACGCCAATTACGACGAGTCCAAGGCCAATCCCTTCCCGGACCTGCCTGACGCTCTGACGCTCAAAAGTGGCAAGAAGGTCACGACGGCCACAGAGTGGTGGCATCAGAGACGTCCGGAGATCGTCGAAAACTTCGAGCGCGAAGTGCTCGGCCGTGTCCCGCCCAATGTGCCTAAAGTAACCTGGACCGTCACGAGTACAGTCAACTCGAAGGCCGGTGTCTTCCCCGTAATCGAAAAACAACTCGTCGGACACGTGGACAATTCGTCGTATTCGTCGATCAGCGTGGACATCCAAATGACGTTGGTCACGCCGGGCAATGCGAACGGTCGGGTGCCCGTCATGATGATGTTCGGCGGTGCGGCCTTCCTGCAGCGCATGGCCGAGATGATGGCCAAGCGACCTGAGCTGAAGGCAATGATGGGGACCGATCCGCCCGCTACCGAGCAATTGATCGCTCACGGCTGGGGTTACGCGTTCGTCGACCCGGGCAGCATTCAAGCAGACAATGGCGCAGGCCTCACGAAAGGCATCATCGGTCTGACAAACAAGGGCCAGCTGCGCAAACCGGAGGATTGGGGTGCGCTGCGGGCGTGGGCCTGGGGTTCGTCGCGCGGTCTCGACTATCTCGAAACCGACAAGGCAGTGGACGCAAAGCGCATCGGCATCGAAGGCGTCTCGCGTTTTGGGAAGGCCGCGCTGGTGACCATGGCGTTTGATTCGCGCTTTGCGGTCGTGCTGGTCGGTTCCTCCGGGGAAGGTGGCGCCAAACCGCACCGACGCAATTTCGGCGAAGCAGTTGAGAACCTCACTGGCTCGGGAGAGTACCACTGGATGGCCGGCAACTTCCTGAAGTACGGTGCGGCTGAGGCTTCGTTTGGGAGCAAGAATGCCGGTGACCTGCCGGTCGACTCCAATGAGCTGATTGCGTTGTGTGCACCGCGGCTGACCTTCATCAGCTACGGCATCCCGGAGAAGGGTGATGTGAAATGGCTGGACCAGCAGGGCAGCTACATGGCAACCGAGGCCGCGGGGCCGGTGTTCCGTCTGCTCGGCGCGAAGGACCTCGGAGTCACGGACGACTATCACTCCGCGAAAATGCCCCCGGTCAATGTTGGACTTCTCGAAGGCCAACTCGCATGGCGGCAGCATGACGGAGGCCACACCGACGCTCCGAATTGGAAGTACTTTATTCCGTGGGCGGACAGGTTTCTGACCTATCACGCGGCCGTTTGGCAACTTCCGGCCGATCAGCCGGTGTTCCGGACGGATCCGAACTCGTTGGTCGCCCATTCCCAACTACTCGCGAAGGCAAAGCAAGGCGAAACCGACGTCTACTTCGAGGGCGACTCAATTACGCGCCGCTGGGGCGCTACCGACTATCCTGAGTTGCTAGCCAATTGGAAACAGAATTTCTTCGGTTGGAACGCGGCTGATTTCGGATGGGGCGCCGATCAGACACAGAATATTCTCTGGCGACTGGAGAACGGCGAACTCGACGGAGTGAATCCCAAGGTCGTCGTTCTGCTTGCCGGCACAAATAACGTCGGTAATACGTCGGTGCATGGTGATGCCGATGTGAGGGCAGGCGATGTCACGCGAGGCCTTCAGGCGATTGTGCGAGTGATCCAGACCAAGGCGCCCGCGGCGACGATCATTGTGACGGGGCTCTTCCCAAGAAACGACAACATGAGCTTGATGCCCGTCATTGACCGGATCAACGGCAATCTCTCCAAAATCGCCGACGGTCAGAAGGTCCGGTATTTGAACATTAACCACAAACTCGCCGATGACGACGGCAGACTCTTCGATGGGATGATGAACGCCAGGGACAAGCTGCATCCGACCGTCAAGGCGTATCAGATTTGGGCCGACGCATTGAAACCGGTCCTCGCCGAATTGCTGGGTCCACCCGGCGCCGTGGACCTCGCCCCACCGTCCACTGGCGATCCCGGCGCATCGCGCTGACGGCGTGCATCTTGCCTAGGCGCTCGATCTCCAGGCAACGCCCGGAACGGCAGGAGTTAAGAAATGGCACATAGTTGCATTCCTCTCGTATCGAGTCTCATCCTCAGTCAACTTGGCACGGCACTCACTTCTGATCTGCCGCCCTTCCGTGCAGAGAACGGCGCTCAGCAGTTTGTGGTTCACGGCAAGTCCTTTCTCATTCTTGGAGGTGAACTCGGAAACTCTTTCTGCGGGAACAGCGGCGCAGGCTGCCCTCATCCTGCCCGACATAGCGCGGATGCACCTGAATACAGTCCTCGTGATCCAGAACACTGAAGTTAAAGTGTCCCTCCGTCTGCTCCCACGCCACCGGCCTATGGATTGACCGCCTTCAAAGGTAAACCCCTAGAGTGAGACAGTTTCGTAGTACACACTTAGAACCCAAACGCGATATGATACTTAAGCTTGATCTTATTTCAGAAACCGCGCGGCGGTCGCGGTAGGAGATGTCCTCTATGCAAATCTCCCCGGTTTTTGGATTCGCCCGGCTGATTTCGTTTCTGATTATCTCCGTCTTGGTGGCTATCTTGCTCCTGGTGGAGGAACCTGCTTACGCGCAAGACCAAGAAAAGGATATCGACCATCTTGCGGACCAGCTCGCCGAATCACTCGCAACAACCAATGTGAAGAAGATTTTGGTGCTTGATTTCAACGCACCTGACCAATCCTTGAAGGATGCCGCCAAGTTTGTGACAGCGCGAACAGCGCTCGCTCTTGGGAATCAGAAACAGGAATTCAAAATTGTGGAGCAGCGCCATCTTTCTAGTAGCCAAGCTGCGAAACTACCACCTCCTGGCGCGCCTTTGAGCAACGATGTGCTGGAGGTGTTTAGGCAACTGGCCGATGCCGTGGTGACGGGCAACCTCCTCCAGAACACACCCGACACCGTAGCCGTTGCAGTCGAAGTTTCTCATGTTGCAACCGGAGAGCGTCTCGCGGCTTTTGAAATCCCCATACCGCGGTCGATGCTGCCGGATAGTCCTGCGGCTCTCACCCTTAACTCACCGGAATCGCTCCCAATGGTACCCGGACAGGATAATGTGAATATTCCTCGATGTCTGGACTGTCAAACTCCGCAATATACGGGTGAAACGCGCGCGCGGGGGCGCCAAGGAACTGTAAACCTTCAGGTGATCGTTTCGGAAGATGGCCGGGCCCTACAGATTGGAGTTATCAAAATGTTGGGTTATGGGCTTGACGAAATAGCGATCGAAGCAGTTCGGAAATGGAGCTTTGAACCCACTACCAAAGCGGGACGGCCCGTCCCTGTCATTTTGCCAATTGAAATTACTTTTAGACTCTTTTAGATGACACCTACTGCTGGCCTCTAGTTTCGGGCGGCACTCCATCCGAAACCGACCGTCTGGGCACAAGCCTAGGAGTCCTGTCCCTACTAAAAACCCCGTCGGCGCGAAAAAGCCGGCTGCGAAAACCGGAGCGTCTCTAAAAACTGCGCCGGGCTCAGCTCCACAAGAGCGTCGCTAGGGCATAGCGACCCGGGACTGTGAGGTGCAGACGCGGATTTGTCCAAGTCAAG
>DATNLZ010000117.1:0-28256 GCA_035602605.1 Candidatus Dormiibacterota bacterium
AACCCGACGCCGATGGCGCCGCCAATGGCGATCATGCTGAGCTGCCGATCGGTGAGACGACGATGCAGATCATCATTGCCGCCGCTGGGCTTGGGTCGCGGCACTACCTCGACGTCACTCATCGATTGTCCCTTGGCTACATCTTGATGTGCGGCAACGCGCGGGGATTGTGCACGGCCTGTCACGCGAAATCAACCCACAAATCCGCCTCCACGGGGAGGAATGCGGATGATTGCGCGATCTGACCGGAAGCGCGGCGCGTGTTGCCGGATGCCGCTTGTACATCGGACGGTGTTTTCGTCAGCGCTATCACAATTTGGAAAGAGCTGGCGAACCGCTTGGAAACAACAACAGCAGACAGGATGTCGGTACATGTATCCGCACGGTTCCTGTCATCGAGCAAGCTCTTTGACCGAAGCGGTCACATTGCTGGTCGATCTGGGCGAAGGAAGTACACCCGCACCAGCAATCACATCACAGCGATGAGGTTGAGCCTCCGACTAGCGGAGAAAGCAGACCGTGCAATTCTGGACTTTGGTGTATTTACCGGAATGATATTTTAAATCAGCATGAACATAGAAAAAGTAGTAGCAAGGCGCAAGTAGCCGCATTTTTACTGCATTTGTGAGATATGGCGGAGGAGGAGGGATTCGAACCCCCGAGACCCTTTCAGGTCTAACGGTTTTCAAGACCGCCGCCTTCAACCACTCGGCCACTCCTCCGCTTCCGATTATAGCCTGCAACAACACTAATCGAAGCATCCTGTGTAAGTTCCCCCGCTTCCAGTCTATGAGTTACAATCTCTCGCTTGGGCGTAGGCGCTTGCGTGGTGCCTGTATCGCGACCGAGGAGACAATTCGTGTATTTCAAGACAAAGCTAGTGCTGTTTTCTTTTGTACTTTTTCTGCTCCCCACCGCGAGCGGCGCGCAGAGTGCGCCGGCGGTACATCCCTTAGGCCCTGATGAGCGGTATAAGGCCGACATTTTGCTAATCATTGCCCATCCAGATGACGAAGGTATTGCTTCTCCCTATCTGGCGCGCGCGATTGATGAAGGCAAGCGGGTCGCAGTCGCCTACGGAACACGCGGTGGAAACGGCAGCAACACGGCCGGTATGGAACATGCCGCCGCTCTCGCCGACATTCGGGAGATCGAGGCTCGACGCGCTCTCGCGACGATCGGAATCACAAATGTGTGGTTTCTGGGGGGGAAAGACACTGCAAGTCAAAACGTATTGCAGTCGCTTGCAAGTTGGGGGCACGGCTCGGCGCTTGAGGAGGCCGTCAGGATTGTCCGCCTGACACGTCCAGAGGTGATCATCACGCTTCTTCCCGGGGTCTTCATCGGCGAAAATCACGGAGACCATCAGGCCGCAGGCGTCATTGCCACTGAGGCTTTTGAACTTTCGGGCGACCCTACGGTATTCCCCGCTCAAGTGACTGGCGCGTCGAGGCGCCTCGAACCTTTTCTTGAAAACCTGCGTTCTTGGCAGCCCAAGAAATTATATTACGCCATGGGCGGCGGCGACGACGCCAAGGGAAAGGGACCGGAGTATTCGATAACCGGTATTTCAAAATCGCGCAATTTGCCCTTTTGGCGGCTGGCAGTGCAATCTTTTATGGCCCACGAGACGCAGGCCAAGGCGTACATTGATTCCGTGGCGAAGATGGATGAAGCACAGCTCCAGAAAATGGGAGCGGAAAATAGATGGACCAACCCCAGGCGCTTCATTCTGGGGAAGTCTCTGGTGGGCGGAAGCATGACAGGAGACATTTTTGAAGGAATCTCTCCGGGCGCGATCGAGCCGCCTGCGCGGCGCGCTGATATCGAAAAGCCCACTGAAAAAACACCAGATGCGGGTTTCACTTTCCAGCTAGCGGGACCGTGGGGCTTCTACGACCGTTTTCGGCGTGCCTACGGCCTGGAGCACATTCCCCAAGCCAGCCCGCCAGAAATTGCCGTGCAGGAGAAGACGACATTCTATGTTCCGTTGTACATTCGAAATAACCTTGGCACCCAACAGGAAGTCGCGTTCTCCTTGGAGATGCCGGCTGATTGGAAGTTGAAGGGCGACTCGAAATATTTGCTGCGCGCCAAGGAAGATGCGCAGATTCATCTGGACATTGATTTGCCGGCAATCGCTGCAACCGACGCGACAGCGCGAGAACAGCACGACATAACCGTGCGCGCCGAAGCTGCGGGGAAAACAGTTGGCGAGCTCAAGCTACGAGTCCAATTACGAAAGCGCGCTCTGCCGCAATGAGTCGCACCGAAAGCGGCTCCGCAGCTTTTTCCTCACAAGTGCGCGACCACTGCTCCGCTCATACACGGGGCTTGCGCGATTGTTCCATCGTCTCCCAGGCGGCATCCGGCAAATTCAATAAGTCGTTGAATTCGCCCGCGCCGCGAAGCCATAGGCCGCCGTCAATCACCACACATTCGCCATTAACGTAAGCGGATTGCTCGCTGACGAGATACGCGGCGAGATTGGCAAGCTCGTCGTGCCGACCGAAGCGTTTCATCGGATGCGCGCTTTTGGCGTGCTCTTCATATTCTTTTGACGGCATCAGCCGCGAAAAAGCGCCCTCGGTGGGAAATGGCCCCGGCGCGATGGCGTTGAGCCGGATGCGGTGGCGCGCCCACTCGACAGCCAGCGAGCGGGTCATGGCCAGCACGCCTGCCTTAGCGCACGCCGACGGAACGACAAATCCTGAGCCGCAACAGTCTACCGCCGCATACGTGGTCACAATGTTCAGGACCGTGCCGGGGCGCTGGGCAGCAATCCATCGTCGGCCAAATGCCGTCGTACAGTGAAACGTTCCGTAGAGCACGATACTCACAACAGCGTTGAATGCGTTCGGCGAAAGATTCTCGGTGCGGGCAATAAAATTTCCCGCGGCATTGTTGATGAGCGTGTCGATCGCCCCCAACTGTTTTTCCGCAGCCGCTGCGGCGGCTTCCACAGCTGCCGAATCGCGCACGTCGCATGTCGCGAAGCCACACTCACCGCCGTCTTTACGAATAGTCTCGGAGGTTTCTCGCAAAGGCCCTTCCCGCCGTCCCACTAAAAACATCTTTGCGCCCAATTCGGCCAGGCGAAGGGACATGGAACGCCCCAGGCCGGTTCCTCCGCCAGTGATGAAAACCGCTCTACCCTTCAGTAAATCGCTTTGAAACATTGGTCACCGCCTTGAGCAATGGTGTGCGGACAAACCCGCATGGAGTGCGAAAGGAGTTTAGCAAATCAACATGGATGCGCTTCGAAAACTCGATACACCACTAAAACTCGACGTGCACTCGAAGCGTAGGCACCGTAACCGGTCCGCGGTCGCGGTTATAACCCGGATTGTTGACGTGCTGAAGGTCGAATGAGCCGTAGAGTCCACGCCAGACGTGAACCGTGTAATACGCTTCAAAAATAGTTTCGCGACCGTACGTAAGCTTACCGTCTCCAAGCAAGAATCCACGGCCACCGAGAGCTAGATACTTCTGATGGTCACGCGAAATGCCGTTGGAAACAAAGTTGAGCCCGGCACGATCGAGCTTGCGTTTCCACTTCTTGGCGCCTAACCCGAGTCCCAATGCGAACGTTTGGTCCACTTCAGTGTACGCGTACGATTCGTGGCGGCCTTCGTTCCAGCCCCAGCGACCGTAGGCGATCAACCAATCGTTGAGGGCTTGCTCGAAATTTGCGGCCAAGCCGTACTTGATTGTTGTTCGGAGCGGGTGCGCAGTGATGTCAGGAGCAGAAGTCTTGCCGGCCAGAAAATCATCCACCGCCTCACGATAACTCCCCATGTTGGCGTGGTTGACAAAAGCCAGCAGGCGTAACGCCCCTTGTCGATGGCGCAGAAGCGAGCGACGCAGCTCGAACTCTATGTTTTCGGACCGGGCGCGCCCGAGGTTGGCTTCCAGGTGAATACCGTTAGCCACCTTGGGCATCAGCGCTTCGGCGTAACGCAAGCCCCAGCGGCGGTCCTCATAATCAAGGATTGCGCCGAAGGTGTAGCCGCGGGTGTCGGCCGCATAGTCGTATGCCCCATTATTATCCGCCGTCCAATTCATGAACTGAAAATGAGAATCACTGCCAACGCTGTTCAAATCAAAATATTCCACCAGCCCGATCTTCCCGAAACGAATTTCCAGACGGCGCGCGGGAAGATCGGTGGCGAGCGACAGCGGGCCGCGTGTAGCGGAAACGCGCTCGCTGCTCAACGGGATAATCTGATGAAACATCAGACGTGAGATGTACGGCTTGGAGCCCAGATCGGGATTGCGCACCACGTCGAGGTTGGTGAAACCAGCGAGCCCAAAGGCGTCGCTGATGCCGTGCCCACCGGTGCTTTCCGGAGCAAAAAGAATCTCGGTGTTTTTTGTAAGTTGGTAGCCAGTGTACAGCGTTAAGAGGCGGGATAGAGCGTGCTCGGCTTGCGGCCGCAGGCTGTTTGCGCCGCTGTACGGCGCACGAAACCGCGGATGCCACTGAAAAACAAAATTGATTTGCCCCGATACCCAATAGCGGCTCGACTCGGAGTGCGGGAAGAAAGTGGCCGGTTGGGGCGGTCCTAGATCGAAGGTATCCCCCTCGGCAGTGTCCGCTCGAATGGAGGGGGCCACGGTTTCCTCGGATTGTTGGACCTGCTGCGGTTTTCTCGATTGCGACTGCGCGGAACTTGCCAAAAATGCGGCAGAAAAAATGAGCGTCCCGAGACAGACCCGACGTAAGACCAGCCGCATGCGTGAAACGATTTCTCCTTGGTGAAAAAATCCGAAACAGCGCAGCGATTATGAGTCAGATAGGAAGAGATAGCGAAGCTAAAAGAAAGCGGGGAAAGCGGCGTCCTGGCCGAAACCAAGACGCCGCCTGAGAGCTGGACGGCTCCTTCGAGCTAGAACATAAACTTCAGTGCGAACTGCACCTGCCGCGCAGAGCCGGAGTCGCCCGCAGGGAAGCGCGTATTGGTAATCACGCCGAAGGCCGTGCTTCCCGGAGTCGCGATGCGGCCCGGTTGGCCAAAGTTAGGGTGGTTGAAGATGTCGAACAACTCGGCGCGGAATTGTATGCGTACCTGCTCGGTAATCCGAGTCGTTTTCTGCACCGAGAAGTCGGTATTGGCGAAGGTTGGCCCGGTGAATACGTTGCGGCCTAGGTTGCCGAAATGAAAAGCTCCGCTACTGTTCCTCGGCAGGGCCAGGGCGGCATTGCTCGGGCAAGGCCCGGTCTTTGGGTCGCACACGATGTTGCTAAACCACAGGGACGGATCACGGAACGTCTGGAACTGACCGATCAGGTCGGGTCGGATCGATCCAACGCCGGTCAGGGTAGTGTCCGAGGTGATGAGAGTGAACGGATTGCCGGACTGCCACTGGGTGATAGCCGAAACCTGCCAGCCCTCGGCCAAGCGGTTGCCCTTGAACGGCAGCTCATAGATCCAGTTGATTACGAAGCGATTCCGTGCATCGAAGTCCGACGAGCCCCGATCACCGCGGATATTCCTGCTGTCCTGAACCACAATTCCCTGCGAACTGAGGGAGTTATAGTCAATCGAATGGGAATAGGTGTAGGACGCGTTGAACTGCAGACCCCGTGAGAGTCGCTGTTTGGCGGTCACCCACAAGGCACTGTAGCTGGAATTGGTTCCACTGTTCACCTCGGTAATGTTGCCGAGGGCGCTGTTGTTTCTGATCGTGCCTAAGACCCTCGGGAAAGGTCGGGCGCCATTCACCCATTGGTTCAGGTTTTCCGCAACGCGAAGGTGCGTACCCTTGGAGCCAAAGTAGCCGATTGTGAGTCCCAAAGACGAAGTAAGCGCTCGTTGTACGTTCAAGTTCCATGACTGCACGTACGGATTTTTAAAGTCGCGAGTAATGGACGCGGGAGTCAGCCCCGCGGCGCCAGCTGCATTTCGGGCATTAGCAAATGTAACGTTGCCCGAGGTGGCTGCCAGAGGATTGCCAAAGGGTGGGTTGGTCGCGAGCGGGCCGACGGTATTGGTCACGGGTTGGTCGGTCTGGATCGCGTAGCCGCCGCGGATCGAGGTCTTGCCGGTCTTGAAGGGATCCCAAGCAAAACCCACGCGTGGCTCGACGTTGCGATTGTTGCTCGCATATACCTGGTCCACGCCGTTGCCAACTTGGACGAGCGACGAAGTGACTGGATCAAAAACGACGAACCGATTCAGTCCTTCACTCGGGGTGCTATTCCAGTCGTAGCGAACCCCCAGTTCCAAGGTGAAACTTGGCAGCAACTTGATACTATCCATCGCAAACAGACCCCAGGCAGGCTGGAGGATCCTGCTGGCACCATTCGAAAGGTTAATAGCGAACCTTGTCGTGTTCGACCCTCCATTGATAAAGCTGTTTACGTCAGGGAATGTGAAAGTCCCGGTATCAAGACTGAAGTTGTTGTTGTAAAAGCGCCGAACCTCGCCGCCGAATTTCAGCCCGTGACGCCCGCGTTGCCAGCTCAATGTGTCAGAGAAAACAGCGGTTGTATCGCCGCGTCCCTGAGGGAAACCGCTCGGTCCGCCAAAATTGAGGCCGATGGATTGAACCGCGATCTGCGGCAGGCCAATTGGCACCGTGATTCCGTTATTGATCGCGAAATCCGCAGGATTCAGCTTCGCATTCGGCGTGAAGGTGATGTGGATGCGGTTAAACCCAAGACGCGCCTCGTTCACGACGGTGGGGCTGAAAAGATGCGTCTCATTGAGCGTCAAGATTTGCCGGCGCGACTGACGCGTGTCGCCGAAATTGGGAACTGTGTTGAGTTGGAGAGTGGGTTCCTGCCGAAGATCCCGCTGGATGGCGTAGTAGCCGTGCAACCGGTCTCTTGGGTTGAAATCGTGACTCACGTCGCCGGTCCATTGGTCAATGTTTACCGGTGCGGTCGCGCTCCCAAGAAAAATAGGATTGCCCTTGGAGTCGGTAGAATTCGCGCTGGGAATCAGGTTCAGCAGCTTCACCACGGTGGGATTGCCAATGCTTTGCGCCCCCGCGCGATCAGCGTTGCTCGGCACACCACTGTTGATCGAAATTCCCTGGCGCTGCCTTAACCCTTCATAACTGAAGAAGAAGAAAGTGTGATCTCTCCAGATCGGACCGCCCAACGCCCCACCGAATTGATTCCTTTTGAATGTCGACTGCGGGTTTGGGGAACCGTCCTTCAGGGTGACCGGGTTAAAGAAGTTTCGCGCGTCCAAGGCGTTATTGCGGATGAATTCAAACACCTCGCCGTGAAAGTCATTCGTGCCCGAGCGCGTCGCGATGTTCACAATCGCCCCGGAATTACGGCCGTATTCCGCGCTGTAGGTCGAGTTGTCTACCTTAAACTCCGACACCGTGTTGATTGACGGCTGAAATGTGATCTGGTTCTGCGCCATGTCGTTCAGGTTGATGCCGTTGATCATAAAGTTTACGGTGTCTTCGCGATTTCCCGCAGTATTGAAGGCGAAAGAGCCCTGGCCACGCAAGGGAGCCGTGAGAAAGCCGCTTTGCGGCGGCGTGACCGAACCGGGGATCAGCAGGCCCAAGTCCACGAAGTGCCGCCCGTTCAGTGGAATCTCTTGAACCGTCTTTTGATTGATCACTTGGCCTACGGTCATTGTAGAAGTTTCAACGACTGGCACTTCGCTCATGACTTCCATGGTCTGGGAAACGGCCCCGATCTGGAGCGTAAAATTTTGTGAGGCGGTGGAGCCGACCTCGAGGATGTATGAGCTGACAACTAAGCTTTGAAAGCCTTCATGGCGAATCTCAATCCGGTAATTGCCCGGCGGCAACGAGGACATCTGGAAATTGCCTGCGGCATCGGACTCGGTGGTACGTTCCTGCCCGGTGGCCAGATTACGCACGGTCACTTTAGCACCGCTGACCGTCGCCCCTTGCGCATCAACAACCGTGCCCTGCAGCGTAGCCGTCGATTGAGCATCGGCAGCGCGGTACGTAAGACCTACAGCGGCGATAAGACAGAATAGTATCTTGAGACTACCGAATTTAGACCCCTTCACCACTCCACCTCCACAATTTTAGTCGTCCGGCTGGACGATACAAAGATCTCCACTTTCCCCGGCGGTGACTACGTGATGGGCAACTAACGGCCCACAATCCACACGATGTGCAGTCCTTCTACCCCCATGAAACTCCATGGCTTAAGTTGGTTGCCTGCAGGTGTGCTTCTAGGTTTGGGCAGGTTTCAAACACTATTTCATATCGACCCTACTGATTTTAGTATCGGAGGGAATATAGGAGCGCTAAAAGCAAAGGGAGTTGGCTAGTCCTGGCGGTTCGCCAAGCCTGCAAACCTACTGGGAGCTAGTGCCCGAAGCAGCCCTGCGGCTTACCTTGGCAAGCTCGCTCACAAACAAATGATTTTGAGGAAACTCGGCCACGAGTTCGGTGAGCAGGGTGCGGGCTTCGGACTCATTTTTCTCGCGCAAGGCGGCCAGCGCCAGCATGATTTTGGCATACGGCCGCAGATAGTGTCCTTTCTCGGCGGCCATGCGCAATTGCTGCATACCGATTTTTTTGTCGCCGTGGATGCCGCCAAACCAAAGCACAAATCGCTTCCCTGACGGCAGGCATCCGATGATGTAATTTGCGGCGCCCAGTGCGAGATACGCGTCGGCCGAATCCGGGCGAATGGCGATTAACTGTTTGGCCAGATTGTCGGACTCTTTGATGAAACGTAGGCCCTCGAGTTGATGTTTTTCGAGGATGCTGGAGTAATCGGCATGCATTCCAGCAGCCACCGTCAGCGCAAATAGCGCGTCGGCATCGCGCGGGTTAATTTTCAATCGGCTCTTTGCCAGTTGCCGAGCATGCTCATTTGCTTCGTTGAAGGACGCCTTGCGTTTTGGATCGGGCTTGCCCTCGATCCCCCCCAACAGCCGTTTGTCATTCAAGAAAAACTCCGAGGTCAGCACGCCCTGCGTATAAAACTCTTCGAATAAATAAGCAGCGGCCATGGAAACATCGCCCAGTGGGTCGTCGCGGTAAAGGTCTTTCCAAGCAGCAAACTGCTCACGCGCTTCCTGAAATTTCAGTTGATACAGCAAACGGAAACCGGCATCAATTCCAGGCGCGACACCGAACGAGCTTGTCTGAGCTGGCTTGTTGACCTCGCCGATCGAACCTTGCGGCGCGGCACTGGTAGGCGCAAGCAGCAAAAGGCCCAGAAAAATAAAACGAACTGGCATTATGGATTGGTTGTTGCCGCCACAATCGTAAAACTGACTCTCAGTTTATCCTTCACCTTGACTGCCCCGCCCCCGACTTTTACCGGAGTGATGCCGTATTCGGTCTGCAGCAATGATACTTCGCCGTGGGCCTCCAATTGATGGTCTTCGGTACGCAAGCGTAGCGGGATGCTAACCTTCTTCTCCACCCCATGCAGTTTCAGCAATCCCGACAAGGTTAGCTCCCAGGCCGCCGTGGCTGTCTTTTTTGCGGAAGAAACGCCCGCAGACGAAAATACAATCTCCGGGAATTGTACGACGTCGAGAACTTTCTCGCTGAGCATCGTCGCTTGCACGTCTTGCCGGTCTTTCTGCGATTCACCGGGATCAATCACCGTTAGAGATTTAGCTTCGACCTTCAAGCTCACCTTGGAGTTCTCTATCGTTTGCGCATCGAATTGCACCTGCCCCGACATTTCTTGAGCGGCGATGAGATGATCATGACCGAAGGCCTTAAAAAAGCCATCTTTGTAGACGTGTACTTCCATCTTGCTTTTTGCACCTGCGATGGAATACACCGCTTTCTGTTGTGCGGACAGGTCACAAGCCAAGGCCAGAACAAGGATCAATAGGATCCCGACGATTCTTCTAAAGCCCAGCGGTTTCATATTGAGTCCGCTCTATTCTCGCAGAAGCTGGAAAGAGATGGGTATCCGCCAAGCGCGCTTCGACCTTGTGGCCCGTGCTCGCCGCCCCATAGCCGGCAGACGCCTGCAGAAATGCCGACCAGATGCGAAAACAGTGGCGGCGAAAAACCGAGGCCGCGGACGACCGCACCCATCCACAGGGGATGGCTCGTTAACATGACCATCATGCGCGTCAGGAGACGAAAGTCCCGCAAAAGGCTGCGCCGTTCCCGATCAAATAGCCCTAGCCAAGCCTCCCTTCTGCCAAACTGATGGGCGACATGCTTTGCCAGAAGCTCTGCGGCAAGCAAAGCGTGGGTCATGCCGCCGCCGGTAAGCGGGTCAGTAAAACCAGCTGCGTCGCCCAGTAGAACAAAACCCGGGAGGAAGGTCTGGCGCGCGCCTCCCGATAGCGGTGAAATGGTCATCAATTCGCTTACCTGCTCGGCCCCTTCGAGGCGCTCGGCCAACTCCGGCTCTGCGGCGCACCACACACGAAATTGATCTTGGATCCGCCCGTGAATCGCCGCCGTCCGAGCCAATATGGCGACGAGCAATTCCTGGTCCGGTAAGGGGGTGACGTACAGCTCGTATCCTCGACGGTGATAGACATCCACCCATCGGGCTTGCCGCTGGCCATTGGCAAGGCGGAAGTGCGCGCGCATCCCTATCCATCTTTCCTTCGAGGGGACATCGAGCGACAATGCATGGCGCATCCTCGAATGAGGGCCATCTGCGCCAACCACAAGCGTGGCTCGGCGCTCGCAGCCTTCCACAGCCAAGCCAACGACTCGGCCATGCTCGATCAAGGGGCGCTCGACACGCGTCCCCATATGCGCGGTCACACCCGGAGTGCTGGCCGCCTCCAGGAATAGAGTCTGATCCAGATGCCGGCGGCGGATTCCGCGGCCGGTGATGGGCACGGCATGTGCCGTGGGGAAGCGCCCTCGAGCCAGCTGTTGGCGGAAATGAAAGCGAACTCCACCGAATGGCGCACCTCCCAGAGTGCCCCCTATACCCATGCGCAGCAGCGCCGCCAAGCCTCCCGGCATCATTCCCTCGCCACAGGGTTTTTCCCGAGGAAAGCTCGAGCGTTCGAACAACTCAACACCAAATCCCAATCGTCCGAGCTGGATTGCAAGCGCGGATCCTGCAAGACCTCCTCCGGCAATGAGAACGTCGATCATTGAGTGCTGTGATGCCACACGCAGGTAAAAGAATGATTCTACAGAATTCTTAATGCTAAAAGATGCCTGGCAAGAAACGGGACTTGTGCGCCATTGCTGACCGGTAAGCTGGATCGGCTAGCAGCACAGACTCTTCGATTGCCAGCCGCCGAGAGAGAACCCACACATGCGCGGCAGAGCCCAGCAGAGCGGTGAGCCACGCCGTATGAATCAACGGCAAGGCCGCAAGCTCGACAAGTACAGCTGCATAATTAGGATGGCGAATAAAACGAAAGGGGCCGCTCGTGACCACGCCGAGTCGCGCCGACTCCATCACCTCAACATTCCAATGTCCGCCGAGCGTGCGGATCACCCACCAGCGGGTTGCATTGGCTAACAAGAAAACAATTCCCATGGTAACGGCTAACGCCGGGAAAAACGGCCGGTGCACAACAATGACCTCGGTTGCCGCGCCGATTAAAATGCCGGTATGCAGGAGGACCATCCAGCGGAAGTGCGGCTCGCTGATCTTGCGCACACCTTTGGCAGCGAGCACCCGCTGGTTACGCCGCGAAATCACCAGCTCAACAACGCGCAGTAGCGCGACCGCGGCCAGCAGTCCTAAAAACAGAATGACGCTTAGGTCCATTGCAACAACAGCATCTCCGCGCTGAATCCCGGTCCAAACGCGGCCGCCAGGCCGTAGTCACCCGGATTCATCTGTTTCTTCGTGAGCCATTCGTGGAAAATGAAAAGAATCGTTGCGCTCGAGAGGTTGCCATATTGACCGAGCACGTCCCATGAAAATTGCGTATCGCACTTGCATAAGCCCAACTCTTCTTCGACGTAAGACAGCAGCTTCTGTCCCCCGGGGTGCAAAATATATGCGGCCATCTCCTTGCGCGTCAAGTGATGCCGCTGCAGAAAGCCGTCCACCAGCTCTTTAATCTTATCGCGGATCATTTGCGGCACATCTTTCGACAACAGGATGTGAAAACCCGAGTCACGCAGATCAAAGCCCATTGCGTCAATGGAATCAGGAAACGTATACGTCTCGCAGTCCAGAATCTTCGGGCCGCTGCCGGGCCGGTTGGTCACCACAACCGCCGCGGCACCATCACCAAAAAGAATTGCTGAAATCAGATTGGCTTGCGAGACATCTTTGCGCTGAAACGTCAGTGACGGCAGCTCGACGGCCACGATCAAAACATTTTTCCCCGGAAATCCGCGCAGAAATTCCCAAGCCCGCGCCAGGGACATCGCGCCCGCAGCGCAACCCAGCTCGGTGATCGGCAACCGCCGCACGTCTGACCGAAAGCCCATCAGCTGGATCAAATGCGCATCGAGCGAGGGAATCATAAATCCGGTGCACGAAACCGTGATGATCAGGTCGATGTCGGTGGGCGCAAGCCCCGCTTTAACCAGGCACTCTGCGGCCGCCTGCCTCCCCAGGACGATCGAGTGTTCCTGATATTCCTGGTTGGTCTTCGCGAGCGTCCGCGGCTCAATGGTGTAGTCGATCGGAAAAATTGCGTGGCGCTTGTGTACCTGCGCGTTGTCCACCACGGTCATCATGGCTTCCAGGCGCCGTTCATTAATATTGAAGACCCGGCCCATGTAATATTTCACATCATCGCGGGTTATCGTATGCGGTGGCACGGCTGTAGCGGTGGCCGCGATCCGGGCGCCGGTAGCGTTCTCCCCGCGATTAGATGGAGCGGACAATTCCTGCATGCAATAAACCCCCGGGGGATTTCGCACGTTACCGAATTCAGGCCCGCATGGGGCCTTTTGACCGGCTGTCAGAAGGTGTTAGGTACCGGACCAATGGTAAGGCAGCGCGGGTATGACGAGCATACCTTAAAAACACTTTTTTTCGTTTAATTTGTCGCGCGCAATGACCGCGTGCTTTTAACTCGGTGTCAATTCCTGGCTGGCGCGAATTTGCTGCCAGCGGCGTGGACGTTTCTTAATGTCCAGGATTTTCTTGCGCAAGCGAATGAGTTTCGGCGTGATCTCGACGAACTCGTCATCAGCGATAAATTCGATAGCCTGCTCGAGGTTCAACTCACGATGCGGAATCAATCGTATCGCCTCGTCGGCCGAGGATGCGCGCATGTTCGTCTGTTTCTTTTCTTTCGTGACGTTGACGTCCATGTCCGCCTCGCGCGAGTTCTCCCCGACAATCATTCCCTCGTATACTTCAACGCCCGGCCCGATGAACAGTTCGCCGCGTTCTTGCAGTCCCCACAGCGCAAACGCCGTAGAGGGTCCCGGACGATCAGCCACCAACGCACCGGTAGGCCGCAGCGCCATCTCCCCGCCGTAGGGAATCCAGCCGTCAAAGATAGAATGAATCAGCGCCGTGCCCCGCGTATCGGTGAGCAACTGTCCGCGCAATCCGATCAGTCCTCGCGAGGGTATTCGAAATTCCATCCGCACGCGCCCCGAGCCGTGGTTGACCATCTTGGCCAGCTCCCCGCGGCGGCTGCCGATGCTTTCCATCACGATGCCGATAAATGCTTCCGGGCAATCGATCACCAGCAATTCCTGCGGTTCGAGCTTTTGCCCGTTTTCGGTTCGCACCACGATTTCCGGCTTGCCCACCAACAGCTCATAACCTTCGCGTCGCATCGTCTCGATCAAGATCGCCAATTGCAATTCACCTCGGCCGAGCACGCGAAACGAGTCGACCGATTCAGCGTCCTCGATGCGGATCGAAACATTCGTCAGCAGCTCCTTTTGCAACCGGCTGCGCAAGTCTCGAGTGGTCACGAGATTTCCGTCGCGTCCCGAGAGCGGCCCATTATTGATCGTGAAAACCATCGCCAGGGTGGGCTCGTCAATCGTCAACGGCTCAAGCGGCAGAGGATTCTCCAGACTGGTGATGCTCTCGCCAATCTGGATACCTTCCACTCCGGCAATCGCCACCATGTCCCCGCAGATCACCGTTTCCGCTTCGTCGCGCTCCAGACCGCGAAACGTAAATAGTTTTGTCAACCGCGTCGGTTGCAGCACCCCAGAGAGTTTCGCAATCCCCACATCCGAGCCGCGGTGCAGCGTCCCATTGAACACCCGCCCAATGGCAATACGTCCAAGGAAATCGCTGTAATCGAGATTGGTCACCTGCACTTGCAGCGGGCCATCGGGGTCGCCGGTAGGCGCAGGAATCCCGGCAACGATGGCCTCAAATAAAGGCAGTAAGTCACGCGAATCATCGCCCAGCTTGCGGTGCGCGACCCCCGTCTTCGCATTGGTATACAACACCGGGAAATCAAGTTGATCCTCAGCGGCGTCCAGATCGATAAACAATCCGTAGATTTCATCGAGCACGGCAGCGGTGCGCGCATCGCTCCGATCAATTTTATTCAGCACTACAATTTGCGGTAGCTTGGCGGCCAAAGCTTTTTGCAATACGTAACGCGTCTGAGGCAGCGGGCCTTCGCTCGCGTCGACCAGCAGCAACACCCCGTCCACCATGCGCAGCGCGCGCTCCACCTCTCCGCCAAAATCGCTGTGCCCTGGCGTGTCCACGATGTTGATTTTTGTGTTGTGAAAAAAAAGCGCCGTATTCTTGGCCAGAATGGTGATCCCGCGCTCACGCTCCAAGTCGTTTGAATCCATCACCCGGTCCACCACCGCTTGGTTGGCGCGGAAAATCCCGCTCTGCCGCAGCATGGCGTCGACTAGCGTGGTTTTGCCGTGGTCCACGTGCGCAATGATCGCGATATTTCGAATACTCTGGCTCATATGATTGTTTAAGAAGATTGCTCCGAACCTTTTACAACCCCGTCCCGACTGCAAAACCGAGGGTCTTTCAGATTTCACTTCGAACTAGCTTGTACCGGGCGTCCACGGTCCTAAGTGTCAGTTCGAGCGAACGACGGGACGCTTGGTTTCTCACCGCAATGTCACCGCGCGGGTTTCGAGGAATCTTTACTACCGTCGCCAATAAAAAAAGGCTGCAACGCGTTTTTGCAGCCCGCAGAATCCCCTGAATTTGAAACGTACACGTGCAACAAACGCATCGTCTATTTTAGCAAAGTTTCTCCCAACAGACCATTAACCCGGCCACCCATGTTTCGGCTTAGTAGAGAATGACTAAGGGATGGTCCAAAGCTAGCAACACTCGGTCGATGGCCGGCGCGGAGTTGCCTCGCGACACCCCAGGTACGGTGTTGGGGAAGATTCGAGAGGGCGGCCACCAGCCACCCTCTGTTCTAACTGCCTATGGAACAGGCCGGGCCCTCGGCCTGACCGGCGGAGTAGTGGCAGATTGCGTGAAGTACACATCTTGTTGAAAGTGCCCGCTAATGGCGTTACGACCGTCAGTCCACGTTGCAAAGTTTACGTTGTCCAGTGCCGAATGATAATTGTAGTCCCCCGCGTAACAAGCCTGCATGTTCGGATCAACCTGTTCAGGCTGAGCGATCAGCCCATCGCTCAGCGGCGCATCAGGCTGCCACGTTGTACCATTGTCGAGCGACTGAATTCCCCAGTACTCGTAGTTGGCTCCGTCTGTTGTGTTCCTGCGGTCATACCATCCGACCAGCACCGTACCGGTCGTCGTCACCGAAATCGATGGCATCCACTGCTCGGTGGCGCTCCCTGAGGCTTGATCGCTGTTCAGAACGATCGGAGCAGACCAAGTAACGCCATTGTCGAGCGATTGGGTATAGAAGATGTCTCCCTTATCGCCGGGATTCGAGCCGCGCCCGGAGAACACGTAGTGGACTACGCCACCAGGACCCACCGCCGGCTGACCCCAACCCATATGACGCCAAATCGGCTGAATCTTCGCGAAGTAATTGCAACCAGTGTCGCCCGGTGGCACGAACGGGTCGCCCATACGGATCTGTGTCCATGTGCCGCCCCCATCCAAGGACCGATAGATATAGTTGGTCCGCGGATTTAGTTGCCCGCCACCTTCGTTCATCGCGGCCACAAACACGGTGCCGTCCTGCGGGCTCCCCGTTAACTGAATGTTGCGGATGAACCCGATGCTCAGGCGATTGGGAGCAGTCCAGGTATTCCCGTCATCCGAGTAGGTGACGAATAAGGCTTGCCCGCCAAGAGCGCTGAAATCGTTCCAGGAGATGTACATCCTTCCATAGAACGGGCTGGCAGAATTATTATCCACCCACATCGATTGACGATCGTCGCTCGTCCCGCTATGCGCGCACGCACCCACGTCCCAATTCAGAGCATCGGCTGAGGACCACAGTCCTATCCCCTGCCCACCACAACCGGTGGCCAAATCACCGCCGAACCACGTTGCGAGGAGCGCGTTGTAAACCACAATGGGATCACCGAAATTGGTGCCGTGCCCGGTTGCGAACGGTGAAGGCATCAACCGGTTGAAGGTTGCGCCCCCGTCGGTCGAAACCGAGACACCCGAGTAGTTGACCGGCGCATCGGCTGAATCGTTGTAGTTCACCACTATGGTGGTTCCATCAGGTTTACTCCACACCATGCTTTCGCTCTGCGTAATGTGCGGGTAATTCTCGGCGCCGGTTATCAAATTGGTGTTCAGAAACGCATCTGCGGTGAAGCTATCAGTGGTAGTGGCTGGTGCATCGGGATCGCCCGCAGCACTGAGCCCGCACCCCACCATAATTAACGTCGCGCGAAGATTCTCCTGCTTATCTATGCCGAGGTCATAAACCTGAGCGCAGGGAACGCCGAGCATGCTGGGAGGCCCTTGCGCCGCCTGCGGTTTTCCCGCAGCACCTAGAATGAACGCTACTAAAGTAACGCAGGTACACAACCATGCATAAACCGCGACGCGGTTCCTCATCAAAGAGCTCCTGTATTGCTGAGTCGAATTTTTTCTTTAAACCTGCACGAAAAAGCGCAGGGAGCGGGGACCGGTATACTGCCCGTTCCAGGTATCGGTGTCAACAAAATTCCTTACCAACACAAAATTCCTTACCAACTGGGGACGTTAGCGCTCGTTTTCTTTCTAGTTTAGTCGTCCTCAGCGCCAGAGACCCCGCCGCGCCAAGCAAACCCCAAAACCCTGGGCAACCCTTGGCCTCCATGGCGCGGACGCCCATCTCCGGTCGCCACCTTCACCCTCGCTCAAAAAGCCTATTGGCTTCGGTATAAGGAATCGCTCCGTCGAGCATGGCCGCATACGTCCCGGTGCGTTGCAATTGCTCCGCCGCTCGGCGCGTAGCGCCCATCGCCGTGCGCGCGAGCCCCGAACCCACGCTCACCCGCCGGACCCCCAGCTCCCGCAGCCTCGAGACCGAGGGAGACCCGGCCCCAACCAGAATATTCAGCGGAAACTTCAGCGCCTCCACCAAGCGCCCGATGGTTTCTTCGTCGTTGATGCCCGGCACAAACACGCAATCGGCGCCCGCCTCGATATACGCGCGCAGCCGGTCGCACGCGCGATCAAATCGCTTCCCGGCCTCGCCAATCTGCGCAAGATACTGATCGGTCCGCGCGTTGATCACGATCCTCACGCCGCGCTCTTCACCGACGCGCCGCACAGCTTTTATCTTCTGCACCTGCTTGGCCAGCTCAACCAGAGTGCGCGAGTTGCTATCGTCCAAATCTTCCAGATTCAGTCCTACGGCACCCGATTCGATCAAGCCAATCGCAGTTTTCGCAACGTCGTCATACCCCGCTTCCAAATCGGCGGTCACCGGAACGCGCACGCGCGACGCCATCCTTTTCACGCTGGCAAGCATTTCATCGCGCGGAATGCGTTGCCCGTCGGGATACCCAAGCGAAAACGCCACTCCGGCGCTGGTCGTGGCAATCGCCGGAAACCCGGCCTCTTCAAAGATTCGCGCGCTGGCGCAATCCCACGCATTCGGCAATACCAGGACTTCCGGCCCGTGGTGCAGCTTTCGCAAATCTTCAGCCTTAGCAGATGGACTCTGGTTAGCTTGTTCGCTCATACCTCATCATAGCGCCGCCCGGGCGAGTCCCATGACCACCGTATGCAGCGCGCGTCGGCCCAATTTGGACTCGCGGCGCCGCTCGTGGAATGCTTGTTGCAACGCCAATGGCACTCTTGTTTTTTCGGCCGATCATCTTGTGACCAAACATTGCCAGCGGCAACAAATCGCACCACCGCGCAAGAGACCTTCACGATTGTCCCGCCAAAGGGCGTACAGCGTTTGTTTCCCAGGCAGCATCTAAAAACACTCAGGTTTTTGTGACATGACGACAAATCTTTCGGCATCGAACAGAGTTTCCTAACATCCATCTAACGGTGCAAAGGGCGATGATGCGATCAACAACAGCTGCACTCCCTACGGTAAAACTGCTTGGCCTTCTCCTGCTGGTGGCAACGTGCCCGAGTCGGACCCCTGCCCAAGATCCAGCTCCACCCGCCGGACAATCGATGGACTCCATGCCCGCCCTAAAACGTCGCTCGTCGGTGACTCCCTCGCCGGCGCCCGGCACCGAAACGCCCGAACCGATCAAGCCTGTACGGATCCGGTTAATCGTACCCACTGGCGCGGCTCTTCAAATTGCCCTCGATCAAGACGTGCGCGTCAAGAAAGTGGGGCAGCCAATTCACGGTCGCGTCGTTGAGCCCGTCTATTCGTTTGACCAGCTGGTCATTCCGGCGGGCACCCAAGTCAGCGGACAAATCACGAACATTGCAAACATCTCACGCGGGATGCGCACCGTTGCGGCACTCGACGGCGATTTCACGCCGGCGCACGCCGTCGAAGTCGCGTTTAACGAATTAACTTTTGCGAATGGCCAGCACACTGCGGTCTGCACGCGCGTGCTACCCGGCTCAGGACAGGTCATCCAATTCGTCACACCATCCGACTCCAAGACCAAACAGCGCGGCGTCAGTGGCCTCAAGGACGACGCAGCCAAAAAAGTGAACGAGGCGAAACATGAGGCCAAGAGGCAATGGGAAGGCGCGATGAAGCAGCTTCACCAGCCGGGTAAACCGCAGCGCGCTTGGCGATACCTTGTCGCACGCCTCCCAGTCCACCCCCAAAATATTTACGCTGGCACAGTTTACGTCGCCGAGTTACAGGACCCGCTCGATTTTGGAATCGAGCCAGTCACGGCCCAGAACTCGCCGACCATGGAAACTCCGCCGCCGGGCAGTCTCCTGTACGCGCAGCTCACCACAGCTCTCAGCTCCGCAATTTCAAAAAAAGGCGATGACGTCGAAGCCACGGTGTCGCGGCCGCTTCTCGACGGCACTCGCCTCATTCTTCCGCAAGGCAGTCGCCTCAGAGGCACCGTCGCTCAAGCGCAACCAGCGCGCCGTATGAAACGCAACGGACAGCTTCGAATTATTTTCCGAGAACTGATTCCCCCCGACGGCATTCAACAAAGGGTGGACGCGAGCCTCGAGGGCGTCCAAGCTGGACAGAACGAAAACATGAAGCTCGATGTAGAGGGCGGCGCGCGGGCCACGTCTGCAAAGTCGCGCTACCTGACCACTGCCATTTCCCTCGCCCTCGCAGCCGCTGCCCAGGGCGGGGATAAGGAACCTAGCGCCGGTGGTGTTCCAAGCCAGGCAGGGACAGCAACTAGCCGCATCGCGGGCGGCGCAGTGGGTTTCAAGTTGATGGGAATGGTTCTCGGCGCCGCAGTTCATTCCCGCGCTCTTGGCGCCGCCATGGGAGCGTATGGCGCAAGCATGTCCGTCTACCGAAACTTCATCGCGCGCGGCCGCGAGATTATTTTCCCGCGTGACACGGCAATGATTGTCGGCATTGGGTCCAGAGGAGCCCTGCCCAATCCTGCACCGCAGGAATCCGCCGATAAGCATGATCCCCAAGCGAACCACAACCAGAGAGAGTAGGGCCCAGCGGACTTTCAGGAACGTCGTCTCCGACTCCGCAAAAATAGGTGCCTTGCGCTGGCCCGTTGCCAACGGGTGGCTGTCTAACCGATGGATCGTTGGTTGTGCTACAGTGCCACGCGCGCGGAGGAAGATCACAATGAAGGGTCACCTTAGCACAACAGCCCCTTACGGGCTTCTCATCATGCTGCTTTTAGCGGTCGCGCCCCAGGCGCGCGCCCAACAGGTGCCGCCCAAAACGCCCCCCCAAGCCTCAGCACCACCGGCGTTCTCGGCCCATGAGGGTGACTACGTTGCGCGCGACTTTCAGTTCAAGTCCGGTGAAACCTTGTCCGAGCTGAAGCTGCACTACGCCACCCTCGGCAATCCCGCGCGAGATTCGAGCGGCCGGGTCAGCAACGCGGTCCTGATCCTTCACGGCACCGGCGGCAGCGGACGGCAATTTCTCCAGCCGCAATTCGCGGGAGTGCTTTTCGGTCCCGGTCAGCTGCTCGACATCTCCCGCTACTTCGTTATTCTTCCTGACGGGATCGGCCACGGAAAATCAAGCAAGCCCAGCGATGGTTTGCACGCCCGTTTTCCGCAGTACGACTACGACGATATGGTCCGAGCGCACCACGAGCTTCTCGAAAAAAAACTCGGCGTCAACCACCTCCGATTGGTGCTGGGAACTTCGATGGGTTGCATGCATTCTTTCGTTTGGGGCGAAACGTTCCCGGACTTCATGGATGCGCTGATGCCCCTGGCCTGCCAGCCGGTGCAAATCGCCGGGCGCAACCGTATCTGGCGCAAGATGACCATGGACGCCATTCGCAACGATCCCCAATGGAAACATGGCGAGTATACCGCGCAGCCCCGCTGTGCCTTGCAGACCGCCCTCGATTTTCTGTTGATCGCCGGCAGCGCGCCGCTTCCGATGCAGAAGAATTACCCGACACGCGATGCCGCCGATCAATATCTCGACAGCTTCATCAGAGAGCGCAGCGCGGGCTTCGATGCCAATGATTTTCTCTATCAAGTAAGCGCATCGCGCAATTACGAACCTTCACCGCAGCTCGAGAAAATTATCGCCCCGGTCATGTTCATCAATTCCGCCGACGATTTTATCAATCCGCCCGAGCTGGGTATTGCCGAGCGCGAAATCAAGCAGGTGAAAAATGGCCGCTTCGTTTTGCTGCCCATTTCCGAGCAAACCCGCGGCCACGGCACGCACACCTACGCCGCAGTCTGGCAGCAATATTTGAAAGAACTGCTCGATACATCGCAGCATTGAGACCCTCAAGCACTCAGGAAAACAATTCGATGCCATGGGCTTGCGCGACGGCGATACAAGGCGACAACACACCATGCGCCGGTACGTCGCGATAATCAACTAGCGCAGGAAATGAGGAGTGAAAGAGAAAGAAACCGGCGACCTTAGACTCGCGATCCATAAAATGACGTCCCGAGAGTTTATTCCACCCTCAGCGCCACCATCGGATCGACATGCGCCGCGCGCCGCGCCGGAAAATACGTGGCCACAAACGCAGCCGTCACCAGCACCGCAGCCACGCCCGCGAACGTGAGCGGATCGGTCGGCGTAACTTCGAACAACAGCCCGCGCAAAACGCGCGTTAATTCCAAAGCGGCGAGCAACCCCATGGCAACGCCAATCAATGCCAGGGACATTCCTTGGCCGAGCACCATCCGCAAAATATCCGCGGGCCGCGCGCCAATGGCCATGCGCATGCCAATTTCATGGGTTCGTTGGCTCACCGCCAAGGCCATCACCCCGCCGATTCCCGCGGCGGCAATCGCCAGCGCCAGCAACGCAAACAAACCCAGCAAGTTCGCGGTCAAGCGCGGCGCGGCAATCGAATCCGCGCGCACTTCCTCGAGTGAGCGCACTCGCACGGCAGGCTGGTTCGGGTCAATGTCGTAGATGAGGCCAATCACAGTTCGCGCCATACTCATCGGTTCACCGGCGGTCTTGATCACCAGGTTGGCCTGCCCCAACGGCACTTTGGCCATCGGAAAATAAATTTCTTCGGTTGCATCTTTGTCCAGGCCGTACTGCTTCACGTCGCCAACAATTCCGACAACCTGATTCCAGGTGTGTCCGTTGTCGGTGGAGATACGTTTGCCGATCGGGTTCTGTGTTTCCCAGAAGCGCCGCGCTGCAGCTCGGTTCAGGATGACAACATCAGGTGAATCCGCCCGATCCGTCATCGCGAATGTCCGTCCCTGAAGAAGAGGAATATGCAAGGTGTCGAAGTAAGTCGGGCTCACCACGCGAACATCCGATAGGGGAAGCGCCTGGCCCTCTCCCGGAGTTTGTCCTTCAAGCTGGAAGGTGGTTCGCGCCGGCCCCGCCGCATTCAGAGGGATCAGCAGTGAAGCTGCAGCGGAGCGCACGCCAGATTGCGCCTGTATTTTCTCGAGCAGGTTCTCAAAAAATGCTCGCGTCTTATCCGGCGTGTCGTACTTGGTGAAGTTCAACCCGATGCGCATGGTCAGCACGTTATCCGGCTGAAAGCCAGGATCCACATGCTGAAGAATCATAAAGCTGTGCAACATCAATCCTGCGCCGATGAGCAGCAGAAAAGAGACCGCAACCTGGACGACAATCAGCAGGTTGCGCAAACGTTGCTTGCCTGCGGCAACCGTGGACTGGCTGCCGCCCTCTTTCAGATGGCCCACGACGTTTTCGCGCGCGGCCAAAGCCGGGAGGCAACCGGAACTGAGACTGGTGAGGACCGCAATCGCCAGAGTGAACAATAACACCGAGCCGTCTAACTGAATTTCGCGCGCGCGTGGCGTGAACCTCGCCGCAAAAGTTACCAGCATACCGAGGCCGCCTCGCGCGAACAGCAGTCCTAAGGCACCGCCGATGAGGGCCATCAGAAAACTTTCGGTGAGTAGTTGGCGGAACAGCCGGGCCCGTCCCGCGCCAAGCGCCGAGCGGATAGCCAATTCGCGCTCGCGCCGGACCATTCTAGAAAGATTTAAATTGGCGACATTGGCAGAGGCAATCAGCAAGACGAAACCTGCGGCGGCCAACAAGACCAGCATGGTGGTCCGCGCATTTTTCGTCAGCTCGTCGCGCAACAACGTAACCCGAGCTGTGTAACCGCTGTTTGCGGGATATACATCGGGATGCTCGTGTTGCAGGTTGGACGCAACGCGTCTTAAATCAGCCTGAGCCTGCCGAGCATCAACGCCCGGCCGCAGCCGGCCAAAGACGCGCAGCAAGCGGTAACGACGATTCGCAATATTTTGCGGGTTGGAACGGAAGGGGCAGGCACTGGTGGGCATGTACACGCTGTTTTCGTCAGGATATTGCGGAACCGGCGGAAGAACGCCAATGACCGTATGAACCCTGTCATTCATGCTGAAGTTTTTGCCCACGACAGTGGGATCACCGCCAAAGCTTCGCAGCCAATATTCGTTGGTCAACAGAAGGACGGCAGGCGCGCCCGGAGTTTCATCTTCAGGACGAAACCCGCGACCGAGCAGCGGCTTAATTCCGAACACCGCAAAGAAATTCCAGGAGACCACACCGGTGTCAACCCGCTCCGGTTCGCTGCGCCCAAGCAAAATGAAGTTCATGGCGTGGTACTCGACAGCTTCATCGAGGGCATGATTCTGCGCGCGATACTCAAAAAACTCTTGCGGCGAAAAGGATTGGTTGGGGAATCCCGCGCGCGGCGATTGCTGCTGAACCAGGACGATGCGATCACCGTTTTCATAAGGCAGCGGACGTACCAGCACTGCGTTAACCACGCTGAAGATTGCGGAGTTAGCGCCAATGCCGAGTGCGAGCGTGAAGATGGCCGCAACCGTGAAACCGTAATTTTTGCGCATCATGCGCAGCGAGAAACCTGCGTCTTGCGCGAACATAGCCAGATGCTCACGCGGAGCGGTGCGAAAGATTCCCGCGATCGTCTCGCACCACAGGCGTGCAAGCCCGGCGAGCCTGCCGCCGCGGATGGCTTCCTGGTGCTGCCTCGAAAAAACCTGTTCCATTTCCGGGCCGAAATCGCCGCGGAACTCGAAGGGGAGCAAGCGCAGAAGCGCGCGGTAGAATCGCGTCGCGATCGACTTTTCTTCGGGCATGATTTTCTCCTGCGCTACGCTGCTGCGTTTATTCAGACTATCTAGCTCAAGCTCCCGGCTTGCATCGAAAACAGAGCTGGCTACACGGTACGCGGTTTTTTCAACAAGTGCCGAGCGCGCGCGATTACCAGAACTTTGTCCATGCGCTCAGCTTCAGCGGCGGCCACGGCCCGTCCCACTGACGTCAGGCGATAATAGCGGCGGCGTTCGTCATCATTCGCGGCGGCGGGGCGCACGCGAAGCTCGGCAATAAGACCGTCTGCGAGCAAGCGCTTGATGATGCCGTAGAGCGTTCCTGTGCTGAGGCGGACTTCGCCGCCGGTGCGCAGCTCCACTTCCTTGAGGATGGCGTAACCGTGCAGATGGTCGCCAGCGAGCGCGAGCAACACATGGAACATTGGGGGTGTGAGCGGGGCATACGGTTCGGAAACTTGATTGGCAGGCACGCGACCTCCGGGATTGGCTGCGGTGTCGTCCACAGCTAGCTGTGTCGCTGCTAACTATATCGCATAACGCCATAGTGTCAAGCGAAATGATAAACTATTCTCTCCTGGTAGTGCCGTTTGAGAATTTAAGCGGCGGCGCGACACAGGAATATTTTAGCGACGGCCTTACCGACGAGATGATCACCACGCTTGGGGGATTGCAACCGACGCGGCTGAGCGTTATCGCCCGCGCCTCGGCGATGGCCTATAAAAGCAATCACCGAACGGTACGCCAGATGGCCGCGGACACCGGAGCCGACGTGTTGTTGACCGGGGGTGTCCATCGTTCGAAACAGCGCGTGCGCATTACGGCACAATTAATCGATGCGCGGTCGCAGGCCAATCTGTGGACGGAAACGTATGAGCGCGATGCCGCCAATTTATTTGAGCTGCAACGCGAAGTGGCTCTGCACATTGCGCAGTCACTCTCGCTTGAGCTGTTGCCGTCGCAACCGGCCCTGGGCCGGTCGGTGGCCAAAGATCCCGAAATCTACAATGATTATTTGAAGGGCCTCTATTATTGGAACCGCCGCGGTTCGGAGAATCTAAAAAAAGCTGCTGAGTATTTTGCGCAAGCAGTTGCCAAAGATCCCAATTACGCTCCGGCGCACGTTGGGCTGGCCCAAACGCACCTGGTCTCCATATCGTGGATGGCCACACAGCCGGAGACTGGCTATACCAATGCGCGGATAGAAGCCGAAAAAGCGCTTTCCCTTGATCCCAATCTCTCGGGAGCGCATGCGGCATTAGCAGGCATTTATTTCGAACATGACCGGGATTGGAGCCGCGCGGAAAAAGAATTTCAGCGCGCCCTGGAATTGAGCTCTGGCGATGCATCGGCCCACCAGTGGTACGCGGAATTTCTGACGGCTATGGGGCGGCACCAAGAGGCCATTACGCACATGACCCGGGCGAGGGATCTCGACCCGCTCTCGCTGATTATCGGCGCGGACTTGGCCAATATTCTAAACTACGCTCGCCGGTACGACGACGCCATTGCGGCGTCCCGCAAGACGCTGGAAGTGGATCCGAACTACCCGGTGGCTCATGAATTTTTAGCTAGGTCCTACTTTTTAAAAGGCCTGAATGCCGAGGGTGTCGCGGAGACTAAGAAAGCTATGCAGCTTAAGGGAGCGCCGCCGCTAATTGTGAACCAATACGGCAAGACTTTTGAACGAAGTGGAATCGAGGGATTGCGGCGCTCCATGCTTGCGGCCATGACCCACGGGTCTTCGTCGCACGACGACAGCGTGTCCTACCAACGTGCGCTGCTTTACGCACAACTGGGGGAGCGAGACCCGGCCATCGAAAACCTGGTACAAGCGGCGCGGGAGCGAGCCTCAGGCATCGAGTTTGTCGCCGTGGATCCCCGGCTTGACGCGCTACGAAACGACCCACGATTTCAAGACTTGTTACAACGCCTGGGTCACTCCATCAAAAAAACAGGCTGATGTTTAAGGGCTGATGGCGTGCTTAACGCGAAGCGCTTTCACGTTGGCCGGCTGCAAAGTGCGTCCACGGCCCCGCTTTCATGTCGCGCAACAGCGGCGCTTGCCAGCGGTACTCCGGATGAGCGTCGAGAAAGGGCTGGGCCAAGAAATCCGCGCCGCAGGGGTGGCCAACGCGCGCGACAAAGCTCATCGCTGCAGCCATCTTGCTGTTTGCCGCTTTGCCCTGCACCGCGCCACCCGGAAAATACGGCTCCCATTCCCATACTCGAATGCCGCGCGAGGATGTGTCGGTATGCCCGCAAAGCACACGCTCGTTGGGATCCACTTTTTTCTCGTAGCTATCCACATGATCGGAGAGCATTTGCTGCGCCAGGGGCAGGTCAAGCTGGCCCTTGTTTTCCTTCATCAATTCTTCCCAGCGTATGCGCCGCGCGTTCGGCGACGTGGTTTCGTTGTGGGGGTCAAACTTGGTGTCGAGCTTGATGACTTCAGGATCGCGGGCCCAATTCGAGCCGGTGAAGTAGCCGTCTTTGGTGCGCCAGAGATTGGTCTTCTTCAAACCTAACTCAAACTGAGCGATCTCGCCGGTCTTGCGGTCACCGAGCAGCCAATCATTGGCGTATCCGCCGTTGTTGCCGTCGAGCATGATCTGCACGTACTGGTCGATCGAGCCGGCATATTGCAGCGCCTTGCGGGCGCGGGCAAATTCGGCTTTTCCGCTGGGATCCCAGCCCTCGAATTGCGTGATGGTCGTTTCGGTAACCATCAAACCGTCGGAATTAATGCCAAAATCATCGTCGCTGGCGATCACCCCCGGGAAACCGTCCATCAACATGCGGTAACCATGCGCCGGTGCGATGTCGAAAATAATGCGCCAGCGCTCGCCATTCATGTAGCTGGTCCAATTGTTGTGCGCGATGACGATCTGACGATCTTTCGTCCAGCTTCCGGTAGCCACAAACGCGCTGCAATTTCCCGGGCTCGCGAGTTTGGGCGCGTCGGCCACCCGATGGGTCTTGTTGTACCAGGGAACGTAATAGTCGGGCAGCTCTTCGAAGGCGTTGAGGGCCACAATGTCGTCCAGATCGAGCTTGCTGCCGCGGGCCCGCAAGCCTTCGACGATGCCCTGGAGCTCTTGCTGGTATTCCAGGTCGATTTTTGGCCAGAGCATATCGTGGGCGGCCGCTCGGAAAAAAGTCCAGTCACGCTTGGTGGAATGGGTTGCGCCACGCTCGACGGCCGCAAAGGCATCCTCGATTTCCGGCTGTAGCAAATAACCATGGGCAAAGCCGATGTTGGCCGGCGGGCCCTGCAGATGGACGTAGATCCAGCCATCCTGCGCGAAGCGATACGCGCCCGCCAGACGCGGGTCTCGTGCTGCGGCGTCGTGGCGTGCGGCAGTCAGGTTGGCCGCGGAAACATCGGTGCCTCCGTGACGCGCCAGCAGCAGGAGAGCAGCTGCACCGGCTAGGAGCACGAGGGCGGCGCTTAGCCGGCGCAGCGAATCGGGTGGCTGAAGCATTGGCGTTCTCCGGTATCCTTAATTTTGTCGAGTGTATCCCCTTCGAGCAGACGCTTCAACTTTGCGGGATACTTGTTTAGGTAACCTCGCGTGCGGGCCTAGGTAGAACTCCGTCGCTTGGCTTTCGACAGTGGATAGCAGTTTTTCGTGGGTCTTGCGACCAAGCGAGTCGGCCAATAAAAAAGGCCGTCCTGTTTTCAGAACGGCCTTTTTGAATTAATCCTGGCGGCGACCTACGTTCCCACACAGTTACCCGTGCAGTATCATCGGCCCTGCGGGGCTTAACTTCCGTGTTCGGGATGGGAACGGGTGTGACCCCCGCGGTTTGGCCACCAAGAAAGTCGTAAAAGCTCGAAGTAAAAACGAGCTTTGAGCTGAATAAGGCTGACGGACCGCAAATTCCACAAAAGCTTCGCAAAGGTTGTCGTTCCCCAGCAATGAGGGCATACGACGATTTGGGAAAGTTTTATGGTCAAGCCGAACGGGCGATTAGTACGGGTCAGCTTCACGCATTACTGCGCTTCCACCCCCCGCCTATCAAGGTCGTAGTCTTCGACCGCCCTTCATAGATGGCCGCAGCCATCTTGGGAGACCTTATCTCGAGGCGAGCTTCATGCTTAGATGCATTCAGCATTTATCTCTTCCAGACTTCGCTACCGAGCGATGCCCCTGGCGGGACAGCTCGTACACAAGAGGTCTGTTCATCCCGGTCCTCTCGTACTAGGGACAACTCCCTGCAATTCTCCTGCGCCCACACCAGATAGGGACCGAACTGTCTCGCGACGTTCTGAACCCAGCTCACGTACCGCTTTAATAGGCGAACAGCCTAACCCTTGGGACCTTCTACAGCCCCAGGATGCGATGAGCCGACATCGAGG
>DATNLZ010000130.1:0-3946 GCA_035602605.1 Candidatus Dormiibacterota bacterium
ACCAAGATCGCCGCGCCCGAGTTGCCACAAGTAATGTCCATACTGGACATGGAGCGGCAAATCCAATCCTAGTACATGACGCAATTGCGTCAGTTGACCCGGTGCCGCGCCCTCCCCCAGCATCTGTTCGACGGGATCGCCCGGCACGATGTGAATCATGAGAAAGACGAGCGTGAGAACCAGCCAGAGCGCCGGCAGTGTGAGGAGAAATCGTTTGAAGAGGTAGCGCGCCATTTGCGGTGAATGACCTAGGAGTTCTCCCGTGAGGCTTTCGAATCTCTGGACGGTTGCAGGACTGCCTCCGGAGGCCCCTGCGTGTTGCTTTCATTTTCAGCCGGGCGAATGCGCTGAATCTTCACACGCGCAACACGTTTTCCGTCCATTTCCACGACCGAGAAACGAGAATTGCCATACTCAAAACTTTCTCCTCCCTTTGGAATGAAGCCCAATTGGTCGAGGACGAAACCGCCCACGGTGGCGTAAGCCGGGTCGTCCGGCAAGGAGATGTTGTATTGCGCGTCGAGATCGCGCACGTTCAAGGCGGCGTCAAAAATAAGCGCTCCGTCCGCGAGCGTAAGGGGCCGCTCGACAACGTCAAATTCGTCGTGAATCTCGCCGACCATTTGCTCGAGGATGTCTTCCATGGTCGCCAACCCGAGGATGCTGCCAAATTCATCCACCACCAGAGCCATGCCGACGTGGTGGGTGCGCAACTCGAGAAGCAGTTCGCTGGCGGGTTTGGTCTCGGGCACGATGAGCACTTCGCGCAAAACGCGGCGCAAATCAAAAGGCGGCGGTGGCAGGTTTTCTTCGAGACGGCGTTCGCGATCGAGAAGGATCCATATCATGTCCTTGATATGAACAAAGCCAAGGATGTGGTCCGCCGTGCCGCGATAGACGGGGATCCGCGAACGCTGGGTTGTTGCGAAAACTCGCATCACCTCGTCCAGGGTGGACTCCACGGGAAGTGTGTGTATGTCCGGCCGCGGCACCATAATCTCCCGCACCTGGATCTGAGCAAGTTCCATGGCGCTGAGAATGAATTTTTCTTCACCGGGCGCGATCAATCCGCGCTCGCGGGCCTGCTGGATTTGGATCTGGAGCTCTTCGGTCGAATGCGCAACACCATGAACCTGCGCTGAAGTAACTCCCAAAGCCTTTACGATCGCGCTTGATATTCCATCGAGCAAATGAATCGCCCAATGAAAAGTGTTCAGGAACCAATGGAACGGCAGGGCAACCAGCAATGCCACGCGTTCGGCACGGGCCAGACTGATCGTCTTGGGAACTAATTCCCCGATCACGACGTGCAGCGCGCTCAAAAGGGCAAATGCGCAGGCGAGAGCGATGGCATGTGCGAAGACCACGGTGTGCGCCCCCAAACTGCGGGGCCAAATCGCCTGAAACATTTTCGCAAACGTGGCTTCGCCAAGTGCACCGATCGCCAGGCTCGTGAGGGTGATCCCTAGCTGCACGCCTGAAACGACGCGATGCAAATCACCGAGGAGTAACTCGACCACGCGCGCCCGGGCATTCCCCTTTGCGACCAGCTGTCGCACGCGCGACAACCGTACGGCAACCAGGGAAAACTCCGTCGCTGCAAAGAAGCCATTCAGCGCGATCAACGCCAGGACGCCGATCAGGCGCACTGCGAACATAGGCGGATTCCTTCTCCCTGCGGCATTGTAGCAGCATGGTGTTCGCCACACGCGTGTTCGTTCGGAAGTATCACTAACACTCGGTTGCAGACCCGCATCACCTCCTCTACACTCAAAATTGCTGAAATCGAGTGGGAGTAAACTTGCGAGCCATTCTTCGGGTTTTCTACTGGATCTTTGCCATTCTCGTGATTGCAGCGGCCGCCTCAGCTTGGTGGTATATCTACCGCCCCCTGCCGCAGATCGACGGGAGCGCTTCCCTGCCCGGTTTGGAGCACGAGGTCACCGTCGACCGTGACCTCTGGGGCGTGCCCCACATCCGCGCCGCCTCGGTGGAAGATCTCGCGGAGGCCCAGGGCTACGTCATGGCGCAGGATCGCCTCTGGCAGATGGATTTGCTGCGCCGCGCCGCCCGCGGGCAGCTTTCTGAAATCCTGGGACCCAGAACGCTTCTCATCGACAGAGAGTTTCGAACAAACGGCTTTGCCGGCGCTGCTGAACGAGATGCCACGCTCCTCGATCCCGAATCTCGCAAGGTGATGGAAGCGTACGCCCGTGGCGTGAACCAATATATCGAGCAGCACAAAAAGAATCTCCCTCTGGAATTTTCACTGCTCCACTACGAGCCCAGGCTCTGGCAGCCATCCGATACTCTCGCTATTTCCGCCTACATGTATCGAACCCTGACGGACACCTGGAAAAGAGAATTGAATCGCGCCAAAGTCGCGGAACGCGCCGGCGCAGATCGCGCAAAAGATCTCTTCTCGGAAGAGGCCCCGATGGATCATTTCGTCGTCGGCGACCCCAAGGTCATCGATGATGGCTCGCAACGTTCCGCGGCAGACTCCGGCGATGAAGATGATGACGACGACATGCAGCCGGACACCGTGCTGAAAGCGAGGCGTGAGGCTTCGACCAGTGTGTTGGCAGCGGAAAGCGAGCCAGATCTGACTGCTGCTCTCTCGCAGTCTATTCAAGATTTTCTCGAGGAATCAAAGAACGAGATTCGCCAGGGCCTTGGTAGCAACAACTGGGTTGTGAGTGGCGCTCACACAGCCACCGGGAAGCCTTTGCTCGCCAACGACACGCATCTCGAGCTCTCCATTCCGTCAATCTGGTATGAAATTCACCTCACCGCACCGGGCTGGAATGTCAAAGGGTTCACCCTGCCCGGTGCCCCCATGATCGTCATCGGCCACAACGACCGCATCGCCTGGGGCTTCACCAATAACGGCGCCGACGTTCAAGATCTTTACGTTGAGACGTTTAATCCGGCCTCGCCTGATGAGTATCGCGTGAAGGGCGCGTGGACGAAGGCGCAAATCATCGACGAGACGATCCACGTCAAAGGCCTGCCGGACGAACACCTGAAGGTTACCGTGACGCGCCACGGGCCCATCGTTCTTCGCGAGGGAGAAAAAGCCTACGCACTGCGCTGGACCGCCACGGAACCGGGCGGGCTCGCGAACAGCTACAACTGGCTGGGCAAAGCGCGCAACTGGAAAGAATTTCGCGAGATTATAAAGCGCGTGTGGGGCCCGGGGCAGAACGCTGTCTACGCGGACGTCGAGGGCAATATCGGATACGTGATGGCCGCGCGCGTGCCGATTCGAAAGAAGGGACACGGTGAAGTACCCGTTCCCGGAGACACCGACGACTACGAGTGGACCGGCTACATCCCTTTTGACCAGCTCCCGCAGGCGCTCAACCCGGAAAGTGGATTGATTGTCTCCGCCAATGCGCGTGTGGTGGGGCCGAATTACAAACCGTATCTCACGGATCGCTGGGAAGAGCCGTATCGCACCGCGCGCATCTACGATCTATTGCATGACCGCCACGATTTGCGGCCCGAGGATATGCTGAAAGTCCAAACCGACACGTACAGCTATCCCCACGTCTTCCTCGCGGATCAATTATTGGCAGCCGCGAAAACAGTGAAGCCCAAAGACGCACGCGCTCAAAAGCTCATCGAAGACCTTAAGGATTGGAACGGAATCGCCGACGCCAACTCGCCGGAAGTTTCTTTCCTGCAAGGAGTCCGCCGGTCGGCCATCGACCTCCTCCTTGAGCCGTTCCTTGGAAAAGACACGAGTCTTTATCAGTGGCGGAGCACCACATTTCTGCAAAGAGTCCTCGCCGATCGGCCCGCGAAGTGGCTGCCAGCTGCTTATAAAAACTATGACGAATTGCTCGCCGCCGCTTCCGACCTTGCCGTAACCAATTTGGCCGAACAGAGTAAGAGCGATCGCGTCGAAGATTGGGCGTGGAAGCGCTTCAACTCCCTGGAT
>DATNLZ010000004.1:0-52450 GCA_035602605.1 Candidatus Dormiibacterota bacterium
GACGATGAGCAGCGTTTGGCCGGCGAGTTCGCGCAAGTGCTGTGGTTTGTCCCACAGCTCCTGCTGGGCCCAATGGCGTTGATCCTGAAAGCGCATGGCATCGGGAAAATTCCGCGCGCGGGCGATCATCAGGCCGAGCCCATGCTCGGCGATGGTCGCAGAAAGAACCCCGCGTGAATTCGTCACCATGATTCCGGAATCGCGCAGTTCGGGATAATTCAATTGGGCCACGCCTGCCGCAGTCGAGTGAATCCATTGCAAACGGCGCGCCTGATTGAGTTGGCTGGCTCGCAGGGAATAGCCGACGAAGATGTTGGTGTCGGACAACTCTTGCGGCAAGCGATCGTAGTCCGGCAAATGCACCACGTTCATGTCTGGCCAGCGCCGCCGAAGCGAGTCAGCCATCAGCGGCTTGGGGCGCCACTCGCTGAACAGATGCCAGACACAAATGACGACCTTGGTCTCTGCCGGCGAAGTGCGAATCATTTTTTTGCGAGGCGCAAATCTTTGCCGGTCATCTCCGGGGGTTCGGGAACGCCTAGAATGCCAAGCAGAGTGGGAGCGATATCCTGCAAAGCGCCGCTCGAGCGCAACTGGAGATGGCCGTCGTCGGTAACGAAAATTGCCGGAACTGGATTGGTGGTGTGATAGGTGTGCGCGCCGCCGGTGGCGGGGTCGATCATGGTTTCGGCGTTGCCGTGGTCCGCAGTAATGAGCCAAGCTCCGCCGCGGGGCTTGAGGGTCTGGTAGAGGCGGGCAAGTCCGGCGTCCACTGCTTCCACGGCCTTGATTGTGGCTTCGAGATTTCCCGAATGCCCGACCATGTCGGCATTGGCATAATTCATGATGATGGCGTCGAAGTCGCCTTTCTCAACCGCTTTCACCACGGCATCGGTGATTCCCGCAGCAGACATTTCCGGCTGCAGGTCGTAGGTGGCGACTTTCGGTGACGGCACCAGAACACGCTCCTCGCCATCAAAAGGTTTCTCGACTCCGCCATTGAAAAAATAGGTGACGTGGGCGTACTTTTCGGTTTCCGCGCAGCGCAGATTCTTGTAACCGCGCTCCGCAAACACTTGCGCGAGAATGTGCTCGAGCTTTTCGGGGCCGATCAAGTACCTCAGCCATGTCCAGGTTTCTTCGTACTGGGTCATGGCCACTAAGAAAAGATTCTTGGGCCGGCGATTGTCCGCGAATTTATCGAAGCCCGGCTCGGCAAGCGCGCGGGACATTTGGCGGGCGCGATCGGCGCGAAAATTAAAAAAGACGACGGCATCGTCATCGCGAACCGTTGCTATCGGCTGGCCGCCGGATGGCCCTGCAGCGGATGGCCAGAGAACCACAATCGGCTGAATGAATTCATCGGTGACGCCCCGCTCGTAGCTTTGCTTGATGGCGGCGAGCGGGTCGGCAGATTTTGTTTCCGCTTCGCCGTGAACGATTGCGCGATACGCTTTTTCGATGCGCTCCCAGCGATTGTCGCGGTCCATCGCGTAATAGCGGCCGATCACCGTGGCAATCTCACCGCGGCCGAAGTCGCGGCACTTGTGCTGAAGCTGCCGCAAATAATTTATGCCGCTATGCGGCGCGGTGTCCCGTCCGTCCATGAAGCAATGGACAAACACTCGCTCGACTTTAGTTTCACATGCCATCTGCAGCAATGCGAAAAGGTGATTGATGTGCGAATGTACGCCGCCATCGCTCAGCAGTCCGGCAAGATGCAATTGATGCTGCCGCCCGCGCTCCATCGCCTGCAGCAGCAGCGGCTGCTTCGAAAACTGCCCGGTGGCGATGAGCTGGTCGATGCGCGTGCTGTCCATGTGGACTACCCGGCCGGCGCCGATATTGAGATGGCCGACTTCGCTGTTGCCCATTTGCCCTTCAGGAAGGCCGACAAAGGGGCCGGAGGTGTGGATGAGAGTATTGGGAAAGGACCGCATCAGCAAGTCATAGGTAGGTTTGCGCGCCAGGGCAATGGCATTCCCGCGCGTTTCGGCGCGGTACCCCCAGCCATCGAGCACGGTCAGCACAACTGGCTTGGGTCGGTTGGGCATACAGTTTCAGTAGTCATTTCGAGTGGCGGCAAAATCGACGAGAGATTCATGGTTCGCAATGACCCGCCTTCTTCCAGCGCAACGTCTACTGGGACTTCTGGCAACTTCGCCGACTCTCGGGAGTAGATGGCGCATTGGCTCGAACTCTAGCGCTCCACTGCTATGGTTTTGCGGTTCTCGGCGAATTCCTTTAGAGCTGCCAAAAGGTGATCCACTTCCTCGGCCGTGTTGTAGTGCACAAGACCGATGCGCAGAAGACCTCCGTCTTTTTCTACGCCGAGGCGTTCGGTCAAGTTAAGAGCGTAGTAGTTGCCGTCCCAGGTGAAGATGCCGCGCTCGCCGAGGAATGTGGCGACTTCGAGCGGCGTGTGTCCCGCCAATCGCACGCCGACAGTCGTCACCCGCTCGGCGAAGCGTTGGGGTTCGGAGATTCCGTAGAAACGCAGCCCAGGAACGGAAAGCAAACCGGAAATCATTCGCGTCGCGAGCGACATCTCGTGTTCGCGGATGGCGCGATACGCGGCGAGCAAAGCCGCACGGCGGTTGGCAACCAGAGAATCGCATCGCCGGCCGAGCTCGGCAAGGTAGTCGATGGCTGCGCCGACTCCTGCAAGGCCTTCTTGAATTTGTGTTCCGGTCTCCCAACGATCCGGGATCGTGTCGGGAGCCGGACGTACTTTGTAGGGGCTGAAATGCAGGAGATGTTCACGCTTTCCGTAGACGCAGCCCATATGCGGACCAAAAAATTTGTAGGGCGAGCATGCCAGGAAATCGCAATCGAGCGCGCGCACGTCAATGGCACAGTGCGGCGCATAGTGAACAGCATCGATAAATGCCAGGGCGCCCGCGCGATGCGCCAGTCGCACCACTTCATCCACAGGATTAATCGTGCCCACCGCATTCGAAGCGTAACCGACGGCGACAAGTTTTGTGCGCGAAGTAATTTTGCGCCGCAAATCATCCATGTCCAGGGTGCAATCTTCTTCGTGAATATCGACTTGTTGAATGATCACACCGCGCTCTACCAGGGCGCGCCAGGGCGCAACATTGGCGTCGTGATCGAGGGTGGTGACGACAACTTCATCGCCCGCGCGAAGCTCGCGGCCAATCGCGCGTGCCAGCGCGAAGGTGATCGTGGTCATGTTGGGACCGAAGAAAACTTCATCTTTATCGCAGTTCAGGAAATCGGCCATCGCTCGGCGCGTGGCCGCAATCATCGCGTCATTGCGGTGGCTGGTGGCAAACGCGCCGCAAGTATTGGCGTTGGAGTGCTCAAAGTAATCGCGCACGGCGTCGATGACCCGCTGCGAAACCTGCGTTCCTGCCGGTCCGTCGAGAAATGTTGCCGGTTGCCCGTTGACGGTTTCCTTCAAGGCTGGGAATTGCGCACGGGCCCACTTGACATCGAGCATCTTGAGGTTTTTTTCTTGCGAGGCTGCGATGCTCATAGTTTTCCTTTATGCCTTGCCGACTAGCCCTTTACCGCGCGGATAAAATCCGCGAACAGGCCATAGGCGGTGGCGATGACGCCAGGTTTATGTTCGATGATGGATAGGCCGAAAACATCCATATCGAGTCGCAGAGCCGATGTGGTTCCTTCGAGCAGCGCCCAGGGATCACTCATCGGCAGTTGCTCGGGTTTGACGCTGGCGCGCACCGTATGGCTATGGTCACTCGAAGTGCGCTCGGCGCGGCAGATTAGCTTATACCGTTTTCCTTCCGCGCGCGCGGCGCGAATCTGCCCGGGCGTCACGGTTCGTATGCCGACCCGCTCGATTTGATCAAGGTCAATCGGAACGCCCATGAGAACAATGACCAGAGCGGCGACTTTTACGGCGGGATCCCAACCGTCGAGATCGTCTGAGGGATCTGTTTCGGCGACACCAATCTCCTGCGCTTTTTTAACGGCTTCGTCGAGAGATAGACCTTTCTCCATTTCTGTGAGGACGACGTTGCTGGTGGAATTGAGCAACCCGCGGAATCCGCGCAACTCGACCGCCGGCAGCGCGTGCGGAAACAGGGAAAAGATCGGAGTACCGTCCATCACCGTGGACTCAAAAAGAAACTGGCGACCTGTGCTGCGCGCCAGGTCCCGCAACTCCCGATAGGCGTGTACGATGGGTCCTTTATTGGCGCTGATGGCGTGCGCCCCGGATTCGAGCGCCGCTCGCAGGTGCTCGGTAGCGGGCTGTCCGGTACGGCGATCGAGCGAGGTAGCCTCGAACAGTACGTCGGCGCGTGCGGCGGCAAGCCACTCGCGAACCTTACCAGGGGCGCGCCCTGGTGACGGCCCGGGCCAATCGTGGCTCAGCAAGGCGGCGGGGTCGAGGCCGTGACGATCGGCCACCCAACCAACTCTCCGGGAGGCCACGCCGGTCAGCTTCCAAGTGATTCCATACTCGTTGTGAAGCTCGGCAGTCTTGGCTACCAGCAGGCGGACCAATTCCTTTCCGACGTTTCCAAACCCCACTAGAGCGAGATTGTAGGTGCGATCGGGCATGGTCATGAACTCAGTCTTGCACCGCAGAAGATTCAAACGTTGGGCGTGGGGTAGGTGCGGGCCCGTCCCTCGGCGAGCAACGTAAAGGACCAAATTTTGTGCGCAAAAAACCTTGCATCGACGGTGAATTAGAGAGTTTTCAGGTAGGCGATTACGTCGCGGATTTCGTCTGCGGTGAGAATGCCTTTGAAACTCGGCATACTCTTCCCTCCGTTTTCAATCCAGGTGCGCAGCGATTGGTCGTTGATCGGCTTTCCCTCGGCAAATGTCTCACGCTTGCCAAGCCCCTTTAATCCCGGGCCGATTTTTTTCTTTTCGGTGGCTGCGGAATGGCAAACAGCGCAGCGTTTTTCAAAAATGCTCTTACCTGCGGCGACGTTCAGCGCTGGTTTGGCGTCGTCGGATTTTTTCTCCGGAGACTGGCTAAACAAACCCTCAGCGGGAATCAAAATGAGCATCAACAAAGCGCAGCGCAGGGCCAGCTTGCAAGCGAGCATTCGAACTGTTCTCCTCAAACGTAGTAGGCCAAAATGCCGGAACTTCTAATTTCTCATTTCGCACTGAATCTTGTCCAGCTGTTTCGGCCCCGACAAACGTAGCAATACCCAACCCGCTACATCGTCTTTCAAAGCGCTTTGACTCACCAGCAACGTCATGTTAATTAAGAGTAAGTATGAGTCTCGACCGTTTTACCAACGCTTGGGAACTCCTCCAAGAGGCCTATCAGGCCCAGATGGAGGGAGAGTACGATCACGCGGTTGAGCTGTATGAAAAATCGATCGCCTCGCAGCCAACCGCGGAAGCGCACACCTTTCTGGGCTGGACATTTCATTTTCAGGGGAAGCTCGAAGAGGCCATCGAGCAGTGCAAGAAGGCCATCGAGATCGACCCTGAATTTGGCAACCCCTATAACGACATCGGAGCCTATTTGATCGAGCTGCATCGCTACGATGAAGCGGTTTCCTGGCTGGAGCGCGCGCTAGATGCCAAGCGCTACGAGTCGCGCCATTTTCCGCACTTCAATCTGGGCCGCGCCTATCTCGCCAAAGAAATGTATGGTCGCGCAAAAACCTCTTTCGAAACTGCACTGCGCATCGAGCCTCGCTATCGCCTCGCGCAGGAAGCACTCGCCCAGCTCCGGCGTCTGGTGAATTAATCCATACATCCGGAGTTATGCGCGTCCCCGTTTACCGGCCCTGCGCTTCCGACGACGCGGGTGCCGCTGCTGGCTTTACCATGCGATCGTAAATCCAGAGCAGCAGAGTGGTTCCGAGCCCAACCGCAGATATCGCCCACCAGACCCGTTCCGGTTGGTGGGTTACTTCGCCAAAATGATGCATCAGGCGTCCGCCGAGGCGCCCAGCAATAAACGACCCGATACCAATGGGCAAAAACGCAAAACCCATATACGTTCCTTGCTGACCCGGCGGAGCCAGCCGCGAAATATATTCATAGTAGCGGGGCGCCTGGGTAATCTCTCCAATCGCTAAAACAAAGAGAGCGAACATGGCCATACCAATTGTGGGACGCCAAGCAAGAATCAGCCAGGACGCCGACGAAATCATGGTTCCGAGAGTAATCGCGTGAAATGGCGGGATTTTTCTGGTCATTAGATTGACCAGGACAGTGAAACAGATCACCGTTAACCCATCGACGACCAAGATTTTTTCAACGTCGGCCTGAGGATCGACGTAACCGTGGATATAGAGCGGAAGAACGATGTACTGTTGCCAGAACACAATCCAATAGCCGGTAAAAATCAGAAGGAAAAGCATGAACCTCGGATTCGAGATCACGGTCAGGAAGTTCTTGGCTACTTCCTTGACCGTGGGAGCTTGCGTTTCCCGCGCGCCTTGGGGTTCTTTAAAAAACAGGAGCACCGCGAAAAACATGGCGAAGACACAAACCGCGGACATTCGGAAAACGGTGGTAACGCCGACATGCCGATGGGTCAGCGAGGCCATATAAGGACCAGCCGCACCGCCGATATTCACGAGCGTGTAGTAAATAGAGTAGCCGATGGAACGGACATTTTCTTTGGAGGCGCGGGCCGTGGTTCCGACCACGCAGGGTTTGACGAGCGCGATTCCGAGCGCCGGCAGCATCAGAATAAACAGCACCAGCCACCACAGGGGGATGGCCGATCGTATCGGCGCCATCCATCCTGCTCCGATGGAGCCAAGCAAGAAATAGGCAAAGCTCAGAATCAGGTAGGCGAGCGAAAGGGCACGGCGAAATCCGAGGCGGTCGGCCAGCGTGCCGCCAAAAATTGCCAGAAACCATACCAGGCCACCAAACCATCCGGCCAGATCCGCGGCTTGCTGCGCCGGAAACGTGAGCGTTTCATGAAGGTAATTGACGAGCGAAGCAAACGCCGCGTAGTAGGCCAGCCGCTCGAAGATCTCGCTGATGTTGGCAACCCAGAATGGCCGCTCGAATCCTTCGCGGATTTCTTGCAGGCGCTGGGAAAAACTCAACTCTTGCTCCTCGGATGGGCTATCGGTGCAGCAGTTCCGGCGCACGCCTAGCTACGCGTGGCGAGTGAATCGAATCGCGGGCGAGATTAGTTCTTGCGTGTTGGTTTGCCCGCGGTGAGTCGCGTTTGCTTGCCTTCCATGACCATGTTAAACGGCCCGTCGCCCTCGGCCATTTCAAACTTGTAAGTGGCGGCGTCTGGCGAGACCACTTTCATGGTGAAGTGCTGGTGCATCAGCTTGCCGGCCATCTTGGCGTCGTTGGTCCAGGTCCAAGTGTCGCCGTCAACGGTTCCACGGGAGATCGATGTTTCACCAAAATTGTTGATCTCCGAATAGACGTAGGTCTTCTCTCCGGCGTCATAGCCGATCATGCTGACGCCGGTGATCGGGCCCATCGGTAGAGTGCCTTGCGTGCGGCACAAGATGCCAAAGCGGTTGGCTACCCACTCGCAGGTCTCGGTCCCGGAGTATTTGCCGCCCGGGCCGAATGCGCTAGCCTTCAGATCTGCCTGGGAATTCCACCTGCCGACAAAAAAAGCGAGCTTCTCTTGTTCAGCCCCGGGCTTAGGAGGAGCCGAGGGAGCTTGGGGAAACCCTCCCAGGGCGCCAAGTCCGGCGAGCACTGCAACTATCGCGAACGTTGTTAGGCGTTTAACCACGACATTGTCCTCCCGTGATTCATGAAGTTGAAAGCGCCCTCACTTGTACTACATCTTGGATCAAACCGTAACGAGTTTCGAAGCTGCTCTCGGACGCCGACTGGACAAGGCTAACTTGCCCGACCGGTCGGGATTCCGCGCAGCAGTGGAAGGCTCTACGTTGGATCAGAAAAACCCGGAATCAACCCGCAGCATCGGTGGCCCCTTCGATATCGATACCGTCGAGCGAGGGCGACCTTGGGTGTTGAGTCTTTTGCGTGTTAGCGGCAGCCGGAACCGTCAACATAATTGCCGCGGACGAGCATAGAGTTGAGGAACCGGTCGCAGTCGGAGATTTTGGCGAGTGCTTGATCGGTTCGCAAGGAATCCGGATCGACGGTTCTGGCGCCGTTTAGCTCACTGCGTTCAGCGCTGAGGTCGCCGGCCCATTTCGCAAGGCTGGCAAATTGATGGTTCAGCAGTTGAAGAGCATTGTGGTCGGAAGCAGACGTCGCCGCTATACTTGCCTCCGACAGGCTGGTCTTCGCGCGGTCGCGATAATCCTGAGCCCACCTCGGGCTGACCGCCAATCCAAAGGTAACCATGGTTTCGAGCGCGGCCTTCCACTCTTTCATGTTGCCCAAAGCGTTGACCGCTACGCTCGCAAATTCTTTTGTCAAACCCTGCGCGATTTGCGGCTGTGCGGCGGCGGCGGTGGCAGAAACGGTCCTTGTTTCAGGAATTGTCAATACGACCCTGTTGGACTCGAATTTGACTGATCCTTTGGTGAGCTGCACAAGAGTTTCGATATCCACATAGGAGCGACCATCGACCTGCAGGACGGTCGAGCCCATGATTTTCCCGTTGACGACCAATGTCTTGGGGGTGCGCTGCGCCCGGAGAACTACCGCGAGCGATAGAACAACGCCGAGCAGTACGATCCCTTGAAGATTGCTGTGTTTGTTCATGTTCCTCACCTCTAAGATCAGGCTTAACCCCTCGGACCGCGCGCAAATAGAGTTAGACAAGTGCCCCTACCACGATAGCACTAAATGCGTGAGGCCGGGGAATCCCGCTTTTCGCTTACCAGCGCGAACGGTCGCAGGAGTGTGTCCCCATGGCCGCGTACGGGTTCCCTACTCCACCTGGCGCAGAGGCGCGTCGAATCGGCGGGCCCCTGGTGTTGAGATGTATAGGGTTCGTTACCGGTGGCGGCGACCGCGCCAAGCGTAGCGGCCAAGCAAGGATTACAAATCGTAGGCCCAGGCCATTTTGAACACCTTGTTTTCGGCTTCGCAAAGAGCAGGAAGTAATAGGTGCGGTCACGATCAGGGTTGGTGAAGCCCGGGAGCTTACGCAAAAACTGGAAGCCGTTACGCGCAGCATCTTGGCGAACAAGCTCTTCGGGGAGTTTATGACGCTTCTGATAGGCGCTGCGCGGCTCACCCATTTTGTCTTCCGCTTCGATGATGGCGAGCAACCCGCCAGGCTTGAGCGCGTGAAGCAGCCCTTGCAACATCTCGTCAAAATTCTCCATTTCGTGGAAAGCATTCATGACCAGAATTGCATCGAGCGCGTCGGCGGGCAGGCGTGGATCGGAGGGGGTTCCCGGGATCGTTTCGATCTGAGTCAGATGGCGTTGCGCGGCGACGGAGCGGATTTTGGCAAGCTCTTTATCAACGATGTCTTCCGCGTAAACTCTTCCCGTAGGGCCTACCCGCTTGGCGAGATGGAAGGTGAAGTAGCCGTCACCGGCTCCGACGTCTGCGACGATGCTACCTGCTCGGATTTCGAGAGCGTCGAGGACTTGCGCAGGATGCTGCCAGCGGTCGCGCTCCGCGGTCTCTTGCGCGGTTTTTTGCGCCAGCCCTTGGTGGGAAACAATCGCGGCGGCGAGAAGAATTAAGACGATGCCAAAGATCCTGGAGGTCGGCCGACTGCGCACTTTGTAGAATCCCATGCTTGGGCTCCTAGGGGCTACTGAATTTGACTGGCTGCGAGGGGTAACGGTGAGCACAGAATAGAACCGCGGACCGGGATTTGAGGTGCGACGTTTCCGGCATTGTTTATGCCCTGTGGTGCTAACGGGGTGATGCGCGGCTGTGCTAGACTAACGAGGCAAAAGCTGAGAATTGCGGCCCCGGGTAACGCTGTAGCCGCGAAAGCAATATGCCGTACTCACTCACGCTGCAATAGCGCGAGCCTTAAATTCTTTCGACGAGGCACTTTCCATGTCCGGGCACTCAAAATGGGCCACCATTAAACACAAGAAGGCGGCAACTGACGCCAAGCGCGGCCGCGCCTTCACGCGATTGATTCGAGAAATTTCGATCGCTGCGCGAACCGGCGGCGGCGACCCAAACACAAATCCAAGGCTCAGGCAGGCCATCAGCGCGGCGAAGAACGAAAACATGCCCAACGAAAACATCGAGCGCGCTGTTTTGCGCGGCACCGGACAGCTCGAAGGCGAGCAATATGAAGAGGTGACGTTCGAGGGCTATGGGCCAGGTGGGGTGGGTTTGCTGATTCAAGTGGTGACCAGTAGCAGGAACCGCGTGGTCAGCGAGATTCGCCACATGATGAGCAAGAATGGCGGCAATATGGCCGAAGCGGGCGCGGTTGGATGGATGTTCCATCGCAAGGGCGAAATCATCGTGCCGAAGGAACAGGCCAACGAAGACAAGATGCTCGATATCGTGCTCGATGCCGGCGCTGACGATTTGAAAGATGACGGCTCAGCTTGGGACGTGGTAACGCCGCCCGAGAAATTTGAAGCCGTGCGTGAGGCGCTGGCGAAGGCCGGGATTACCCCGGCATCCGCGGAGTTGGGGATGGTGCCGCAGAATTACGTGAAATTGACGGGGACGCCGGCGGCGCAAATGCTGAGGCTCATCGAGACGCTCGAAGAGCATGATGATGTCCAGCACGTTTACGCTAATTTTGATATTGATGAGAAAGAGATTCAGGCAGTGATGGCCGCGGGGTAAGTACCTCCTCCTTGAACCCTCTGACAATACGCTTCATGGATTCGCCGAAAAGGCGTAAGGCCGGAAATGCAGGTTCGGCGATTTTGGCTGGAGTCATCGAACAGGAATTGCTCGACGGCATCCACAGGTGCCACTAGCGGACGTCACCGTGAGCTCGTCTCGAGGCTAGTTACGAGGCAACCGAGGTGTTGGCTAGTATTCGCGATGGCGAAATAAAGCTAGCCAAGGGTTTTCGCGCCGCCGTACACTTGTGCGCGATGAACGCCCATCTCAGAACCAACGGAAACTATTTTCGAGTGCTGGGCGTTGATCCGGCGGCTGCGGGGCCAACCGGTTACGGAGTGGTGGAGACCGATGGGCGGGATGTGCGCATGGTGTATTACGGAGCGCTTCGCCCATCAGCAGCGGGTCGCAAGGAAGGTCCGGGGGCGGGTTTACGCGAGGTGTACGATCGGCTCTCGGAGATCATGGAGAAATTTTCACCGGACGCAATGGCCGTGGAATCGGTGTTCACCGCACTGAATATGAAAACGGCGCTGCGTCTGGCGGAAGTGCGCGGCGTGGTTCTGCTGGCAGCGGCGCAGCGTGGCGTGCCGCTGCGCAGTTACTCGCCTCGTGAGGTAAAATCCTGCGTGGCCGGGTACGGGCAGGCCAGCAAGGAGCAGATGCAAATCATGATACGCGCTGTGCTGGGCATGAATGAGACGCCTGAGCCTTCCGACGCAGCTGATGCGCTGGCCGTGGCGGTTTGTCACCTACAAGCAGAGAATGCGCGATTACGCTTCGCGCTGCCCATCGACGGCATCCACTCCGATACCCGAGCAGGAGCGGTTCGCCCAACCCGCGCGGCGGTGTGGCGCATCTCACTTCCGCGATGACCATTGCCCGAGCAAAAGTTTCCCTGCTTTGGACGGCCTTAGGTTTTGCCCTTGCCGCACAACTAGTGGCTTTGGCATTGTTTGCCGTTCGCGTACCGGCGGCAGTTTCGGCTGGGGCCGCGTCCGGGGCTACGCTTTCCTACCGCCGGGTTTTCAAATCGAGCTCGCCGGAATTCATCGAAATCAAAGTCAGCGACAACTCCGACGCGGCCACATTCGAGATTCGGCAACTCGATGAAGATCCATCGCCTCAGCCTTTCCGCGTCAGCGCGCCCTTGCGAGCCAAGATTTTTGAGATCGCCGTGCAACTCCATTATTTCAATACTCTGGATCTCGATGTCCACCGGCGCATCGCCAACCTCGGCGCCAAAACGTTCCGCTATGAAAAAGGCGGTGAGTCGCACGAGGTCACTTTCAATTACACGTTGAATGCCCCGGCAACTCAGTTGATGCAAGTTTTTGAGGGACTGGCTCGCCAGCAGGAACATGTGGTCACTCTTCAACGGCGCATAAAATACGACCGCTTGGGAGTGAACGACGCCTTGTTGCAATTCGAATCCGACTTCAATAAGAAGCTGCTTCCGGAACCGCAGCTCGCTCTTCCAGCATTGGACCAAATTTCCGGTGACGCGCGCTTTGTGGACATTGCCCGGCAGCGCGCCCGCGCTCTCGCGGAACGCATCCGCCACATGAGCTGACTTTAGCGCGTTGCGATGGCGGTCCGCTCATTCCTCGGCAACGAGAATCCCCGCACATCCCCCAGCTGTGAGGAGTTGGCCTTTTTTGTCCGACCACCAACAAATCGATGGTTCGAGGGGGCTCGTTCGGCAATCAGGAGGGTGCGTGCAAGGAGAAACTAACGTATACTTTGGTGCTTCGATACCGTGGGATGGTTCCCTTCGCAAAACTTGGAAGCATGATTACATGAAAAGGAGATGTAAATGAAAAAGTGGCTGGCAATATTCCTGCTCGCAGCGGTGGCTGTGTCCGCAGCGGAAACGCTGACCAAAGCCGATCGTGATAAGGCTGTGGCCGAACTCGAAGGCTCGCGTCAGGTCTTTCTTGACGCAACGAAGGATCTCTCCCCAGCGCAATGGAACTTCAAGCCCTCGCCGGAGCGGTGGTCGGCTGCGGAATGCGCCCAACACATCGCCATGAGCGAAAATTTCATTTTCGGCGTGGTGCGCGAAAAAGTTATGAAGTCGCCGCCGACTCCTGAAAAGCGCGATGCGGTCAAGGGAAAAGACGACACGCTGGTGAAGATGCTTCAGGACCGCAGCCACAAGGCCACGGCTCCAGAGCCGATTGACCCGACCAAGCAGCCCATGGCTCCCGCAGACTCGGTCAAACTATTTCTGGATAGCCGCGTGCGCACGATTGATTATATGAAGACCACCCAGGACGATTTGCGCGACCACTTCTTCGACCACCCGGCTCCGGCCATCGGCACCCTTGATGGGTATCAGTGGATCATGCTCATCTCCGGGCACACTCGCCGGCACACCCTGCAGATTCTGGAAGTCAAAGCCGATCCGAATTTCCCCAAAAACTGAACGGTTAACCGCTGATCGCTTCTGGGCCCGGGAACAGGCATAATCGCGAAATGCCTGCTCCCGGCCTTCTTCCGTTCGCGGGCCACAAATACCTGAACCTAGAAACCTTCCGAAAAAATGGACGAGGCGTGCGCACCCCGGTGTGGTTTGCGGCGTCCGGACCTATCTCGCCCGAACATCCTGAAACGTTTCTTTATGTGTATACGACGGCGGACTCCGGCAAGGTCAAACGCATCAGGAATAATCCCCGGGTGCGCATTGCTCCGAGCGATGCTCGGGGCAATGTGCGGGGTGAATGGATGGACGGGGAGGCGCGGATCGTGGACGACGCCCGGGAGTCCGAGATCGCCCATCGCTTGCTCGATGCTAAGTACTGGCCGTGGAAACAAATCCTAGGTGTGTTCGGCTGGCTGCGCGGGAAACCGCGCGTGGTAATCGCCATTCGAGCCGTTTGAGGACGCGACCGGCAGAGCCGTTTGTTCCCAGGCTAACGTGGGGCTTGTTGGGGTGGAGCGGCCGCGGCCAGCGTACGCAGTGACTGTTCGAATGGCGCGCGGGCCACGCCACGCTCGCAGATAATCGCGTTGATGAGTCGCGCCGGCGTAACGTCAAAGGCTGGATGTGCTGCGGGCACGTCTGGAGCGATGCGCACTCCTTGAAAGTGCGTGACCTCGTCCCCAGAACGTTGTTCGATAGGGATGTGCTCGCCTGAAGGAATCGAAAGATCAAACGTTGACACTGGAGCCGCCACGTAGAATGGAACTTTGTTTTCGTGCGCCAGTACGGCGATCTGATAGGTGCCAATTTTGTTCGCCGTGTCTCCGTTGGCCGCGATCCGATCGGCGCCCACGACGACTGCGCCCACGTTTCCCGCTTTCAAGAAATGACCGACCATGTTGTCGGTAATCAGCGTTAACGGAATGCCGCCCTTGTGCAACTCCCAAGCGGTCAGGCGGGCGCCCTGCAAGTACGGACGGGTTTCCGGAACGAGCACATGCAGCTCGTGGCCTTGCTCGATGGCCACACGAATCACTCCCAGCGCGGTGCCAATTCCCGCCGTGGCCAACGCTCCGGCATTGCACTGGGTCATCACCTGGCCGGATTGCGGCATCAGCAACGCGCCATAACGCCCAATGGCTTCGTCAGTGACCCTCTTTTCGAGGTGCACCTTCTGCGCTTCAGAAACCATCGCTTCTCGCACGCTCGCTAGGTTCGCACCGGGGCCCTCCACCGTAACTTCAGCAAATTTGTCTTTCATCCTGGCAATGGCCCAAAACAGGTCCATAGCGGTAGGGCGGGTCTTAGACATCACCTCGCAGATCGTCGCAAATTCTCGCTGTAAAGTTTCGAGCGTCGTAGCCCGTGAGCGAAGCACCCCGAGGGCCACGCCCATGGCAGCGGCCACCCCAATCGCGGGGGCACCGCGAATTTCCATTTCACGAATCGCACGCGCTACTTCGCGATAATCTGTGTAGGTGTGGCGGAGCTCTTCGCCGGGAAGAAGGCGCTGGTCCAACACAATCACGCCCTCCGCGGTCCACTCAATTGGCCGTGCTACATGCACGAAGTTCGCTCCTCGCAGCGCAACGTACTGTTGTACTTCTGCATTGCTGGTTGACCGTTGTCCTTCACGGGTGCTCGCGAGAGATGAATGCGAGCCGCTCTCGGTGGCCGGTCTCATGCACCCGGCGGTTTAAAGTGCGTGAACCCTTTCGTGGCTACCGCGCTGCCGAGAAACAACATGAAGTTATAGCCCAGATGACAGAGATAACTCGCATACACCGTTCCAGTTCGCGCCCGCACTAACGTAAAAATAATGCCCACCGTCGTGAGCAAACCCACGTAACCCCAGGTCCAGCCCAATTGACCGCCATGGAGCAGGCCGAAAAGAATCCCCGTCAACAATATTCCTGCGGGGACTCCGAAGCTTCGGGCAAACACCGGGTAGAGAAAACCACGGAAAATGGTCTCCTCGACGAGCGGCGCCACCAGTACCGCGAAACCCATCAAGAGCAGAGTGCCGGTGCGATCCTTGAAAAGCTCTTGAATGGGCATGGGACCGGTCGGTTGTAAACGGGAGCTGGCGACCCCGACGCCAAGCGCCAGCATGCAGCCTGTTAGGAACCACAGCCGAGGTGAAGTCCAGCGCTGCCCAAAGGGCCGCCAGCCGATGGTTCGCCAAAAAGGTACCTGGTAAAGAACCCCAACAGCGACGTAAAGAAAAAAGAGCAGGGCGCCAAACAACAACAATTGCTCGGCGACCACGATCGGTGTGTTTGTGGTGAGCAATGTCTGCACGGCGGCGAATTTCATGTGCCGGGCACCAGCGAAATACCCTGCCATTCCCATGACCACTACGAGCTGGCTTGCAAAGAAAAAAAACACAAAGGCGATGACGTGCAGCCAAGACCATGGAACGCGGAGATCGTCTGGAACGCTTGACTGAGGCTTGGGCGGCTGGTTCCCTGGTTCCTGCTCCTGGGACTGGGATAACAGCGGCCCCGGCGCAGTGCGTGCGGGCTCAGGCAGGTTTTCAGCTGCCTCGCCGCCAGGGGCCGGCGGCACCTGATTTTCTTCCGCTGGTCTCATTATTTTTTGCGCCGGCGACCGCGGGAAGGGGCTTTCCCGTCGCTTAGAGCTGCCGCGAATAATGGCAGCATAATCTCGTGATGACCGGTAATCGCGTAGCCTCGCGACTGTTTGCTGCCAAACTTCACGCGCGCGGTCGGCCGTCTGACGACATTCTGCAGCGGCCGATAATGTTGGATGAAATCGAAGTTCGCGGTCGTGATGGGAACGAGCGGCGTGCCAAGATTTCGCGCTACCGAAACGGCCTTCAAAAAAATTTCCGGCAGTATGACTGCCGAGCCCCAGTTCAGGTAAACGCCCCCGGGCTGCATCTGTTTCACAAGCGCGCAGAACAAACGGAAATCGGCAAACGTGGCCACCCCGAGCGATGCTCCATCGGCTGCTCGATGCATGTGCGGGATATCCGTGCCAATGGCCAGATGTACGGTAACCGGAATGCGCGCTCGGTAGGCAGCGGCCAAAACGCTTACCGACAGAAACTTGGGTTGCAGGCGGCCGGCTGCCAGGAACATTCCGGCAGCTTCGCCCAATCCAACTCCGCGCCGCGCCGCATCGCTAGCCATCTCATTAATGTGCAGACCCGTTTCTTCAGCCATGCCGAATTTTCCGCCGCCAAGCCCGGCCGGTACATCTTCCGAGGTGCTTCCTGCCAGCGCGATTTCGAAGTCGTGGACCAGGGCCGCTCCGTTCATTGCCAGCGCGGAAATGAAGCCACGGCGCATTAAGTCAATGAGAATTGGTCCCAGCCCGACTTTGATAACATGCCCGCCGAGTCCCCACAAAATCGGCCGACGTTGCCGGCGCGCCGTCTGGACCGCCGTCAGAATCGCGCGCAAATCCTCAGCCGCCAAAATTTGCGGCAAGGAATCGAGAAACTGTCTCACGGAGACGCCCGGATGGTGCGGCTGCGCAAACTCACGCACATTTACTTTGCTGCGACGCGCAGCAAGGGGATACGTGCGAACCTTGTCAAAGCTCAGCGGTTCAATTTTATAGATGCTCAATGGGCTTGCCGACGCTCAACAGGGCCACGGGTCAGGTTCAGCCGTTGCACGTGCGCCCTGAAGCACTGTAAATGCACATGCCGCGTCGTGCAAGCAACGTGTAGCGGATAACTCAGCCACTACGAGTGCGCCAGCTCTGCGGTGGATTGCTGGATGAGGGAATTTATACGACACTACATCCATGATCCCTAGTCACTCCTCTTTTCTGCTTTTTCTCAGCGCAGCCTTGGTACTGCTTGCGATACCCGGACCGGCAGTCTTCTACATTATCGGCCGGAGTATCGGGCAGGGACGCAGCGCCGGCTTAGTTTCGGCGCTGGGAATCGGTGTGGGCACGTTGTGTCATGTAGCCGCGGCAGCCCTGGGCCTGTCGGCACTGCTGATGTCTTCGGTAACTTCCTTCTCAGTCGTGAAATACCTGGGCGCCGCGTATCTGATCTATCTAGGCATACAAAAAGTGCGCCGCGAAGAATCCTTTGAGCCTTCAGAAGATACCCCGGACGTTCCGCTCCGTCGGGTCTTTGGCGAGGGCATCGTTGTAAATATCCTCAATCCAAAGACCGCCCTTTTTTTCTTTGCCTTCCTTCCACAGTTCGTCGACGCGTCTCGCGGAAACGTAGCGGCGCAAATTCTGTTTCTGGGAGTGCTCTTTGCCGTTATGGGAGTTCTGAGCGACAGCGTCTGGGCGCTCTTCGCCGGGACTGTGGCACACTTGTTTAGAGGCAACCGGCGCAGGATGCGAACGCAGCGCTACGTTTCTGGCGGTATGTTGATTTCGCTAGGCCTGGCCACGGCTTTTTCTGGTTCCATCAGCAGGAAATAGAACAGTTCCATTGCAGTCTGAAACCGACCGGAGTCGGAGTGCACGCAACGATGGGCTCTGTGGCGCGGGAAAATCAGCGCTTTTTCGGAAGTATGCGGCTGACCAGGCGCGCACCAGGGCCTGGGCGAACAGCCATCGAAACCCTCCCGTTCTTTAGGGTTTTTTGGTGTCGGCGATCCGCGGCTCGCGCTTCGGCCATGGCAGTACGCCCCTCAGCCGACCAGGGATCCAAGCCCACCGGCGGCCCAACCTCGGCTGTCGATGTTCGCAGGCTGGCTGGGCGCAACACTCCTGATTGGGCACTAGGCGATGGAGCGGGTGTAGCAGGCGCGGGTGCAGGTGCCGGAGCTGGCGCGGTCGCGAGCGGTTGAACATTCGCCGCTCGCAGCGGTGCCGCGGCTGATGGCGTATTGTTCATGAGCACGGTAAGCAGTCCGGCGTCAGAACTTTGGCCGACAGCGATGTCGGGCTTTCCATCTCCGTTGAAATCTCCCACAGCCACAATCTGGGCTGAAGGAGCGGGGAAAAACTGTATCGGCTGCAGTGTCCCGTCGCCATTGCCTAGCAACACAGCGACCTTGTCAGCATGCGAGTTGACGGCTACGACATCGACCTTGCCGTCACCATCGAAGTCCACCGCAGCCACCGACGTTAGATAGGAGCCGGCATTGGTGCTGATGGGCGCGCGGAACGTTCCGTCACCGTTGTTTAGCAGCACAGACACATTATCGGAAATAAGGTTGGCAGCCACTAGGTCCGGCTTTCCATCGCCATTGAAATCCCCGATGGCTAAAGCCAGCGGCCCGGTCCCGGCAGCGTAATTCGCCGCCGGTTGGAAACTGCCGTCGCCATGGCCGAGCAGTACCGACACCGTATTGGAGGCTGAATTGGCTACCGCTATATCGCGCTTTCCATCACCGTTCAAATCAGCGACGAGGATGAACTGCGGGGCGGAACCAACGCCCAGGCTCGGTCCTGGTTTAAAACTTCCGTCACCATTGCCCACGAGCAGAGCCACATCGTTAGAACTGGAATTGCCGACAACCAGGTCGACTTGGCCCTCGCCTCGGAAGTCCCCAGAGGCGAGCGCCGATGGACTTGACGCAACTTTGAAGCTGAGCGGGGCTCGAAAGGTCCCGTCGCCGTTGCCCAGCAGCACAGAGATCGTGTTGGAGCTAACGTTCGCCACCGCTACATCGAGCTTTCCATCGCCATTAAAATCGCCGGCGGCGATGTACGCTGGGCTATCGCCCGCAGGAAACCTTCGAGGAGCTTGGAAGGTGCTGTCTCCATTTCCAAGCAGAACCGAGATTGTTCCGGTAGGTTGGGAATTAGCCACCACAAGGTCTAACTTTCCATCGCCATTGAAGTCCCCTTGGATCACCGCGGTCGGCTTCGGCCCGGCCGCAAAATGACGCTCGGTGAACGAAACGTTTTGCGTCGTTTGCGCGGCTGACCCAAGTATCCCCACGAATAAAATGGACAGCACCCCTAAGATCGTCAAACAAGCCGAGTGTGTAAAATGCTCAAAACAGTGGAATCGCATTATTCCCTCACGCTGCGGCGTACACTTTATTGCATGCAGCCAAGCGTCAAGGAGCAATCCGCCCTCCAAACCCGTCCTCGCTTGAGTGCCTAGGGCTTATCTATCTTATTGATTCCTCAGCACCTGCAGTAGCATCAAGGGAACTTTCGATCGGCCCTTAGGAATTGCTGAAGGATTCTTGCATGTAGGAAGAGAACGTTCTTGTCGGCGACGCTCAGAGGGTTGGTTGTGGACCGACGCGGGTACGCGGAATACGCGCACTAACGCGTGAAACGAAACGACCGGCAATCAGCGCAAGGAATTACCGTTACCGTTCAGCACGCGACCGAGCACTTCGCCGGTGTACGATTTCTTATTTCGGGCTACCTGTTCCGGTGTGCCTTGCGCGACGATTCGGCCGCCAGCCTCTCCGCCTTCGGGGCCCAAATCAATCAGCCAATCCGCTTGCTTAATGACGTCGAGATTGTGCTCGATGATCAGAACCGTATTGCCGAGGTCCACCAGGCGATTTAAAACGTCGAGGAGCTTGCGCACATCATCGAAGTGCAACCCGGTGGTCGGCTCGTCGAGAATGTACAGGGTACGGCCGGTTTGCCGCTTGGAAAGCTCCCTCGCCAGCTTAATGCGCTGCGCCTCTCCCCCTGAGAGAGTCGTGGAAGATTGGCCAAGCTGAATATAGCCAAGGCCAACTTCAACCAGCGTTTCAAGTTTCTGGCGTATCTGAGGAATATTCTCGAGAATCTTCAACGCATCCTCGACCTGCATATTGAGCAGATCGGAAATCGCGTGTCCCTTGTAGCGCACCGCCAGCGTCTCGGAATTGTAGCGGCGCCCGCGGCATACCTCGCATAGGACGTACACATCGGGGAGAAAATTCATTGCAATGCATCGCAGCCCGTCGCCCTGGCAAGCTTCGCAGCGCCCGCCTTTCACGTTGAAACTGAATCGCCCGGGACGATAGCCGCGTTCGCGAGATTCTGGCAGCATGGCGAACAGTTCGCGAATCGGCGCGAAGACTCCCGTGTACGTCGCGGGGTTTGATCGCGGCGTGCGGCCGATGGGCGCCTGGTCAATCTCGATCACCTTGTCAATGTGTTCGATTCCCAGAATCTGTTTGTACGCTCCTGGCGGCTCCATGGAACGGTACAGTTTCTGTGCCAGTGCGCGGTACAAAATGTCATTCACCAGCGTGGATTTGCCCGAGCCAGAAACACCGGTGACCACGGTGAGTAATCCTAGAGGCAAAGCTACATCGATATTTTTGAGGTTGTTGGCTGCGGCGCCGGAAATTTGCAACATTTTGCCATTGGGGTTGCGGCGCTTCGCGGGAACCGGAATTTTTGCTCGCCCGGAAAGGTATTGCCCGGTCAGCGAGGCCGCATCCTCGGCGATTTGCGCGGGCTTGCCTTGCGCCACCAAATGGCCGCCGGCGGTGCCGGCGCCTGGGCCGAGGTCAACAACAAAATCCGCCCGGCGGATGGTTTCTTCATCGTGTTCCACCACCAGCACGGTGTTGCCGAGATCGCGCAACATCTCGAGCGATCGCAACAGCCGGTCATTGTCGCGGGCGTGCAAACCAATGGACGGCTCATCAAGAACATACAGCACGCCGCGCAGACGCGAGCCGATTTGCGTGGCTAAACGAATGCGTTGCGCTTCACCGCCAGACAGCGTGGCCGCGGAACGATTCAAGCTCAAATAGCCCAAGCCAACGGCCAGCAGAAACTCGAGACGCTCAGCGATTTCCTGAAGGGCTCTGCCGGCAATTTCCTTTTGTCGCGCACTCAAGCTTTCGACAATTTTATCGATCGCCGGCCGGGCAGCGCTGATCGAAAGCGCCGTAAAGTCAGCGATCGAAATGCCATTCAGTTTGACCGCGAGACTTTCCGGCCGCAAGCGCTGCTGGCGACACACCCCGCAGGGCACCGGCGACATGTAGCGCGTCATCCACTCGCGATAGGTATCGGAGCTCGATTCCTCAAACGTTTTTTCTAGAAAAGCCAGTACCCCCTGAAAATGCAAGCCCTTTTCTGCGCGCGGGGCAGGCCCGCCAGACTCCTTCCCGTTGTTCTTCGCGCTACGCCCATTCGAGGGAGGATTGCCGTACAGGATCAAGTTTTGTATGCGCCGCGAGAATTTGTCAAACGGCGTACTGAGGTCGAAACCATGGCCATACGCAGCCAGTTCGAGCGTGCGTTTCAGATATGCGGAGCCCGAGCCTGGCCCCAGGCCGCCTTCGAGAAGCGGGCGAGTCCAATCGGTGATGACCTTAGCAGGATCGAGATCAAATTTTGCGCCCAAACCATTGCAGGCTGGGCAAGCCCCATAGGGAGAATTAAAACTGAATGAGCGGGGCTCCAGTTGCGGCACGGAAATTCCGCAGTCCGGGCAGGCCAGCTTTTCTGAGTACACGCGCCGGGGGCCGGCAACCACTTCGATGGTCACCAGGCCTTGCGCGAGCTTGAGCGCGGTGGTGATGGAATGTTCGAGCCGGCTCGCGACGCCGGGCTTCACGAGAAGGCGATCGACGACCACTTCAATGGTGTGATTCTTGCGTTTGTCAAGATGCGGCGGGTCATCGAGTGAATGCATTTCGCCGTCAATCAGGGCGCGCACGAATCCATCATGCGCCAATTTTTCCAGTTCTTTTTTGTAAGCTCCCTTGCGGCCGCGGACAACCGGCGCGAGAATCATGATGCGGTCGTCCGGCTTGCAATACTCGCCGCTGAGAATGGCGTGCATGATTTGTTCGGTGGATTGCCGAGCAATAGGCTTGCCGCAATGGGGGCAATGCGGCACACCGATCGAGCTGTAAACCACTCGCAGGTAATCGTAGATTTCGGTTATCGTGCCGACCGTGGAGCGCGGCGAACGGGTGGTGGTCTTCTGCTCGATAGCGATTGACGGAGAAAGCCCCTCGATGGAGTCGACGTCGGGCCGCTCCATTTGGTCAAGGAACTGACGAGCGTACGCCGAGAGCGATTCGACGTAGCGCCGCTGGCCTTCGGCGTAAATAGTGTCGAACGCCAGCGAGGACTTGCCCGAGCCGGAAAGCCCGGTGATCACCGTCAAGGCATTTCGCGGAATCTCGAGGCTAATGTCTTTAAGGTTGTGCTGGCGGGCGCCACGCACCACAATCTTGCTCAGACCCATAAGAACCGGAAGCTCCACATCCGGCGAGGCACCCCGTGGGAATACTGAGGCCGAACCAACCATTCAACATAGCAAGGCCGCATCTCGGGGTCAAGAAATGCTTGGTAGCAAGTGGTAGCAAGAGCAGATTTCCGGTCTCGGGTGCTTGCAAGCGAGTCTAAGTGACTGTCGCAAAACTACTTCGCTATTTCTAAACCAAGCGCATGAGTGCTGCAGTCATAAGAATTTTTTGCTCTCGGAGCGATTTTTTACTCGCTTTACAAATTGGAACACCCTCAAAACAAAGTACATGGGTTTGGTTTGGTAAGTGCTCCCTAATGACCTATGGGGGGAGGCGAGTCGAGGATCCCTTTAGGGGATTGAGGGCTGGGCCGGCTCGGACTTCCCCCTCTTACATCTTCCTGCAGCGCAAATCCAAATAGAAAACGAGCCAGTAGGGCGGGAGGGCGGTATTCCCGGAGTTCAGCTCGGCCTTACCCGGCCACCGGCAGCCAGGAGCGGCTCAGATAATCACTGAGGGTCAGCGCTAGCATGATGGCCAGCCAGACCACACCGGCGATGATCACCAGTTGCGTGCGGCGCAGGTCGTAACGCGCGTGCATAAAAAAAAGAACCACCAGGACCGCTTTAAATGTCGCAATGGCCAGCGCCACGACAATGTTAAATTTGCCTAAGTCCTGCAAAGCAGCCCAATAAGTGACACCGGTAAAAAACAGAAGAGTGGCGCACACGGCAACATAGAGTCTCGTGGGAACGATGTGTTCAGACATGATCGCGCTTTTTCTCCCGTTCCTGTGTTACTGGTGACGATCAATCAAATATAGCAAGGGAAACAAATAAATCCAGACGATATCCACGAAGTGCCAGTAGAGCCCTGAAACTTCCACAGGCGCATGATAGGTTTCCGTATACCTCCCGCGGACGGCTTCCTTCAATAAGAAAAGCATCACGCCGATGCCGATAATCATGTGCAGGGCGTGCAGGCCGGTCATCGCAAAATAAAGAGAAAAGAAAAGTTGCGCGTGCGCGTTCAAATTTGGATCTAGCGCGGCCATCTGCGGGGTCGTCGGAAAATGGAAGTTATTGCCGGGAATCAGATGATGATGGAACTTGTCGATGTATTCGATTGTCTTGACGCCGAGAAATGCCGAACCGAGGGCAATCGTAGCAATCAAAAAAATGATGAGATGCTTGCGCTTGCCCACTTGCGCGGCCCGAACCGCCAGGGCCATGGTCAGGCTGCTGAGGATCAGAACAGCCGTGTTGATGGCGCCCAGGGTTACGTCCAGTTCGCGACTGGCCTCGGCAAACGCAAAGGGATACATCGAGCGATTGATGGTGTAGGTGAGAAAAATTCCGCCAAAAAACATGACCTCGGTAATAAGGAACACCCACATCCCGAGCGAGGAAGCCTCGTTCTGCTGCTCCATGTCGTGAAAATGGCCGACCAGGTTTCCGGTTCGATGCACCGCCATCCCTTTCTTTTTTCTTCTGCCGTGTCAGTCGTGTCCAACCGGCCGCACCGCTGGTAAGGCCGGCGGCAATTCCGCCGCTGACTCCAGATCTAGATCGGGTCGGTGGTGAAAATCGTATGGGTCCCATGTGACGACCGGGGTTTTGTCGAAATTCTCGGTTGGTGGCGGAGAATCGGTCTGCCACTCGAGACCGGTCGATGGCCAGGGATTACGTCCCGCGGCCCTTCCGTAACGGGCCGACCAAATCAGATAGATCATGGGAAGCAGATAGCCGACGGCCAAAACGGACGCCCCGGCCGTGGACATGACGTTGAGTACCTGAAATTCCGGAGGATAGGTGTGGTAACGGCGAGGCATCCCCAGATAACCGAGGATAAATTGCGGGAAGAATGTCAGGTTAAATCCAACAAACAGAATGATGGCCGAAATTTTCGCCAGAGTCTCCGGATACATGCGTCCGCTGATCTTCGGCCACCAATAGTGCAAGCCCCCGAGGTAGCCCATCACCGCCCCGCCGACCATGATGTAGTGAAAATGAGCAACGACGAAGTACGTATCGTGGACGTGCACATCAACGCCCAAGGCGGCCAGGAACAAACCGGTCATTCCCCCAATCACGAACAGGCCGATAAAGCCCAGTGCGTAGAGCATCGGCGTCTGATACGAGATCGAACCTTTGTAGAGCGTTGCCGTCCAGTTGAAAACTTTTATGGCCGAAGGAATGGCCACCAGGTAGCTGAGAAGCGAAAAAGCCAGCGCCGCATAGACCGACATGCCGGTGACAAACATGTGATGCGACCAAACCAGGAAGCCAAACACCGCAATGGCCAGGCTCGCTGCGGCGACGAATCGATAACCAAAAAGCGCCTTGCGCGCAAACGTGGGTATCAACTCGCTGACCACACCCATCGCCGGTAACACCATGATGTACACCGCGGGATGCGAGTAGAACCAGAACAGGTGCTGGAACAGCAGCGGATCGCCTCCCAGCGAGGGGCTGAAGAAGCCCAGATGAAAAATCCGTTCCAGTCCGACGAGCAACAGCGTGATGGCAATCACCGGAGTGCCCAGAATCATGATGATGCTCGTAGCGTAATGCGACCAGACAAAAATCGGCAGCCGGAACCACGTCAATCCGGGTGCGCGCATGGTGTGAATGGTGACAATAAAATTCAGCCCGGTGAGGATGGAAGAGAAACCGGTGATAAAAATTCCCAGCGCCGCGGGCACAACCGCGGAGTTCGAATACATGCTGCTGAAGGGCGTGTAAAAGGTCCAGCCGGTGTCCACTCCGCCGTTGACGATTGTGTACAGCGTGAACAGCGCGCCAAGATTGTAGACATACCAGCTCAAAAGATTGATGCGCGGGAAGGCCAGATCTTTCGCGCCAATCATGAGCGGGATCAGGAAATTTCCAAGGACCGCGGGGATCGATGGAATGAGGAAGAAAAAGATCATGACGATGCCGTGCATCGTGAAAAGCTTGTTGTAGGTCTGCGGAGAAACCAAATAACCCTGCGGGGTAAGCAAATGGATGCGGATCATTACCGCGAAGGCGCCACCGAGAAAAAAGAAAAGCGTGATGGAGGCGAGATACAGCAGGCCAATACGTTTGTGATCGGTCGTCAGCAGCCAGGAACGAACGCCGTAGCTCGAATTCAGATAATGCTCGCGCGGCAGAGTCCGAGCGGCGGGCGTGATGGGTGCCGTAGTACTCACGGGGTTTTCTTCTCTGGGGGAGCAGTTGCCGGCGCTGCACCAGGAGCCGCGGGCGGATGGGTCACCGTGCCGCCTTGGGCAGTTGTCAACGACTTGATGTACGCAATTAAATCGAGCACCTGTTCCTCGCTGACCAGCCCTTGAAAGGTGGGCATAACCGGCTGATAGCCGGCTACGATCTTGGCCCTTGGCTGCAAGATGGATTCACGGAGGTAAGCGTCACTGGCGATGACCGTTTGCCCGCCTTCGAGAACCACCGTAGAACCGTACAGGCCCTTGAGGGCCGGGCCGCGCGCCTGAGGCGCGCCCGTGTGACAGGTGTTGCAGGCCAGCTGCGTAAAAAATTTCTCGCCCGCGGCCACCGGAGACAACTCCCCGTACGAGCCGCTCACCCAGGCTTCGTATTCGGCTGGCGACATCACCGTGACCCAGCCGCCCATGACGGCGTGGTTGGTGCCGCAATATTGCGCGCAAAAGAAATGGTAGCGGCCGGTGCGCGTGGCGCGAAACCACATCGCCGTGGACCGGCCGGGAACCACGTCGGCTTTGACACGAAATGCGGGCACGAAGAAATCGTGGATCACGTCCTCGCTGGCCATGGTCAGCATGATGTCGCGGCCCACCGGGATATGCAGTTCATTGATTTCGCGCCGGCCGTCGGGCTGTTGCAGCTTCCACATCCACTGCTTGGCGATGACATAAATTTCCAGGGGCTCTTTGGGAGGGCGGCGCATGTTGACGTATATGGTGGCCCCCCACGCGAATAAAAGAACGGAAATGGCCGCAGGAATGGCAATCCACGCGGTCTCGAGCCAGGCCGGCCCGTCGATCTGTACGCCAATTTCATTCTTGCTCTTGCGGCGAAATTTCAAAAAACAATACAAAATTGCAAAGGTGATCAGCCCCGAAAAGAAAATGGTCACCAGCAGCAAAAAGAAAAACAGCGCATCGACGTTGCCGGCGAAATTAGAGGCGCGCTCCGGAAATAAGGGCAGTTCCGACTGCACGAGTCTAGTCAGCTCCTGGAGACTTGAAGGCGCGGGCGGCCGATTCCCGCCTGCGGAAAACCAAAAAGGCGGCTACCAAGGCTGCCACCACCAAGATCCCGCCAGCGCGCACCAGGCGCAGAATCATCGTGCTGTAGCGGCCCGTCGCTGGGTCGTACGCGTAACAGAACAGCACCAGACGGTCAGCGGGAGTGCCGATTTTCCCTGCGGAAGCTTCCACCAGGCCCAGGCGAATGTCTCGCGGGGGAAAATCAATGCCGAAGAAATAGCGCGAAATTTTGCCATCGCGGGTCAGGATGAGGATACCGCTGGCGTGGGCGAAGAGGTTTTTTTGCGCGTCGAACGCGTAGCGAAAGTTTGCGGCGCGGGTAAGCGCATCGATCGACCCTTGCCCGCCGGTCAGGAAATGCCAACCCGCGGAAGATCCCGCGCGGCCATAGCGCTCGATGGCATCCTGTTTCTTCCGGGCTGCCATTTCGTGGGTCTCGCGAGCATCAAAGCTCACCAGCACAACTTCATATTCCCTGCCAGCGGTGAAGGAAATCATCTTGAGGGCGCCGATGAGCGAAACCTGAATCTGGTTGCAGAGCATCGGGCAGCGGTAATAAACAAACGCGAGCAGGACAGGTTGGCCATGGAAATAATCGCCAAGACGAACGGCGCGCCCGGCCTCGTCGCGGAATACCAGGTCGAGCGGCAACGGCGCTGCAAGTTGCGGGTCGAATCCTACGTTTTGCAGAGCCGGGGGAAGGCCTCGAGGGCCAATATCCTGCGGAACTTCTTGCGCCGCAAGGGGCGCGGTTAGCGAGCAGAGGGTGAGAGCGGCCGCGCAGGCAAGGGTCAGAAGCGCGCGCGGGCCACCGAGCGAGCGGTGAATGGCCCGTTTGCTTTTGCAAAAGCTCGATCTCATTTTTTCCCAACCGCTTTAGGCGACGGCTTAGGTTGCTGCGGCTGGGATTGCCGACCCAGCCCCTTGGCGACGATGAGTTTCATCGCTTCTTCTATGGGTATGCGCGCGATGCCTTGGTTTTCGTCTACCCAGCCGAAACTGCTCAGATCCTTTTCGGTATGGCTGCGCATTTCACGAAGATCCTGCTGCGGGTCATTCGCATGGCCGATGACGCCCTGAAGACGCGGCTCAGGGGGCCTCTGTTTTTCAATGCCCTGACGAAGCGGCGAAGCAGGAGCATCAAAACGCGCGGTGCGCGATTCGATCAGCCGGAGGCAGCCCCACGCGCTCAGGAACGCAACGGCTAGGCCCAATGCCAGATACAACAAAAATGCCAAGACGCTGCCGGGTCGGACGTCGCTGCGGTCGTAGGCCACATCCTCATGAACAAGTCCTTTATCGCCGGGTGCGTGCGGCGGGACGCGGGGACTAGTGCTCATCGGTGTTCCTCGTGCGCGATGGCCTGGGCCAGCTCCGGATCACCCAGCGGCAGCAGCGGGCGTCGCTGCAATTGCCACGCAAAATAGGCCAGCCAGAGACCCCCGATGGCCACCGGGGTCAGCACGTCCAAGGCATGGATGCGAAAGGTTTGCGGTGAAAATTCAGGCGCTGTCATCCAGAATAAATCTAGCAGCCGCATCAAAACAATCGCGATCGCCAAACGGGGCAAGATGCTGGCGCTGCGCTTCAAGTCCCGCGAAAGCAAAAGGAAAAATGGGAGCACGAAATGAAACAATAAAATCAGAACGGCCAGGGCGCCCCATCCGCCACGCAGCCGCTTCAAATAAAACGGAATCTCTTCCGGCAAATTACCGGCCCAGATAATCAGAAGCTGCGAAAATGCAAAATAGGCCCACAGCATGACAAAAGCCAGCAGCAGTTTGCCCAAATCATGCAAGTGGCGCGGCTGCAGGATGCCGGACATCGGCGCGCTTCGGGCCAGAAGTGCGGCTACCGCGATCATCAGGGCCATCGCCGAGACCACCTGGCCGCCCACGAACAGGAACCCGTAAATCGTGGAATACCAGTGCGGGGAGATGGACATAACCCAGTCGACGGCCGCCAAGGTCATCGTGAAAACATAGAGAATCATTCCCGGGCCGCTCAGCAATTGGAGCTTGCGGCGCAGGCCTGGGTCGGCGGAGTCATCTTGCTGTGACGACCAGCTATTCATATACATCATTAAGACCAGCCAGATGGCCAAGTAAATTGCCGCGCGGGTCAGGAAGCCGGGGATGGTCAGGTAGCTCATCTGGAAGCGGGAAAGCGGCCTTTCCATAGGGCCGGTCCAAATGTAAATCTTGCGCAGCCCGAGCGTGAGGGGCAAAAACAGAATCGCCAGAAGCGGCAGCGTGCGTGTCGCCGATTCGAGCGGGCGGCGAATGACGATGCCCCAGTGGCCTCCGGATAAATGCTGGAGCATGAGCAGACCGAGAGAACCAAGCGCGAACCCCAGCGCGAATAAGTAGCCGACCAGATACGAACGGAAAAATTGCGCCGGATTCATAAGTGCGCCGCCGAGCGTAAGCACCAGTGCAATGACGCCAACAATCATGGCGCGCTGTTGCAGACGGCTGATGCTCGGGGGCGCCCGGTACGTTTGCGTATTCATTTCGCGGCGCCTCGCGGAACCAGGTTTTCTCTCACGGCCGGCGGCAATTCGGCGAGGGACGCATGCTGACTCAATTGCAGCGCGCGGATGTAGGCAACGATGGCCCAGCGATCGCGCGGGGGAATCTGCGCAGCATAATCAGGCATGGCCCCGAAGCCATTGGTCATGACATCGTAGAAATAACCGTTGGGCGCTTGCCGCAGCCGGTCCAGGTGATAGGAGGACGGACGACGGAAACCTCGTTGGACCACCATTCCGTTGCCGTCGCCGAGAGTGCCGTGGCAGACACTGCAAAAAATGTGGTACCGCTCGGCGCCGCGCTCGAGCAGATCTTGGGTCACGGGCAGCGGGAAGGCACTGGAATCTTTTGGCAAGGCCAGGGCGTCCTCGTCCAGGCTGCCGCGCGCAACCGTGCCATCGACCAGTGGCCGCTCCGAGCGCCCATCCTCGAAAAAAGCCGCGGGCGAAAGCGCTCGCTGCTTCGGCTGACTGGCCATGTCCTGGCGACAACCGCCCGCTGCCAAGGCCCACGGCAGCAGGAGAGCCAACCCCAGCTTAGCCGCGCAACAGGCGTGGCATCGGATTTTTGCGGAAACGTTAATTTTCGACCTCGTTGACGTCGTGAGCGTTCAGGCTCTCGAGGAATTTCTCCGTCGCCACGCGATCAAATTTCGGGTCGCGCGCTTCGATGCACAGAAAAAATCGGTCGTTGGACGCCAGCGCAAAACGCGGCGCGTTGAAAACCGGATGATGCGGCATAGGCAACTTATTGAGCGCGAGCATGCCCAGCACCGCGAAGATCGCGGCGCCCAGCACGGTCATCTCAAACGTTACGGGAATAAACATCGGCCAGCTGTTGAGCGGGCGCCCGCCAACGTTGAGCGGATAATCCATCGCGGCCATCCAGTACTGCATGAAGTAGCCGCCTGCGCCGCCCAGGATGCCCCCGATGAGCGTGAGCAAGGGTACATTCGAGCGACGAAAGCCCAGCACTTCGGCGAGCCCTTCGACGGGGAAAGGCGTGTAGGCATTCACATATTGGAATCCCGCGGCGCGGCAGCGTTCGGCAGCGGCGACCAGCTGCGCGGTGCTGTCGAATTCCGCCATCAGGCCGTATATGCGTGGGAGCCCGCGAGTGTGCGTGGATGCTTGCATTATTTCTTGTCGCTGCTTTGTGTTCCGGCTACCAGCTCACGCATCTCGGTAATGGAAATGACCGGCAGGAACCGCAGGAAAAGGAACAATAACGCCAAGAACAGGCCGATCGTTCCGGCGAACATGGTCCAATCCCAGATCCTGGGGCTGTACATGCCCCACGCCGAGGGCATGAAGTCGCGATGCAAACTGACAACCACGATGACGAATCGCTCGAGCCACATGCCGATATTCACGATGATGGACATCACGAACAATGCCAATACGCTCGTGCGCACCCTGCGAAACCACAGAAACTGCGGGGCTATGATGTTGCAGGCGATGAGCGCCCAATAAAAAAGGCGGTACGGACCGGCCAGGCGATTGAGCGAAAGGAAAATTTCGTAAGTATTCCCTCCATACCAGGCCATGAAAAATTCCACGATGTAGCCGTACCCGACGATCAGGCCGGTGGCCAGCATCACCTTGGCCATATTCTCCAAATGGCGCATGGTGATGAAATCCTCCAACTTGTAAATCGCGCGCAGCGGAATCGCCAGCGTCAGAACCATCGCAAATCCTGAATAGATGGCGCCGGCAACAAAGTAAGGCGGAAAAATCGTGGTGTGCCAACCGGGAACGATCGCCACTGCGAAGTCCAGGCTGACGACGGTGTGCACCGAAACCACCAGCGGTGTCGCCAGACCGGCGAGCAGCAAATACGCCGACTGATAGCGGTGCCAATGTCGGGCCGAGCCGCGCCAGCCCATCGCCAGCATGCCGTACGTTTTTTGCCTGGCGCGCGATGTTGCGCGGTCGCGCAGCGTGGCAAAGTCCGGGATCAGACCGACAAACCAAAACATCAAAGACACCGTGAAGTAGGTGGAGACGGCGAAGACGTCCCAAACGAGCGGGCTGCGAAATTGCGGCCAGATGCCCATCGTGCTGGGGTACGGGAACATCCAGTAGGCGTACCACGGCCGCCCGGCGTGGAGCAGCGGGAACAGGCCGGCACAGGCGACCGCAAACAACGTCATGGCTTCGGCAAAGCGATTGATGGAGGTGCGCCATTTCTGATTGAGCAAAAGAAGAATCGCGGAGATCAGCGTGCCGGCGTGGCCGATGCCAATCCACCACACAAAATTGACGATCGCGAAACCCCAGCCGACCGGAATATTGATGCCCCAGATGCCCACGCCGACAGCAATCAGATAAGAAATCGTATAAAACAGCATCATGACCATAAGGAACGAAACACCGAAACCGAGCCACCAGCCGCGCGTCGTCGGGCGGGTCAGCACGATGGCGCTGATTTTCTCGGTGACCGATCCGTAGGTGTATCCGGGTTCGAGGACCGGCGTGCCGCGCCGGGTACCAACGCTCTGGTCTGCGGGCAAACCGGCGCTCATCGCTTCTCCGGCGTTTCCAGTTCAGGATTCGGATTGCGTACTGCGGCCAGATACGTGGTGCGCGGGCGGGTATTCAGATCAGCCAGTAGTGCGTAGTTGCGCGGCTGGGCTTTCAGCTTGGCCACGCGGCTATGGGGATCGTTGGCATTCCCAAAAATGATCGCTTCGGTCGGACACGACGCCTGGCACGCGGTGACAATCTCGCCATCGCGAATCTCACGGTTTTGTTTCTCGGCCTCCATGCGCCCGGCATTAATGCGCTGCACGCAATAGGTACACTTCTCCATCACCCCGCGGCTGCGCACCGTGACCTCGGGATTGCGCAGCAGCTTGAGCGAAGGGGTCTCCCAATCGGCAAAGCGTAGAAAATTAAATCGCCGCACTTTATACGGACAATTATTCGAACAGTAGCGCGTGCCGATGCAGCGGTTGTAAACCATGTCATTCAGGCCCTCGGCGCTGTGCACCGTTGCGCCCACCGGACAAACTTCTTCGCAAGGCGCGTTTTCACATTGCATGCAGGGCACCGGCTGAAAATAGGTTGCCGGAGTATCGATGTCCCCTTCGAAGTAGCGGTCAATGCGAATCCAATGCATTTCGCGGCCGCGCATCACTTGTTCTTTGCCGACAACCGGGATGTTGTTCTCCGACTGGCACGCCACAACGCAAGAATTGCAGCCAATGCAGGCGTTCAGATCAATGGCCATGCCCCAGGCGTAGCCGGCATACTGGTATTCTTTGTAGAGCGAGAGCGATTTCGGCGGCGCGTCTTCATCGCCGAACTTGGGATCTTTGTGAAACTCCGCTAGTGTTGTTCCGCGGATCAAATTGCGGCCGCTTTCCATGTTGTAGTGAGCCTGCGTGCAAGCAAGCGGATAGCGTGCACCAGTCTTGCGGAGCGCAGCGCCAGAAGCTGACCATAAACCAGACGACGCCCGCACCGCATAAGCGTTGAAGCCCTTTTGTATGCCCACACGGCCGGGGCGCCAGCGGCCATAGCCGAGGTGCAGGGTGACCGTTGCTTCCGCCTGTCCCGGCAGAATCCAAGCCGCCGCGGTAACTTTGCTGCCATTCACATCCAGCTCGATGACCTCCGACAGGGTTTGCCCATGCTCCCCGCCGGTGGCCGCGACGCGTTGCTGCAAGCCCATTTTTTGAGCGCTGGCCGGGCTGACGATGGCGGCGTTATCCCAAGTCAGTTTGGTAACCGGCTTCGGCGTTTCCTGCAGCCAGCCGTTGTTTGCGAAGCGGCCATCGTAAATTGCCGGGTCGGGACGAAACACAACCTCCCATGGTGCGCCGCCAGATCTTGCTTGTGCCGCGCTGCCGATCGCTCGAGAGGAACTAGCCACTTTCGCCGCAACATGGAGCGGAGCGAAAGCGGTTCCCGCGATCACTCCGTCATGCAGCGATTTTCGCCACGGCTTCTCAAAATCGGAACCCCCCGCTCGCGATTTCCAGTACTCACGAACGATTTCGTAGCTGGTTCGGCTGGGCTGGTCACTAAACGCGCCGAGCACTTCGTGCGCCGTCTTGCCATGATACAGCGGCGCAATCAAGGGCTGGATGACGCTGGCGGTGCCGTCATAGGCGCGCGTATCGCTCCAGGATTCCAGGAAATGCGCTTCGGGAATATGCCAATGGCAGAGTTGCGAAGTTTCGTCTTCAAACAGAGCCAGATGAATGCGCGTGCGAACGTTTTTCAAGAGCTCGGCAAATTGAAAATCCGCGGGAGCATCGTAGACCGGGTTGCCGCCAAGGATGAGCAGCAGCTCCACGTTCCCGGCCTTCATGTCGTTTGTTAATTCGCGAAGCGACTCGAGCTGATTCGTTGGCCCGGCTTCCACCGGCTCGGTGTAGAGTACGGTTGCGCCTACGTTAGCAAGGCTCTGATTGATGGCGTGGGCCATGGCATGAACAGCCGCAGGTTGATGCTCGCCGGCAATGACCAGACTCTTACCGCGGTACTTTTGCAGATCATGGGCTACGGCAGAAGCCCAGCGATTTTTTTCTTCGCTGCCACTGTTCTTACCTGTGTCGGATAGGCGACCCGAAGTCAACTGGCTATGAATCCATTCCGCGAGCTCGGACACCTCGCTCGCGCGAACCGCCAGCCGATGGTCGGCACTCGCGCCGGTAACCGAGGGCGTCGGCTCAGCGACATACAGCCGATTCATTCCCCCGGGCACATCAGGCCTGCGGCGACGCGCAAATTCACGCGCATATCGAATCCCGCCCGGCCCGCTGGCCAGGAAATCCGCATCCAGCGAAACAATGACGTCGGCTTTGTCGACCCGATAGATCGTATTGACATAGCGACCGAAAGCCAGCCTTGCGCCTTCGCGCGCTCCGTCGGAACCGGCCGGCTCCCACTGATGCCACCTTGCGTCCGGAAATTGCGCGAGCAACGATTGCAATTGATCTCCGAGCGTCGGCGAGATCACGCTTCCGGTCAGCACCCGGAATCGCGCGCCCTTGGTGGACTTCAGTGCTTCGACAACGACACGCGCCTCCGCGAGAAACGAAGACCACGCGCGGATGTCGCCCAAATGGGTTAGCACCTGGGAACGATCAGGATCGTAGAGTTCTAGAACCGCAGCCTGCGCGAACACATCGGTAGCGCCGAGACTGCCCGGATGATCGGGATTGCCTTCAATTTTTGTCGGCCGGCCTTCATGACTTTCGACCAGCAGCCCTATCGCCGATGCCCCGAGGGGCATCGCCGTGGCGAAGTACAGGGCCTTGCCGAGCGTCATCCCTTCCGGTGTGCGCACATAAGGGACAATCGTCTCGGAAGGTTTGCGGGCGCAGCCGGCGCTAAGCCCTCCCAGAGCCAGCGAAGCCGCCATCAATTTGAGAAAATCGCGGCGGCCGACAGCGTCCGCTTCGGGCCACTCGGAGGCCTGCCGCGGAAATTCGCGATGAAGTAATTCCGTAAATTGTGGATCGAGCGAAAGCTCCTCCAGGCTGCGCCAATAGGTTTTGCCGGTGGTGTGGCGCAGCCGCTCCCGAGCCGCATGGAGGTCCAGCGGCTGGCCGGCCGCCGGATGTCCTTCGCGCTTGTTGTGTTTCGAGCAGTCCATAACTTTGCGCGTCAATGACGCTGTATGTATTCCTTTACATCTAGCGGTGGCACGTCGAGCAGCTTGTCAGGTCCCACTCGGCCCGAATTTTATAGTCCTTCGCGAGCTTTAATCCCTGTTCGATCTGGTTGGGCGGGGCTTTCCAGTCCATATTGAAAATCTGGTCCCGCGGCCGCAACACTCGCTCCGGATGGCGGTGGCACTCGAGACACCACTTCATTTGCAGCGAAGAGGCTTGCCATACGAGCGGCATCTGATTGACCTGGCCGTGGCAGCTCGAGCAACCAACACCTTTATTCACGTGAATGCTGTGATTGAAATACACAAAGTCCGCGAGACGATGCACCCTGGACCATTCGATGGATTTCCCGGTGCGGTAACTCTCGCGAACCGGCTCCAGATAGGGACTGTCGGCAAACAGTATCGAATGGCAATTCATGCAGGTTTTCGTTGGCGGAATGCCGGCAACGGCCGAAGTTTCAACGGAGGTATGGCAATAGCGGCAGTCAATCCCGTCATCGCCCACATGATGTTTGTGGCTAAACTGAACGGGCTGCTCCTGGGGCACATTTTGATTGGTGGCATAAGGGGAGCGCGCGACGGCCGCAGCTACGGTGAGGGCCAACGCCGCCAAAAAAATGGCGGAAAACAGACTCACGCGGGAGATGGTGTTCGTGCTGCGGTGGAAAATCTGAGCCATCGCGAATTCGCGCTGCGCGAGTAAGGACGTCGCGGGTCAAGCGGATAGCGACGAGGTTCCCAGGAGCGCGAACCGGAACCGTCAACGTTTCATCTTCCAACATATTTATGATGATTGCAAATTGCGAAAGGTATTATGGAAATTTCAAACCCTACGAATGCTGCGAAGCCGACCGGCAGCCAGACGGCTGCCGGGGGTTGGTTGATGGAGACGACCCTCTAGCGACTGCCCGGCTTGGGAGCCGACCGATCGGCCGCTAACTCGCTGCGCGGGGTCATGGAGATGACGAAATATTCGCGCTCCTTGTCATCGGCTTCCGGGACACGAAGCATGAGTTTATCTTTGTGGATGCGGAACTCGGCGACTTCGCCAACGGGCAAAAGAGTGGGGTGTTTGTCGTCGCGCGGCCGAAGGCGATAAACCAGCCGTTCGGTCTGCAAAACATATTCTTGGCACAGTAGTTCCTGAGTCTTCTTGTGTTGGCCATCGGTGCCGAAGATTTCGCCCTTTAGCGTCTTCCCGGCCTTTTCGGCGTAGCCGCAGGAGGAAGACTCCATTTGCAGCAAGACGCCTTTCTGGTACGAATGCTTATCTTTGGCCTGAACGGCGGGGGCGCATAGGTACATGGCACCGGCAATCAAGAATAAAATGGGGCGTCGCATGGCGTATTCCTCCTTGTCCATATCCCTGCGTAAACGCAACAAACCGAACGCCTTACTGGCAGATAACCAAGTTCCTTGCAATGTTCGCCTCTGTAAATAAGGGTATCGGAGCTGGCAGGAAATATAGGGTCGCGGAGTATTGTTTATGGGTTACAACATGTGGGTCAAATCAGAGCCCTTGGTGGGGTAAGCAAATAGTGTGTGCTTGAGACCGGTGGCGGTTATTCCTGATCGTATCGCTAGGGCAAAAAGATTAATGACTTCTTCAGCCTCTCCGCCAAGCAAGTGAGCGCCAAGGATGCGATCGCTGCCCTCTTCAGTCAGGGTCTTGAATCCCGAATACTTCTCCCCCACCCTGCGAGAAGACTGCCAACCGGAAGTATTTCCCTTCTTGACCCGAAACTTCAGATTCCCGTTAACGGCCTCGCGCTCACCGAGTCCTACAGAAGCCAGGGTAGGAATCGTAAAAACCACACTGGGGACGCCCATAAAATTCGGCTTCTGGTGATTTCCCTTCAATAGATTGGCCGCAACAACCATGCTCGTGTAACTGGCCGCCGGCGTAAGCGGGGGCCCTCCGCTGGCAGCAGCATCGCCAGCAGCGTACACCGCCGGATTCGACACGCTCTGCAAAAATTCATTGACCGTCACACCTTGCTCATCCCACTTAACCCCGGCAGCATCGAGATTCAGATCCTCGATTTCAGGTACGCGGCCCGCCGCATGCACAACCATATCCGCCGCAAACCGGCGTCCATCGGCTGCGCCCCGAACAATGAACTCGCCAGCGTTTTTCTCTATCGCTTGGGCTTCGAGCCCAAGATGAACATCAACGCCAAGTTCGCGAGTTCGCTCTACAAGTTGTTGGACTAGATCAGGGTCAAAAAGCCGGAGCGGCTGCCGGCCACGGTGCATGATGGTAGCCTTTGCTCCTGCACGCGCGGCTACATGAGCGAACTCAAACCCAATATATCCGCCACCAACGAAGAGAATGCGTTTCGGAAGTGCATCTAGTTCTAGAAACTGATCGCTCGTGGTAAGGTGCTCGGCCCCGGCGATCCTCAGGTCCGCCGGTTTTTGCCCCGTGGCGATAAGGACATGCCGGGCGTCCAGAACATCCTCACCAACTTGAACCGAAGATGGACCCACAAAACGCGCGCGACCATGGAAGCCAGCGATGCCCGCTTTTTCAAACTCTTGTTCGCGATTCTTGGGAACCGGATCGGTAAACGATCGCTTGAAGCGCATCAGTTCCCGCCAATCAAGGCCCACGGTTTCGGCATGAATTCCTTTGCCCCTCATTCGATCCATTCGGTCCAAGGTATCCGCAGCGCTCACGAGAACTTTCTTCGGGTCGCATCCGCGCAGGGCGCACGTGCCTCCAAAGGGGCGCGAATCAACAATGGCCACCTGCCATCCAGCAGCGCGACACCGCGAAGCGGCTCCCGAAGCCGCTGATCCTGTTCCGATCGCCACCAGGTCAAACTTTTTCATCACGCCTTCCTTTCGAAAGCCTGGCTACCTAAGCATTTGTCGAAGTCACGCTCGCTTCATCCACACTGCCGCCTTTTATCATAACTGGGTTAAGTGGCCCGAAGGGGTGTAACATCCATCGCCAAGAGCGGTTTCCCAAGCAATGATTGGCCAGACCATCTCGCACTATTGCATTCTGGAAGAACTCGGCAGCGGCGGGATGGGTGTGGTTTACAAGGCCGAAGACCTCAGCCTCGGGCGTCATGTCGCCCTGAAATTTCTGCCGGAGGAACTGGCGAAAGACCCGCAAGCGCTCGAACGCTTCCGGCGCGAGGCCCGGGCCGCTTCGGCTCTCAATCATCCCAACATCTGCACCGTTTATGAAATTGGGCAGCAGGATGATCGACCGTTCCTGGCCATGGAGTTTCTCGACGGTCAGACGCTCAAGCATCGGATTGGCAGAACGCCCATGGCGATCGAGCTGGTACTGGATTGGGGAGTTCAGATCGCCGATGCGCTCGACGCCGCGCACGCCCAAGGCATCATTCATCGCGACATCAAGCCCGCCAACATTTTCATCACCACGCGCGGGCAGGCCAAGCTTCTCGATTTCGGTCTCGCCAAGCTCACGCCCGCCCGCGGTACCCCAGGGGCAGTACAAATTTCAGCGATGTCCACCGCCACCGATCAAGACCTGCTCACTCGGCTCGGGGCGACGATTGGCACGGTGGCGTATATGTCCCCAGAGCAGGTGCGGGGCCAAGAGCTCGACGCGCGCACCGACCTGTTTTCGTTTGGCGTCGTGCTCTACGAAATGGTCACAGGAGTTCTGCCCTTCCGGGGCGACACCTCGGGCTTGCTTACCGAAGCGATTTTGAATCGCGTGCCGGCCGCGCCGGTGCGGCTGAATCCTGACGTGCCTGCAAAGCTCGAAGAAATCATCAACAAGGCGCTTGAAAAAGACCGCAAACACCGCTTCCAGAATGCCTCCGACATGCGCACAGATCTGCAAAGGCTCAGGCGGGACAGCGAGTCGGGGTTAGTGGCGGCAGTCACCTCTCACCCGCCACAGCGCCGCGGACCCATCGCCTTATTGGTCGCAGGCTTCGCCCTGGCACTGCTGGCCGGGGCGGTCATTCTCACCAATGGCGGCGAGCTGCGAGACCGGCTGCTCGGCGGCAATAGACCACCCCGTATCGAATCACTCGCGGTGCTGCCGCTGGAAAATCTCTCCGGCGACCCGGAACAAGATTACTTTGCCGACGGCATGACCGACCAGCTGATTACGGAATTGGCGAAAATCGGGTCCCTGCGAGTCATCTCGCGGACCTCCGTCATGCACTACCGGGGAACGAAAAAGACCCTGCCGCAGATTGGGCGCGAGTTAAATGTCAATGCCGTCGTCGAAGGCTCGGTGGCACGTTCGGGCGACCACGTCCGTATCAACGCCCAGCTGATCCTGGCAGCGACCGACCACCACCTGTGGACCAAGAGTTTTGAGCGGGATCTGCGGGAGGTGCTGGCCATCCAGGGCGAGGTGGCCCGGGCCATTGCCACAGAAGTCCAGATCAAGCTCACGCCGCAGGAGCGGGCGCGCTTTTCCGGCACGCGGCCCGTCAACCCCGAGGCCTACGAGGCTTATCTCAAGGGCCACTACTACTCCGACAAGGGAACTGAAGAGGAGGTCCGCAAGGGAATCGAATATTTGAATGCGGCTTTGCGAATCGATCCGAGTTATGCCCCTGCTTGGGCGGGTATGGCTGATTCGTACTACTCGCTCTCGAATATCTACTGGCCTCCTACCGAAGCCATGCCCAAGGCGAGAGCGGCAGCCGAGAAGGCTTTGGCGATCGACGAAACACTCGCCAGTGCGCACACGGCCTTGGGTCTGGTGCGGCTCTACTACGACCGAGATTTTCCGGGAGCAGAGCGCGAATTCCGGCGCGTCATCGAGTTGCACCCGAGCGATGCCCAGGCCCACCTGTGGTACGGCACCTATTGCGCATTGATGGGACGCCGCGAAGAATCGCTTTCCCACCTGAAACTTGCCCAGCAACTCGACCCTCTGTCAGTTGAGACCACTACCTATGTGGGGGCTGCTTTGTACCTCCTGCGCGAGTACCCCCAGGTCGTCGTGCAGAGTCTAGCATCGCTCAAAGTGGACCCTAACAACTGGGGAGCCCATGCCAACCTGGGGATGGTCTACCAACAGCTGGGTAGATTCAGCGAAGCCGTCGCGGAGTTCCACCGGGCAAGTGAGCTCACTGGTTCCCCAGCGGTACTCGCCCAGCTCGGACACGCCTACGCCGCGGCAGGCAATAAAGCCGAGGCGCAGAAGGTACTTGGCGATCTCAAGGGCCTATCCAAACAACGCTTTGTCCCCGCCTTTGCCATCGCCATCGTTTATGCCGGCCTCGGCCATAGAGAACAGGCGCTGAATTGGCTCGAAAAGGCTTATGAGGATCGATCGGAAGACTTCGTCTCGCTGAGAGCGGACCCGCAGTTTGATTCCCTCCGGTCGGACCCCCGCTTCGCTAACCTGCTTCGCCGCATCGGCCTCTCGCCGTAGGCGGCCCTTTGCCAGAAGGATGTGAGATTGTTAAAAATTCGGCTCGGGAGCGGGCTTTATGTTGAGGAACACATCGAAGACTAAACAGTGATTCGATAAGGCTTTGCACATCGTGATAAGATTAGCGTCCTTCTGGGGCGTGGTCCAACCGGTAGGACGCTGCACTGTTAATGCAGACGGTGGAGGTTCGAATCCTCCCGCCCCAGCCACGTCCCTGGTTGGCGCCGCATCTATCCATCGTTTGCCGTCGGATACCCCGCGGCAACCCACCCTTTCCAGCCTCCGTCCATGGAGATAACATTTTTGTAGCCCATTTTTTGAAGATTGTCGGCCACCAGTGCCGATCGAAACCCGCCACCGCAGTACAGCACCACCGTGGCAGAGGTGTCGGGGATGCGCTGCTCGATGTCGCGCTCGATGATTCCTTTGCCTAGGTAAATCGCGCCGGCGGCGTGTCCCGCAGCCCATTCGCTCTCTTCGCGCACGTCCACCAGAACGAATTTCTCCCCAGCGTCGAGCCGCTTCTTGGTTTCTTGAACGTTCCATTCCTTGATGCGCGATTTCGCGTCTTGAACAAGTTTCATGAAACCAGGTGCATGGGCCATACCAGGGCCTCCATTTTCAAATTACAAGCCAACAATCGAGGCGCACCCTACCAAAGACAACGCCTTAACTCCGATGATTCTACCCCAGCTATAGCCATAGCGTACCGAGAGGCGCGGAACATTCAGCTTACCGCTGAGGTTGAGGTAAGGAAGGACCTGCTTTCGTATGCGGCAAAGCCTTCGGAGAGATCGCGGAACAGGATGAAGCGCTTGTCTGGGCGTCGCTAAAACCAGCCTGGAAGCGGCTCGATTCTCGAATTCGCGTGCGAACTCCGCCTATGGTCGCTGGAATCGGCCGGGGATCGCTGCCGCGCACAACAAATAGGATCACCGCAGCGTCTCCCGGGCTATCGGCGCTGGCCGTAACACCCACGCCTTGCACGCCGGGTAGATTCATCAGATCGTTTAGGTGCTGGTCCTCAACCTGGCGAGCTTCGCTTACTTTTACTATCGGCAGTTGTGTCACGCGCAAGGGACGCTCCGCATCGCGCACCATCCGAGCGCTCTCGTCAGCGTTCAAGTTACCGCGGTGCGCGAAAACCTGACCTTCCACAATACGCGTGCGAATTCCATCAACTTCAGCCGGTAGGTCTGCGCGCGACTGGCCTTTGGTCACAAAAAGCAAAATGGCCGGTCTACCCGGCGCGTCGATACTTGAGCCCGTTCCCACAGCCTGCACCTCGGGATGGGACAGCAGGCGCGGAGCATTTTGCTCCCGGACCTGGTCGGCGCGCTGCTCATCGGCAAAAGAAGCGGTGTGCGCCGTCGCGGTAGCAGCAGCGCTCGCCGCGCTAGGTCCGGGAAGGCTGCAAGCGGCCACAGGATGAGGCGACGGCGTGCCGACAAACACCGGCTTTTCGCCAGTTGCAGGATCGGCAAGCGCATTGAGAACGTCCCCAATGGGGTTGCCCACCGTGTCGGTATCGGAGCCCGCATAGAGCAACGCCACAGGGTCAGCGGTATCTTGCGTGACGATGAGAGAACCGGAATCGCCCTGCGCGCTGAATTCGCCTCCGGCTATTTGCACCTGATTTGTAAAATCCTTTGTGATTGTGGCGCCCGTACCGCAGCCTTTTTGGTATTCCACGGAAATCGCAACATTGATGGACTCAATCCTCGAGCACGTTAGCCCGGTTGAGCGCCCGCTTTTCGCAACCGCTAGCCCAAGCGTTGGGGACACACCGGATCCGGCGTGCGGCGCTCCGTCGGTGGGTAGCGTGCCCGTATTGCTTGCACCAAGCTGCAGAATTGTGCCTGTCGGATCCACGGTGCCAGGAACCACTTCAGCAATCGCAGCGTCGGCAAGCGGCTTGCCACTCGGAGGATTATCAAAATTTACGAATTGCGTAAGCTTGGCAATCGTTGTCGCTGCACCGGCACTGCAATTCGCATCAATCAGGCCCGGTTGAATGATCGGGTCTCCGACGGCCGCCAGGCCCAATCGCGCAAGGATATGGTTGTTGCTCAAAATGTATTGCGCAGCGCCTCGCGAGACAAGCGCACCAAGTGTGCCCCCACAACAGGTGGTCGTCGTGCCGCTGGTGCTCGAGTCTCCCGCGTTTCCTCCCGAGCCGCCGAGCAGCAGCGGAAGGTTCAGCGCATTCTGGTTGGGTGTGGTCACGGTTATGACTGCAGAGCCTGAAGCACCGGGGTCCGCCTGCGATATGGCTTGCACGGTGACCGTCGTTGTCTTGCTGTTGTGTTGCGGCGTCGAGCTCACCGGCACGGCATTGGGAGCAGTGTACAGCCCGCCGGAGCTGATCGCGCCGGTCTTGGATGCGCCGCCAGTAACTCCGTTGACCTGCCACGTTACCGCCGTACTGGGTGACCCGTTCACCATCGCGGTAAATTGCACCGTGCCGAAAACCAGGACCCTGACGCTGCTGGGTGTAACGCTAATCGAAGTACTCGCGGCGGTAATGGTTACGCTAGCGGAGGCCCTCTTGGTAGGGTCCGCGGACGACACGGCAGTGACCGTTACCGTAGCAGGATTCGGCAACTGCGCAGGCGCGGTGTAAAGCCCGTTCCCTGAGGTTGTGCCTACACTCGAGTTTCCGCCGGTTACGGAATTTACCTGCCAGGTTACCGCCGGTGAGGTCGCTCCCACGACGGTAGCCGTAAATTGCACCGATTGACCCAGCGCAACACTTGCCGATGTCGGAGCTATGGTTACCGTTGTCGGAGGCGGAGGCGTGGAGGGACCACCGGACAGTCCACTGCAGGCCACCAGAAACGTAGAGGTACCGAGGAGAAAAAGCAGCCCGAGCCGAGGATGCATGGAAACCTTTTCAGGCTGGGAACCTGAGATTATACATGGAAACGAGAAACCAGCAGTACCCTACTCGTTTGATGGTCGCGATAGTCAAAAAGATGCACCCGGAGGCCCTGCTACCGCATGTCCCGCCAGTTAGGCCCTACCTTTACCTCGGTCACAATGGGCACCTTTAATGTACGAACATTCTGCATTTCGTCGCGCACCAGCTTGCGAACCAGCTCCAATTCTCCAGTCGGCACCTCGAAAAGAAGCTCATCGTGCACTTGCAGAATCATTTTAGTGTCCAGCTTTTCCTTTACCAGTCGATGGTCGATCTGAATCATTGCCAACTTAATTAAGTCGGCGGCAGTGCCCTGCAGCGGCGTATTCAGCGCCGTTCGCTCGGCGAAATTTCGCAGGTTGAATTGCGAGGAAGCAATTTCCGGGATGGGACGAATGCGCCCCAATAGCGTCTTGGTATAGCCGGTCTGGCGGGTCTCGGCAAGGGTTCGATCGAGGTACTGTTTCACCCCGCGATAGCGTTCGAAATAAGCTTGAATAAACTGGGCCGCCTGACGCTGTTCGATGCCCAACTGCTGAGCCAAACCAAATGGCGAAAGCCCATAGATGATTCCGAAGTTGATCACCTTGGCGACGCGCCGGTGCTCAGCGGTTTGCAGGAGCGGTCCCACGCCAAAAACTTCCTGTGCCGTACGCGAATGAATGTCCTCACCTTTTTGAAATGCTTCGGTCAGCACGGCATCCTCGGAAAAGTGGGCCATGATTCGCAACTCGATTTGTGAGTAATCGGCGGACAGCAGAACCTTCCCTGGTTCAGCGACAAATTCCGCGCGTATCTGGCGTCCCAGCTCGGTGCGCACAGGAATATTCTGCAGGTTCGGATCCGACGAGCTAAGGCGTCCTGTGGCTGTGCCGGTCTGGTTGAAGCTGGTATGCAGGCGGCCGGTTTCGGGATTAATTAATTTTGGCAAGGCGTCCACATAAGTGGATTTCAGTTTGCTGATCTCGCGGAACTCAATCACCTTGCGTGGCAACTCGTGTGCGAGAGCCAATTCCGCCAGCACGTCCGCGGCGGTTGAGCGCGACTTGCCGCGGAATCGTTTCGAAGGCGGGACCAATCCCAGCTTATCGAATAGGATTTCGGCGAGCTGCAGAGGTGAATTGATGTTGAATTCGAAACCGGCCAGCTCCCAGATTTGCTTCTCCGAAGCGCGCACTGCCGATTCCATCACCCGGGACATCTCTTCCAGGGCTTTGGGGTCCACGCGCACTCCGTGGCACTCCATCCGCGCCAGCACCGGGGCCAGCGGCAGGTCAATCTCCTGGTATACACGCGTAAGCCCCTGCGCTTGGACTTCGGCGCGCAAGACCGGGGCAACCCGCTGCAGGTAATCGGCGCGCTCGCCGGGGGCGCCTGCCAGATTCACGTTCAGATGCCGTAGGACGACTTCCGGGAAATGATGATTCGCCGTTGTAGGGCGCAGCAGGTAGGAATAGAGCTGTGTGGCGTCGCTGATACCCCGCACGTCCCCGCAAAGTAATTCGAAAAGCTTGGGGTCGTGAACAATTTTGGGAGCGCTCGGGTCCGCCAGCCGTGGTGCCAGAACCGCTAAAACTTCGCGTTTTTCGTCGAGCCGTACCGTGCGAGCCACACCCGGGGTCGGCGAAACCTCAATCGTGGTGATGTGGCTTCCGAATCCTTCGCTTTCGCGCTCGCTTTTGCCCTCGGCCACATGCACCCAAACCGCCAGCGGCTGGGCCCATGGAATGGTCGCTAAATAGTTTTTGAATTCCTCCGCCGACAAGAGCTGCGCGTAGTCGCCGCCGGTGGCCATTGCGGCGCCGGCCGATTCGGTAGCGGCCTCCTCGGTTGCTGCCGGGCCAAGCTCTTTCAGAAGCGAGGTAAAGCCAAGCTCGGCATACAGTTTTCCAAGTGCTGCAGTATCAGGTTTTTTCCGCAGCAAGGACGCCAGGTCCAGGGTAAGCGGCACGTCGGTGACAATCCTCGCGAGCCGCTTCGACATCATCACCTGTTCGCGCTGCTGCTGTAAGGCCTCGCGGTAACGTTTCCCATCGACCTCGGCGGCCCGATCGAGCGCTTGCTCGACGCTACCAAAGCGTTGAATCAGCTCGCGCGCGCCCTTATCCCCAATGCCTTTCGCTCCAGGGATGTTGTCGATGGAATCGCCGAGCAGGGCCATCACGTCAATCACCTTCTCCGGCGGCACGCCCATCAACTCCACCACCTTGGCTTCGTCGATGAGCATGTCGCCCTTGGCGCCGGCCGAGCTGGGCTTGAGGACGCGAATGTTTTTTCGCACAAGCTGCATCATGTCTTTGTCGCTGGTCACAATGACCACGTCGAGCGATCGTTCGGCCGCCTGCTTGGCCAGCGCACCAATCACGTCATCGGCTTCGAATCCATCTAGTTCCAGAATGGGCAGGCACATGGCCTGGCACAGCCGCCGCACGTACGGCAATTGCAGGGAAAGATCTTCGGGCATCGGCGGACGTTGCGCTTTGTATTGCGCGAAGAGTTTGTCGCGAAAGGTCGGCGCCGTCGTATCAAACACCACCGCGAGATAATCCGGCGCGTACTCTTTCAACAGGCGCCGCATCATGTTGCAAAACAGGTAGGGAACCTTCGTGGGCACGCCGGCAGAGTTCCGCAGATGCTCCATCGGCGCAAAAAAAGCGCGAAAGATGTAGCCCATCGCATCCACTAGAAATAGTTTTTTCGGAGGGACAGAGGCCATCGGATCAAGTATAGCAAAGCGCTCAAACAGTCCCGGCAGCCCCGCAGCAATCGACGTGCAATTGAACGGAACAGGCCGCGCAAGGCTCTATCGCCCGCGCGGCCTGTGGGACTACCGCAGGTATTTTATACTTGCTGCTACTGTTGATTTCCCGCTTGCGCGCTTCCTTGGGCCGCCAGCAGCATCCGCGTTCCGCTATCCAAATGCACATTCCGGCTCGGAGACGTAATCAGCGTTCCGGTGGTGCTATTCGACCCGGCAGCATTTAGGTTCAGCCCCGGCAGCCCGAATACACCCTGGGTGTGTGAGGTGAATTGCCCGGCGGAGTTCAATCCACCGACGGCACCTTGCGAAGCTCCACTCACGGCCCCGCTTGCTGCGCCAGTTGCCGAGCCTGCTGCCGACAGTGTCGAGTCCACAGCCCCGGCCGCTGCTGCGCCGACGTTTGCCGATGTGTTGGTTACCGTGCTAGCTGCGCCGCCCAGCACTCCTCCACCGGAGCGCGCTGCGCCTCCGGCACTGCCCATGCCCGAGCCCGAAAGTTCGCTGTCGCCCGGTGAGGCGGAGGCCACTGATTGCGCCACCGCAAGCGCTTGTATAGAAACCTGCAGCGGGACTTCTTGCCCACTCTTCAGTATCGCCTTGTCAAACACGATTCCCAGCGCGGATTCGGACTGGCCCTTGATCCGTGCCCTAGCTTCGGTCACATGCCCGACAATCTGAGAACCCTTGGGGATGATCACCTGTCCATCGGACTTCACGGCTTGCGTGGTCTTGGCCGTAACGTTATCCCCGACCTTACTGGTCTTGGCATCTACCGGTCGCGTAAGCACGGCTTGCAACTCGGTGCCACCGGAAATGCTCGCGGAGTTTTGTCCCGCTTGCGCTGAGGCCGAGCCCGCAGTACTGCTGCTGGCCTGCGCGCCGGATTGGTTTGCGCTTGCGGCCGTCTTATGTTCCGCAGAGGCATTGGCCTGTACGCCCGAGGGCGATTGCGCTGCTGCCCCATTCCATGCAACCAGAGCCCCTGCTACCAGAATCCATGCGGAGCGTTTCATGCTCGATTCCTCCTATTTGTGACGGTTTTGCGAAGGTTCTTTCGGTGTAGCCCGTAGCGAGTCTTGCAACGGCCCTTCCATACTACTAAGTGTAATGTAATAAGTCATTTAGAAACGATGATTGGCCCCTGCCCACCCGCCCCATCTATGTCATAAGGGCAACTCAATGGGTAAAAAATATAGAGGTAGTACTAAGGGTTTCTGGGAAACATTGGTGGTGAGTTCTTGGCCGCTACACCACGCCGAGGCCCTTGCCCACCTGGCCTAGAATCTCGGCCGCGCGCTCGAGATCAGCTCTCTTGTGGGTCGCCGATACCATGGCGCGCAGACGGGCCCGCCCCTCGGCTACGGTGGGATGCCCAACAGCGGGAGCGTAAACTCCGGCGTCGAAAAGCTTTCGCGAAAACTCAAAGGCCTTGTCCGCTTCGCCGACATGGATGGGCACAATGGGGGTTTCACTGCCCTTGCATTGAAAGCCCAATTTCTTCAGCCGCCGCTTGAAATATTTTGTATTGGTCCAAAGCTTCTTGATGAGCTTTTCGCCTTCAGGCGAATCGAGCAGCGCGAAGGCCGCTTGGCAACTGGCAATGACCGATGGCGGATGGCCGGTCGAAAAAAAGAATGGGCGCGCGCGAAGGCATAGGAAATCCACAAGATCGCGCGAGCCGCAAACGTATCCTCCCATAGCGCCGATCGCTTTGCTCAGTGTGCCGATCTGGATGTGCACCCGTCCGTGGCAGCCAAGGTGGTCAATGGTTCCGCGTCCCCCTTTGCCCAACACGCCCGAGGCATGCGCATCATCCACCATCATGATGCAATTGTATTTCTCGGCGAGATCGCAGAGTGCCGGCAGCGGCGCGATATCGCCATCCATGGAAAAGACTCCGTCGGTGATCAGCAGCTTGTGCCCGGCCCAGGTTTCGCTTTCTTTGCAAATGCGCTCGCAGTCTGCGACATCTTTGTGCTTGAAAATTTTAATTGTGGCTTTCGAAAGCCGGGCGCCGTCAATGATCGAAGCGTGATTCAGTTCGTCGGAGATAATCAAATCTTCCTTGCCCAGAATCGCGGATACCGTTCCGGCATTCGCGGTGAAACCTGACTGAAAGACGACGCATGCCTCGGTATTCTTGAACTTCGCGATTTGTTCTTCGAGCTGCGTGTGAATCGTCATCGTGCCGGCGATCGTGCGCACGGCTCCCGCTCCCACCCCGTACGTTCGGATCGCTTCCATGGCTGCTTTGCGCAAACGCTTGTGAGTGGTTAGCCCCAAATAATTATTCGAAGCAAGATTAATGACCTCTTTGCCGTCAAATGTGCTGACCGCTTTTTGCTCCCCCTCGAGAATGCGAAACCCAGGCGCGGTCCCTTTTGCGCGCAGCTCAGCCAAATGCTCGCCAAGATAAGCGATCGGATTGCTTTTCGGTGTTAATTTCGTTCCCGTGTCCATGCGCGTCTCCTCCTTCTTCTAGCTACTCTTCTTCGGCAGTGTCATCCTCCACAACGCAAAAGCACCCTGACGGCCGGCGTCTCAATGCGGCTGGCCATTGGGATAGAACAAAACTTTTCCCGCGTGTCCGCTTTGCAACAACGCGAAGGCATCCGCAAAGTTTTCGAGTGCGGTGCGCTCGCCAAAAAGCGGCTCGAGATTCAGTCGCCCGGCCTTGAGCAGGGCATTCATCTGCACCCAGGTTTCGAACATTCGCCGCCCGTAGATGCCCTGAACGGTCGCGGCTTTGAAAATCACATCGTTCACCAGATCCAGTACGACATCCTTGGTTGGTATGCCCAGCAGCGACGCGCGCCCGCCCGCTCGCAACGCGTGAAACCCTTGTTGGATAGCCGCAGGATTGCCGCTCATCTCGAGCAATACGTCCACCCCGGTTCCGCCGGTGGCCGCGCGGACCGCGACCGGAACATCGCTCTCGGTGGGATCCAAGACCTCATCGGCGCCCATTTTCTTGGCCATCGCGCGTCGCAGCGGGTTCAGTTCTGTCGCGAAAATCACCGAGCTTCCGCAGGCCTTGGCCACGGCAATGGCCATCAATCCGATGGGCCCGCACCCGGTCACCAGTACCGTGCGCCCGGCAATCGGTCCCGCGAGCACGGTATGAACGGCATTCCCCAGGGGATCGAGAATCGCGCCATAGTGTTGCGGAATGGCCGGATCAATCTTCCAGATATTCGCCGCGGGGATGCGCACAAACTCCGCAAAACATCCATCCTGATCGATGCCGATAATGCGAAGGTTCTGGCAGATGTGCGCCTCCCCTAGGCGGCACTGATGGCAATGCCCGCAGTTGACGTGCATCTCTGCGCTTACAAACGCGCCTGGCGCGACGCTGCTCACCGCTTCGCCAATGCGCTCGACAAACCCGCAAAATTCGTGACCGAACGTTAGTGGCGGCTTGATGCGCGAGGCTGACCAGCGGTCCCACCCGTAAATGTGCAGGTCGGTACCGCAAATCGACGCGGCACTCACGCGAACCAAGACCTCGTGGGGTGCTATGTTGGGAATCGCTACGCTCTCGAGAGTTGCGCCACGTTCGGGACGCATCTTCCGGAGAGCCTTCATCGTGTTGGCAGGCATTCAGGCTCCGGCGGGTGGGTGGGGTTTCGCCGCGGGCAACAACGCCAAATGTTAGCACAGGCATACGGTTGCTGAAAGCAGCTGATGGGAGCTCGGGAATAAACGCTTTATTTGCGTTATGATTTGTTGGCGCGAGATCGGGACTAAAACATCCGCTCCTGGCGCCTAAAAAAATGCTGAGTTCTTCCGGACTGGTTGCCGTCCCAGGCAGCCACATTCACTACCGCATTGCGGGTAAGGCCGCCGCGCCGGTGCTGGTTCTGTCGCATGCCCTGGGCACCGACCTCTCGTTATGGGAACCGCAGATGCCTGTGCTGGCCTCCTGTTTCCGTGTTCTACGTTGCGATGGCCGCGGGCATGGCCAATCGCCGGCAAGTCCCGGCGACTATACCATCGAGCTTTTGGCTAGCGATCTGCTTGCCGTGCTCGATCATTTGAGAATTGACGCGGCAACGTTTTGCGGATTGTCGCTCGGCGGAATGGTTGGACTTTGGCTGGGAATTTTCGCGCCAACTCGTGTCCCGAAGCTGGCCCTCGGCAGCACCGCGGCGCACATCGGCTCGGCGGAAACCTGGAACGCGCGCATCGACAGCGTTCGCAAAGGCGGGATGGCCGCGGTCACCGAAGCCACGCTGGAGCGCTGGTTCACCCCTCCGTTTATTCGCCGCGATCCTGCGGCCGTTGATCGCATTCGGCAAATGCTCTTGGCCTCGCCTACGGCGGGCTACATCGCCAACTGCGCCGCGGTGCGTGATGCCAACTTCCGCGAAGTTCTGGGCCAGGTGCGCTCGCAAACTCTGGTCATTTCCGGCTCCCACGACCGCTCCACCCCGCCAGCGGATGGAAGGTTTCTGGCAGAACATATTCCTGGGGCCAGCTATTGCGAACTCGACGCAGCCCATCTGTCGAATATCGAATCCTCGCAAAACTTCACCGCAACGATTTTGCAGTTTATGACCGCCTAAAGTCTAAACGAACATTCCGTGCAACGAAGCGCGGCCCCCAGGCATCTATAGTTACGAGCCAGCACACCGACTACCTACGATGATTAAGAAAGTTTCTGGCGGATACAAAGTTGTTTCGAGCAAAGGCAAACCCCTGGGCGGGCCTTACAAGACCAAACAAGAGGCGCAGAAAAGGCTCGGTCAGGTCGAATTTTTTAAACGCCACAAGGGCTGAAAAACAACGCCAGCCCGTTTTCCACAACACTTCGTTTTTACACAGAGCATTAAAAAAGAAAAATAAAACAAGACTTGACGAATTTTTTTAAATGGTTATACTTCCTAATTGCCTGGTGACCTCAGGCACTTCCAAGGGGCGATTCAAGCTTTGGGTTGTGATAAACCCGCAGTGAGGTTCGCTACGAATACTGGCTAGAAACTTGTCGAGCATCGCGTGAAGCCGCCCTCTATGTGGCGGTTTGACCCGGCGCTCGACGCCGGGTTTTTTATTGCACGCAGCTTGTTTTTGATGTTTCGTGCGATCCCGTGAAAATCGGGGCGCTTCGGCGGGACCGAAGCGCAGGATCTTTGACAACTGAATAAGGCTGGCATTCACGAACGTTTCGCGCAAGCGAAACGATTCGTGAGAAACCGCAAGTTCTGCTCGAGTAGAGCAAATTGTGGAAAGGCGAACTTATCGCAACACAAAGCAAGCACTTGTGCAAACAGGTGGGTACGACGTGTTGGGTAAGTTTTATGGTCAAGCTACTAAGGGCGTACGGTGGATGCCTTGGCGCCAGAAGGCGATGAAGGACGTGGCAAGCTGCGAAAAGCCTCGGGGAGTTGCAAGCAAACTGTGATCCGGGGATGTCCGAATGGGGAAACCCAACCTGATGAACTCAGGTTACAGCCCGCTGAATACATAGGCGGGTGTGAGCCAACCCAGGGAAGTGAACCATCTCAGTACCTGGAGGAAAATAAATCAAAGAGATTCCGAGAGTAGCGGCGAGCGAAATCGGAACAGCCCAAACCGTCGTGCTTGCACGGCGGGGTTGTAGGACCGCGTGAGTAGAGTTACCAATTCGGAGGCTAGGTGAACCTGCTGGAAAGCGGGGCCACAGAATGTGATAGCCATGTAACCGAAAGTCTCCGGACTCGAAGCGGTATCCTGAGTACCACGGGACACGTGAAATCCCGTGGGAAGCTGGGGAGACCACTCTCCAAGGCTAAATACTCTCTGGCGACCGATAGTGAACTAGTACCGTGAGGGAAAGGTGAAAAGCACCCCTGCGAGGGGAGTGAAATAGAACCTGAAACCGTATGCTTACAAGCAGTCGGAGGGCTATCTCCGGACTTCGGTCCGGCTGAATGCCTGACGGCGTGCCTCTTGCTTAATGAGCCGGCTAGTTATTCTCACATGCGAGGTTAAGCGCAAGCGAGCCGTAGCGAAAGCGAGTCCGAATAGGGCGAATAGTATGTGGGAATAGACGCGAAGCGGGATGATCTACCCTTGGTCAGGCTGAAGGTGGCTTAAACGCCACTGGAGGGCCGAACGGTTGTGAGTTGAAAATCGCTCCGATGAACTGAGGGTAGGGGTGAAAGGCTAATCAAATTCCGTGATAGCTCGTTCTCCCCGAAATGCCTTTAGGGGCAGCCTCGTATCAATTGCCGCGGTGGTAGAGCTCTGAATGGACTAGGGACCAACCAAGGTTACCGAATCCAATCAAACTGCGAATGCCGCGGACAAATATACGGGAGTGAGACTACGAGGGATAAGCTTCGTGGTCGAGAGGGAAAGAACCCAGATCTACAGCTAAGGTCCCTAACTATAGACTAAGTGGGAAAGGAAGTGTGATCGCTCGGACAGCCAGGAGGTTGGCTTAGAAGCAGCCATCCTTTAAAGAAAGCGTAACAGCTCACTGGTCAAGCGATCATGCACCGACAATCCAACGGGGCTCAAGTCTGTGACCGAAGCTTCGAAATGTAACGTGACTACGGTCATGTTGTTTTGGTAGGGGAGCATTCTGTGGAGTCTGAAGGTAGACCGAGAGGACTACTCAACGCCACGGAAGAGACCCTGCCGGCATAAGTAGCGATAAACACGATGAGAACTCGTGTCGCCGAAAGTCTACGGTTTCCTGAGGAAGGTTAATCCGCTCAGGGTTAGGCGGGTCCTAAGGTGAGGCCGAGAGGCGTAGCTGATGGACAACAGGTTAATATTCCTGTCCCACCTA
>DATNLZ010000025.1:0-18050 GCA_035602605.1 Candidatus Dormiibacterota bacterium
TGACGCCGACGCAGTTCCTGACGCAGAACGAAATCGACGCGGCGAAGACGGTTCGGGTGGCTGAGTTGAATGTGCAGAACCAGCAAAAGATCGAGTGGCCTGCGCAGTTGGTCGTGGCGAAGGCGTACCTGGACCAGTTGAAGCGGTCACTGGCTTTGCCGGCAGACCGAATCGCAGATCTGCAGAAGGCGATGCAGAGTGCAGAGAGTTCGCACATGAACAAGAGAAAACTGGCGAGGTTGAAGGGCATGGCCGATTCCTTGGAGCGGAGTGCCGCCACGGCAAGGAGCCCAGGTGACTCGGCACGGTTACATGCTTTAGCGGAAATCCTGAAGCACCCGGCAGCATGACGGACCCGATGGGTTTTCGTTTAGACCGAAAAGCCAAGGATCCGCAATCGGATTTTGTTGCGCGGCCACCTGAAGAACAGACATTGATATCGTGCCAACTCCATAGAAACCATGCAGTCGCTGTTGGGGCATTTTGCGCCGGGAATCACGCTGTCGGTGCATGGATTGCAGAACAAGCTCTGCTTGGTGTGTTATCTCTGAAGTTTCCATTTTTTTCGCTGCCTTCTGGGCTCACGTGGGAGGGTTTGCCGTGGGGCTAGTCGCGGGAGGTATAGCGACCTTGCGCATGCCAAAAAGGAAAAAAGTGGTTCTCAGGCGAGCAAGACGTTGGTTACTTCAAACGCGCGTCGGCGAAACAAACGACGGTCCGCACCTTAAATTTTAGGAGAGATGACCACGCTCGAATGCCTCTCACCAATTCTCCGACACACCTTTTCCAGGCAAGCCTTAGCGTGCCTCTCGTCAGGCAAGAGGTGTTCGCGAGTATGAATCTGCAGTATGTCAGCCAGAGAGCAACCCTAAGTGGCAAATATTCGGCAGCCTACGTCGTTCCCAACGTTACCCTATTCAGCCGAAACCTTCTAAGGCGATGGGAATTCTGGGCAAGCCTCTATAACGTGTTTAATCATAAATATGCCGACCCTGCCGGTAATGGCCTGGCGGAGAACGTTGTCTTTCAGGATGGCCGAAATTTTCGAATCAAGGCCGAATACAGATTCCATTGATGAATCTTCACCTGCATAAGCGTAATTACCGCGGAGCCGGTTGGGCTTGGCGTTTCGTTCTCAGCGTTGGTTCGCGCCGAATTCTGCGAGCTTCCTTTTTCGCCATCATCGCTGGCGGGCTCTTCTTGAGTGCTTCTCCTAAAGCTTTTTCCCAGAATGAGGAAGGTGCGGAATACTCGGTCAAACTCGGTTTTCTATACAATTTTACTAAGTTTGTCGAGTGGCCCCCTGACTCATTCCGCGATCCCGGGGCGCCCCTGGTGATCTGCATCGTTGGTCATGACCCATTCCGCCAAGATCTTGAGGCGGAGTTACGGACCCGCAAAGTGGGAAGCCATCCCTCGAGGTCAGAACCCAAACACCAAACGACAAACTGAGCGTATGCCACATAATATTTGTCCCTGCCACTGAGAAAAGCCAATCCGACGGGATTTTGCGGGGCCTTCAGGGATTAAGGACCTTGACGGTTGGCGAAACCGAGGGGTTCGCTGTGCTGGGCGGCATCATCAACCTAACGGTCGAAGGTAACAAGGTTCATTTTGAAATCAACCGCCTCGCGGCGGATCGCGCCGGCCAGAAGATCAGCTCCAAACTCCTCAGCATCGCCAAAATCGTGAAAGAACAAGATCACGGAAGGAAGAGCTGAAACCCTCGGGCGTCACCTAGACTGCTCCCACCTACCGGCGCTCGCTACTTCCGCAATGGTCCCTCACAGCCCAAGTAAACGCTCTTGTACTACCTTTTCAAAAGGTCAGAGACAGGGTTTGTTCCGGAATAGCCCTGGCAAAATAACGCGGAAAGCGGTTGGGGAGACCTCGCGTCGTCGTGTACCGCTCTAGAATTGCCACGCTGCGCGAAGAGGGAAGGTCCTGGTCGGAGACCTGTGAGGCAATGGCCATCTCGAAGGGCACTGCCCAGAGAGCGGTTCTGTCCTTGCCCAAAAACCTGCCTGAACCCGTACCGCTAGAGTCCTGAATTTGCTTCGCGCTTTCTATAAACTTTATAGTGCCCAAAATCAGAACTTTTGGGTACCTATCCGGTAGCGCTACTTACCAGGACTTTGCTGATGGTCACGGGTTTAAACTAAATCTCCGAGTGGATTCGGCGACGCAGGGTGCCGGCGGCCAGCGCGGATGTCGCCGCCGATGCGTTGCCTGCGTGTTAGAATCCGCTGCGCTGATGAGTCGTTCTTGGAGAAATCGAATATGATCCGCAGACTCCTGTTTGTTCTCGCTGTGTTCGGTGTGGTTGCTTCCGCTGCAGAGCGCCAGCCCAACGCGGACTATCGCGCGCGCCGCGTGGCCCTGGCCAAAGCCATGAGCGTAGACAGCGCGGCCCTGGTGTTGTTCGCGCCTACAGAGGCCGAGGGCCAGGACAACCTCTTCGGCTTTCGCCAAGAAGATAACTTCTACTACCTGACGGGTTGGACCGAGCCCGGCGCGGCCATTTTGATCAACTCCAATCCGTATGCCGAGATTCTTTTCCTTCCCGGGCACAACGTGACGCAGGAGAAGTGGACCGGCCCGAAGCTGGGCCCGGAAAGCCCTGACGCGCCCAAGGTCACTGGCTTCGAGAAGGTCGCTAGCTTGGACAAAATGCATGACGAACTGTTGAAAATCCTGCCGCAGCCTCGCGCGGTGATTTATTCCGACTTGGGTAGCAACGGCCAGACGGCGGCGTCCACCGGTCCCGTGGAATGGCTGCGCCGCTCGAATTCGTTTCCCAACTACGTATCGTTCCGCGACGTCCGGCAAATGATGGGGAAGCTGCGCATGATCAAAGATTCCGGCGAAGTGCAGCTCATCCAGCGAGCCACCGACGCCTCGGCCGCCGCGCATCACGCCGCGCTCAAAGCGATTCATCCCGGCGCTTCCGAACGCGAAATTTCCGCGTTGATGCAGTATGAATTCGGCAAGCGCGGCTGCGAGCGTCCGGCATACGCGCCCGTTGTCGGTTCCGGCTTCTTTTCCACCGTGCTGCATTACTCCGACGACGACAAGATTATGAAGGACGGCGATGTGGTGGTGATGGACGTAGCCGGAGAATATGCTATGTACGCTTCGGACATCACGCGCACCGCTCCGGTCGATGGCAAGTTCACCGCACGCCAGCGCGAGATCTACAATATCGTTCTGGGCGCGCAGGAAGCCGCCATTCACGCCTTCCAATTAGGTAAGTCCAAGCTGGAACGCGGCACGGGCGCCGATTCGCTTTTCAAGGTTGCCTACGACCACATCAACACCCACGGCAAAGACCTGCACGGCGAGCCTCTAGGCAAATATTTTATCCACGGATTAGGCCATCACGTGGGGCTGAACGTCCACGACCTCAACGATCCTGCGCCGCTCAACAAAGGCATGGTTTTTACTTTGGAGCCGGGCATTTATATTTCCGAAGAAAAGCTCGGCGTGCGGATCGAGGACATGTTTTACGTCGATCAGGACGGCCAGCTGGTCATGTTGACCAAAGGCCTGCCGCGTACGCCGGACGAAGTGGAAGCGGCGATGAGGAAATAGCCGTCAAGACACAGAAAGCCGCAGAAGTGGCACGACTCAACGCTTCGAGCTGAGCCGCCACGCGATAACTTCCGGATCATTGTCCAACCGTAAGTAATGGCGCGAATCGGGTCTGCTGGGATTACTTCCGGCTTCGTCGTGATCCAAGCACGATCGCCAAGGTGACAAAGCGGACTACATCACTGGTTAGCCGCCCGGTGCGCCACGCGTGCCCACACGTTGACTTGCGTTTGGGTGCAGCCTAACATGCGTCGGCAAGAGTGTCTTCCCAACCATGAACGGCGTGACTATCTCGCACTATCGCATCAAGGCCAAACTCGGTGAAGGGGGCATGGGCGCCGTGTACGCAGCCGAGGACTTGAAACTGGGCCGCGAAGTGGCTCTCAAGTTCCTGCCGGAGGCCCTGGCCCCAGATGCGACTGACAGATGTCAGCGGAAGTGAGATGAGAAGTGAGAATCCCACCTTGACGAATTTGGTTACTAAACTGATCGAGGAAATAGGTCACTTGCAGTGATGCCCTGTATCGCGCAACGGAATACTCGCGAAACTGGCTACTCCCCCAAACCGGAAAACAAAGACCACACCGCTGCGTAAAGGGTGCGAAACACAGGAGGATTTCTTCAGCGCGCAGCCTGCCAGGTCTTGCCGTTAATGCGATTGGGCAAAGGAGCGCAAGCTCCGGAGGCTCACTTTGATTTGTTTCGAGACTGGCAGGAGATCACAAACTCAATCTTCTGCGCAGGCCCTTCGGGGCTGAGACAGCAAATGGATGTTTGGTTCTCAATCGAAGAGGAACCAAAACTCGGCCTCAAAGCCGAGGCAATTAGCGTTGGGGAAGAGCAGCCAGTTACGGGCCGCTCCCGCTTAACCCTCGAACCAAAAAAGGAGTATGAAGGATGACCAAGGGTCGCATGGAGGCTTTTAGTGACGGGGTATTCGCCGTCATCATCACCATCATGGTGCTGGAAATGAAGTCCCCGCAGGGAACCGGTCTTGCGGCCTTACAGCCGCTCCTTCCTGTTTTCTTCAGCTATGTCCTGAGCTTCGTTTACGTCGGCATCTACTGGAACAACCATCATCACCTCCTGCAGGCGGCGAAGCAGGTCACGGGTGGCATCCTGTGGGCGAATTTGCATTTGTTGTTTTGGCTATCGCTAACCCCGTTCGTTACCGCCTGGATGGGAGAGAACCATCTTGCGCCTTGGCCGGTAGCGTTATACGGGGTGGTGTTACTGTTTGCCGGAACTGCTTACTTCCTTCTGACGAAGACACTGATCGCGCACCACGGAAAGGACTCAACGCTGGCAGCATCGATTGGGAGTGACAGGAAGGGCACGGCGTCTCTCGTGGTTTACACTGCGGCAATCCCCCTGTCGTTCGTGCAGCCGTGGATCGCCTGCGCCTGCTACGTCATGGTCGCCATCATGTGGCTGCTCCCCGACCCGCGCATCGAAAAAGCGATGGGTAACTGAACGGAGGACGCCAGCCCTCGGACGCATCGTTGAATGTACCCCAACATTACTAGTCTTCGTTGAAACGACGGAGAGGATCGGTTTTGGGCTTCGAACTTCCTATCGAAAACGGTCTCGTTGGACCGCATGGGCTGAAAATTGCGGTTGGAACAATTGAAGAGGTTCCGTACGCTGTTGGGAGGATGATGGTTACACCGTTCCGGCGTGTAGCTCAGGTTTGCGAAAACACCAGCTACGGGAAGCAGGTGGTCATCCTCAGAAAAATCCATTAAAATCAAATGGTTGTACGTGGGCGTGTAGCTCAGCTGGGAGAGCACCTGCTTTGCAAACACGCCTTCATCTCACCTAAGCCGTTGAATCGGCGTCTCTTAATAGTGCATCCCCGTCTGCTAATTGGGCTACAGATATAGTATAAGGATACGTTGCCCAAGTTTGGACCAAGCCTCCGAAAAATGGACTCGATTCGAGTCGAGCGAGCACTACCGGAAGAACCACCTCGGCTTCCGTTTCTGCAGTCGGCGAAGTGACTCGTGGCGTAATTCAAAACCCTGAAAATACGTTTTGCTTTCTCTTTCTTAATATCGATTTGTTTTCGGCGTTGGGTTTGACTCTCCCCGCCTCCACCATTCTTTCTTTCAGTTTTCAGGTTTCGCGCACCCTCTTCCGGAGAAGCCCCGCTGAGATCAGCGTGACCACCAGCCCGATCGGAAAAACCTCCGCGAAGGTCATGGCCACATTGATCGCTGGATTGTCGTACATCTTCTTGAACTGCTTTGCTTGCCGCTCCGTCTCATCCATCTTCTGCTGGCTCGCCCCAGATGCCTTCGCGCGCTCCACCATGTGGGCGGCATATTTCTCCGCAAACCCGGGCATCAGTTTGTAATAGATGATTTCCCAGGTCCCCACGTAGCACGCGCTGGAGATCAACGTTATCAGGATGCCGACGGCGAACCCGCGCCCGAATGTCAGGCGCCCGCCCCGGCATTCTCTCGATACGATCGCACCCCAAAGAACACCATGAGCGACGAGAGCACGATCACGGTGTAGCCGAGGATTTCCCCTTTATCCCAGCCGATCTTATCGGCGAATGGCATTGTAGCCAGCATCATCGCGGCGGACACCGCGCCGGATATCAGTCCAAAGGTCAGCACCGTTTTTTTCATCGAATTTAAGTCTCCTTTTGTGAAACCTGCTTTCATGTGGCCGAAGTCTAGCGGGAGACGCGCGCGATGTCGTCACTCTTTTGGGTGATTCTGCATTGCGGAGCGAAAAATCACGCTTTCGGGTGGGGTGGACGCGTCACGGGATCAGCCGGGCGCTCTTGCCAATCTGCACTGCTTGGGTTCGCCGCTTTGCGCCGAGCTTATCAAACAGCCGGCTCGAATGAGTCTTCACCGTGTTTTCGCTGATGAATAGCCGGCCGGCAATCTCCCGATTGCTCAACCCGGTGGCAATGAGGCCCAGAATCTCCAGCTCGCGCGCGGTGATGCCCAGTTGGCTCACGCACGTCTCGTCGGCGACGAGCGGCTCCGCGGCCTGCGCGGGAAGCTCCTTGATGATCATCGTCGGCTTTTTTCTGGTGAGCGTCAGCCCCAGCCAGATGCCGAGTCCCGCAAACAGAGCCGCGACCAGCGCGACATAGAGCTCCACGGAATGCTCCAGGACCAGGAAGCGGTACTCCGTCAGTTTCAGCGCCACGATGAGAACGCCGCCGCACACGCCGTACAGCAGTATGTCGCGCATCGCGCGGCGGCGCGAACTTGGGGTGGATTCCCTCGTCAAGGTCACGGGAGGCCATGGTATCTGAAGACTACAACCTTGGGGAGCACCAGCTCCCTATAACCGGGCACGCGTAATAGAAATCCTGCGATAGGACTTCTTCGATGCCACGGCCTCGCGGCGAGGATTCCGGTCGGATCACGGCTCGGAGCTAATCTCGTCAGATTCCTCCCAGTACGTCACTTTGTCAAATTCGGTTTCGAATCAATTCGATTTTCTGCTAGGACGCGGCACGCAGGACCGTACTGTCGAAACCTCGCTCGCGTTCTGCGGAGTGGAGTAACATGACCCTGACTTGAGGCGCGACAATGGCAAACGTAATGGCAAGAGTGTTGTCTACTGCGCTGTCCTTGAACGTTCTGCCCGCACTGGCGGTTGGCCAGCAATTGTCTCCTGATTTGATTCTGCTGAGCGGCAAAATCTTCACGAGTGATTCGGCGCATCCGTATGTTGAGGCGCTTGCGATACGAGGCGACCGCATCGTGGCGGCCGGCAATTCCGAGAAGATCGGCTCTCTGGCCGGTGCGCAAACGAAGCGTGTCGACTTAGGCGGGCGGCTGGTCATTCCAGGAATCAATGACGCCCACTACCATTGCGGCGTGGAGCCGGCCAGTTTCCAACTGCAATTCAAGGGTATGGATCCCACGTGGCAGGAAGTGGAGGACGGACTTACCGCAGCCGAAGCCAAAGCTCCCAAGGGAATTCTGATCCTCGGCGACATCGGACCAACTGCCCTGGACGATCCGCAAGCAACGGGAGCGACGCTCGACAAACTGGCACCAAACCATCCGGTTATGGTGAGGACTTGGTCAAGGCACGCCGTCATCCTGAACAGAGCTGGATTGGCGAGGTTCGGCGTCAAAGAGGACGAGCCAGATCCGCTGGGCGGCCGTTATACGCGCTCCGGTGACGGAAAACTGACCGGCGTCGCCTTTGAATATGCTGCTTTCCGGATTCATCACGCGGTGAGCGAGTTGACAGGCGACCCGGAAGCTTTGCAACAAATGCGCAACTTCCTCCAATCGGCGGCGCGGCTTGGCATCACTTCGGTTCAAGACATGTCTCTGGCTGGGGGTGTGGAGCGCTGTGTCGCGTTACTGGAGAAAGCGCCGACTCCGATTCGTGTACGGGTCATCCGCATGGCTCTGACAAATGGGAGCAGCCGGGATATTCAAGAAGGAAGGGCGTTCCCGCGGAAACTCTCGCCCCTGTTGACGGTGAGCGGCACGAAATGGGTTCTGGACGGCAGTCCCATCGAGAGTTCCGCCGCCATGCGGAAGCCTTACACCAACCGCCCTGGCACTTCCGGCTGGATGGACTTCAGCAAAAAAGAGATGGAGGCTATGCTTCGCGAGTCGCTGCAAAACGATGACCAGTTGCTGGTTCACATCGCGGGCGACCGCACCACGGAGACTTTCTTGGACGCGATGGAAGCGACGGGCGGCAAGCGCGTGTGGTCTAAACGGCGCGTGCGCATCGAGCACGGCGATGGATTGATGCCCGATCTCATTCCTCGCGCCAAAGAACTGGGCGTGATTGTCGTGGAGAACCCAACCCACTTCGCGCTGCGCGAGTTATTCATCAGGCGCTACGGTATCGAGCGAACCGACCAAATTCAGCCGTTCCGTTCTTTGTTAAACGCTGGTATTCCTTTGGCCATAGGGTCGGACGGGCCGAACAACCCGTATCTCAACATCATGCTGGCCTCGCTTTATCCCGGGAAGCCGAAAGAAGCGATAACGCGCGAACAAGCGGTGATCGCCTATACGCTAACGTCGGCCTATGCCCAGTATGCCGAGAAGGAAAAGGGTAGCCTTGAACCGGGCAAATTGGCCGACCTTGCCGTGCTCTCGCAAAATATCTTTAGCGTCCCGCCGCAGGACCTGCCCAAAACCGAATCTGTGCTGACCATGGTCGGCGGAAAGATCGTATATGACGCGGGAGCGCTGAAACCCATACGGTAGCGGACCCTACACTACGTTGACTTACTGCGATGCCGAACCTAGCACGGCGTAAATCCGAGGGATCACCACGCACATACCGTCAATTTGAAACGCCTGCGAATGCCCCGGTCTCGTTATGCTCTTGGACAAAACCGCCACCTTCACATCTGCCAAAGTAGAGGTGACGCTTTCCGACGGAATACAACTCACCGAAGAAATCGACGCCGTACGTGGCACCGCAAAAAACCGATGACGCGTGACGAGGTGACGGCAAAGACGCATCGGTCTCGTACGGATCGGCCGCGCATCGTCACGATGGGGCGCTATGCGAGTGGATCGATGCCTCGCGGGCTTGCGACAAGATTAACAAATATTAATATGGTTTCAATCCGCGAGCGGAATCGCGAACGTAGTATCTCAGCAACCATTCAAGAAAACACCTCGACCTGGAAAAAAGCATTGGACAGCCATGAGGCCGGCAATGCTTGGGGGTGGAAAGTGGACATCAAGTCAAAGCATTTTCAGTATGCGTGTCGTATTTTGGCGACCATCGTCTTGCTCTTTGGATTCTTCTTCAGCACGCCGTTGCCAGTGACAGCCCAGGGGTCGGGAGGAACGATTCTCGGGTTGGTGAGCGATCCGACGGGAGCGGTCATAGCAGGGACCACCGTCAGGATCAAGAATACAGCCACGGCCGAAGAACGAATTGTGAGTTCGAATGAGGGAGGTTTCTACACGGCTCCGAATCTGGTTCCCGGTGTCTACGAACTTTCCATCAACGCGACGGGTTTTGCGCCGGCGGTGGTCCGGAACGTGGTTCTTACCATCGGTGAAGAACGCGAGATCAACGTTCATCTCACCATCGGCCAAGTCACTCAAGACATCACGGTGAGCGCCGGGCAGATTTCCGACGTGCAAGTGGCCTCATCTTCGGTTGGCAACATTGTCGATTCGCGAACCGTCGTGGAGTTGCCTTTGAATGGACGCGATTGGACGGCGCTCACACAGTTGGAGCCCGGAGTCGCTCAAGTGCGCACGCAGAAGGCTCTTGGCATAAACAATGACCGTGCCAACCGCGGCCTTGGCGTCGAGGTCACTATCGGAGGAAATCGTCCTCAGCAAAATAACTATCGGCTTGATGGTGTCAGCATCAATGACTACGCATCCGGCGCGCCCGGCAGCATTCAGGGCAGTGTGCTGGGCGTCGATGCGGTACAGGAATTTTCTGTCGTTACGAGCAATGCGCCCGCAGATTATGGCAAGACGTCCGGGGGCGTGATAAACGCCGTCTCGCGTTCTGGTTCGAATTCCTTGCATGGCACAGCGTACGAGTTCTTGCGGAACTCGGCGCTGGATACGCGCAATTTCTTTGACAAGCCAACAGTTCCCGCGTTCAAACGAAACCAATTCGGCGGATCTGCAGGCGGCCCGATTATTAAAGATCGTACCTTCTTTTTCGCCGATTACGAGGGAGTGCGACAAAGCCAAGGAGTCACGACCGTAGACGATGTACCATCGCAGGCGGCGCGCAATGGGAAACTTTGTTCGGTGCCCCAACCGAATTGCGCTACCAAACAGCTCCCGGTTGGCCCGAACACAGACGCGAACGGCGTAGACGTGGCTACGAAGCCATACCTTGCGCTGTACCCGTTGCCAAATGGAGTTCTTTCCGCCAACGGCGACACCGGGAAGTTCAGTTTCGTTGCCACCGTGATTGCGCACGAGGACTTCGTTACCACACGGATCGACCACAAGCTTTCGGCTTCGGACTCTCTGTTTGGGACTTACTTGTTTGATAAAGGTAACACCGCCAGTCCGGACCTCTTTAACTTCAAGAACATTGGGAACCTGTCCCGCCGGCACACAGTTGGGCTAGAAGAGACCCATATTTTTACAAACGCCCTGCTGAACACGGCACGGTTCGGATTCAATCGCACTGTCTCAAGCTCGCCCACGACTCTAAGCGCAATCAATTCAGCGGCGACGGACAATGCTTTGGGCTTCGATCCTGGACAGCCCGTAGGCCTCATCAGTGTTCCCGGCCTAACGCAATTTCAAGGTGGTATCGGCGCGCTCGGTGAATATGATTTTCACTACAATTCCTATCAGTTTTACGACGACATCTTTTGGACTAGGAGCAGAAACTCCTTTAAGTTTGGCTTCTACACCGAGCGGATTCAATCCAATCAGCTCACCAGGGGGACGAATCCCAACGGTCAGTATTTCTTCGGTGGCTTACAGGCGTTCCTTCAAAACCAGCCAACCAGCTTCAACACCTGGCTGAGCAAGGCCATCAGCCCGCGTGATCTCCGCCAGTCGATCTATGGGGGATACGTTCAAGATGACTACAAAATGCGGCCGAATCTCACCCTAAACCTCGGACTTCGTTACGAAATGGCGACCGTTCCGACGGAGACAACCAACAAGCTTACGACTCTCGTCAATCCAACCGACGCAACACCCAAGCTGGGTTCACCATATTTCTCCAATCCCACCTTCCGGAATTTCGAGCCGCGGATCGGATTCGCTTGGGACCCTTTCGGGACGGGGAAGACTGCCATTCGAGGTGCATTCGGTATCTACGATGTCTTGCCGCTTCCTTATCAATTTGCGCTTCTCTCGCTTCTAGCGGCACCGTTTGCGCAGGCGGGAAACATCTCCTACGCGAATGCTGCGCAGGCGCAAGGACAATTTCCGAAGAACTCATTTAACCAGCTGAATGCAAGCACGCTGCGGAATGCATTCATCGAGCAGAATCCGCACCGTAACTATGTGGAGCAGTGGAGCTTAAACATTCAGCGCCAGCTATTCCCCACCTTAACTCTGGATGTCGGATACATCGGTTCGCATGGTGTGCATCAGCCGTTTCACCCCGATGATATGAACGATGTCCAGCCGACTCTTACGTCGGCGGGATGGGCTTGGCCGGCGAACGCGACGGGCACGCTGAGGCTTAACCCGGCTGTCGGGCAGATTAGCGCCGTGGCATGGTCTGTTTCTTCGAGCTACAACGCTTTGAGCGTGAAGGCCATCAAGCGTCTAAGCCACGGCCTGCAAATACAGAGTTCCTACACATTCGCGAAGAGCATTGATACCAGCTCATCGGGGATCGCAGGCGATACTTTTGGCAACTCCATATCCAGTATGCCCTTTTTCGATCCCAGACTGAGACGCGGGCTTTCCGACTTCGATGTGCGTCACCTGGGCGTTTTGAATGCCATCTATACTCTTCCAACTCCCCGGTCGTGGCCGGGTCTGGCGAAGTTGGTAGCCGGCGGCTGGGAAACGGGTGGTATTTACACGCTATCCAGCGGTCTGCCTTTTACTGCGACTCTGGGCGGCGATCCGCTCGGCCTTAAAGCGGCCGATGTCTATGCTTTCCCGAATCGAGTAGCAGGATGCGATCCGGTAAATTCCAATTTCAAGACGAATCTCCACTACATCAACACAGCTTGCTTTACGTTCCCACCCAGCAATCTTCCCTCTAACACGACTGTTCCGCGATTGATTGGGAATGCGGGCCGCAACACCGTGGAGGGCCCGCGGCTTAACGAGTTCGATTTCGCCCTCTATAAGAACACTCCGATTCCGCGCATCTCGGAAAGGTTCAATACCCAGTTCCGCTGGGAGGTCTTCAATCTCTTCAACCATGCCAACTTCAATCCCCCGACACCTTCGAACCGTCAAATCTTTGCTTCTTCGGGGGTACTGAATTCTAATGCCGGCCTGCTGAATTCGACGTCGACATCGTCGCGGCAGATACAATTTGCGTTGAAGTTTGTTTGGTAAGGCGAGTGTGAGGGGCAGGAGTTGCGCTAGTCGGTGCCACGCGAATAGGCAGGTCTGTGCCGTTGTGAAGAACAGGATCAATGCTCGGCGGTTTCAAGCCTACCGTGCTTGCCGGCGTAGGGGGCGCCCGACGAGCTTTGATGAGCAGGCTGTTTGTAAGAATCTAAAATCGAAAGGACTGGGATCGAATGAGAAGAACTATTCTCGCAGCGCTGCTGATATTCACCGGCGGTCTAGCAAGCATACTGGCCGCACAGACAGGAGCGCCCCCGGCGAATAATGTTTTTGGCCAGAAGCTGGCGGATGAGCTCACTGCAAAGCATGTCCGATTGATCAGCGTTGGAATCCATGCGAAGCCGCCGAACGCTTCCGAGTACCAGATCATTGCCCACACGCTCAGGAAGAAAGTCGGCGATAAGTCCACACCGGAAGACATGGAAGTGATGCGCTCCGGGAAACCCGATGGTCCCAACAGCGTGGAGGGCGGAATCTACGATGTCGCGATACAGCTTTTCGACAGCTCACAAAAGACTATTGGAGTCATAGCGATGCATATAAAGCCCGGGCCCGGAGATCCAAAAGCGGAGGCGCTGAAAATGGCCTACGAGATCAGGGGCGAACTCAGCAAGCAAATTCCTTCGTACACCAAACTCTTCGAAAAGACTAACTAAACCGTTGAAGTCTGAAAACGATGTGGGGTCGCGAGTGCAAATCCAGTCGAATAACAAGGAGACGGGCATGAGGCTGAGAGCGGTCGTTGCAATAGCGATGGTGCTGGTGATGGTATGTTGCTGGAGCGCCGTGGCGGCGCAATCGGGAGTGCCTGCTGCGACCAATACGTACGCGCAGAAGCTGGTCGACGAATTCACGGCAAAACATGTCCGATTGATCAGTGTGGGAATCCACGCGAAGGCCCCTAATTCCTCTGAATACGTCATCGTCGCACACACGATCACGAAAAATATCGGCAAGAAATCCGAAGAGGAAGACTTGGTTACGATGCGGACGGGCAAGCCGGACGGGCCCAATGACCTTGGCGGCGGAATCTACGATGTAATCCCCACGGTCTCAAATTCGGGTAGCGCGAGAGATCGTTGACGAGATTTTGCCTCCCTAGGGACGACTGTGCAGAGGCAGTCTGCAGACGCTCCAAAGGACAACACGATGTTTCAAATGCTCGGCATGCGCGTAGGCATCGATCGCGAGTAGCTCATTCGGTGAATCCGGACGGCATGGTGGTTGGAATTCGGCAGTCAACCAAAGGAGAGGTATGCGAAGAGCAATAGTGATGTGCGTTGCGATTGTTGGTGTAGCTTTGGCGCTGAGGGCGACTTCTCGGTCGAATCGGTCTTCCAGCATTCTTTCGGTTCAGCATGTGCTCTTGTTGAGCATTGACGGTGCCCATGCCTTGGACGTCGCGAAATATGTCGCGTCTAACCCTCGCTCGGCGCTCGCAGAGCTAAGTGGCATGGCTGTGACATACACCAACGCCTCTCTTCCCATAGGTGATTTTTTCCCGGGAGTGCTGTCCTTCACTACCGGGGGCACGCCGAACTCAACAGGGGTGTGGTACGACGTGGGTTACGACCGGTCGTTATCCCCTCCGGGCTCGAACTGTACCAAGGTGGGCACCGAGTTTGTGTATGACGAAAAGCTCGATCTTAACGTTAACGTTGTCGACGGCGGAGGCGGCCTCGATCCTGCCAAGCTTCCACTCGACCCGAAAAAGGGATGCACGCCGGTTTATCCGCACGATTTCGTGCGCGTAAACACGATCTTCGACGTGGTTAAGGCCGCCGGAAAGCGCACCGCTTGGTCCGACAAACACTGGGCTTGCGAGCTCGTTACCGGTCATTCGGGTAAGGGAGTGGACGACTTTTACGTTCGCGAAGTCGGCACGGGCAAAATCTCCAGCGATCTGGCCCGGACAGCAAAGGTCGACGATGCCAGGGTTCAGGCAATCATCAATGAGATCGACGGATTTGATCACGCCCGGGCAGAGCATGTGGGAGTGCCGGGTATTTTCGGAATGACTTTTCAAACTCTAGCAGTGGCACAAAAACTACCTGGTGATGGCTATGGCGACGCGGCCGGCACGCCCAGCGCCGCCGTGCTAAGTGCGCTAAAGCACACCGACGAGTCGATCAGCAAATTGCTGAGCGAATTGAAAGCACAAAATCTCTTGTCGTCCACCTTAATTGTTGTAACCGCTGTCCATGGTGATTCCCCGATCAATCCGAAACTGTCCCGAAAAATCGACGATGATCTTATCCCTAAGATGGTGGGCGAAAACTTACTGGCGGAGGCCGTTCAGGATACGGAGGCGTTTTTGTGGTTGAAAGACCAGAGCCAAACGGCAAGAGTCGTAGCGCTCCTCAGCCAGCCGGAGAACAGAAGGAGAGCCGCTATCAATGAAATCGTTTGGGGAGAAGCGTTGAAATTGCAGTACAACGATCCTCTCAAGGATGGGCGCACACCAGACATCATTGTAAAACCTCTAGTTGGGGTTTTTTACGCGGGAGCAAAGTCCGACAAAATTGCCGAACACGGTGGTTTCTATACCGAGGACGTGAACGTTCCCCTTCTGCTTGCAAATCCTGGGCTGAAGGCAGCGGTAGTCAAGATTCCCGTGTCACTGACCTCAGTCGCGCCAACGATTCTCCAGGTACTAGGGCTTGATCCTCAGGACTTGGAGGCCGTCCGAATGGAAAAGACGCCGCCGCTACCAGCCCTTTGAGGGACGCCCGGGCGTTCGCTCAACATCTATTGTTCAGGCGAAGGGCGGACCTGCAGTAATTTTGGACACAGGCGGGACTGCCCCCGGCTACAGCAATCTACTCTCCCAGAGGCAAATTGCGCAGTTCACGCGTACCTGCAGGTTCGATCGCGCCGGGCTGGGCTGGAGTGATCCGAGCCCAGTTGAGCAAACAAGCGCGGCAATCGCGGAGGACTTGCACCTACTGTTGCATGCCGCCGGCGTTCCTCCTCCGTACGTCTTGGTCGGTGGATCGTTCAGCGGTTTCAATGTTCGCGTTTTTGCAGGTAAATACCCATCAGAAGTTTCAGGGGCGGTTCTGGTGGATTCGGCACACGAAGACCAATACCGTTACGAGCCACGTGCTACGCTCGCCCCCTTCAATCGGCTTCCAAAGCAGATCCGAAATCTGCTTTGCGCAGGTGTGCCGCTGGCGGCCCGAGTCGGGCTAGTACGGCTCCTCTTGCACGGATCCCAACCTCTCGCCGGAACCAACCACCAGGATTCACGAGCGAACAGGCGGTCACCCTCCGTGGCCTTGAACTCCAAACGAAATCGTTTGTCGTTGCCGCGGTCTGCAATTTTGAGGAGAAGAGTCCGGCGCAGGCGAGGGCCGCAGGCAACCTGGGAGACCGCCCACTGATTATTCTGACAGCGGGGCGACCTTTTTCAGAGTAGACCTCATGCCCCTTCGGAGCACCACGTGGCATGAAAATGCGGCGGTACGCAAAAATTATGCACTGAATACAAAAGACTTAGTCCTATTTTCATGACAGGTGATCCGGAAACGGACAAAGAGCTAGCGGCTTTTCACGACATCTGGGTCCATCAATTGCAGCCACAACTCGCTCGGCTCTCGACTCGAGGACGACAGGTTATTGTAGAGAACGGCGGACATCAGATCGACTCGGACGCGGTGATCAAGGCCGTTCATGAAGTGGTCATGCAGATTCGCGAGAACTAGAGAAGGAGCGAATCACGTGTCGTGCGAGATTGCCCAATGCCTGGTTGCATTGCGTTGAAAACCGCTGGATGGAGTTTCTGCGTATCACAGTTCCCTGAGCCGCTGCTCCAGGCTGCGTCGGAACTAATGAAGCTTCGCGTACTCGGCTTTCGCGGCGATGAGAATGGGGATGTCAGGGTCGGAGTCTTTCCAGAGGGTGAGGAAATCCTGGTAGGCACTCTTTGCCTTGGTCTTATCTCCCGACAAAGCCAACGCCCTGCCTAACTGCAGGTGCGCCAGCGCGCCTATGGGATCGCTGACCACGACACTGCGGCCATCGAGAATTTTCTGGAATTCCGCGGCGGCTTCGGAGCCTTGGTGTGTGGCCAAGTAGGCCAAACCACGCACATAGATCGGATAGAAGTTTCCGATAAACATGGGAGCGCCAGAGGGCGGCGTGCCTCGATCATATGGCCTGGCAAGTTGTAGCAGTTCGATAGCCTTGGAAGCGCTGCCCCCTTTCGAATCGTCATTCAGCGCGAGAAGTGCGCGTATCTGCGGCAGATAAATAAATTGGACCGCTGAGTCCTCCGGAAAGCGCGTGTCCAGATCCTTCGCGAGTGCTCGTGAGCGGGAAGGTTCCCCAGAGAGAGCCAGGGCGAAGGCAGCGCCGTATTCCACGTCCCGGTCGGTTGAAAGGTCCACTGCGGCCGTCGCGCTCTTTTTAGCGGCAGACACATTCCCGAAAAAGGCCTCCCATAGTGCCGGTCCGATTTCTATTAGAGCTTTCCTTCTCCGCTGGGCCGGATGCTGATTCAAGTCCGCCGCACGCTGGGCCATCGACTTCGCCTTCTCCAGTTGACCGGAATATGCCCAGACGAAAGCCTGTCGGTCGGCGATCAGGTCTTCGGCACCGGATTCTTTCTGACCCAGAGCCACTTCCCGATCCATTCCCGCTTGGTCCCCTTTTAGAAAGGCAATGTCATATCGCTGGAGCAAAAGCTCTGGGATTTCAAGTTTGCGCTCGTAGGCTCGGTGCAGGACGTTCTCGGCTTCTCCCAAGCGACCAGCGAATTGTTCGTTGAAGGCAAGCTGAAGATACCCGATGGAAAAGTCCGGATCGATCTCGACCAGTTGCTTGGCTACCTCGACGCCTTTTTCGTATTGGCCGAAAGTAGGGTACAGCATTGCGCCCAAGAGCCCGTGTGGGACTTTCTCACGAGGATAAGTGTGAAGCCACAACTCACAGGTCTGTAGCGCCTTTTCCAAGTTTCCCGTCACCTGCAGTTCGTAGGTGGCCGTGATAAAGAACTTCTCCTGGTCGCTGGCGCGATCCCGCAACTCATAGGCTTTCTTGTTGCTTTCCGCGGCGAGCGCCGGCTGTCCCAGAAGACCATAAGTGAATCCTAGCGACGCGTGGGCCATCGCGAATTGTGGATCTTTTTCAATGGCCTCCTTGAATAGCGGCACAGAGGCGGCAAGATCGCCATCAGAAGTCAAATGCTTCGACGCTGCGCTATAAGCTTTCAAGGCTTCGAGTGACGACGTAGTGGCCTCTTCGAGCGGGGTGTCGTGCTGCTTGACCGTGGCGAGCGATTCGCCGACTCGGGTTCTGAATTTACTGGCAATTTGACTCAGAGCATTCAGGACGTCTTCTTTTGTCGCTGCTTGCACCTGCTCCTCATCGAGGACGTTTCCGGTGCGGCAGTTCTTTGCGCGTAACCCCAATACGTACTGGCTGCCGAGGCTTACAATCGAGCCCTCCAAGACCGCAGCA
>DATNLZ010000035.1:0-3414 GCA_035602605.1 Candidatus Dormiibacterota bacterium
TTCTCGCAAACGAGCGCCGGAGGCGCGTCACCCTTTAGTCCAGCCCGTTAGGGCTGGGTTAAAAGGTGAGAGAATGGCGAGCACCGTAGGTGCGGCACCTAACCAAAAACATATTTCGGGTCAAACTCGATTCCATGTTTCTTCAACAACGCAACAAACTCCGCATCAAAATCCATTTTCTTGCGATGCTCTTCCTGATGCCGGATGTACCGAATCACGACGGGAATCACCGACGCGCTGACACTGAAGGCCGCATAGCCTTCCTGCCAGGCGAACTTGTGACCCTCCGCACTGGTCCATCGTGAGGAGTTCGCTTTGATCGTTGCAACGGCCTTCGACAAGGTTAAAACGGGCGGGATTTGAATTAGCAGATGAATATGATCTTCCATCCCACCTACGGGATGAACATAGATGTCCAGGTTTCTACAAATGCCCGTAACGTAGGACCATAATTGGGGCCGAAATTCGCTGTCTATCGTTTTGTGTCGGCCTTTCGTGCTGAACACCACGTGCACGACGTTTTGTGCGTAGCTATGAGACACGTGCCGCACCTCCGGTGCTCCGCGTTCTTATATACCACGCACCCAGCGCTTACGCGCTGGGCTAAAGTATGCCGCGCCTCCGGCGCTGGAAGAGGTAAGGAGACTAGAGAAGGCTAGATTGCCTTGAGCCAGAATAAGGGCGACTCGGCTTTTTGCTGCCACTAACCCCGCCATTCAGGCGAATGGCGTTCCCGGCTTCCTGCTTTTCACCGCTGAAAACCTGTGGCCGGAGCTTGCCTGCCGCGAGCGCCTGCACGGCGAGCAGGCGTGCGCTGAGGTCCTTGGCGGACAAGCGCCCCTCGCGGAAAAGCTGGCGCAGAAAATCGGCGGCCGGGAGGTCTTTCTTCCGCGAGTTGCAATCCAGGCAGCAGGAGACCAGGTTGCGGTACGAATTGCTTCCGGACTGTGCGAGAGGCACCACGTGGTCCAGGCAGCGGGACCGGCGGGGAATCCGGCGCAGACAGTAAAAGCACACGCCGCCTTCGTTGTCGGCGTCGTCATCATGATGGACATCACGGTGGTGAGCCCAGAGCCGTTTGCCTCCTTACCGTCAAAAGGTCAAACAAGGAAACAACGGTCATGTTGCTGTTTCGAATATTTCGATCCACATTTCGAGGGTAGTGTTGTGCCTTTCCTCGTTCAGCAGGTATGGCCGTAGCTCCTCTTCATACCTCTGGCGGAGAACTTGCGAGCTTAGCTTACGCGTCTTGAAGATATAATCGGCGTCGTCTCGGTCTTTCCCCTGGTTCCGTTCCAATTTTGACAGAATGAAGTCATACGGATCGGGCGCGTACAATCGCAAATTCTTAAATGTTCCGGGAAACATCTCGGTCAACCTTGTCGCGTAATTTTCCGGTAGATTTGTAACGCCTACGTGGTGCAGTCGAATCTTGTATTTCTCGGCAAGTGCGGAGCCTTCCCCTGCTACTTCGATCAGGTTAAAGTTCGCTGGTATCGCCGTATAGTAGTCGATATCACCTGTTGTGCGTGGGAGACCGTAAAAGTAGCATGCGGCAAATCCACCGATGCAGTGCAACGCTAAAGACTCCTTGAGCAGTACATCGATCTCAGATAGGAACTCTTTCCACGGAGACGGGAGTGAATCAACCGGCATATTGGAGATGCTCCGGCCGCAAATCCGTCAACAGATTCCAATACACTGCTTCTTCAGATCGGTTTTGCGTAAGCCATTGCCTCTCGCTCTCCGTCCGTGGTGGTCGATAAAAGACATCTTCTTTTACCAAACGGCTCTCATCGAGCTTGGACCTGAGTTCACGAAGCGACTGTACTGTGGTGTCTTCGTGGTCAGAGACTCTTTCAGCTACTGAAAGGGCAAGACTAACAACGAACCCCAAACGATTCTGAAGATTGAATTTCCTGGCCTGTTCGACCAGCCATTTCGATCCGCGGTGAGAATAATGCATCGCAACCCAAGGGAGAGCCTCTGCGACACGGGCTTCGAGTCTGTCCTGCGCTAGTGCCGTTAGAAGAACTTCGTCGGGATTCTTACTCGGCACATGAGTTCGCAAATAAGCAAAACCGGGATAGCCAAGTTTCGCGAGAGACTCAGCTAGGCGCTGGTCGTTTGTGTGTGTTGGCACAAATTCCCCAGAGACCGGCAGCACTTCCGGAGAAAGACCGTACAGTGTCGTGACCCGGCGAGCAAGCCTTGGGGTTAAGCGTCTTTTCCCGTTTTCAAGCAAATTGACATACGACTGCGACACGCCCAAGGACTTCGCAGCTTGGGCCTGGACCAATCCCTTCTTCAGACGAGCAGCCTTCAATTCATGTGGTTTCATAGCTCCTCCTTTATGACAGACTTGTCATAATTTGTCAATAGCCCAAGACTCTGACTAGCCGTACCCAACCCGTACATAGCCCTGTCCCACGCGCAACCCAACCTAACTCAACCACTACCACGTCGGCACCCCCCATCTATAGCAAGTCTGATGACGACGACGATGATGACGATGACAAAGAGAATGATGACGACAATAATGATAATAGCAACGCGTAACGCTAGCGTCGCGGTGTCTTGTCGATCTGCGTGGGCCGCATGGCGATAGGGGTGACTGCGTCCTCCCTATTGGAAACGTCCGGGTGCAGCTTGCCTGCCGACAGGCAAGCTTTACGGGAGCCGGCTGGAAGCCGACGCTACAAAATGGCGACGGCTTGCCTTTCCCTCACACCGCTGCCAAGATGGCGGCGCTACAAAATGACCGGCCTACGTGGGTGAACCCTGGGCCTCGGCCCCAGTGGGCGCAGCGCCTTCCCTTGCCCCTTTATTCTTTGTGCCTCCCTCGCTTCCTGCGTTCTCTCCGCTGAAAACGGGTGGCCGGAGCTTGCCTGCCGCGAGCGCCTGCACGGCGAGCAGGCGTGCGCTGAGGTCCTTGGCCGACAAGCGCCCCTCGCGGAAAAGCTGGCGCAGAAAATCCGCGGCCGGGAGGTCGCTCTTCCGGGGGTTGCAGTTGAGGCAGCAGGAAACGAGGTTGCGGTACGAATTGCTTCCGGACTGTGCGAGAGGCACGACATGATCCAGGCAATGCGCCCGGCGGGGAGTCCGGCGCAGGCAGTAGAAGCACACGCCGTGCTCGCGTGCGTGGATGGACCGGCGCAGAGCAGGTGTTCGCATGAAATCAAGCTCGTCCAGATTGACCTCGCCTTGTAACTTGGCGCGGCTGCCGATTCCCGTTCGGCCGTCACGGGCTGCGGGGACCTCTCCAGGAAAACGCACCTCCACCACGTGACCGATGTTGCTGCGCTCAACCAGACGCAAGACTTCCTTATCCACGAGGCGGCGGACGGACTCGCGCGCCCGCCTGGCCGTAATGCCCAGGTTGTGGGCCAGCCAGAGAATCGAGAAGCGCAGCCG
>DATNLZ010000040.1:0-31868 GCA_035602605.1 Candidatus Dormiibacterota bacterium
GGCTCGCTGCACCAAACGCTGCGGCTGGCTTCTGGCTTTCGCCCAAGACTGCAGCGTGGCCCGTTCTTCGGGGGACAAAACAACCAAAGGTGCTTGCCTGCTCATGGGGAAGAGCATAAGGGAGGAGCAACAATAAGTCAATCTATTTATGACTCACTACACTAGTTGTTCCCAAATGCTCCCAAGTTTGGGATGGCGCGAAACAAGCTAAAGTTGTAATTCACTGATTTTAAAAGAGAAGGTTGGAGGCGCGGGTGGGAGTCGAACCCACGAATGGAGGTTTTGCAGACCTCTCCCTTAGGCCACTTGGGTACCGCGCCGCTACTCAAATCAAATGCTCACCACCATCGTCTGCGCCCGACTTGTTGCCCGATCTGCCGGGGCTTTCGACCGAGTGCTTCCTTGTTGTATATGCTGAACCGTGTCCGAGTCAAACCCGAGCCGCCTTCATCGGAACTCCCTCATCATGACGGTGGATTACCGTGACGAAGAAAATACCAGGTGATCTGCTAAGCTTCGCCTATCTACTACGCCCCATGTATCGCCGCGCGAGTTAAGGGCAGGCAACTCGAGCCTGCAAAGACGGTGATGCAAACGACTACACCATTGTATGGCAGCATTCGGGGAGTTCGTCAAGGAGACGCTCGAAAAGCTGTCGCTTGGCGGCAGTCGTGACAATCGGCACGGAGATTCCATCAGGGGGCGCGACGCGCGTAATGTGAACCGATGCTTCGCAGCACTCTGCGACATTAATATCCCAGTTGCTTATCCACGACATTCATCAGCGGTTCGCCTTTGCGGAATCGATTGAACTGCGCGATGAAGAACTTCATGGCCTGCTCCAACCAATCGGGCGTATGGTCGGCGCAGTGTGGCGACAACAGTATATTTTCCAGCTTGAAGAAAGGATGACCTTCGGGCAACGGTTCTTGATCGAAGACATCCAGCGCTGCACCTTTAATCCGACCGCTCGAAAGAGCGCTGAGCAGTGCCTTTTCGACGATGATGGGGCCTCGACCAACATTGATTATCACCGCTGTGGACCTCATGGCGGCAAACTCCGCATCTCCGATCATTCCGCGCGTTTCCGACGTTAAAGGCGCGGCTACGACGATATAGTCGCAGCGCGTGAACATGTCCAGGAGGCGCTCCGGAGCGTACATCTGCTCGACAAGCGGATCCGTGCTGTCCAACGGCGAAACATGACGCTTGACCGCCAGAACTTGCATTCCCATCGGCCGCACCCTCGTGGCGACGGCGCGACCTATGTCGCCATATCCGACGATTCCGACGGTGTGGCCCGAAATGGGCATCACATCAAAGGCTTCCCACACGCCAGCAGTTTGATTGCGGATCATACGGCGGAAGTCTTTGGCGAAATACAGCATCGCGGCGAGCGAGAACTCGCCAAGTGACGCGCTAAATACGCCGGTTCCATTGGTGAGTGGTACGGGACTTTCAACCAATTCCGGAAAGAGCGTCCTCTCGAGGCCCACTGATCGGGAATGCACCCACTGCACGTTCGGACACATACGAAACACATCTCTGAACAGAGTAAGAGAGCCAGACCAATTGAAGATTACCGTGGCCGTCGACGCTACCCGGTGGAATGATTCGGACGAACTCGCGACAATCATTTGGGCCTCGCCCCGCAACTCCTCCAGCATTGCGAGCTGCGTCTCAGCTGGATCCGCCAACACTACGATTGTGTTATTTTTCATCAAGAGCAAGAACGTACCGAATATTTTGTGAAAGTCACTAAGAAAAATCAAATGCGGCGTCTACCGTTCCGCGTTTGACTCTCGAAACAAAGGACACCTACAATACAACGTTTCAAAGATATTATCGGTTGGCGAAATCTCCTACATTTTCTACATGAATGCCACCGCACATGGAAGAAAGGATTTGATGCCACGAAAGGACCCGAAGTCATTAAGAAGTTATCGCTGGTACGGACCGGATGATCTGCGTTCTTTCGGGCATCGCTCGCGGGCGGCCTCCATGGGATGTACTCAATCTGATTACGCGGGGAAGCCAGTCATTGCCATCATCAATACCTGGAGTGACATCAATCCGTGTCACAGTCATCTGCGAGAGCGCGCCAATGATGTCAAGCGCGGCGTGTGGCAAAGCGGCGGCTTCCCAGTCGAAATGCCAGCTATCACCCTTGGTGAGACGTTTCAGAAACCAACGACGATGATGTATCGCAACCTGCTGGCAATGGAAACAGAAGAGTTATTGCGGTCCTATCCGGCCGATGGTTGTGTGCTGCTGGGCGGCTGCGATAAAACGACACCGGCGCTCCTGATGGGCGCCATCAGCATGAATCTACCGGCAATCTATGTCCCTGCGGGACCCATGTTGCGGGGTAACTGGCACGGCCAGATTTTAGGCAGTGGGTCGGATGTTTGGAAATACTGGGCAGAGCGACGCGCGGGCAACATCGATTTGCAAGCGTGGCAGGAAATAGAAGATGGCATCGCGCGGTCGGCAGGAACTTGCATGACCATGGGCACGGCATCCACCATGACCAGCGTGGCGGAGGTGCTGGGATTCTCTCTCGCTGGTGCGAGCTCAATTCCAGCCGTTGATTCGAACCATCCCAAAATGGCTAATCGTTGTGGGCGACGTATCGTGGAAATGGTTTGGGAGGATCTCAAGCCACAAGATATTTTGAATGGGGCTTCGTTCAACAACGCCATCGCGACCGTGCTTGCACTGGGGGGTTCAACGAACGCGGTCATCCACATACTCGCGTTGGCCGGGCGCGCGGGAATCAAACTGACAATCGATCGGTTTGATGAACTTTCAAAAACAACTCCTGTGCTTGCAAACTTACGTCCGAGCGGCAAATACCTGATGGAAGACTTCTATTATGCTGGTGGTTTGCCAGCGCTGCTCAAAGAATTATCTCCACACTTGGACATGAACTGCCTTACCGTCTCCGGAACAACGCTTGGCGAGAGTGTTGCCAACGCGGAAATTTACGATAGGGATGTCATCCGCACGCTAAATACTCCAGTTCTTGACTCAGGCGGGTTGGCGATTCTACATGGGAATCTTGCTCCCAATGGCGCGGTCATCAAAGCGGCGGCGGCCGAACCAACGCTCTTAAAACACACGGGGCGGGCCATTGTCTTTGACAGCTATGATGAAATGAATGCGCGGATTGATGATCCGGCCCTCGATGTGGATGCAAATAGTGTTCTAGTACTGCGCAATGCAGGACCAAAAGGTGCGCCAGGCATGCCCGAATGGGGGATATTGCCGATCCCGCAAAAGCTCCTCAAAGCTGGAATACGCGACATGGTTCGCATTTCCGACGCACGAATGAGCGGGACCGGTTATGGCGCATGCGTCCTTCATGTCTCGCCCGAATCATTTGTGGGTGGCCCTCTTGCGCTTTTGCGTGAAGGGGACCTCGTCGATCTTGATGTGCCCGCCCGCCAATTGAACATGCGCGTGAGTGAGGATGAACTTACCCGGCGTCGCGCAGCCTGGCGGCCCAAAGAGGGGATTTATCCACGAGGGTATGGGAAGTTGTTCATGCAGCACATCACACAGGCTGATGAAGGATGTGACTTCGATTTCCTGGAAGGTACCGCTCACATCCCTGAACCCGAGATACATTAATTGACAGGGAATCTTATAGCTTCTCGGAGACGCGTTCCGGCGTGAGTTCAGAGTCACATTCTAACTTTTGTTCTGAAATAATGAGGCGACGCCCAACGCCGACCGTGAGCATCAGAACGCCCGAAAGCAGAAAGCTACCGACCAGGTACAAGAGACCAGCGGTGAAAGACCGAGTTCGGTTAACCAGGTAGCCCATCACCAGCGGTCCGACAAAACCCCCTAGGTTACCTACAGAATTGATTAAGCCGATGGATGCAGCGGCAGCCGATTCACTTAGAAACATTGTCGGAACAGCCCAAAAGACAGGTGTAAACGCAAAATAAGACGCGCCAACCAGGGTAAACAAGCCGACCGCAAGGAAGGTGTTCGAGCCAAAGATAACAGCCAGGAACAGCGTTACTCCACTGCACAAGACAGGAATCGCGGCATGCCATCTCCGCTCGCGGGTTCGATCGGAATGCCAACTGTTGAATTGCTGCGTCACAAAACCGGCAAGATAAGGCAGAGCCGCAAGTAGACTCACCTTGAGGTCGGTATGGCCCGAGAGGCGTTTCAGAATGGTGGGCAGCCAGAACGCTATACCGTAGTTTCCCGTTACTGCGAAGAAATAGCACAACGTCAGCAGGATTACGTCGCGATGGTGTAATGCCTGCCAGATGCTAAACGAGCGGATCTGCTGCTTTCGCTGCTTTTCCAAGCTCAACTGCTCCGAAATCCACTGGCGCTCGTCGCGGCGCAGCCAAGTTGCTTGCTGTGGCCAGTCGGTCAGATAAAAAATAGTGACAATACCAAACACGATGGCTGGAATTCCTTCCATTATAAATAGCCAGCGCCAGCCTCGAAGACCGAACCAAGACATGCCCATCAGCCATCCGGCCAAAGGCGAGCCAATCACAAAGGAAAGAGGCATTGCCGCGTAGAAGACGGCCACGGCCTTGGCTCGGTCTTGGTATCGAAACCAATGTGTCAAGTACACAATCACCGCTGGGAAGAAGCCTGCTTCGGCCGCGCCCACCAAAAAGCGCACCACATAAAACTCTCTCACGGTGTGCACAAACGCCATCAGCACGGTCAGGATTCCCCAGGAAATCATGATGCGAGCGATCCACCGGCGTGCGCTCCACCGCTCGGCGATTAAAGCACCTGGAATTTCCAGCAAGAAGTAACCGAGGAAGAACATGCCTGCCCCCAGACCAAATACACGATCACTGAAGCCCAGGTCGGCGGGCATTTGCAGAGCGGCGGCGCCAACATTCATTCGATCCAGGAAAGCGATTACATAAAGCAGGAACAGAAACGGAAGGAGTCGCCACGCGATACGTTTTCGTGCCTGTTGAGCGACCTCTGAGTCAGGAGAGGTGTAAGGCATGTCGCCTCGATTTGCAAACGTAGATGCCGGACATACCCTACACTTTATTTCTATGGATGCGAAGTTTTACCTACACGCGCGCGAAATCAATGTACCCGCGCTGTATATCCGTCTTGATTAGTTTTACGCGCAACCTGTCTCCCACATCGGCGCCTGGCTGCCCTTGTGCAAGCAATCCCTCTACATGAGGGTTCAAGGCGCGGACGAACGTGCCACGCGGAGTTACTCCTGTAACGATCGCATCGAATACTTCTCCGATTCTCTTGCTCATTGCCACGGCAGCGATTCTTTTGGACATTTCGCGCTCCACCTTTCGCGCGGCATCTTCCTTCAGGGTGCAGTTGCCGGCGATTGCGGCAAGTTCACCATCTGAATAGGGAGTCGGTTGGTTCGGGAGAGCGGCTTTAACCAGCCGCTGTATCACCATGTCGGCGAAACGTCTATTGGGCGCGGTTGAATGAGTGTAGTTCTGCACGGCAAGACCAAAATGCCCCACGCCCTGCTCGCCAGGGCGTTGCAAGACATACTCGCCGGGTCCCATAAGCTTGACAACCGCGAGGGAAAGATCGGAAAAGTGATCGGGGTCGACGGTCTTCCGCTCAATCAGAAATTCATTGAGCGCCTTTGAGTCTGGTTCGGCGGGAAGTCGACCGCCTTGCTTCGCGGCAAGTTCGACAATCCGGCTCCAGCGCTCCGGAACCTTGACCACACGTCGAAGGGATGAAACTTTCTTTGTGTCTAGCATCCCCGCGATCACCCCATTGGATGCAATCATAAAATCTTCGATAAGTTCCGTCGCCCGGTTTTTCTCCGGGCTCACAACGTCCACGATCTGGCCATCCACGATTACAGGCTGCGTCTCGATCGTTTCTATATTCAGAGCGCCATGGCGATATCGTGTGTTGCGGAGCGCTTGGGCAACTTCGTCCTGCAGCCGAAGCTGAAGCTGCAGTTGCGACGAGGCCGCAACTTTTACCGGCGGAGCTCCCTTACCATCAAGCCATGCCCCAACGCTGTTGTAGGTTAGCTGTGCCTTATTGCGTACAATTGCGCGATAAACGCTGCCCGAAGCGACCGTCCCGTCCCTGCCGACTACAAACTCGATGACCATCGATAGCTTGTCATCGGTTTCCAAAAGCGAAGTAGTATCTGTAGAAAGCTGCTCAGGGAGCATGGGGAAATTGCGAACGCCGGCATATATCGTTGTGGTCTCTTTCGCGGCGTGACGATCGATCGGCGAACCTTTAGGAACGAAGGCATCAACGTCTGCGATCCCAACCAATACTTTTATATCTCCATTGCTCAGGCGCTCGGCGACCTCGATCTGGTCCAGGTCCTTAGAGGTGTCATTATCGATCGAGGACCACAATAAATCGCGCAGATCGCGAACGTTCGCTACCGGTGCAACCTGAGGGGGATGCGCTCTTAGTTCCGATAACTGCCGCTGAACCTCAGGGGAAAAGTCCGGTTCAAAACCGTTCTCCAGCATGACTTGCTTCGCTATTGCTTGAAGGTCAATTTGTGACGCCTTATAAACATTCATCGATAAGAGCGGCATCCTTTCGGCAAGCGACTGCGCTGATTTACTGCGCTCGGTCGAGATGGTGTTGTCTCAGAAAAGCAGCCAGCTCGCGAGCTGCCAATTCGTGGCCTCGGAATTCCAATGAGTATCGTCCGGAAAGTATACTGACATTCCTTGATCAATCTGCAGCTGTATCGCAGGAGTCAAGTCCAGAAAAAGTAGCCCCGTTTCTTCACATAAGTTGCGCATCATTTCGTTTTGGGCCAGGCGATTCTTGCTCATTGTCTTCACATCAGCATCACTTTGATTTTCGCGAAAGTAGAATCTAAAATCGCGGTTCAGCTCATCCATTGAAAACAATTGCTCCAGCAATGGCAAGTATTAAAGGGTCGCTCAGCCATTTCACAAGTAAAGCGAAAGGACAGAAGAAAACAAAATAGAAGAGCGTTAACAGAAGTCGCGCTTGGGAATTCGCAATCCTTCGGGCGGCGCGCTTCCATGTGTCCCACAGCCGGACCAAATAGTTCGGACCTGTATTTCTCGCGGGACTGTTTGCCGTTTCAATCGTTCGCGTGGAGAGCAAGTTAAAGCTTGAAGCTTGTTAGCGCCGCTTGAAGGTCAATTGCATCCCTGGGTCTTAAGGGCGCGTCGGTGCAGCGGATGAAGGAACCGCCGCCTCGCGCAAAAACTTGGCTGATTCTTCCGGCGGTGTCGGACAAATGTAAAACCCAGTGCCCCACTCGAATCCGGCAACTTTTGTCAGCTTGGGGATAATCTCGATATGCCAATGATAGTGATCGTTAATTTCTTCTCCGATAGGTGAGGTGTGAATCATGAAGTTGTACGCTGGACGCGCCAGGACAGCATCGAGACGCATCAGATTATCCTTCAGCGCGCGTGCCAGGCTGGAATAGACCGAGCTCTGGTTATTTTCGAAAGACGAGCTATGCTGCTTGGGCAGCAGCCAAGTCTCAAAAGGAAAACGCGGCGCGTAGGGCGCCAGCGCGATGAAGTGCTCATTCTCGTTTATCACCCGGATGCCGGTGTCTTGTTCCTGGCGGATCACGTCGCAAAAAATGCAGCGCTCTTTCTCATGAAAATAATGTTTCGATGCATCCACTTCTTCACGTACGCGCTTCGGTACGATGGGCAACGCGATCAATTGTGAGTGCGGATGTTCAAGCGAGGCGCCGGCGGCCTCGCCATGGTTCTTGAAGATAAGAACGTAGCGGAAGCGCTTGTCATTTTTCAGATCGAGCATGCGATCGCGATAAGCCCAAAGCACATCTTCAATAGCGCGGTCCGGCAAAGTAGCCAGTGTGGCTGCATGGTCGGGCGTCTCGATAATCACTTCGTGTGCGCCGATGCCATTCATTTTGTCAAACAACCCCTCGCCTTCGCGATCGAGTTCCCCTTCGATCCCTAGCGCAGGAAATTTATTGGGGACAACTCGAATGCACCAGCCCGGCGTGTTGGGACCGCCACCATTGCGGCCATAAACGAGGATTTCCGGCGGGGTCTTCGCTTCATTGCCCATGCAAAAAGGGCAGAACCCCTTGCCGTGGATGACTACGCTCTCACGCAAAAAGTCCGAGGGCCGTTTGCCGCGTTCGGTAGAAATGATCACCCAACGGCCTACGATAGGGTCTTTGCGAAGCTCAGGCAACGGTACCTCCTGGGTTTGTGTTACACATCAAGCCGGGCACCAAGAGAGTGCGCCCGGCAGTCTGGCGATCTCGTATTGTAACCTGTTCTTCCGTCAGCGCCGAGCGCGCTCAGCTACTGGGACGTTGTTGTTTTGGTTCTCGCAATCCGTTGCGATTTCTGCTTGGTTCTTTTTCTCATACCAAAGCGCCTTGGTGCAGACGCGAGCGCGCAACGTCTACACTTTCCTTTCAACCTCAGCAATGCATTCGCTAAGAGTTCTCACCGCAAATTCAGCCTGCTCTTCGTCAACCACCAGCGGCGGACACAGGCGGAGTGTAGTATCTCCCGAGCCGAGAACCAGAAGACCCCGCTGGAAGGCCAACTGAACAACTTGGTTCCGCAGGTCGGGCGCTTTTTCTTTGGTTTTTTGGTCGCGAACAAACTCAATTCCGATCATCAGTCCTTTGCCACGGATGTCTCCCACGATTTTGTGCCGCTCGCGCCAATGGGCCGTCCGACTGATGATGAATTCTCCGAGACGCGCGGCGTTGGCAATGTATTTCTCCTGGAGTAGGCGCAGGGTAGCGAGCGATGCAGCGATACAGACGGGATTGCCGCCGAAGGTGGAAGCGTGTGCACCAGGAGTCCAGTTCATAACCGATGTCCGCGCAATGATGGCACTCAGCGGCATACCGGAAGCGATACCCTTGGCCGTGCAGATGATGTCCGGTTCGATGCCAGCGTGGTCCCCGGCCCACCACTTGCCGGTACGACCCATTCCGGACTGCACTTCGTCGGCCACGAGAAGGATGCCGTATTTGCGGCATATGCTCTGCAAGCCCTGAAGAAATTCTGGCGGAGCAACAATGTAACCGCCCTCACCTTGGATCGGTTCGATGAAAATTCCGGCCACCTCCTCGGGATCGACGCGACGCCGGAAAAGTTCGTTTTCGAGATAGCCCAGGCAATCTTCGGAGGCATGTTCCGGACGAATACCGTACGACCCGCGGTAGGTATCCGGAAATGGCGTGTGAAAGACGCCGGAGAGCAGCGTGCCAAATCCCTTTCGTTGGATGGCCCGGCTGGCCGTCAACGAGAGAGCACCCATGGTGCGGCCGTGGAAGGCACCGTGGAAAGCGATTAGCTTATCGCGCTTGGTGTGAAAACGGACAAGCTTAATTGCCGCTTCTATTGCCTCCGCACCCGAATTTCCGAAATAAACACGCTTAGGTTCTTTCCCTGGGCTGATTTCCGCCAATCGCTCCGCGAGCTGTGGCAAGCTCTCGTAATAAAAATCTGTGCCGGACATGTGAATCAATTCCGCCGCCTGCTTCTGAATCGCGGCAACAATGCTGGGATGGCAGTGTCCTGTCGAACAAACCGCAATCCCTGCGGCAAAATCAAGAAACACGTTCCCATCTACATCTTGAATTAACGCTCCGCGCCCGGTTTTCGCTACCAGCGGATAGTCACGGGTATACGAAGGCGAAACGTATTGTTCGTCAAGGGCCAGTATTTTCTTCGCCTGTGGACCGGGGAGCGCCGTTACCAGCTGCGGCAGCTTCATTTCTGTCGTTGCGATCATAGACTTCCTCCTAAAAATCGATTCAGCGCTCCGGATAAGGGCCGCATCTGCAAAGCGATTAGAGATCTGGAAAGGGAAAACCGCGACAATCGAGAGAAGGGGTTAGTCCACGCCGTATAGATTTGGGCGATCGTGTGACGGAAGAGAGTGCCGCAGGATGGATTTAGGTCTCTGCAGGTTCATTTTCGTTTCCAACGCACACTGCCATCTTTTGAATCCTCGAGGATTATACCATGTTCCGCAAGCTGCTGGCGAATGCGATCGGATGCCGCAAAATCACGCTGTTGGCGCGCGCTCCGCCGCGCGTCAATAAGCGCTTCGACTTCGGCGTCCGAATACCCCTGCTCGGTGCTTCCCAAACCAAGCTCGCGGAGCCGCATCGCATCATCATCGTTGAGCACTGCAAAGATGGCGTCAAAGCGCCTGAGCACATCGAGTATTAATCCAGAATTCCCTTCGCAGAATTCTCCTTTATCGATAGCAATGTTCGATTCTCGTACCAAGTCAAAAATCGACGCTAACGCTTGCGCCGTGTTCAGATCATCGCAAAGCCCTTTCTCAAACTCTTCGCGTGCAATATGCGTCCTTGCCGCTAGGGTGGCGTCCTGGCCCGGCGGGAATTTGCCCGCGCGCACCCTGGTATCCAAATTTCGGAGGCGCTCCACGGAAGTCGCCGCCTGCTGCAATCCATCAAAGGTAAAATTAAGTTGCCGCCGGTAGGGCACCGAAGCGAGAAGGAATCTCACCGCAGATGGCTTGTGTCCCTTGGCGAAAATATCGCGCAAGGTGTAGAAGTTTCCCAAGGACTTCGACATCTTTTCGCCTTCAACCTGCAAAAACTCCGCGTGTAGCCAATAGCGCACAAATTGTTTTCCAGTAGCACCCTCGGACTGAGCAATTTCATTTTCGTGGTGCGGGAATACCAGGTCAACGCCCCCGGTATGAATGTCCAAGGTCTCCCCAAGGTAACGCATAGCCATGGTGGAGCATTCGATATGCCACCCCGGGCGTCCCGGCCCCAGTGTTGTCTCCCAAAAATGTTCGCCCGGCTTCGGAGCTTTCCACAACGCAAAATCACGCGCGTCAGCCTTATCGTAGCGGTCCACATCAACGCTCGCACCCGCCTGAATACCGGTGAAGTCAATCTTGGAAAGCTTTCCGTATCCCGGAAAATTAGCGATGCGGAAATAAATCGAGCCATCGCTCACGTAGGTAAAGTTCTTCTTCCGCAACCGATCGATCAGCGCAACCATGTCGTCAATGTGATCGGTGGCTCGCACGCTTCGCGCGGGTGGCTCGAGTTGCAGGGCCTTGCAGTCAGCGAAAAAGGCATGCACATATTTTTCAGTGTACTCGCGGATTCCCACGCCCTCCGCGGCGGCCTTCTGAATGATCCGGTCATCCACATCGGTAAGGTTCATCACCTGCGTCAGCTGCAGGCCCTGGCTTCGCAGAAAGCGCCGCAAAATGTCTTGGAACACGAACGTGCGGAAATTTCCGATATGCGCGAAGTCGTACACCGTTGGGCCGCAGGAGTACATGCGCACCTGTCCAGGGGTGACCGGTACGAAAGCTTCCTTGCGCCCCGTCAGGGTGTTATGAAGAAAAATCTCCACCATCAGTTCTCCACCAGCAGCTTGCCGCCAGCCCACGACTGGTTCACCATCAGCGCACTACCGGCGAGAGCACGCCTGGCAAAACAGGCCATTGTAGCCGACGCCCGCGCTCGATACAAACCAGGGCCGCCTGGACGTTTCCCACAGACACTATCCATTGTGTTTCGCTTTACAGCCTGCACCATCCATGCTATGTTTTTGTCCCGTAACCGCCATTCGATAGCGCCAGGCGGCTGGGCCACTGTTTCAGGACCTGCCAACCTTTTTGTCGCCAGTAGCAACCTCCATCCGAGGAATAAGAACACGTCTCTGCGTGCGCGATTTTCAGCGCGCCCACGCAGATGACCCAAAGGGGCGACCTTGCTGAAGCTGCGAAAAGTTGAGCTAGTCGGGTTTAAGTCATTTTGCGAGCGCACCACCATTACATTTAGCGGCAATGGCACCACCTGCATCGTTGGTCCCAATGGCTGTGGGAAGTCTAACGTCGTCGACGCCATTTCCTGGGTACTCGGCGAGCAAAGCCATAAGTCGCTACGTGCTGAGCGCATGTCCGACTGTATTTTCAATGGCACCGCCAAGCGTGCGCCTCTGGGCATGTCCGAAGTGCTTATTACCCTCGAAGACTCTGAACTCGCCGAAGCGGCGCGTTTCGTACTTGAAGGAAAATCGGATTCTCAAGGTGCGGTGTCCGAGGTTCTCCTGGAAACAGCTCAACCTTCCGAAAGGCCGGATGGCGGCGAAGAAAACGTCGCGAAAAACCCTGATGGGACCAGCGGGAGCATCGAGCTCTGCAAGCCCACCGAGCCGGTGATCGAAGAGAAGTTTAAGCATCGCAAGCGCTCACCAGAAGATCCACCTGTCCGGGTCAAACCTGGTGAAGTAGTCGTCGGGCGGCGCCTGTACCGTTCGGGCCAAAGCGAATACATCATCAATGGCCGGACCGCCAGGCTGCGCGACGTCCAAGACATGTTCATGGGTGTCGGCCTTGGACCCGATTCTTACGCGATTATAGAGCAGGGCCGCATCGGTCAAATACTCAGCAGCAAGCCCATGGAACGGCGGGCAATCATCGAAGAAGCCGCCGGCGTCACCAAATTTAAAACCAAGAAACGTCTTGCCGAAGCGAAGCTCGAATCCTCCAAAATAAATCTGTCTCGCGTCAACGATATCGTCGTGGAAGTCGAAAAGCAGCTCGGGTCACTCAAGCGCCAAGCATCCAAGGCCCGTCGTTATGCCGAAGTCCGCGAGCAAATGCGCGGCCTCGTTCGGCAGGTTCTCGCCAGCAAGGCCAACGAGCTCGATTCTGAGGCCGAGCGTCTCTCTCAGCTACTCGCCGAACTGAGCACACGTGAATCGCAACAGAGCGAAGCCGTACGGCGAAGCGAACAGGAAATCGAGCAACTCTCCGAGCGAACGTATTCGCTCGACGCCGAATTGCGCCATAATCAGAATCTTTTTGGGCAGACAGCTCTTGAGCTCGATCGCGCCGAGAATCGCATCAACTTCAACCTGCAGCGCATGAGCGAGCTCGAATCGCGCGGCCATCAATTCCAAGTGGAGATACAGCAGGCCATCCTCCAATCCGAGCAGGCCGGCGCTCGCCGCACCGCGCAGCAGGAAGCCGCTGACTCACTCCGCGCCCAAACACATTCCCTTGAGGTGTTGCTTCAGCAAGCAGCCGAGAAAACGCAACAGCTCACCGACGGCACCTTGGAAATCGACCGACGCATCGACGAACTTCGCCAGCAGACAGCTCATCTCGGCGAAGACCTAATCCACCTGCACGGTGAGCAGCTCCAGGCTGAAGAAGCGCTCGCCCATCACAGCGGCGCAGAGCAGCGACTCCAAAAACAGGAAAACGGGTTGCTTGAAGAATCGCTCCACTTTCGCGAGCAGGCTGAAGCTGCGGCCGTCCAATGGCAGACCGCAGCCGATCGCACCCGCGCCATGGAGCAGCAACTAACCGCAATGCAGGAACGTCTTGCCGACCTGCGCCGCCACCAACAGGCAACCACCGCCGAGGTCGAAGCAGCACGTGACTCGCTGGCTGGTGCTCGCGCTCGGCGCGGGACGCTGGAACAAATCCTGACTGATCGTTCTTATACCGCGGAGGCTGTGCAGAAACTTTTCGCCTCGAAGGGCGAGCCGGGTCGCACGTTTCGTGCCGTGGGTGTCCTCGCCGATTACGCCGAGGTCGAGCAGCAATACGAAAGTGCCGTTGAACAGTTCCTCCGAGACGAATTGGAATATGTTGTCGTCGAAACATTTGATCACGCCCGCGCGGGAGTAGCTCTGTTGCGCGACGAAATGGGCGGCCGCGCCACGTTTTTCGTGGATTCGCTACGGCATCTGCAGCTCAAGGCCAATGAGCCGGTCATTCCCTTCGCCTCGAATCAAGCCGTCGTCTCGCGCCTGGACAAACTGGTCGAGTTCCGCGACCCTCTCGGCGCTGCCGCGAAACAATTTCTGCCGCGTCTGCAGTCTGCGTTTCTCGTGGAGACCTCCGCCGCTGCCGAGACCCTTGCGCGCGAAAATCCCCATTTCCACTTTGTGGCTCTCGACGGCACTAGCTATCAGGGACGCATGGTCACCGGTGGGCGTCCGGATCAGGCCGGACCACTCGGCATGAAACGCGAGTTGCGCGGTCTCGATGCGGAAGTGTCGGAGCTCGAGCGTCGTGTCTCCGAATCCCAGGCCACACTTGAACATTTTGCGCAAGAAATCCGCGTCACCGAGAAATCGCTCGAGGAAACGACTGCTCTCCATCACGACGCCGAAAAGTCCGTCTTTCTCGCCACGCATCATCGCGAGCAGGCTAATGCCGAGCTAGCTCGCCTTGGAATGGAGCTCGGCATTTGTCAAAAGGACCTCATCAGATTGCGTGAAGAAATGCAATCCACGCAGCAGCGCGCCATTCATGCGCAGCAACAGCTCGCGCGAGCGAGAGATTCGCGCGCGTCCGCGGAGAGCGAAAGCCTCCGGGCCACCGAGTCGCTCCAGACAACACGTGAATTACTCCTGGCGCAGCAAGAGGAAACCGGAAGGCTTCGCGCCGAACACGCCGGATCCCTCGAGCGTTTAGCGAGCGCGGAATCTCTCGCCGTCCGCCTCTCCGAAGAACAGCAGGAAATTGCCCGTCGCGAATCTGCCTTGCGGGAACAACGGTGCGCGCTCTTAGCCGAGCGGCAAACCATGGCTTCGCAAACGGCTGAATTGCAGCTTCAGTTAGAAGCACTCCGCGCCGACAAAGCTCGGCTTGAAACGCGCCGCATTGAGCTCGAGCGCGAATGGAACGAGGCTCGCGAGCGCAATGCTCGCGTTGACGACGCCTTACGCATGTCCCGTCAAACGCTGGAGGAGCTGCGCGAGGGTCGAAGCCAGCACGAGATCGAGCGGGCGCGCAACGACTCCGATCGCCAGCACTTGCGTGAGACTTGCCTCGCCGAACTCAATGCCCATCCCGAAGACCTAGTCGCCCAGGAAACCGCTCTTCTCACTGGCGAAGAGCTGGCATCCGCCGAATCTAATTGCCGCGAAATGCGCTCGCGTATTGATGCTATGGGCCCTGTCAACATGATGGCCCTCGACGAATACACCACTTGTGAGCAGCGTTTCACCTTCCTCACTCGCGAGCGCGACGACCTGCTTCAGTCCATCTCCGACACACAGCAGGCCATTCGCGAGCTCGACGAAGTTTCTCGCCACAAATTTGAGGAAGCTTTCGCCATCATCAATGCCAATTTCGTGGAAGCCTTCCGCACGATTTTTGGCGGTGGTACGGGTGAGATGCGCCTCACGGAACTCGATAGTTCTGGCGATGCCGGCATCGACGTCGTGGCGCAGCCGCCTGGCAAGCGCCTGCAAAATGTTTTGCTTCTCTCTGGCGGCGAAAAAGCGATGACTGCACTCGCGTTGCTCATTGCCATTTTCCGCTTTCAACCCAGCCCTTTCTGCATCCTGGACGAAGTTGATGCCCCGCTCGACGAAGCCAACGTCGGCCGCTTTACGCGCCTCGTCGGGGAAATGAGCGGCAAGACACAATTCATCATCGTCACGCACAATCGCCGCACTATGGAGATGGCGAGCGTCCTGTATGGTGTGACCATGCAGGAGCCCGGCGTGTCTAAGCTGGTCTCCGTTCAGTGGGATGATCAACCGAAGGCCGCTGCCGCCACCGCCGCCTAAATGGGGCGCTTAGCTCCCTGTTAGCCGGTATAGCCTCTCCGAGGGGCTGGTTCATTTTTCCGCGAAAACGAGTGATGCCTGCAAGTTGTATCCGCCTCGCATGGTTCGCGCATCGGTCCCCTCTTCGGAGCAACAGCGATTCCTAAAACCAAATGACTGCCTTCAAAATAAGGGCCAGCGAAATGGCCGCAACTGTGAACCACAGCAAAACACCTTGCAGAAAAGGGCGCAGGCCGGTTCGTTTCACGGTCGCGACGGAAATACCCGTACCGATCAGATATAACGTCGCTGTCAGACCTGCCTTCCCGAGCCTGCTGAGAATGTTCGTAACATTCGACGCTTGCGGCACGTAGGTGTGGATGACGGCTGCCGCGCAGAACAACATAATGAACCAAGGCCATTGAATTTGCCCCTTTGTTTTGTTTACCGCCGCCGTGCCCAACGCGAGCGGCACAATCCATAAAGCTCGTGCCAGCTTCACTGTGGTGCCGATCACGAGCGCAACTGTCCCGTAACGTGCCGTCGCTCCTACTACTGAGCTCGTATCGTGAATAGCTAGCGCCGCCCATAATCCGAACTGCTCCTGCGACAGATGCAGTGCCCATCCAATTCCGGGAAATAAGAGCAGCGCCACGGAATTGAGTATAAAGACCGTGCCCAATGCCACGGCCATCTCTTCTTCCGTTGCCTGCACAATCGGAGCAACCGCCGCGATTGCACTTCCCCCGCAAATTGCGGTGCCCGTTGCGATCAAGAATGACGCTTTTTTCTGAACTCGCAGTATCTTGCCCATCAAAAGTCCCAGCAAAAGCGTGATGGCGATCCCTGCAGCTGTATAAATAAAACCGACCCGCCCGGCCCGCAGCACGTCTCGCAGGTCCATGCCAAATCCAAGCGCGACGACAGAAGCCTGCAGCAGGAATTTTGCAGCTTGCCTGCTCTGCACGGCATAGGGATGCACAAAGGTGAGCCCAAACACTAATCCCACTGCAAGTGCAACCGGTGGAGACACCCTCCCACTGGCCGAACAAACCAACCCTACCAAGAATAAACCTGTCGCCAAATTCTGGTTTACTGAGCGCTTCGATCGCACGGTTCCAATGTGCGGGGTCATCCCATTTCCTCTCAAAAACACTGCAGACTGGCCACCACCGGCAGTCAAATCCCTTCCGTGCCCGCAACACACAACATTGTGCGCGGCCAACACGCGGCGCCATTGTAAGATAGTTGGCGAATTTTGGGAGATTCAGATGCCTGGCGACAAGCAGTCGTCTTCGGTATTGATAACCGGCGCTACTGATGGACTAGGTCGGGCTGCTGCCCTGCTTCTCGCAGAGCGAGGCTATCGCGTTTTCGCCGCAGGACGTTCCGCGGAAAAGCGCGCGCAACTGGACAGTCTTGCCCGTGAACACAATCTGCCGCTTGAAACAATCGAGATGGACGTTTGTGAGGACAGTTCCGTGAAGCGCGGCGTAGCGGCCATTCTTGCGAAAGTCAGCTCCGTCGATGTCCTGATCAACAACGCTGGCTTTGGATATTACGCAACGGTCGAGGATCTTCGGATGGAGGACTTGCGTCGCCAGTTTGAAACTAATTTGTTTGGGGTCGTGCGCGTGACCCAAGCCGTGCTGCCGGGGATGCGCGAGCAACGCAGCGGACGCATCATTAATGTAAGCTCGGTCGCCGGAAAAGTTGCTCCACCGCTGTTTGGCGCCTATAGTGGCAGCAAATTCGCCCTGGAGGGACTGAGCGATGCGCTGCGTCTCGAATTATATCCATTTGGCATTCACGTCATCCTCATCGAACCCGGTTATATTCCCACAGGCTTTCAGAAGATTTCCGGCGAACTTTCCTCATACTATTTTGACGCTGCTAAGTCTGGTCCTTACGCAAGAGTCTATGAAAACGCTGCACGTTCCACGAGCAGCAGTCGGCAGAATAGCCGTTCCACGCCCGACGACTTCGCCGGCGTCGTCCTTCACGCAATCGAGACGCCGCGTCCGAACCCACGCTACACGATAACAGCGCTTGCAGCCATTACCCGGTGGGGCAAACGAATTCTTTCTGACCGCGCTATTGACGCGCTTCTCCGCAAACGGTACGGTTTGCGGCGCGAAACTCCTTCACCGCGTGGCACTAGGGATTCGTAATTTGCAAAGAGAGACTGGTTTCGCGCAGTTCCTGCCAGTTCTTCGACCACGATTGATGAACGGGGCTTTCAGCATAATCAGCAGCAGCTTCAGCACTCGCAAATTCAATCGCAAACGCCCCGCTGAAGTCCCGAAGCTGCAGGCGTGACGTTTTCAGCCAGACATTTTTGACGCCAGGAATTTTCCCCGCCATGGCCTTGATCCCTGTCAAAGCAATTTCCTTCTGCGAATCGGAAACACTCTCTTTCCACTTATAAATGACGACGTGAATTACGGTTTTTGGCTGGCCAAATTTATTCTGGGCCTCGAGGCGGCTCGCCGGCCAACTGCCAAGCGCTATTCCGGCCAACAAAAATATGGCCATTGCACTAGCTGCATAAATAACCCGCAGAACTTGCTTCATCTTTACCCTCCGAGACAAATGCGCCGCTAGTGTAAGCGACGCGATTAGCACGCGCAAGCGACGCCAAGAATGGTAAAACATCTGGCTTTGCTATCTTGGAGCGCAGAATGGTCCGCGAATTGAAGGTAGAATGTAGGAATATCGCCAAGCGTAGGAAACTAGGGGGCCAAGATTCATGAAGCGAATGATTTTGGTTTTGTCGGCTGCGATTGTTCTCTTACCAGTACGCGCCTGGGGCCAGACAAATGAAAACGTAGATTACATGGCGCGAGACATCTTCAAAGAGCTGATCGAAATCAATACCACGGACTCCGTCGGCAGCACGACGAAGGCCGCAGCGGCCATGGCAGCACGGCTGATCGCCGCTGGCTTTGCAAAAACCGACGTCATCGTGGACGGGCCGAATGCTCGAAAAGGCAACCTGGTTGCCCGAATTCATGGCCTCGGAGAACAGAAGCCTGTACTTCTGTTGGCCCACCTCGATGTCGTAGAGGCGCGTCGCGAAGATTGGACCACCGATCCATTTCAATTCGTCGAAAAAGATGGGTACTTCTATGGGCGCGGCACTGTGGACATCAAAGATGGTGACGCTATTCTAGTCGCCAATTTCATTCGCCTGAAAAAGGAAGGTTTCACTCCTCGCCGTGATTTGATTCTGGCACTGACGGCTGACGAAGAAGGTGGCAACGATAACGGGGTCGACTGGCTACTCAAGACCCATCGCGACTGGATTGACGCTGATTTCTGCGTGAATCTTGATGGCGGCGATTTCATGAGCGAGCAAGGAAAGCGCATTTATGCCGCGATGCAAGCAAGCGAAAAGGTGTACACTGATTTTCAACTGGAAGTAAAGAATTCGGGCGGCCACAGCTCCAGGCCAATCCGCGATAACGCCATTTACCATCTTGCGGGCGGGTTGACGCGCCTCGCGTCTTTCGAATTTCCCGCCCAGCTTAACGAAGTCACCCGTTCCATGCTCGAACGAAGCGCTGCATTTCAGAGTGGGCAGCTTGCCGCAGACATGAAAGCGGTCACTGAGGATCCTCCCAACCCTACAGCACTCGCGCGACTCTCGTACCATCCTTTTTACAACGCCCTGCTGCGCACCACCTGCGTGGCCACACGTCTTGATGCTGGCCACGCCAACAACGCGTTGCCCCAGACGGCGCGCGCGAACGTGAATTGCCGTATCTTGCCGGGACAAGCTCCGCAGCAAATCCGCGAAACTCTCGTCAAAATTCTTGCTGATCCCCAAATTGCGGTTACCTTTGTTGACGTCCTGGCAGCCGACGGCAGCGTGCTCGAACCCAAGTCCGTTCCTCCCTCCCCGCTACGTCCCGACGTCGTCGGCGGAATGGATCGCGTAGTGCAAAACATTTATCCAGGGCTTGCGGTCATCCCGGTGATGGATACAGGTGCTTCCGACGGACGTTTTCTACGCGAAGCCGGCATCCCCACGTACGGTATCTCAGGAGTTTTTTTAGATTCGGATAATCGTCGCGCGCATGGACGCGACGAGCGCATCCGCATCAGAGATTTTTATGACGGTGTGGAGTTTAACTATCAACTCATCAAAGCCCTTAGTTCCTCGAAATGATCCAAGAAAAAATCATCGTATGGAATTGCCCAGTGTCGCCCCGCGCGGGTTCAGCAACGCAACCGTGTCCTGGCCGCGGGCCTTCCGCAAATATTTGCAAACACATCGCGATGATTGCAAAAACAATAGGGCCCGATGGAATGGCGTCCATCGAGCCCTATTTGTAAATTTCGTTTTGACCCCTGATCAATCGGGTTTCTTGGTGGTATCCGGTTTGGCTGGGTTGGGGTTTGAGTCTGCGGTCATCGGAGGCAGGCTCTTTTCGCTTCCGTAGCGCACCAGGTACGGCATAAAGGGAGTGAGCTCGAACGGCATCTTTTCTCGCTCGGCCACCGCCGCGACAGGCTTGCTCTTGATCATCTCGACGCGATCGGACCAAGGATCAAGCTTGATGCGCCCGCCCAGGGGAAGCGCCGCGACAAGGGCCGGTTTCTTTGGCTCGTCGGGCGAGGAAGCCGCGGGCGCCGAAACGTTCTGCAGGAACGTATTGGCGGGCACGCGATCGCCCAAGTGCGGACTAATTAAGTTCGGAATTTGTTTCTGGCGGACCTCCAGCGCCTGGAGAAACAGCGCTGCGTTGCCCATCTGATCTTTGTAAGGAGATTTCTTGAGCAACTCAATCGCTTTCCCGCTGGCTGCCGTTTCCTCGGTCGCGTCACGGGCAAACATAAAGTGGCGGAACGTGTCTTTATCGTCCACGATCAAGCGATCAAAAAACGCGTACTGGGAATCCATACGATGACCAAGCACGACGTGTCCAAGCTCGTGCGCGATCATGGTAGCCAGGCTGGCTTCGTCGGGCAGCACGTCAATCAAACCGCGGCTCAGTACAATGGTGTGTCCCAGAGTAAAGGATTCCAGTGTCGTGGTAAGCAAAACCCTGCACCGAACTTCCGGTTGAATGTCCAGGTTATTTGTGACCTCGATATTGTTGACCACGGTTTCGCAGACTTTGTCAACTTCCCCGCGCGGCGCCATTAATCCAATACGTTGCAATCGGTCCGTAACGTTATCTTCCGCTGCACGATCCCACGCGCGCTGCGCTTGAATCGGTGAAAGATCATTGGCTGTTTTCGTTTCATCATTGATGGTAGTGTTGGACTCCACCAAAACCTTACTCAACTCCTGCTCCTGACCAGCGTGGCCGAGGTTATAACCCCACAGGCGAGTCTGCGCTTTGAATTGCAGACGCTTGGTCAAGGCATAGTGCAAGTCCGACTCTTCGCTATAGACAAACGAAGGCAGCCACAAACCTGGCTGCAGATTGGTTCTCCAGCTATCGAAGTGGAAATAGAAGCTCTGCCGTCCCCCGCCGCTGTATCCCCCGTTGAATCGAGCCACGTTAAAATCCTGGTCCTCGACCCAAATGCGCCCGAGGAAGCGGCCCTTTCCGGCTTTCTTCATTGGTGTTATGTCAAAAACCAAGCAGCGCACTTCGCCCAGAAATTCGCGGCGAATGAAATCAAACTGGTAGTTCTCTCGGTTGAAGCCATTGTTGTCGATAAAAATCATCTGCAAAAATCCGTCCGGCAAATATTGCATGCCAAACGTGAAGAAATTCGAAATGTTGCCTAAGAGCTTTCTGCCCTTCCCGGCTTTCTCCGAGAGCGACACCAGGTCGATGCCATGGGAAAAATCCGCGCGTCCCAAGAAGTACTTGTCTCCCGCAGGGACCGGACCCATGTCCTTATCCACTTTCAGGTTCTGAATATAAGTTTCGACCAGTGGAGTGAATTGCCGCACTCGTTGATTTTCTTCCGCCTCTTTGGCGATAATGCGGTCAATCACCTGATCCATAGTTTTAGTCTGGTCTTCGGCGATGAGCGGCAGAGCCCCCAAAGCCAAGAACAGAACTAAGACTGTACTCTTCAACGTGCGCATGTCTCCTCCGAACTCAATACGCCATGCGGAATTCAATCCGCACACGCGCTGGAAAGTCAACGGGTTGATTATCGCGGCGGGCCGGCTTGAACTTAATTTGTCCAGCAGCTCGAAGCGCGGCCTCGTCCAGGCCATGGCCCAAGCCGCTAATGACACGGTTGACCTGAACCTGTCCGGAAGCCAGGAAGACCACCTCGACGACCACGTCACCTTCGATTTTCTGGTTACGCGCTTCGTCGGTATATAAGGGTTTCGGTTTCTCGATAATACTAACGGATGTCGTCGGGTCGCCGGAGTCAGACTTCTTCTTCGGCCCTTCGGCAGCGACAGGAGCCGAGGCGTCCGAGAAGCCGCCCGCCCTGACCGCGCCGTGCTTGCCGCCTGATGGCGGAGGATTAGCAACGCCATTTCCGAAGCCAGTGCTGGCCACAGTTCCACGAACGCCTTTGTCCCCGCCGGTGCCATTTCCATAACCCGGTCCTGGCGGCAACGCCGGAGAACCGAGCCTCGCCCCGTTGGCGCGTTTATTTGGATCGCTCGGCCCGGCAATACCGTTAGGATCCCCGAATCCGCCGGTCTGGACTTTGCTGAGCGGTAAATTCACAGTCGCTGGCGCTGCGCTTCCGGTGCTGGCGGACATGACTCCTACCTTAATGGGTTCACGCGGACGCGGCGGCTCTTTCGATTTCATCTCCATCTTCGCCGCTTCAAAGTCTACCGGCTTTAACTCAGGCGTGCTCATATCCACTGGTTTCAGCTTCGGCTTAACCGGCGCCACAAGTCTGGGCGCAACCATCTTCGGGACTTTCGGCGGCTCGACAGGAGTCTCCTCAATCTTTAATTTTGGCTGTGGTGGCGTCTTGAATTTCGGCGGTGGCGGTGGAAGCAAAACTTCCGTGTTGGGGGCAGCGATGGTCGTGATTGCATAGCGCATCGCAGGTGCAAACTTTTCTGGATAAAGCAGCGGTATCAAGACAAGAAATACTACGATCAGACATTGCACGATAAAACTGACGCCGAAGGTGTCCCACCGCGGCTTGGTTTCAGAAAGGAGCTCGAAACGCGCTGTGCGGGGTCGTACCGGTCCACCCATCTTCCCACCCATCGGCTCGTGCGCAATGTGCCTCGTGGTCATATTCGGGGGTGCCTCGATGCGGAGCGAAGTTAGCGTTGTGTCCATAAATGTGCTTGTCATTTCGTTCAGCCGCCTTATAAAAGATTCCCCGCATAGCTGCCGGGTTGTCCGCTCAAATACAACTTTTAAAGCGGGGGCTGCGGCCGACTCGAGCCTCTAGAAAGTACTAGGGTACTAGCGGGGGTCCGACACGCGAATAGGACTTTCGTACTAGGGTCGCTTACTAGCTACCTGTACGAAAGGACAGCCCCGTACCGTAAATCCACTAGTAAGAATCAAGCCACGCCCGAGAGGATGTTGCGCGCCTAACTTGGATCAAGCGGTTTCGCAACACGTACGGCCTGATCGGCAATTCTCTGCATCGGCAATTCCCCCATCAGGACCGAGCAGTGATTGCGTTAGTCCGCACCAAAACGGGCCCGCTGGGAGGGCGTGAGAGGCGACGTGTTCGTCATGCGTGTTGAGCATTTCGTTCGCGACGACAGACTCATAGAACATTGTTTTGGTGCGCAAACAGTGGCACACAGATCCTTCAGAAATTAGATGATTCAGGGTGGGCATGGTTACACTCCCTTCCGCATTGCTGCGACGAGCGCGCGCTTGACGGCAACTCTCGCGAGTTGAACTTTATACGCGTTCTGGCTGAGGGGCTTCGCGCCGCGCACGGCGGCTTCGCCGGCTTTCGCGGCTGAATCTTCGCTTAGAGTCTTGCCAGCGAGCCACGCACTGGCTTCTTTCGCCTGCCAAGGAATCGGCGCGATGTGACCGAGTACGATAGTCGCGCTTTCCACATTGCTTCCTTTCATCTTCAGTGCCACCGATGCCGTCGCGAGCGGCCAATCCAGAGCTTCTTTTTGCCGGACCTCGTAAGTCGCCGAGCGCAAACCTTTGGAGGTATCCGGAATTACGATTTCCGTGAGAATTTCGTCAGGGCGGATGGCGTGTTCGCGCTCGGTCTCGCTCTTGGGGATCACAAAGAAATCCGATAAAGCGACCTCGCGAGTACCCTGCGGTCCGGTCATCCGAACTTTCGCGCCCAAGGCAATCAAGGCGGGAGCCAAACTTGACGGATTGACGAAATACGCTGGCCCCTCATTACCTAGGATAGCGTGATATTTGTTCTCGCCGCCGGGCACTAGAGATTTTCCTGCCTTGTCGAGGGCCAGCAATCCGAAGCCGTTTCGGTAGTACCAGCAGCGCGGCCGCTGGCAAAGGTCGCCACCTGCTGTACCCATGTTGCGTATTTGCGGGCTGCTCACGCCGGCCGCGGCTTGAGCCAGTGCGTTGAACTGATCATGAATCGTCTTATCCTGAAGCAACTGATCAAACGTCGTGGTCGCCCGGATCGTGAAGCCGCCGCGCGCGTCTTGGCCTGCCGAACCCAGCTCCAGCCCTTTGATGTCCACAACGCGCTTGGGAGTTACAACATAATTTTTCATTAGGCTTAGAAGATCTGTGCCTCCCGCCAGAATTTCCGTTTCACCCCACGCTGAGCCCAATAGCCCCAAAGCTGCAGCTAGACTTTTAGGACGCGCATATTCGAATGCTTGCATTAGGCGGTGCCTCCCTTCTCGAGAGCCGCGAGGACGCGCTCCGGTGTTAACGGAAGTTCGGGAACACGGACGCCAATGGCATTGGCCACCGCGTTGGAAATCACAGCACCGGGTGAGACTGTGGGAGGCTCACCCAACCCGATGGGTCCCCGCTCGTCATATCCAGCTCCGGTCATCATATGTACCACGAGCTCGCCGATATCGCCGATTCCCGCGAGCTTGTAAAACTCCATATCCGGATTGAGGCAGCGCCCGGTCTGCTGGTCCATGATTTTTTCTTCGTACAGCGCGTAGCAGACTCCCATAATCATCGCCCCGTACACTTGGCTCTCCGCGGTTTTCAAATCCATGATCAATCCGCAATCCTGGACCGCTACCATCTTTTCCATTTTTACCACTCCAGTTTCAACGTCCACGGAAACTTCCGCCATCTGAACACCGCCGACGCCACTCGAAATAATGTCGGCGGTAGTTTGTCCTTGCCCGGTGATTGGCGTCGCGCCGAGCTTGGCGCACGCTTGTTTCCACGCGAGGGCCTTCGCGGGGTTTCCCTTTACCTGGATACGGCCGCCTACAGCTTCAAGGTCGTCGGCCTTAGCGCCGAGAGATGGAGCGATCTTCTCTAACAATTCATTTAATGCGTTGGTAGCTGCCCGCCGCGTCGAAGAACTCACTCCTCCAACCGTGGTCGATCCGCCCGAGCCGCCTGATGGTGGATATGAGCTGTCGCCGATGTTTACCTTGATGGCTTCGAGCGGCAACCCCAGCGTTTCTGCAGCGACGATGGCAATCACAGTCCGGGTTCCGGTGCCCAGGTCCTGCGAAGCCAGCGACACATCTACCGAACCATCGGGGCGAACGGTAGTCGCGCAATTGCTTGCGTGCCCCCCGCCTCCCCACGTGTGCATCGAAACTCCTACACCCCGCTTGATCGGTCCGGGAGTTTTATCGCCGCGCGGGTGCCATTTCTTTTTCCAATCGATCAGCTCCGCGCCCTTTGCCAATTCCGCGCTATAGACCGGAGCGAGCTTCCCGGTCAGGTCAATGTTCTTCAGAAAAAATTGTACGGGATCCATCCCGAGTTTGGCGGCCGTGTCGTCGAGTGCAGCCATCGTGATCACCGCCATCTGCGGGTGATTAGGCGCTCGCCACGCGCGAATCGGTCCAATATTGGTGAGCACCGCGGTGTGACGAGTACGGCTCACCGGAATGCGAAACACATACGGGAGAGTTGGCGCACCGCCTGCGCGAATGCCCCCGGTTCCCCACGAGTCCGACGACCACGCGGTGATTGTTCCATCCTTCTTCGCACCGATTTTTACGCGCGCGTGCATCGATGGTCGCGCACCCGCTATCATCAATTCCTGATCGCGCTCGAGCATCATCTTTACAGGTCGTCCGGCTTTTTTTGCCATGCGCGCGCAAGACAGTCCCCAGGTGTCCACCGGAAATTTGCTGCCGAAGCCACCGCCCATTACCGGCGTAAGGATTTTTACGCTTGCCGCGGGAATACCCAAGCCAGTCGCGAAGCCATCGACGTTGGCGGTAACCGACTGCGTTGATGCGTAAACCGTCAGATGATCACCATCCCACGCCGTAACCTGGCCGTGCGATTCCAAACAGCAATGGGTGATTACCGGCACGCCGTAGTGACCCTCGTGCGTCACATCTGCGCTCTTAAACCCCGCATCGGGATCGCCCTGGGTCTGCTCGGCAGTCTGCTTCGAATTGTCGGCACCGGCTTTTTCCGGCTCAACGTCGCTGACGAAATGCGGAAGTGGTTCGTACTCGACGCGAATCGCACGCACCGCATCGCGCGCTTGCTCTTCAGTCTCCGCCGCAACAGCCGCGATCTCTTGGCCGCTCCAAAGAACCTCTTTGCCTGCTGCCCAAATCACATCAACGGCCTTTACACCCGGCATTTTCTCAGCGGCAGAAGTATCAATACTCTTAATCGTTGCCTTGGCGTATGGTGCACACAACATTTTGCCTTGCAGCAATCCCGGCAGTTGCACGTCGTAAGAATATTTCACACGACCCGACGCCTTCCACGGACCATCCAGCCGCGAGATTCGCTTGCCAATCAAGCTGCGTTTGCCCGCTTCGGGCCAGTGATAGTCGGCCATTACGCCCCCCTCCGCATTTTATTCGCCGCCTCAACCGTGGCGTGGCGCACACCCATGTACGTGCCGCAGCGGCAGAGGTTACCTCCCAGTGCGTGCTGCACCTCTTCGTACGTCGGGTGAGGATGCTGGTCGAGATAAGCCTTGCATGCCATCACGAAGCCCGGCGTGCAGAATCCGCATTGCTGGGCATCATTATCGACAAACGCCGCGGAAACAGGATGAAGCTGTCCCTCGGGTGCAAGACTTTCTATCGTGCGAATGTCGGCGCCGGAGCCGATGTTCTCGGCCACGTCGATCGCTAGAGTCGTGCAGGAATAGACTGCCTTGTTATTGACGATCACCGTGCAGGCGCCACAAGTGCCTCGATCGCAAACTTTCTTCGCGCCGGTAAGATCCAATCGGTCGCGTAGCGCATCAAGCAATGTGACCCGCGGCTCGACGGTTAGCGACTTCTTCTCGCCGTTGATCCTCAGCACGATCGGCACAGCGCCTGGGCCGATGATTCCTTCAGCGCTGGCCACGCTGGCGCTGGCCTCCTCGGTGAGCACACCTGCGCTCCCCAAAACGCCGGCGGAAATCGCAGCCGTGGTGCTGCCCACTAGCTTGACGAAATCACGGCGCCCAAGCGCTCGGGTCTTTTCCTCCTTCTTCTGCTTCTCTGAATTTTTGGGATCATCCCGCTTGGTCATCCAAGATACCTCCGGTCTCAAAACTGAAACCCGCCTGCCCGAACCGAAATCATACTCCTGCGGCGCCGAATTGCATCCAGAAAATATTGCGTGCACGCTGGGAAACTGGGGGGACAACCCCGGCCCCAAGTTAGGTATCATCTCATATACCTAGTGGCGGTCCGGGCAGCCAGCCGGACAAAGGTCAATTGCAGAAGGTACTCGTGCCCGCTGAGAAGTCAAGAACCACGAATCCCTCCTCCGTCGCCCTTCGCGAGCTGTTGCGGGACTATGCCCCGCTTATTGAGCAAGTTAAGCAGATCTATATCTCCGCGGCAGCGGACCGCTGGGGAGTAACCCGCGCAGCTTTCGCCGAAGCGTTATGCCACAGTGCCGCAAAAAGATTCGGGGACATCGTTCCCTCGCCTACCGACGTTGCTTCGTACCTGGAATCCCTGCATTTGAAAGACTTGGCGTTGGCATGCGGCTGCAGCCAGGGAAATCCGCAAGCGTGGGAATATTTCTTTCAGAATTATCGTGAAGTCCTGTATGCCTCGGCGCGCGCCATCGTCGGGCGTACCGCAGTGAACCAGGCCAAGGCGCGCGATCTGGCCGATTCCCTATACGCTGAGCTTTACGGGGGCAATCTTCGCCCAGATGCGGGTGCTGACGGTGCGCGCCATTCCCTATTCCTTTATTTTCACGGACGCAGCAAACTCTCCACTTGGCTGCACGCAGTTCTGGCACAACGCCACGTTAACGCGCTCCGGGCTGGCCAGCGAACCGAATCTCTCGACGCCACAGAACCCAGTGCCTCTGCGGCGGGAGCGCGAGACCGAACCGCAGGTGGAACCCTAGGCACGTCCCCAGATGGAACCCATCGCGCTTTAGCTCGCGCCAGCGTGGCTCGGTTTGTCGCGCCTGACCTAGACCGCGAACGCGTTGTGCTCCTCATGCAAGAAACGCTCGTGGCAACGTTCTCGGCCTTGCCGCCTCGCGATCGTCTGCGTTTGGCGCTTTATTACCTGCAGGACCTCACCCTGGCGCAAGTTGGACGCATACTCGGGGAGCACGAAGCCACGGTTTCCCGGCATCTCGAGCGCGTCCGCAACGACGTTCGCAGCGGCGTCGAGAAATGGCTGCGCGGGAAAAGCCTAAGTGATGCTGAAATCCGCGTGTGCTTCAGTGTCGCCCAGGAAGCGTGGCCATTCGACTTGACGGAGGCCTTGGAAACCGACCCGGGCCTGCCCGCTACCCGCGATGGCCAACCAAAATCGGCCAAGCACGGCGACATTTCCGCGTTTCGCAAGGATCCCTGAAAGCAGTTATGCAAAAACCGAAGAGTCTGCAAGTTTTTGAGGCGAGAACGTTCAAACTGATGAGAGGGTTTGGGAACAGCCGATGAACGATCGCGAAACACAAAACCGAAGAATCCGCGAAATCTGGGCGGCGATAACCCGCTGCACCTCAGGCTCGGCTCCTGAGCCTTGCCCCGATCCGGAAATTCTTTCCGCCTACACCGCTCAACTGTTGAGCGAATCTGAAAAAGCCCTCTGGGAGACGCATTTCTCTGTTTGCGCAGCTTGTCAGGAAACTCTGGTCACACTCGCAGAGGCCGAAGAAAACGCTCCCCTTTCGCCGGCGATTCCGTTGACTGCATCCGCCGCAGCCGCCCCCCCGAAAGCTACACTACCACGCGCCATTTCGATGCCGGAGGACAGCTTGCGCCGGTCGCGGTGGCGCACGTCGTGGCACTGGCTAGCGCCCGCGATGACAGCAGTGGTTGTGCTTGCCGTCTGGCTGGGACTGCAAGAGCGTCACCGGGAGCGCACTTCAGCGCCTACCAGTCCGGTCCAGATCGCGAAGAATACGCCGTTGGTTTCACGCGACATGCATGACCAGAAGCGCCTCGAACAAAAAGGTGACGATAAAGAAGCAGACGCTTCGACTGGTTCGACTTCCGTCGTCAGTCCAAATCGGCCTGACAGCAGAATTCTGACTGGGGAATCGGAGGTGGTGCAGTCGAGGAAAGCGTCACGGAGTATCGGGTCGCGGAAAGCTTATCCGCAAGGTTTTCCCGTGCCACAGTCTTCGGCCGGCGAGACCGTTGCGGAGCCCGGCGAGGCCGGAACCCATGCCACGAATGAGGCCCCCGCATACGCCAACTCCGCGCCAAAACCCGCGACGCCTCCCCCCTCTGCACCGCAAACTGCGCCAGTTTTGGAATTGCGGAACAAGAACGACGCGCAAGGTGCCTTTGGTCATTCGGACGAGCAACGCCGGAAACACAAGCAAGATATGCCAGCACAACCGTCACAGCAAGATCAGCACGCAGTTGCGTCCATAACGCAATCCACCGCAGCAGTGCAGAGTTCCGGCCAGGTACAACAGGACAAGTTAGAGAACAATCGTAAGGTCCAGACCATGTCCGAGAGCGTGCAGGTGGTGGCGGCTTCTCCGCAAGATGCTCGTGTTTTGCACCAACCCGCTACGAGCAAAAATTCAATGATGCTGGCAAAGCAGCAAATCAGTACCAAGATCTTCGCGCCGGGTAATCAAACCTTGTGGATCGTGGGCCCCGCGGGTGCGATTCAGCATTCCACCAATGGAGGTATTTCGCTCGTCACGCAGACGAGCGGCGTTCTCGCCGACTTACTGGCTGGCTCAGCACCTTCGCCAACAGTTTGCTGGGTTGTTGGGCGCGCGGGAACAGTTCTTCTGACCACCGACGGCGAGCATTGGACGAACGTTGGCGCACCAGGAGATCAGGATTGGGTTGGTGTTCGATCAAGCGATGCGTTGCACGCGGTGATCTGGGATAAGGACCAGCACGCCACGTTTTCTACTGCGAACGGCGGCAAGACATGGACGAGGGTGCCTTAATAGCTCGCCCCTAAAGTATGTCTGTCTCAATCGTACGCATCTCTCAATATCTTTCGAGTCGTAGTTCTCAATCTGCTAAGCCGCAAGAAATTCGAGCGGGTGCGTTCTAAGCATGGAAGAGAATGAAAACCCATCAAGGAGATTCTCATGCGACCGAACCGAATTCCCTGGCCCATTCAATGGTTTCTGCGGCATCCCCTTAAGTCACTGGCGTCCGCGGCACTTCTGTTCGCCACACTCCTGGCGGTGCCACAAGTGTCTCGAGTTCACGCCGCCAAAAGGGCTCAAGACAACCTCGCGGTTCGTCCCAACAGACAGACCGAAACCGAGCGCACCACCCTAGATGACCAAAGCGATCTCGCAGTCACGGTTTATAACTCGAATATCGCCCTGGTCCGCGACGTTCGTCAAATTACGTTACCAACGGGTTCCTTTCTCCTCCGATTTGAGGACATTGCTGCCACGATCAATCCGGCCACTGTCCACTTCCGTTCACTCAGCGAACCGGACAAGCTAACCGTTCTGGAGCAGAATTACGAATACGATCTGCTCGACCCTGCCAAGCTCTTGCACAAATATGTGGGACGTGAGGTTACCCTCGAGCGCACCTACCTGGACAACAACACCACTAAGCACGAAGATATAAAAGCCACGCTGCTTGCCGACAACAATGGCACGGTGTGGCGAATAGGCAAAGACATTGTTACCGGGGTATATGCACAGAGCTATCGCTTCCCCGAGGTTCCCGAAACTTTGTATGATCGTCCCACGCTCCTGTGGTCGCTCGAAAACGGCGGTGCTCGCAAACACAAAGTTGAAGCCTCATATCTGGCGACGAATCTTTCCTGGAACGCCGACTACGTTTTAACCATCGCGCGCGATGATAAAGCCGGCGATCTCGACGGCTGGGTGACTCTCACCAATAACAGCGGTGCGGCATTCAAGAAGGCGCGTCTGCAACTTGTGGCCGGCGATGTGCATCGCGTGCAGGAGCAATACGCACGGGACGCTGCCAAGATGGAGGTTATGTCCAGGGCCGCTGGGGTTGCCGGAAATTTCGCGCAGGAGAATTTTTCGGAGTATCACCTCTATACTTTGGGGCGCCGCACCAGTGTTTTTGACAAAGAAAGCAAACAGATCAGCTTACTTAACGCAACGGCAGTCCCCGTTGGGAAAGTTTTTGTTGTCGAAGGCCAGCAATTTTATTATCACAACCCTCAGCATCCGGGAACGCCACTGAAGGATGTCGTCAAAGTGTTTTACAAATTCAGGAATGAGGAAAAAGCCGGGCTGGGCATTCCCCTACCTGCCGGAAATGTCCGCGTTTATCAGACCGATTCAAAAGGTGGCATCTTATTCGTCGGCGAAGATCACATCGATCACACGCCGAAAGACGAAAGCCTAACCATCCACATCGGAAATGCATTCGATGTTGTTTGCGAGCGCAAACAAACCGATTTCCGGAAACTTTCCGACCGCGTGTACGAGATGGAGTTTGAAATCACCCTGCGGAATCACAAGGAATCCCCGATCATCGTCGAGATAAACGAACCCATTGGGGGTGATTGGGAAATGCTTTCTTCAAGCCACAAGTACACAAAGACCGCAGCCTTTGCGGCGCAATTCCACGTCCCCGTCGAGAAGAATGGTTCCGCAGTTCTGAAATATCGCATCCGCATGCACTGGTAGCCCTTTGATTCGGTTGGTCTCTCGGCGATCCGGCTTTTCTCCGTGTGATCCCGTTTCGCTCTTGCGGGGCGGGATCGAGTTGCGTTAGTGTCATGTCCGTTATAAGTATTGACAATAAACGCGAGTTATGATGCGATAGCCATGTGTTTACGCCAGCGCCCGCGCTCACCCTGACTCCGTCTCAGAAGCACGTGCTGGAATCGTTGGCCCGCGCCGGCCGCACCCC
>DATNLZ010000042.1:0-15923 GCA_035602605.1 Candidatus Dormiibacterota bacterium
GGCTCGCTGCACCAAACGCTGCGGCTGGCTTCTGGCTTTCGCCCAAGACTGCAGCGTGGCCCGTTCTTCGGGGGACAAAACAACCAAAGGTGCTTGCCTGCTCATGGGGAAGAGCATAAGGGAGGAGCAACAATAAGTCAAGCTATTTATGACGCATTACACTAGAATGACCCCCAAGCGAATTTCTTTAACCCAGATCAGCCCCGTTCTCATAGTTGAGGAAGATCGTTGAGGAGGCTTACATGATCACATAGTTAGACCTCGTGAGGGTACCTGTATGTGACGCAGTCACTTACGTCGGTGACGCCGCTCACAGTTTTCCCCCGGGAAATCACCGTAGTATGGTTCGAACCGTGATTGCGCTCGTAAATCGCCGTACCGACCGTGAGGAAGGTTATGAACCTCTATGAAGTTACACTGCACGGTACAGAGAGCATCTACCTGCTCGCGTCAACTAAATACCGCGCCTTAGAGCTGGTAGGAGACTACTTTGCCGACGCAGGTCAGCCGGACATGCTACCGAAAGGCAAGTTCGTAGTGCGTCAGCTCGATTTGAGCGAAGAACAAATACTCCGCGCCGAAAGATGCCGGGCTTGCCCTGTGAATGAATAGACCGTGGGGTGGTTCGACTTCGGCCAATGTGACCGGAGTCACACTTCTCGGTGACTGCTGTCATACCCATTTTGTAGAGGCGTCTGGTACAAAGGTGCGTTCGTAGCCGAGGTGACTGCTCGATGGCTCGGAATCAGGCACGCTTTCCTGGGGGAGGAGCTATGGAAACGACGCATGCGACCCGAAAAGGGACTCATAAGGAACATGTGTTTCTGCTCGAGGAGTTGCATCAACTGGAACGGGACGTGGTGGGGCTACAGTGCTATTCGGAAGTCTTGGCAGAAAAAGCGGCCCCGCAGGAGCTTGAACAAATCAGCCGCCACCTCTCCGAGTGGCTTCCCCAGCATTTCCGACGTGAGGAAGAAACGCTATTTGCGAAGGCGGCACGGATCAGTCCGGAGCTGGAGGATTTTTGCAGGCTGATGAGGGACGAGCATGCCGAATTGCTCGTGCGACTCTCCCGGCTCGGCGATGCCATCGACGCGCTGCAACGCGAGGAGAGCGTGAATGACACGATTTATCACGTCAAGAAAGAAGCGAAAGAGTTCACGCTTCGCCTGCGCGATCACGTGGCCCTCGAGGAAGAAGAGTTCCGCGGGTTTCTGTGATTGGGAACGGATGGAAACGCGCTGCGGCAGGGACAAGACCTACCTAAAGGATAGAGCCGTGGACCACACCTGCGATGAGACCACGATGAACCGCAACGATGATCCGTGGCCGATGAACCGCCGGCTCAGGCTGCGCGCGGAGCCGCTCAAACCTCACAAGCAGGACCCACAAGCCCGCTTGGAGAATTTTGACGAAGTTTCGTGCGCCCTGGCGCCGCACGAAGCGATTCTCGAAGCCAGCCGCTGCCTGCAATGCGAGCATCACCCGTGCACAATGGGATGCCCCGCCCACAACGATATTCCTGCTGCGCTCTGGCTACTCGAACAGGGCGACCTCCGCGGCGCCGCCTTGAAATTCATGGAGACTTCCAATTTTCCGGACATCTGCGGGCGACTCTGCCCACAAGAGAAACAGTGCGAAGGCTCCTGCGTCATCGGCAGCTACGGTCTGCCAGTGGCCATCGGTAAGCTGGAGCAATTTTGTGTAGACTACACGCGCGAGCACCTGGGAGGCTATCCCATGCCCGGGTTGGGGCCTCCGCTCGGTACTCGTGTTGCCGTCGTCGGTTCCGGACCCGCCGGACTGGCCGCTGCAGAAGAGCTTGTTAAGCGCGGCCATCACGTTACCGTTTTCGAAGCATGGCCGCGCCCGGGCGGCCTGCTTGTCTACGGGATTCCAGGATTCAAGCTCAACAAGCAACTCGTCTGGGACAAGATTCGCTGGCTCGAAGAGCTTGGCGTCAGGTTCCGCTGCAATGTGCGGATCGGCCCGGACCTCACTCCGGACGACTTGCTGCGCAAGCATAGCTTCGATGCAGTTTTCCTCGGCCACGGCGCGAGCCGCACCAATCGCATGAAAATTCCGGGCGAGGAACTCAAAAACGTCTACAACGCCACTGAATATCTGGTCCGCGGCAACCTGCCTGACGAATTGCTTCCCCAAGGGATGCGCGGTCGGCCCCACCCGGCGCGCCGAACCGTTGTCGTCGGCGGCGGCGATACCGCGATGGATTGCGTCCGCACCGCGCGCCGGCTGAATCCGGGCAGTGAGGTCTGGTGCGTCTATCGCCGGTCGGAAGCGGAAATGCCGGGACGCTTGGAAGAGCGAATCAACGCCGTCGAAGAGGGCGTGAGATTCGAGTGGCTGACCCTGCCGGTGAAGTTCCGCGGTGACGAAGACGGCAACGTCACGTCCTGCGAATGCATCCGCATGCTGCTGGGCCCGCCGGACGCCAAGGGCCGGCGCACGCCTGTTCCGATCGCAGGCTCGAACTTCGTTCTCGAATGCGACACGGCTGTGATCGCCATTGGGTATAGCGTGGACGAAGAAATAGCAGAGAGCACCCCGGGCTTGACAACCACGAAGCGGGGCACGATTTTGGTGAATAGCGAAGACGAAGGCCATACCGCTCGCACCGAAGAGATCTGGGCGGCAGGGGATTGCGTGCGCGGCGCCGATCTGGTCGTCACCGCGATGGCGCCCGCGCGCAAAGCCGCCCGCTCTATCGATCGCGCGCTGCGGGCTCGCCTTGCCGGCCGGGAGCAGAGCAAATCGCGAGAGCCAACCCCCGAATCAAAATCGATCAAAATGTAATCTGGCCTGCCTCGCGACTGCATAATCTATCCAGTCAGCCCTTTGGTGGTCACAGATCTTTGTGCGAGTGCAGCTTGCAATTCACAGAGCAAGGCTTGGTCTGCTCTTGATGGGTTGCGCTTACGCGATTGGGTTGATCGTCGGGACGGTCTCGGTCCAGTGAGGGCACCGGCGGACTCTGGCCTTTCGCGATCGAATCGTTTCGAAAGCTCAGGCGTCCTCACCCATTCTTCGCTATTCCAGCGAAGGACACCCAATCGCTCCGGCTGCTTTCGACTTCGGTGGCAATCTGCTGGGGGCCACACTGACGGCTAGCGAGATCGAAGAAGTAGTCGAAACCTGGCTTCGTTCGACAATTGCGGCTGGAAGAGGAACGGAGAACTCGTCCGCGCAACGACGGCAAGCATGCGTCGCAGAACGGCGACGGCATGAAAGGCACTCCTCTATATGAGAGCCTTCATCCCAAGTGTGCAAACCCAGCGTGCCCGACCGCCTTTCATTGGCTCGTGGGCGGCAAGTTCTTCCGCTTCCTGCCCGATCAGTCCCCTGCAAATTTGAACGATACAACGACCGATTCACTAACCGGATTTCACGGAGCCAGGCACTTCTGGCTCTGTGAACGATGCTCGCACGTGTTTACTCTCGTGTACGAGGAAGAATGCGGAGTAGTGCTCAAACTGCTTTTGCCGAAGCTCCCCGCCGCAGAGATTTACAAAGAGGCAGCGGCTTAAGAGCTTTTCGATCTTCTATTTTCCGAGTAAACGACTCGTTGGCCACCTTACGCCCGTGCCTTGCATCCTGGGCCACCTTCGAATAAAGGGAAGGGTGTGCGCTCCTACGACCTTACACACAACCATCTGATTAGCTGTCGACGTATTGATCGTCCGCGAGCCAAGAAGGCTGAAGGCTGGACGCCGCGGGCCGCCATGACGTCGCTGTGATCGCCGAAAATGGAAAGGGCATGCGTGGCGAGGGAACAAGCAGCCACGTGAATCACGACGGGCGTTACTATAACTTGCCTGCAATCTTAAACATGTTGGGAAGCATCAAAAGAAGGCCCTGGGAAGCAGTGAACGTGGTGCCCAGTGCGCCAGCTTGTAGCGCACCATGCAATGCTCCCGCGGCGGCGCCTTCGCTTTGCATTTCCACTACCGTCGGAACGGTCCCGAAAATGTTTTTGCGACCTTCTTCTTGCCATTGATCGGCCCACTCACCCATAGCCGAAGAAGGTGTTATCGGATAGATGGCGATTACCTCATTCAGGCGGTAGGCCACAGAGGCTGCGGCTTCGTTCCCGTCCATTATCGCCCTACCGGTCGTTATCACGCCGCCATTTGGTGTGATCAAGCCAGTCGAGCTCGTCCTTTTCTTTCGCGCAAGAGACTCTCCTTTGCTCTGATCGTCATGATCTATTGTTGATCGGGAGTTCAAACACGTGCGGTGATGAATGACACCGGTCACGTGACGTCACAAAGGCAGGAGGGATACGTCCCAGGAAGAAGGAATAGAAGCGGGTTACTCGCGGGCAATGCTTGCCAGCTTAGCCTTATTCTTGATGATCAGCGTGGAGCCCTTGACTTCCAAGATTTGCTTTTTCTTGAAATCGGCGAACATACGGGTCACTGTTTCCCTCGAGGCTCCAATCATCTGCGCGATCTCTTCGTGCGTGAGAGTCAATTTGACTCTGATTCCATCTTTGCCATTGGTCTCTCCTGCGGGCAACTCGAGCAAAAACCGTGCCAGTTTTTCGCTCGCGGAATGAGAGAGCCCAATGTTTCGCATTTCCGCGATAGCGGATTGATAAGTTTCACCCAATTGCTGCGCCACTCGCAGGGCAGCATCGCCATGTTCGCGGAGGAAGCTGAGGAATTCCGCCCGCGATATGAAATTCGCCTGGGAAGGTTCGACAACGTCAGCAGTGAGTTCATACGGTTTGCCAGTAACAGTGGCTGACAACCCGAGCACCTCGCCCGGTTCGGCGATTCTCAGAATAAGGGTCTTACCGTCGGCAGAGGTCGTTGATAACTTAACTTGACCATTGCACAGGATAAATACGCCTCGCGGAGCCTGACCTTCTACGAACAGCGTGGCACCCCTCGGGTAGCTTGCTGAGGAGGTGATCCCCGCCAATCGCTTCACGCCTGCTTCCGGAAGGTTACAAAATAGTCGCTCTTCCCGGTGCGGGCATTTGACACAACTCTCGATGATTTCGAGTCCGTAAGGAGCAGGCGGGCGCATGAACGTCTCGAGACCTACTATACGCCCTTTCACGCGGGTAACCCCTTGAAATCGACTGGCCATACGCATCACCAATTAACGCCGAGATATGAATACATCATCCTGGCTTTCCAGGTGGTGACTCACGTCACTCGATGTGGTGATACCGGTCACAGCGGTTGTGCCCGGGCACCTTCATATTGGTACTCACCAAGGAGGTGCACCATGCCTGGAGACAAACGGGACATTTTGGAGGTTCTGAAGTTCGAGCTCGAGTTTCTGGAAAAGGGTGGTTACGGAAGATCACCGCGTGAGGCCTGGACACCGCAGCTCATCTTCGAGGATTCGCCCACATGCATGAATTTCGATCAAAAAGAGAATCCCGCGCCGTGCGACGAATGTCTTCTAATGCAGTTCGTTCCCCAGGACCGGCACCACATGAAGATTCCCTGCCGGCATATCCCGCTGGACGCGGATGGCGAAACCGTCCAGTCGCTTTATCAATGGGGCACCCAGCATGAGATCGAAGAAACCTTGGCGGCCTGGCTGCGCGAGAGGAGTAGCCAGTTAGAAGCGCTGCGCAGGCACAAGCTGGAAACCGAGCAGAACGATGCAGCCATTCGGCAATAGCGTTGTGACCGGGGGAGCGAATCGGTGATCTTTGTCACCCCCGAGTGTGGCACCAGTCACGGCAACGGCGCCCAAACGAGCGCATTCTGATACCCACGAGGTGAATTTATGACGACGGTTGCGGCTAGCTCGAGAATCGCCCTGAAGAACATCCTTTACCTTACGGACTTTTCGGAACCTTCCGAAACGGCGCTGCCATTCGCGGCCGCCATTGCACGCGAATACGCATCAAAGATCTACGTGCAGCATATCATCTTGCCAACTACCTTTGTATTTACTACGCTGGAGTTGGTTCCCTCGACCATCGATGCGCAGGAGGACACGGCCCTGGAGGAAGTGCGCCACGTGGAATCGCAACTTGCCGGCATTCCTTACGAGACGATCGTTGAGCGAGGCGTTGGTGTGTGGCCGGAAGTTGCGCGGACGATCGAAGATTGCGGCATCGACCTGATTGTGCTGGGCACGCGCGGGCGCACTGGCGCGCAGAAGTTTCTGCTTGGCTCTGTCGCCGAAGAAATTTTCAGGCGTTCGTCTGTGCCGGTTCTCACAATCGGTCCGCACGTGCGCACCGGCAATCATAACGGCGCGCGGTTCCATCGAATTCTCTTCGCGACAGATTTCAAGGACGAGTCGCTGGCCGCCGCGCCTTATGCCATCTCGCTGGCGCAAGAGAATCAGGCCCGTCTCGTTTTACTCCACGTCATGCGTGAATGTGGACAGTGCAAAGACGAGAAGCTGCGCGAACTGTCAGTGGCCGAGGCCATGTATCAACTCCATGAAACGGTTCCGAAGGACGCAGAGTTGTGGTGCCGCGCGGAACCCGTCGTACGGTTCGGGAATCCCGGCGACCTAATTCTTGAGGTAGCCCGCGAGCGCGATGCTGACTTAATTGTGTTGGGCGTGCGCGACGCTGCCGGGCGTCTCAGCGCGGCTACGCACCTCGAACGTACTACGGCACACAAAGTAGTTGCATATGCCGAGTGCCCGGTCGTCACGGTGCGACACTAGATTTCGTTCATTTCGTCTGCCTTGGCATTTTCATCAGCCAGTAGTACGCCTTGGGCAGACAAGTCGCCGTGGCCCGCGATGACCACTTCGATTTTTGAATGGCTTCCATGTTCCCTGCATCGGTGTTTTCCCTCCCAGATGCTAAGACTGTTATTAAAAAACCAGGTTTGTAGCAACGAGTGATCAACATCACAGCGTGCCGTGCTGTGGGTAGCGAATTACTAATAAGGCCATAATTCCTTGCATTCTCAGGTTTGCTAGGATGCGGAGATGCGCGACTTCGTCATTCTTTTCTTCCATCTCATCGCGACCGTGGCTCGACTTGCGGGCCCGGGCGGGATCCGTTCTTAGCGTTCAACATTCAAATCGACAAAGACATGGTTCGAAGGATTCTTGCCAATCACCATCGCCCGGGACAGGACTCCGGTGGTCCCTCCTGGCTGACCATTGGCTTCGGCGTCCATGCCGGAGCGGTCGATGGTGTCGCACTTTGTCGGATGTTCAACCGTGCCATTCGATGGCAATGCTGGATGCGATGGCAATGCTGGATGCCGAAGTACCTCAGCTCCGACAACGATCCGCTCTATAGGTTCCACCAATGGCAAGCCAATCTGCGGATACGAGAGGTGTCGCGGCCACGCCGAGTCCAGCGCCGGACGCTACTAGATCAACTTCCTTGATCACGGTTTGAGTCGCAGTGTCGATGACGGATACGACATTGCAAGGCGGTCCCGAGCACACGTGCGTCTTATAGACAAGAGTTCCGTCTGGCGTGATTGTCAGGTACTCGGGCGCGGTCTGTACCGGAATGGTAGTCAACACAGTATTCGTGAACGTGTCCACGAGAAGACATTGAGCCCGTGGTCAAGGTACAAGAACATTCCGTCTGGCGTGATCGCCAAGCCATACAGGCCCGCCGCCCCAGGCAACTCCGCGGTCGCTATCACCATATTGGTACTTGCGTCGATCACTCTGATGCATTCAGAGCTGAATTGGCAGCCCAAATCAGGCGTTGTATTTCAGAACCGTGGCTCCCCAAAACTTGGAGCTCTGTCCCGATTCCTGTAGAAAAGTAGAAGGCGTATTCTCCTGAGAAGTCATTAAAGGAGAAAGCCCGGAATCTCTTAACGGGAGATTCAGGGTACAGGAGGATACGCCATGACGAAGACTAGCACTGAGAGAGAAGTGGGCCAAGAGGGTTCCCTACGAGAGGGGTTGGAGGAGTCGATTCGAGAGCGGGTGCGGGAAATCATCGAGATGGTGCTGGAGCAAGAAGTGGAAACGGCGTTAGGTGCGCCGCGGAGCCAGCGAGTGGCGGAGCGAGTTGGCTACCGGCATGGATCGAAGCCACGGAAGCTGACCCTGCGGACGGGCACCGTGCAGCTAGATGTGCCGCGGGCGCGGTTGGCGGAGGTCGATGGCCGGGAACGCGAGTGGCACAGTCGGCTGGTGCCGCGGTACCGGAGGAGCAGCCGGGAGGTGGAGCAGAGCGTTCTGGGAGTGTATCTGTCGGGGTCGAACACGCGACGGATTCGCGGGGCGCTGGAACCGCTGCTGACCGGCGCGGCATTGAGTAAGAGCGCGGTGTCGCGGCTGGTGCTGCGGCTGGAAGAAAGCTACCGCAGCTGGCAGCAGCGGGACCTGGCGCAAGAGCAGATCGTGTATCTGTACCTGGATGCGATTTATCCGAAGGTGCGCAGCGGGGGGAAAGTGGTTTCGCTACCCGTGCTGGTGGCGCTGGGGGTGCGGGAGAACGGGGAGAAAGTGCTGCTGAGCCTGATGACCACGGGAGCGGAATCGGCCGATGGCTGGCAGTTGTTGCTCGACGATCTGGCGGCGCGGAAGATGGGCCGTCCCCGGCTGGTGATCAGCGACGGCAACCCGGGATTGGCGGCGGCGCTGGATCGGCAGTGGCCCGGCCTAGCGCATCAGCGTTGCACGGTGCACAAGCTGCGCAACTTGCTGGCGAAAGCGCCGAAACACACGCACGAAGCGGTGCGCGAAGAGTATCACCGCATCGTGTACGCAGAGACTCTGGAAGGCGCTCGGAAAGCTCGCGAAGCGTTCCTGCTGAAATGGAAGAAGCAGTGTCCGGGTGTAGCGGCCTCGCTGGAGGAAGCGGGTGAAAACCTGCTGACGTTCTATCGGTTTTCGGAAAGCCAGTGGCGGTCGCTGCGCACCACCAATGCCATCGAGCGGATGCAGCTGGAGTTCCGCAGGAGAGTGAAAACGCAGGCCGCGCTGCCTAACGAAGGCGCCGTGCTGCGCGTATTCTTTGGTCTCTGGATCAGCGGACAGATGAAGCTGCACCGTATCAGCGGCTACCGCGACATCGGAGGAAAAGAAAAGGCTGCTGCTTAAAAAAAGAATTTCATGACTTCACAGGCAAAATGCGCTATTCACTTTTCTACAGGTTCCGGGACACTACCAAACTTGGGGCGTGGAGGTGTAAAATGTCGGCGAAGTACCATTTCGCCATAAACAAATACGGAAAACGAGTACGGAGAGAAAGTCTTTAGAAGCTGGTCTGTGGTCAGTTTTTCTCGTGGCAAAAACTTCGGGCAGCCAAGAACGCAGCTCCCCCAGCGAGATTATTTTTGACGCGTGTTCAGCTTGTCGATTGCGCGCTTCAACTCTTCAAGTTTTTGACCAGCCTCGCCGAGTTTGCCTTCTGCCGTCAGGCGCTGGTAGTCAGCGAGGTCCTTGGCGGCTTCCGCGATGAGCGCATTGCGATCCGGGGTGGGCTGGGGCGAGTGAGTGGTGGATGCCGGTGCGCGTCGCGCCGACTCCGTGGGCAGTGCCGCTGCGCTCAACGACGAGGCCGCTCCTCCAAACAGGGCTGCCATCGCCGACTCGAAGGTTGGTCCGTACGCGAGTCGATCTTGCACGGCGAGCACGACCAGACGTAACTCCGGCATCGGACTGCGCTCGGCCTGCAGGTAAATCGGCTCCGCATACAACAGCGCGCGCCCGGTCGGAATCACGAGGAGGGCACCGCGCCGCACGTGTGAGCCTTGCTGGTTCCACAGCGTCAATTGTCCGGACAACTGCGCGTTCTGATCGATTCGCGCCTCGATTTGCAGTGGTCCGTCGACCAGCTTCGTTTTGGGAAAGTTGTAGACCACTGACCTGCCGTATTGTGTGCCGTCGCTACGCCCGGCAATCCAACCAATCAGATTATTCCGGTTCGCCGGCGTGAATGGCAGAATCTCTACGAACTCCACGCCGGCTTCGCCCGGCAGTTTCATCAGCACGAAGTTCGGCTGCATCGTCTGTGTCGCCTGTTGCCCTCCTTCGCTCATACCGACTTCGGTAGCGACGGTCCACAGATCGTCACGGTTGTAGAACGCTCCCGGATCTGTCATGTGATACAGCCCGTACACTTCCGCTTGCAGTTTGAGCAACAACTCGGGGTAGCGCACGTGCTTACGCAATCCAGGCGGCATTATGGCCGCATCCTTGAACAAATTCGGAAAGATGCGGCGGTAGGCGGCGATGATGGGGTCCTCGGTGTCAAACACGTAAAACGTTGTCGCACCACTGTAGGCGTCGATTACGACCTTAACGCTGTTCCGCATATAGTTAATAAGATCGCGGCCGAGACGGTAATGGCTCGCGTACGGATAGCTATCGGAAACTGTGAACGCATCCATGATCCACGACAGCCGACCGTCGTCGCCGAGTACGATGTAAGGATCCGGATCGTAGGTGAGAAACGGCGCTAGTGCCGATACTCGATCTCGCACGTTACGCCGCATCAACAGCCGGCTATCTTTGTTAACGTCATCGCTGAACGGCAGCTTCGCGAGGTCACCGCGGTCGAGCGCGATGATGATACGGCGCAGAAAACCGCCGAGCACGATACCGCCGTTGCCCTCGTAAGACGTTAGGCTATTGGTCTGGCCTTGCGGGTAGTTGAATTCCTTCTGCCGTGTCTTCACGTAGACGTCGGTGTTGGTCAGCTCGCCGAAATAGACCTCCGGGCGCGTCACGGCTAGACCACGCACCGTGCTCTCAACGGGCATGTTGCTCAAAATCAGCGTGGGCAGTCCTTCCGGCGTGAACCCATTGACTGGGTTCATCGTAATTCCGTAACCGTGGGTGTAGATCAGCTTCTCGTTAATCCAGTTGCGGCTGCTATCGGGGAGCTTGGCGACGTTCAACTCGCGCGTTGCGAGCATCACTTGGCGAGTCACGCCGTCGATTCCATAGCGATCAATGTCGATGTCGGGAAAGTCGTAGTAGGTGCGGATTTCCTGAATCTGACGCAGCGTGTCCTGGAGAGCGCGCCAGTCCCACAGCCGGATATTCTGAAGCGTGGCCTGATTATTCGACGGGTCGGCCGCGGCGACGTCTGTCTCAGCGGGAAACTCGCGTTGTGAAACTCGGTCCAATCCATAGGCCTGCCGCGTGAGGGCGATATTGTGGGCAATATAGGGCTGCTCGCGAACCAGCTCGTTTGGTTTCACGATGAAGCTGCTGACGTACCAGCCGACTACTTGAAGAGCGACATAACACACCGCAGTCGGGAGAATCGCCGCCGCAATCCAGAGCCCGCGTGGCACCCTCACGGCGTTGACAGCCGCGATCACCGCGCCCAGAACGAGCGCCGCGCAGACAACGAGCATCCCTGTGAGCGTGACGTGCGCGTCAGAGTAGGTCACACCCGCGAAAATCGTATGACCATCGAACAGTCGCTCGAATCGACCGAGGTACACACGCATCGCAACGACCAGTAACAGGACCGCAAACGTGATGGAGAGCCCATGCCAGGGCAATGTGACGTAGCTTTTGCGACGCCCGGCGAACGCACGAGTTCCGCCAGTAATGAGGATGAAAAAAACAGCGAGCGCACAAGTCATCACGGCCAGCGTAAATAGCCAGCCGACGAGGAGTTGCCATGCAGACAGGGTGAAGAGGAAGAAGTTCAGCGGCCTGCCAAAGATCGGGTCCACGAAGCCGGCACCGGTGCCCGGTGCGTACCAGAAGAGCGCGATCGTCGGCCACTCCAGCATCATGCTGGCGCCGGTTACAGCGGCAATGGTGAGCGAAAGGCCGAGTGCGATGAGGCGCAGGACAGGCTCAACCGGCAACTTCACCGCCTGTCCGCCGATGAAAATCGTGTGACCGCTCGGCAGATCTGGCAGATGCGCTCGCTTCAGAACCAGAAACGATCCGTACAGAATGAGAAATGTGGCCGCCGCGAAAGCCGTAAAGATCCCCCACTGGAGACCCAGCGTTTTCCACAACACGTCCCGGTAGCCGAGCGACTCGAACCAGAGGACGTCCATGTAATATGACAACGCGGTCCGACCGCCGAAGAAGATCCCGGCAAGGACGACAAGAATGAGAAGGAGGCGGCGACGACGCCGCGTCGGATGCATCCGCGGCCAGTCAATGGACTCCGGCATTCCTCCACCCCGTTCTTACCAGCATTTCTGTTATCAGAGGTCCAAGCGAAGATATCATACAGTGCTTCAAGAAGATGACTGCGTTGGGATTTCCGAGCGTCGAGCCAGGTGGACAGCATTAGATTGTGGAAGAGTAGCCGACTGGATAGCTTCCGGGTTGCCGACTCGTCCGGAATCGTCCCATCCGCTGCAACGCCCTTTCTTTGGACTATAATAGCGCGCGAATGGGTCTAACCTCTGGCACGAAACTCGGGCCGTACGAAATCATCGCGCCGCTGGGTGCGGGCGGGATGGGTGAGGTGTATCGCGCGCGCGATACGCGTCTCGAACGCACGGTGGCGATCAAGATTTTACCGGAGCATCTGAACGACGCGCAGGCGCGGCAGCGCTTTGAGCGCGAGGCCAAAGCAATCTCCAGCCTGAATCATCCGCACATTTGCACGTTGTACGATGTGGGCTCGCAGGACGGGACCGAATATTTAGTGATGGAATGCCTGGAAGGGGAAACGCTTGCGGACCGGCTGCAGACGGGTGCGCTGCCGGTGGAACAGGCGCTGAAGATTGGGATCGAAGTGTGCGAGGCGCTGGACAAGGCGCACCGGCAAGGGATCGTGCATCGCGATCTGAAGCCGGGCAATATCATGCTGACGAAATCGGGCGTGAAGCTGCTGGACTTCGGATTGGCGAAGGCCATCGATTCCGCGTCCGCATCGGGATTAACGCTTTCGCTGACCAGCCCGCCGCCGAACAAGCCGGTTACGGCCGCAGGGACCGTGGTCGGGACGTTCCAGTACATGTCGCCGGAACAGATTGAAGGCAAGGGGGCGGATGCGCGCTCGGACATTTTCGCGCTTGGCGCGGTGCTGTATGAGATGGCCACGGGCAAGCGCGCGTTTGAAGGGAAATCGCAAGCCAGCATCGTGGCCGCGATTCTGGCGTCGGAGCCAAAGCCAATTTCGATGTTGCAGCCGATGTCGCCTCCGGCGCTGGACCGAGTGGTGAAGATCTGCCTGGCGAAAGATCCGGACGAGCGCTGGCAGACCGCGCACGACGTGAAGCTGCAGCTGCAATGGATTGCCGAGGGAGGATCGCAAGCGGGTGTCCCCGCTCCTGTGGTCTCGCATCGGAAGTTGCGCGAGCGGCTGGCCTGGGCCGCAGCAGGCGTCTTCGCTCTGTCAACAAATCGTGGCAAAACGGCTGCTAAAAGCTGATAAAAAAGGAGTAAGTAGGTTGTCGCCGTTCGTCACAACTTGCTGACTTTCCCTCGCGCGCACGCTCCGGCAAGTTCTGATTAAAGTGGTCAACAGCCTTCTAAGCAGAATGCCGCAGGTTCGAGTCCTGCCGGGCGCGCCATCTCATTGAACTGAAAAGAGTAAGAAGGATCGCTCTTCACCGTTGACCTTCTGCTCAGAAAGCAGATGCTCATAATTGACTAGAACGGAATTAAGGAGGCGCATGGCACTGGATTGGACAAAATGTGCGGCAGTAGAAAGTGTGCCCGGAAAAGTCAGCGGGGCGTGGGTTTTTCGTGGAACCCGCCTGCCCGTGGCTACAATCTTTGAAAACCTAGAGGATGGCCTGAGCATCGAGGAAATCATGGAACAGTTCGACGTGACGCGGGAACAGGTCACCGCGGTACTGGACTTTGCAGCACGGAGTCTGGAAGCTCCGATTCGCCGTTAATGCTCATTCTCTTTGACCACGGAACGCCCAGAGGTATTTCCCGCGCCCTGCAAGGCCATATCGTTAAAGAAGCAAGATCACAAGGGTGGGACACATTGAGCAACGGCGACTTGCTGAAAGCGGCCGAGGAAGCTGGGTTTGAAGTGCTTCTCACAACCGACACAAATCTGCCTCACCAGCAAAATCTGAAGGGCCGCAAATTGGCGATCGTGATTCTCAGCAAAAACAGATGGAGCCTGGTGCGTCCTATGATGCAACAGATTGTCCGCATTTGAACTTTACCGCTACGACGCACATCACGGATTCATGAACGCGCGTTGAGGGCGTGTCTATGACGCCGGGTCCTCCGAAGCCGCATGGGAGAGAACCTTTATGTTCCTGGCCAGGGTACTGTCGCCAGCGGCCTAGGCACCTGAGCTTCTCAAACCAGGCGAAGCTCTCCTGGATGTCCGAGACGTTGAGGATTGGCGCGAGGCGTTTCGCGAGCATCTGAATCCACCGAATGTCGGCGAGCAGCCATTACTTCAGGCCGACGAACGCCAGAATACTAAGGCGGAATCTCCGATTTGACTAGCGGCTAGCAGCTCGGTAAGAGCGGATAGGGGCACGGTGCGTTAGTGCGGCATCTAATGCCGCCGATGGGTTCACGACGGCGAGCACGATCGACTTAAAGCGGAATCGCGCTATCCTTATAGAAAAAAACTGATTATTTTTTAGTACATCAGAGAATTCTAATAGATGGCGGTGTGACTCTTTTAGGACAGCTTTGCCGACCGTTTTAGTGAGACATTAGTGCAATTGATAACCACACCATTGAACAAATGTTGTAACCGAGATTGTTAGCGACACCGGTCAACAAGATTGATGAACCAGAGTGGTGAGCGAGGGAGGATATAATGATCAAAACTGTAGAGTCTGCGAGCGCTTCCAATGGAAGCGGCGGTGCTGTCTCTATTGAGAGTGTGGCGGACATTCTCGAACGTGAACTCCAAGCTGTGATTGAGGATTGGCTTTTTCGAGTCGAGCAGGAGCCAGACCTAACGTGTATCCCGCTGAACTTTGAAGAGCGCACCGGCCATCTTCCTCACCTTTTGCATGATGTGATTGCGCGGTTGCGTCTGGACGCAGGGACGAAAGCTCCGATTTCGGAGGCTGCGGCCGTCCACGGGGATTTGCGGCGTAAACAAGGCTACACGGTAGCGATGGCGGTAGAGGAGTCTCGTTTACTGCAGGTCAGTATTTTTACGTCGCTGCACAAGAACGTGAAGCATTTGGAATTCAGCACGCTACTTCCCAATGTGGTGACGATCGCGGACGAGGTGGATGCGCAATTGAAGCAGCAGATGCTGCGCTTCATGGCGGCGGATGCCACGAAGTTGGCCAAGGGCAAGTAACACCTTTTGGTGGACTAAGCCAGATGCCAAGCCTAGGGCTTAGAACTGCGAAACAAACGACCATGAAGGAATAGCAACGAGTGTGTTCTGCTAACCGAGGCTCTGGCAGACGATGCGGCGAGAATTTTAGACGAATTGCGTTCGGCAACGGACGAATGGTTCCAAGTGGAGCGGGTAACCGAACTCTCTAGTGGGATCGAGCGGTTACCTTGGTGTTGATTCCCGCTAGATGGGGAGCCAACCGTCGACCGGCCGAACCGGCCGAACGAATTCTTGCTTTGAGCCTCATGATTATGTTAACTTGCTATCAAGCGGAGTCGTTATGCAAGCAATCACGAGTTCGAGCAACATCAAATCCAAGAAAAAATTCAAGAAAAAGCACGTTTTCGATGCCCAAGCTTTTCTCGATTCGGCCGGTGTGGCGAGAGAAGTTGTGGAGTATCGAAGATCCCAGAAGATCTACTCTCAAGGTGGTCTCGCTGCGAGTGTTATCTATATTCAAAAGGGCAGTGTGAAGCTCTCTGTTGTCAATGAGGTTGGCAGAGAGGCTGTCGTGGCGCTTCTGGGCCCCGGCGACTTTTTGGGCGAGGGATGCCTGGCAGGGCAGACGATTTGTATGGGGACAGCCACGGCGATTACACCCACGACTGCACTAACGATTGAAAAAAATGAGATGGTTCGCGTGCTCCATGAGGAACATGCGTTTTCCGACCGTTTCATCGCTTACATGCTTGGACGGAACATCCGAATCGAGGAGGACTTGGTC
>DATNLZ010000051.1:0-114454 GCA_035602605.1 Candidatus Dormiibacterota bacterium
TCTCGTCGGAAACGTTCTTTTACTGGAAGCCGAACTCATAGAACTGCTTGAGAAGGGAGAGCTAAACAGCGATGGCATTCTCAAGATGGGAATTCGTAGCGGGCAAATGCGAGATTAGGTCAGCAGCTCCCCAAACCCGACTGTATATATGAAGCGCGGGTGTCCTCAGGCAATGAAGTGGTGTCGGCAGATACATTGTGGATTGGCCGTGTACGCATTACCTCGGCATTGCGCCCAACCTGTGATTCTATAAATGGAGTATCGCTGTAGGAGAGGCTCGCGAATCTTGATTTGCATGAATCGAAAGTGTCGTTATGTATTCGATAATGTACTCGATATTCGTGAACAGAGCGCGGACGCTAATTCATCGAAGTCCCCAGTTAGAGATTGTCCGAAGTGCGGCCACCTCTTGTCCAACTTCTGCCCGTTTTGCGGCCAATTCCTGGCAGTTCTTTCGCCGGAAATGGCCCCTCACTGTCTCCATTGCGGTCGCGAGCTGAGGTCAGAAGATGCTTGAGGTTGTTCCGGTCTGGTGATGAATCAATGAGGTAGGAGCCTGCACCACTTATTCACCGCGTGAGCTGCAGCACCTGGCCCGCACGTCCTGGAGTGAAAATAATCAAAGCCCTGAAGATGAGGAGCGGAGACAAGTCATGGAGACGAGATTCAAGGTTGGTGACTATGTTCGAGTCCTCGGGTCTTCCGGCAATCGTCTGGGAACCCTGGTCAGTGACCCGAACGCGGAGGGGCTGTTCATATTCCGCGATGACCTGCGGCTCACCGACAAGGTATTTGAATTATTTGTGTATGAATCTCAAATCGAACGATGTGAACCACCCACGGATGACGAAGCAAGGGTATTAAATGCAATCCGTAAACGTGGTAGCTGAGGGCTGCGTCGGAAGTCGTGTACTAGGACCCGGAGCCGTTCTGTCCCTATTCCCCCAAAAATTCTCGGAACAGAGCGATCAGGCATCGCGTCCCTGGCTGAAATGAAAAGCCGCTACGACGATTTAGACCCCGAAACGTCCCTAAAACGTCCCCTTTACCTAGCTACGCCGGGCAATCTCGGCAAACGCCAGCCAACGAAGCGACCACGGGAATCTTACTGCCGAGCCAAGAGTTCGCAGATTTTGTTGGAGATAAGAGCGAGAGCCGAAACTGGCATCGCGATTCCCTGAATCGGTCGTCGGTACAGTGCAAGCAAAGGGCCTATCGTTGGAGCGTCACCATTTAGCCTGAGCGACGGTGAGGTTCGGTGACGTCCGATGTGGTCCGGTCATGCACAGTTGATGCACATTGCGCGGCGACGCGTACGGCAGCGAATCGTCGTGCCTCTTGTCATATTCGCTTCCCGGTGACGGTAGTCTTCCGCATTCACTTAGCTAATCGATTACATTAAGATACGTAAACTTCCCTGAGACTAACCATCACGGTCGCCGTTAAGCGCCGTAGACGCGAGAGATATAATTACGATGCTCACAGGTGAACTCCGCAATCAGATTGATCGTATATGGGATGCCTTCTGGTCGGGCGGAATAGCCAATCCGCTCGAAGTGATCGAGCAAATCACCTACCTTCTGTTCCTACGCCGACTAGATGAACTGCAAACGCTTCAGGAGCTGAAGGCCGAGCGGCTGAAGAAGCCGATGGAGCGACGCATCTTCCCGGAAGGCAAAGACGCAAGGAAGCGCCCTTACGAGCAATTCCGCTGGTCTCGGTTCAAGAACCTTGAAGCACGAGAGATGTACAACGTCGTCAGCGAACACGTATTCCCGTTCTTGCGCAATCTAGGCGGGGATGAGACGACGTATGCGCACCACATGAAGGATGCGCGGTTTACTATTCCCACGCCCGCGTTGCTCGCCAAAGTGGTGGACCTTATCGATCAAGTCCCGATGGAGGACCGCGATACCAAGGGCGATTTATACGAATACATGCTCGGAAAGATCGCGTCCGCCGGGCAGAACGGCCAATTCCGCACTCCTCGCCACATCATTCGGCTTATGGTTGAGATGATCCAACCGAAGCCGACCGATATCGCGTGCGATCCGGCCTGCGGCACGTGCGGCTTCCTCGTGGCTGTGGGCGAGTATCTTCGCCAGCGTTCCCCTGAAATGTTTAGTGACTCGAAGCTTCGCAAGCACTTCCACCGGGAGCTGTTCCATGGATTCGACTTCGATAACACGATGCTCCGCATCGGCAGCATGAACATGCTTCTTCATGGCATTGAGAACCCCGATGTCATATACCGCGACTCGCTGGCACAGGACCACTCTGGCGAGGAAGAGAAGTACACACTGGTGCTTGCGAATCCACCATTCGCGGGATCGCTCGACTATGAGAACACTGCCAAGGATCTGCAGCAGGTGGTAAAGACGAAGAAGACCGAGTTGCTCTTCCTAGCGCTGTTCCTACGGCTGCTCAAGCCTGGCGGTCGAGCGGCGGTGATTGTTCCAGACGGCGTGCTGTTCGGCTCCAGCAACGCCCACAAGACCTTGCGACGCATCCTGATAGAGGAGCAGAAGCTTGACGCTGTGATCTCGCTGCCTGGTGGCGTGTTCAAGCCTTACGCGGGCGTATCGACAGCGATCCTGCTATTCACAAAGACCAACTCTGGTGGCACGGACCACGTGTGGTTCTACGACTGCGACGCGGATGGCTGGTCACTCGATGACAAGCGCACTGCGCTGCTACCCGATGACAAACTTGGTGCAGTGCCGACCACCGCACTCGGTGCCGAGGAGCACTCCAAGAACAACTTGCCCGACATCCTGTCCCGCTGGCAGCAGCGCGACAGCAACGAGCGGAAGCGTCCGCGGACCGAGCAGAGTTTCTGCGTGTCCAAAGCCGATCTTGTCGCGCAGGGCTACGACCTCTCCCTAAACCGCTACAAGGAAGTCGTGCACGCCGAGGTCCCACACCGCCCGCCGCGCGAGCTACTCGCCGACCTCGCCAAGCTGGAGACGGAGATTCAGCAGGAGATGAAGGAGTTGGAAGAGATGCTCGGATGAGCACCTGGAAGAATGCTCGACTCGATAATTGTTGCAAAATCGTCGGAGGGGCGACGCCAAGCACTTCCGTCGATGCCTACTGGAGCGGCGATATTTGCTGGGTTACACCGAAGAATTTGAGCGACCTCAGCGCCGCCTTTATCTCGGACACGCCACGTAAACTCACGCAAGCTGGCTTGGATGCGTGTGCTGCATCGATTTTGCCGCCCGGTTCTGTTTTGTTCAGCTCACGCGCGCCCATTGGGCTTGTTGCGATCAACACCGTGCCGATGGCGACAAATCAGGGTTTAAAGAGCTTCGTGCCGAAGCCGGAGCGCGTCCACGGGAAGTTCCTTTATTGGTGGCTTCGCTCAAATCGCTCGTATCTCGAACAGCTCGGGAACGGCGCAACGTTTAAAGAAGTGTCAAAGACCGTTGTCTCGCGCATCGAAATCCCCCTTCCCCCGTTAGCAGAGCAGAGGCGCATTGCGAATGTGCTGGACCGGGCGGAGGCTCTACGGGCCAAGCGCCGCGCGGCCCTCGCCCAACTCGACACGCTCACGCAGTCCATCTTCCTCGACCTCTTCGGCGACCCCGCCTCCAAAGGGTGGCCCATGACTACCATCGCTCAGATAGCGCAGAATGGCTCAATTCGGACCGGGCCATTCGGGAGTCAACTTTTGCATAGTGAGTTCGTGGACAAGGGTGTTGCGGTGCTGGGCATTGATAATGCCGTTGCAAACGAATTCCGTTGGGGGAAGCCCCGATTCATTCCCCAAGAGAAGTATCGCGAATTGGAGCGCTACACCGTCCGGCCCGGTGACGTGCTCATAACAATCATGGGCACTTGCGGGCGTTGCGTCGTGGTTCCAGACGATGTGCCGCTTGCGATCAACACTAAGCACCTTTGTTGTATCACGCTCGCCCCGGATAAGTGTCTACCAGTCTTTCTCCATGCCTACTTCCTTCGGCATCCGCTAGCCCGGCGGTATCTCGACCAGGCTGCCAAAGGTGCGATTATGAATGGGTTGAACATGGGCATCATCAAGTCAATGCCCATTCCCCTACCGCCCGTCCAACTACAGCAGGACTTCGCCCGCCGCGTGGCAGCCGTAGAGGAACTGAAAGCCACGTGCCGCACGTCGCTGAGCGAACTAGATGCGCTCTTCAATGCGCTCCAGTACCGCGCCTTTCGAGGAGAACTCTAGGATGACCAACTTCGGCTTCCTGCGACCCGAATGGCCGGAAGTGTTCGAGTCTGCAACGAAGGTCGAGGCGTTGGCGTATCCCGATGCGCGTGCTGCTTGCTTTTACGCTCGGCGGACGTTGGAACTCGCCGTGGATTGGCTGTACAAGCACGACGGCGCGTTAACGCTGCCCTATCAGGACAATTTGAGTGCCTTGATCTACGAGCCAACGTTCAGGAACACTGTTGGTCCCGCCATACATGCCAAAGCTCGCATCGTCAAAGACCTGGGGAATCGCGCAGTCCACACAAGGAAACTCGTAAGCTCATACGATTCGCTAGCCGCTGTCCGCGAATTGTTCCACCTGTGCTTTTGGCTGGCTCGGAACTACGCACGCGCTGCAAAGCCTCCAGATGGACTCACTTTCGATGCGAATCAGCTCCCTAAGACGTCTCCTGTTCCTCCGCAAACTCTCGCGCAATTGCAGCAATTGGCGGCTCAAGTAGCGGAGAAGGACGCAAAGCTCGATGCGTTGATTACGGATAAGTTGGCTCTGGACGCAGAACTGGCGCGGCTCCGAGCCGAGATCGCCGAGGTGAAGCGCAACAACGAAGCGACGCCGGATCAGCACAATTACTCAGAGGCCGAGACGCGTGACTACTTCATCGACTTACTTTTGAAGGAGGCTGGTTGGACGCTCGACAAACCGCAAGACCGTGAGTTCCGCGTCACAGGGATGCCCAACAAAAAAGACGAGGGCTTCGTCGATTACGTTTTGTGGGGCGATAACGGTAGGCCCCTCGGCCTCGTGGAAGCAAAGAAGACGAAGCGGGACGCGCGCGTCGGCCAGCAGCAGGCAAAGCTCTACGCGGATTGCCTGGAGAAGCAGTTCGGCCAGCGACCAATCATCTTCTACAGTAATGGTTACGAACATTGGATGTGGGACGATTTGAATCACCCACCTCGGTCGGTGCAAGGCTTCCTCAAGAAAGTGGAGCTAGAACTGTACATCCAGCGTCGCTCGACACGCCTTCCGCTCAATACCGCCGAGATCGATACCAAGATCGTGGAACGCTATTATCAGTTGCGGGCAATCCGTCGAATCTGTGAGGCATTCGAGAGGGATCATGACCGCAAGACGCTAATCGTTATGGCCACAGGTGCGGGGAAGACGCGTACAGTTATCGCTCTGTGTGATCTGCTGATGCGGTGTAATTGGGTAAAGCGTGTGCTGTTTCTAGCTGACCGGGTGGCGCTCGTGAATCAAACGGTAAACGCCTTCAAGAAGCATCTGCCCGCCTCCTCACCCGTGAACCTCGTGACTGAGAAGGATGCCGAGGGCCGCGTGTATATCTCCACGTACCCGACCATGATGGGATTGATTGATGAGACCACCGACGGACAACGACGCTTCGGAGTGGGCCACTTTGACCTGGTCATCATCGACGAAGCGCATCGCTCGGTGTACCAAAAATACCGTGCCATATTCGAGTACTTCGATTCACTCCTGGTGGGCCTCACCGCGACACCCAAGGACGAGGTTGATCGCAACACGTACAGCCTTTTTGAACTTGAGACGGGCGTGCCGACCGATACATATGGCCTGGAAGAAGCGGTAAAAGACAGCTTCCTGGTGCCGCCTAAGCCTGTGTCGGTACCGTTAAAGTTCCAGCGGGAAGGAATTCGATATGACCAACTACCCGACGAGGAGAAGGAAGAGTGGGACGCGCTGGAGTGGAGCGAAGACGGCGAAGTACCCGACCGTGTTGAAGCAGGGGCAGTCAACAAGTGGCTCTTCAACAAGGACACTGTAGACAAGGTTCTCGAACACCTGATGTCTCGCGGCGCGAAGATTGCTGACGGGGACCGGCTGGGGAAGACTATCGTCTTTGCGAAGAATCACGATCACGCCGTCTTCATAGCCGACCGCTTCGATGCCAACTACGCGCAATACAAGGGCGCGTTTGCACGGGTGATCGACTTCCACGTAGAGTACGCCCAAAGTTTGATTGATGACTTCTCCGCTGCCGCAAAGGCTCCCCACATCGCCATCTCCGTAGACATGCTCGACACTGGAATCGACATCCCAGAAGTGCTCAACCTTGTCTTCTTTAAGCTCATTCGGTCGAAGACTAAGTTCTGGCAAATGATCGGACGCGGGACACGCCTGCGTCCTGATCTATTTGGGCCGGGCAGGGACAAACGGTTCTTCTTCGTCTTCGATTACTGCCAGAATCTCGAATTCTTCGGCCAGAATCCTGAGACGACGGATGGGGCACTCGCTGAATCCCTCGGGAAGAAGCTCTTCGCGACCAGAGTCGAACTGATCGCCACGTTGGACGAAGACCTCGCTAGCGGTAAAGCAGAACACAAGAAGGATGAGTTAAGGTTGGAGACCGCTGAGTTCCTACGCAGTCAAGTCGCAGCAATGAACGTGAACAACTTCATTGTGCGTCCTAAGCGCAGGCTTGTGGAGCAATACGCCGACGCGAACGCTTGGACGAAGTTAGGAACGGAGCAGCAGGTCGAGTTGGTGCGCGAAGTGGCCGGACTGCCATCCGAGTTGGTCGATGAGGATCAAGAGGCCAAACAGTTCGACTTGCTTATGCTTCGGCTGCAGCTTGCAGTCCTGCGAACGGAGCCGTCGTTTGGCCGCCTGCGCGATCAGGTGATTCAGATTGCCGGTGTGCTAGAGGAACAATCGAGCATCCCAATGGTCCAGAAGCAGATGGTAATTATTCAGGAGATACAAACAGAGGACTTCTGGCAGGACGTGACTGTATCTATGCTGGAGGATGTTCGCAAGCGGCTGAGGTTGCTTGTAAAGCTGATCGAGAAGGGTAAGAGGGTAACCGTATACACCGACTTCCAGGACACACTCGGCGATGGAACTGTTATCCAACTGCCCGGCATTGGTTCCGGCGCAGACTTCGAGAGATTCCGTGCCAAGGCACGCCAGTTTCTTAAAGCTCACGAAGATCACCCTGCCATTCACAGACTACGATGGAATGAGCCGCTGATGCCGACCGACATACAGCAACTGGAGAAGATGCTGGTGGAGGCAGGGGCCGGTACTGCGGACGATATTAACCGGGCCAAGGACGAGAGCTACCGTCTAGGTCTATTCTTACGGTCTTTGGTCGGACTGGATCGCGAGGCAGCAAAGCGGTGCTTCGATGCGTTTCTGATGGGGAAGACGCCGACGGCAAACCAGATCGAGTTCATCAATCTGATGATCGACCATTTGACACAGCGCGGCTGGATGGAAGCGTCGCTGCTTTATGAGTCCCCGTTCACGGATATTAGTCCGCGTGGCGTTGAGGGAGTCTTCACCTCCGTACAGGTCGGTCAATTGTTGTCCGTGCTCAACGATATCCGCGAGAGTGCGGCTGCGTAGGGCGAACGACGAGGTCGGTTCCAACCAGTCGTGAACTAATGACACTGTAACAACTGTAATCGCATTACACTGTCGCGTGGCGCGTCACGCCGTCCCCCCACTGCAAACAAACGACTTAACAAATTCCGCGTTACGCTGTTTTACAGTCGTTACACTGTAACGGACTGTCAACGATGGTGGTGGCTATCTCATGCGTAACATCTATCACCTATGCCCTTTAGCGAGCACGCCAGCTGAGGGCGGCGTAAGAACACCCGCATGTTGAGTCACGGTTTTTTGATGACTGTCGCAACTGACGCACTTTGCCTAGCGAAGTGGTTGCCGCGCGGGGATGTTTTTACTGAGAGGAGAGTCGTGCTAGATTCGTGGAGCGATTTGATCACACGGGATCATCAAAAGTGCCATTCCGCAAAAACGTATTCATCGTGGGAGCTGGATTCTCTGCCGAATCCGGTGCTCCAGCGATCAAAAACTTCTTCGATGTTGCAATGGAGTTGGGACGGGACCCCGACACATCGCTGAGCCCTGAGGAGCGGAAGATCTTCAACCGCGTGTTCGACTACAGGCAGAGGTTGGTAGCTGCCGAGGCCAGGGTCCATCTTGACCTCGACAACATAGAGGAGCTATTCAGTCTTATCGAGATGGAGTCGCAGCTCGGCGTGTCCGGCGCGCAGCAAATGAAGGCGGACCTCGTATATGTGATCCTCCGGACCTTGGAGATGTCCCCGCGAGATAGACAGGAGCTGGAACAAGATATTGATTACCTCTACCGCCAGGGAGGAACGCAGTTCGGGGCTAACTCGAGGGGCACCATCTACGACTTTTTTATAAACGTAGTCGCGCGAAGGTGGTGGCCACGCCCGGAAGGGGGGCTTGCCCGAGATGCCATCATCAGCCTCAACTACGATCTGCTGATAGAAGAGGCGATGTACAAGAATGGGCTCGCCCCATCATACGGGTTGCCAGCCGAGCGCACCAGCGAAGTCGCCCCTGCCGATTCTCCCCTATGTACCATTCGACTTCTTAAACTACATGGCTCAGCGAACTGGACAATGTGTCCGAAGCACCGTGACAAAATCTTTGTGGTCCGCCCAACCGAAGCAAGCGTGGCTAGCCAGCAAAATGCCCCCAATTGCCATATCTGTGGCGAGCAAGCTACCGCGAGACTCATCGTTCCACCCACCTGGAACAAAGATGAATACCGACCGCATCTGCTGCCCGTTTGGCAGAGCGCTGCCCACGAATTGGAGTCTGCAGAGCGTATTTTTATCATCGGCTATTCGATGCCCGAAATTGATAGGTTCTTCAGATATTTACTTGCTGCTGGGATTCACAAGAACACTCTCCTACACGAAGTCGTCGTCGTTAACAGCAACCGCGACGATGCTTTAAGAATCGCTAACCTCTTCCGAAGGCTCTTCGAGAGGCACCGATCATCCTCGCAATCTAGCCCGCTAGCTCAGTGGATTACTAATCGTCAGCTTCAAGAGCAGACAAACCAAGTCTTCCCCGTTAAACTGCCTGTCTGGTAAGTCCAACGCGCTACTGATTACCTTCGCCGGAATCCCCACTTTGCGCGCAAAAACGTCCCTAAAACGTCCCTATCGGTTAGCTACGCCGGGCAATTTCGGCAAACGCTAGCCAATGAAGCGACCACGGGAATCTTACTGCCGAGCCAAGAGTTCGCAGATTTTGCTGGAGATAAGAGCGGTAACTGAAACTGGCATCGCGATTCCCTGAATCTAGCGCGTCTGCCAATTCCGCCACTTGGGCACTGTCGACTAGACAATAGTTAGCAGTTTCTCCGATTCTGATGGAAATGGCAACGTCCCACAGGGCGGCTTCGCGGACCCCGGCACCATTACATTCTAATTTCCTTTGCTACTGGGTGCCGCAGCTTCATGCGGTGTCTTCTGGTTTTAGGTCTCGACCGCAACGGAAACACTGAGGGCCCGCTTCCGTCCAACGAACGTCCAGCAACTGTCCGCAGAACGGGCAGAAGTTGGACAGGGTACGAGCGCATTTCGGACAATCTCTAATTCCAATGAGGAGCCTCGATCGATGGTCGTGTTCACTAGGAGGGTCGAATAGATGACGACAGCTTGGATTCATGCAAATCAAAGTCACGTACCTTTGCAGAAGAGATCAGTAGTCACGCATGATGATTAGCCCTCGGGTGCCGCGGCTTCACTCAGGGTCTTCTGACTTCAGTTCTCGACCGCAACGAAGACAGTGAGGGGCCATTTCCGGCCAAAAAACTTCCAGGAATTGCCCGCAAAATGGACAGAAGTTAGAGAGTAAGTGGTCACATTTTGGGCAATCTCTAGACAGGGACTTCGATGGGTTGGTGTCTTCGCTCTGTTCAGTGTCGAATACATGGCGGCACCTTCGATTCATGCAAATCAAGATTCGCGGGCCTCTCCTACAGCGATACTCCATTTATAGACAGGAGGTTGTCCCGGCGCAATAACGGGGTATACGTCCGGTCAGTCCAGTACGTATCACTACGTATCCCTGGCCCGGCACTTATCCGTGGGTAAAAGTTCATCGGTGAAACCACCGACATGGGCAAATAATCTGCAAACCGAGGCCATCAGAACACAAAGACAAAACAGAAAGTCGGCGGAGGCAGGTTGACACAAGAAGACTGCACGTACACGGCTTTGCGCCAGAAGATAAAGTTGAAATGGAAATTCCTGCTAAGACAAGAAAACTACTCAGTTGGTTCGTGGCGACCCTATTTGCGGTCGCTGGAATCCTCGCGCTCGTGGCAGGAATTTAACGCGAGGTCTCTTCTTAGTTTTTCTCGGAGTCTTTTTCCTTGTCGTGTTTGGTTGCCGGAAGCCCACACGAACAAAGACCCAGCCCCACGCAAACTGAACAACCGAACGAAACACCGATTCACATCAGCGAGGGTCAATGCACAAACCTCGGAAGCGCGGAGCCCGTGTCGCAGCGAGAGTAATCTCGCGACCAGTCGCGTGTTGAGTGTTTGCCAGACGCCGCCAGAGTTGCCCCAACTTCTTCAGGAATCAAAACAATTCATCTGCTCACCTCATGACTTCGAGAAATCCGAGTTTGAGCCGAATGTAATCACTAACTGAAAGCCGGGTTTTGCTCGCCGCGTCTTCTAAAGCCTTGTGTTCGCCGGGCATCAAACGCACTGCGATTTGATGGCTTTGTCGTTCCCGCGCGGGTTTCGTCGGTCTACCTTCCTTTGCCATTATGTTAATGTATACCAGTAATTACTTTGTGTAAATCAGAAAAGCAGTAACGGTTTAACGTATCGCGTATCCCGACCTAGGTGAGTGATGGGACAGGAGCAATGCCCGGAGCAAAGTCGTAGAGTGCGTCCATCGGACCAATGCTGGAACTCAAGGCGAGGGCCAACCCCCTATATACCCGTGGCCGTTCGACCGGGCAGGACGGCCCGCACAACGCCGGGAGAGTGTTTAGTGGTCACTGATAAGCCGACAAAGTTTCAGACCGGAGGTCTTCAAGCGCACGCCGCACTGAAAGGTCGAAATGTCCAGGTTTGCATTCGCCGCGCTGGGGGCAAACTTGATTTCGTGTTAACGGCAGCAGTGTCCGTTTCGCTCGCGTATCCAAAGCGACGGAGAACGAAGGGCGATGAGCCTGGTCCTGTCAGACAACCCTAACTTTTGTCTCTGCATCCTAAGTTCATCGATGTAGGCTGCCGGACATACAAAGATTGTTGTTGACCGCTTAGTGAACGCAGACCCACAACATTTTTACCTTCCAATAGGGCGTCCGCTTGAATAATGCCCAGACTGGGGGTCTGGAACTTTGTCGGCTCGGTGTTTACGGTACGTCATTCGATCACAGAAATTTGAACTCTCGGGACCCTCGATGGCTTCCGCGCAAGAAAGTACTCAAGGAGCAGGACGTGCCAAAGTACGACGAAGGAGACTTGATCAGGGTTGAATTTCTCGACGAAGCCACAGGGATTGCTAAATTGATGTGGGTGCGGGTCCACCGCTGCAATGATGCATTGCAGGTGGTCTTTGGCACGATTGATGCCCCGGCGAGTGATGCCAGCGGCAAGCTGAAACTGGGCGCGGAACTGGCAGTGAGGTTCCTACAGATTCGTGACCACAAAAAACAGATGGGGCTTAACACCAACAATTAGAACCAGTCAGCACATTGACGCCAAGGAACTACGATTCCACGAGGCAAGGAACAACCGTTACCTGGGGTATTGCGGAATCCGAAAGTATAAGCAATCGCTGTGATTGGACGCTACTACTGATGTGAATACTCGCGTGGACGCGTGATGGCGTGGGGTGCTGCCGGCGGGGAGTCCTTGCGTCTGCTGGTCTTGGGATAGCGATAACGGTAGGAAGGCGTCGAGTCGGAGAGTAGTCGTGTGTTGTAACTGAGAAGGTAATCGAGATACGCGGCGTCAGTCGGGTACGGCGGGGCGTCTTCAGGATAGGGATACATTTTCATCCTGTGGTACGGAAGCGGCTCCACCGAGTCGCCGTACGCTGCGTAGAAGTCGCGATCCTTCTCGAAGCCGTCGAGAAAGAAGAAATAATCACGCGACCACCCGGACGGAAGCGGCGGCAGGGTCGACGGATCAAACTCGAGAGCCACTTGGTCGCCGGAGCTCAAAATCACAAATTTGTCGTCGACGCCCGTCAGTAGCTCCCGGACGTCACCGTAGCGTGTGTAGCTTCCCGCCTGATGCACGAAGGGGCCGGTGGCACTGACCGACTGGTGTTCGTAGAGAATGTCCTCGGGGATTGAAACGCGGGTCTCTTTTGGGTAGCCGAGATACTCCAGTCGGGCCGATTCGAGCGCTGCTTCGGTAATGCGAACGGGCTGATTATCGGGCGTGTTGTCCACCAGGATTTGATCCCAATACAAAACCAGATTGGTAGTGATGCGGATACGGTGAGTGCCAGCGGGGACCCGGCCGCTAAGATCCGCGACCATCGTCCGCGCTAAGCCAGCGGGAAAGCCCATGTCATCTATCACGCGGAGCCAGTGACCCGCCGAATCCTGCGCCTCGACATAGGGAGCGACAGCTTCAACCCCCGCCTGGTATGCGGCGAACATCGATGTGGCGGTAAAATAATCGGTGAGACCGTGCATGAGTAAGCGGAGTGGCGCAGTAGGATTCCAGTCGCCCAGGTCCAGCTCGATGGAATGCATTTTCGCGAAACCACGAAAAGGTGCGAGGTCGAAGCTTGTGACGTAGCGGTGATCACGTGCTACGAGCTGCCGCAGGATGTCGTGCCCGCGATCATCCCAAGCGCCGCGCGGAGGGTGCGCGCCACGGCTGGCGATAACTTTGAATTCAGGAAATGGAGGTGCGCTGAGGAAACGCTCGTTGGGATAGACGTCCAAATTCAGAGGATGATCCACCGCCAGCAAGCGAACCTGATCGATAAAAACAACTTCCTCCATCGGCTCGGCGATGCGGAAGCTAAGCTTGCCGTCGCGTAGCCGCACGCGCGATCCGTCCACTTTGAGATATTCGGTTGGGTCGGGCACATTGCGTTCTCCGGGCCCGACCCAGTGGCCGACGATTCCGGGGCCTATCATGTCTGAGATGAATTCGTAGCTGCGGCCATTCCAGACCCATAGTACGGGACACGAGCTACCGCGGCGATCGAGCTCGGTTAGTTCATGAACGGACCGCGCGGCGATCTGGATTTCGTCTTGGGGGACCCCGGTAGGCCACAGAAGGCGAACGATCTCAGCTTCGCGCGCGTTCCCCAAACCTGCCAGAATTTCTGTCGAGCTCTGGCCCAGATAACCGGCCGCGGCCGCGACCTCCCATTTCTGGTAGCCCAGGCCCGCAAAAACTTCGACCTTCGTTCCGATTGCACTTCGATTGTCGGCCAGCGCTTTCAAATTCAAGCGCACCCAACTGTTTTTGTTTCCGCCTTGGTTGCGCAGAAGCGCAGGGGGGCCGCCTACCTGCGAAATGAGCAAATCAGCAGAACCAGTGCCGGTGAAATCGGCCGTGACCACGGCCTGCGGATGTGCGAGGGGAAGATGCTCGAGCGCGGCGTCGCGCGTGGCATCAGCGAAGCCGGTGCCGCCGCGATTGCGCAGCAATCGAATCTCGCCGCCCGTCTTGCTCTCGCCGACGGCTGCCAGATCAAGCAAGCCATCATTATCGTAATCGAGAGTGGCAAGTCCGCGACCGCGCTGCCAGCCAAAATCAGGGAGGGGAACGCGCTCCAGCCGCTTGCCACCTACGTTGCGCCAGAGTGTGAGGCCGGGCGCGCCATCGTGGGTGAAGGCAAGATCCATCCAACCGTCCTTATTAAAGTCGAAAGCGACCACGCCAACTGCCGGTGGAAGATTTTCCTTGGCTTGATCCCAAGCGAGAGTGGTTTTGAAGGGCCCTTCCCGCTGATTGAGAAGGATTAGCGGAGCTCCGTGATTTCCAGTTACGATGAGATCCACGGCGCGATCATTATTAAAGTCAGTCGCGATGATGGCTGTTGCCGGGCCGATCGTGGCGAGACCACTCTGGCTGGACCAATCCGTGAATGTTCCGTTGCCATTATTGCGCCAGAGAACGACGCGCAACTGCGTGCTCGTTGCGTCCGCCGAAGAGGCGAGGTCAACCGCAAGGGCTTCTCCGCGAACTATGAAAAGATCAAGGTCGCCATCGTGGTCGTAGTCGACAAAATTTACGCTGACGGGTCGTGGATCGCGGCGGATGCCGGACGACTCTGTGACATCACGGAAAGTCCCCTTGTGCTCATTGTGAAATAGGCGAATTCCATCGGCGAGAGCAACGGCGACGTCAGCGTAGCCATCATTATCATAATCTCCTGCTACGCAGCCAAGCGCTGGGCCCGGTACGTCAAGCTTTGCGGCGCGCGTGACGTCTTCGAAGCGCCCGCCACCAAGGTTATGAAAGAGCACGCCCGAGCTATGTACCGCACCGCTTATCACCAGCACATCGGGACGCCCATCATTATCGTAGTCAAAAATACAAACGCCCGTGCTTGCTGAAGAGATGCCCCGTAAAGCTTGACCAACTTGACCCGCCTTCCCGACTTCGCTGACAAGACCTGATGTTTCAGTCACCGGAACGAACCGTACCGGAATCGCCGGAGGCGCTTCGGCCGCCGGCGGAACGATCTGCTCGGCTAGCGAGTAAGGACCTTGGTCGCCATAGTTAAGGCTCATTGGCGCGCCCAGCTTTTGTTCGGTGAGTTTCTGAAAGCGCGCGAGGTGCTCACGAGCGCTGGCTGTGTCACCTTTGCGCTGGTAGGCATGAGCGATACCGAATTCCGCGGATACGTGGTAGGGGTTGAGCGCCAGTGCATGCTGGAATGCGGTAATGGCCTCATCGAATTTGTGCGCTTGCGCAAATTCCAGCCCCAGCAAGTACTGAGTGTCCGCATCATTCGGTCCGAGGCGGGCGGCGCGTTGAAACGCGTCAATAGCCTGCTCGGTTTGACCCTGATTCTTGTAGACCAACCCTAAGCTGTACCACCCATGCGGGTCTTCCGGTAGCTTTTCAGTGGCTTCGGTAATAGCTTTCAGGGCCGATTTCAATTCTTGTTTGTACAAAAGCGCGATGCCGCGATTCAGTTGCGCCACAGTTAATTTAGGATCGAGCGCCACAGCTCGATCGAAATTCTTCAGCGCCTGATCGAAGCGCTGCTGATTCATATAAGCCACGCCTAGATTGTTCAAGCGAACCGCTTCAAGATTGAAATCAGACCCGCGCGAGGGTCTTGCTTTCACGGCTTGCGGTTTTGTTTTTGCAGTTTGCGACGCCCAGGCTCGCTTGGCCTCGGTGCCGTTAGGAATGATTGCGATTGCTGACCAAGCTAGGGTCAAGAGGAGTGCCGCAAAAAACAAAACAGGAAAGATGCTACGAGACCGCAAACGAAAGATTCGACAAACGTTCACCGCGTCTCCGGCTTCTTGCGATACGCCCGCATGGAAATAAGTCCAGCGCCTTCTTTGATGGTGACCGTGTTGCCTGCGGAAAGTTTGGTGAGCTGATCGACTTGCCCGCTCGGCCACCGGACCTCAATCGTATCGGCACGGGCTACGTGTCCGAGGCCGAAGGTCAGCACAAGCTCATTCGACGACAAATAGCCGGAGCCGCTGCGAAGCATTTGCGACTGGGACTCGCCGCCGGCCGCAAGGCGCACAACGGTGCCGATACCGTCGCGATTCGAGCGTGTCCCGACGAGGCGAATGCGCAGGCTATTGTTCGTGCCGCCGTCATTGCGAAACAAAACGGCCGGACCGCCGTTGGTCGTGAGCAGCAGATCGAGGTCGCCATCGTTGTCGATGTCCGCGTAGGACGCGCTGCGAGCGACGCGCGGCGCGGAAAATGACCGCCCCAGCGATTCTGTGACTTCCCGAAATTTGCCGTGACCAAGATTGCGAAACATATGCGGCGGCTCAGAGTAGCGCACGCGGGGCTGCACTCGCTCGATCTGCTCGTCAAGGTGGCCGTCGGCGATGAAGATGTCAGGCCAACCATCGAGGTCATAGTCAAAAAAGAAACAGGCAAAGCCCAGCGAGAGAAGCGTTGCACGACCAACCTCGGAACGCGGTGCTTCGTCTACGAACAGCCCTTTGCCTTCGTTGTGATACAGCGAGAGCATCTGGTTCGAAAAATTGCTGATGATCACGCTGGGATAGCCGGAGCGGTCATAGTCGGCGGCATCTACGCCCATCCCGGCGCGCGCTATGCCGTCTTCACTGAAGGCCACGCCCGCCAGAACACCGCGTTCGGTAAACGTGCCGTTGCCATTGTTGCGATATAGCTTGTTGGGCTGCGTATCGTTGGCCAGAAGCACGTCGGGCCAGCCGTCCTGATCGTAATCGAGGATCGCAATCCCCAGCGATTTTGAGGTGGGATCCCAAAGGCCAGCATTCTTTGTGGTGTCTTCGAACGTACCATCGCCCCGATTGCGCCACACCCGAGCGGAAGTCCCTTTGTAGGATTCAGGCGTGCAATACGATTTAGTCCTGCCGTCGAGCGTGCAGTAGAGATCTGTCTCAGGCGACCACTGCACGTAATTTGCGATCACCAGGTCGAGGCGCCCGTCGCGATCGTAATCTATCCACGCGGCGCTGGTGCCGAAGTCGCTCACACCCCACAATCCCGCTTTTTTTGTCACGTCGGTGAACGTGCCATTGCCGTTGTTGTGGAACAGATGGTTCTGGCCGAGCGCGGTGACGAAGAGATCATCGAAACCATCGTTATCGTAATCGCCGACGGATGCACCCAATCCATAAAGCTCAATATCCAGCCCAGCTTTATGAGTAACGTCGGTGAACGTGCCGTCATGATTGTTGTGATAAAGCTTGGGTGTCGAAGGTTCTTGATGATGGCCGGGCCAATCCGTTCCGTTAACCAAGAGAATGTCCGGCCAGCCGTCGTTGTCGTAGTCAATGAACGCACATCCCGGCCCCAGCGTCTCGGGAAGATATTTTTTGCCGAAGGCCCCGCGATTATGGACGAACTGAATGCCCGCAGATTTTGTGATATCACGAAACTGGATACCGGAAGCAGGATGAACCTTGGTCTGACCGAGGACCGTAAAGACGATGGCAAGCACGACAGCTGCCGAGAGAAACGCGCGAATCAATTTTCACCAACTCGAGCACCAGCTCCAGACCCACGGCGGGGCCGGCCTTCGGCACCGCGTACGATCCTGGCCGCCGTTGCCACCGCGGAAACAAATGGAACAGGCAGCGGCACCGAAACGTGCTCGTGAATTGCCTGCCGTTCGTTATTGTCTTCCGGATGCTTCTGCCGGTACGGCCCCGTAATGGTCTGCGAAGATTCATCAGCTTTAAATCGCAAGTAGCGCACTTGATATTCTAAGGCCATCTTTGTTTCGCCGAGGCCGTTGTAGCAGAGCATCAAATTGTAATTGGCCTGCAGATCCTCGGGATCAATCGTCAGCACCTCTAAAAATTCTGGAATAGCTTTGCGGTACTGTCGCTCTAGAAACAAAACGCGGCCAAGCTGGTTGCGGGCAACTCGGTCGCGTGGATATTGAGACAAGACTTTTTGTAGGTGAGAAACCGCCTCTTCGTACTGGCCCTCCTCCTTGTTGATCTGCGAATAGAAAAAGTGCGCGCGAGCGAGTGCCGGCTTCAGAGCGAGCGCTTTGTCCAGGACTTGGCGCGCTTTCTGAAGATTTCCTTCCTGCACTGTTGCGCGCCCGATATTCACCCACCCGTCGGGATTTTGCGGATCGATTTGCGTGACAGCTTCGAAGGCTGCCGCCGCGCCGCGGAGATCGCCCTGCAGAAGCAGGCCTATTCCATAGTCGTTCCAGCGCTGCCAATCTTCAGCTTTCAGGACACGCCTCGGCTCGATCGGCTTTGTGCCGCGAGCCAAAACTCGCAGTGTGACCCTATCTTCAGCAAGTGTCACGATTGGTATATCGGGAACGGCCTTTATGTTTCCGGAAACGTCCTTCGTCGGCCCGTTGAATAACCAGCGACCTGAATCGTAGTCCGGTGTGACGTCCGGATGCGGATCCGATGGATCGCGCACTCCGGCGAAAGAAAATAGCGTATTAGACCGCGAAAACTTCCGGTAGTTGAGTTTTGCATGAAGAGTAATTTGCTCGCCCGCATGTTCGGGAATGTGCAGGCGATAGTGCACGGTATCGGCCGCACCCGGCGGGATCAAGCGGACATAAACTACCGCGCGGGTGGACCAGGCGTTGCGCTTATTGATCTCGTTGCCGCGCGCGTCCACCTGCAGCGAGCGATAAAAATGTGCGCCCTTTTCGACAGGCCCTTTGCCATCGTCCTCTACGCGCCCGCTCCAGAAAACATTCCGGCCCTTTTCGTCGGTGGCCGTGAGCTCGAGCCAGCAGTCAAATGCATCCACGGTGCCGCCGGGGAAGAAGTGCCCGACCTTGCGGGTACGCACGACAACATCAAGGCGCACCGTATCGCCGCGGCGCAGGGCGGGCTGGACACGATTGAGCGGTGCGGTCAGTGGAGCAACCGGGGATTGCACTACATTGGCGACAGGGTTTAGGGCTTCTTCGCCAACAGCAAATGTCGTGGCGAATTCCGGAGCGGCGGATCCGCCTGCCCCAACGGGCGCCAACTCCGGTGAGATGCCAAAAATATCTAGGCTGACTTGTTTGTCCTTCAGGAAATTTTCAACGACTGCTAGCTGCTCGGCATCCTGATTGACAAAAGGCAAAGCCGTGTTAGCTGCCGGGAAACGGTGAGAGTGTACGAAGCCATTCTGATTGCCAAAATCGTGCGAGCGTTCTGGGGGCATGTGGCAATCGGCGCACTTCTGCGGCGTGGCCGGGTAATAAAAAGATCGCGCACCTTGACCGGAAACGCCGCTGGCCTGCCAGTTGTCGTATTCGTTGAAGCCACGAATCCACCGATAGCGATTGACCGGCACATCCAGATGCACCTTATGGCATGTCGAGCAGAAGTCCGCGGTTTGGTTCTTGACGAAGGGTTTCAGGAACGTGCGCCGATGGGGCTCCGGATTCACCTTTACAAGAAAATCGTGAAGAGCGCGAACCGCGAAATTTTCGCTGGCGGCAAGTTCATGAAGTTTGGGGTACTCGATGATGTAATCACCTTGGCCCATGGTGCTTTTCACCTGCACAATGGTGTGACACATCACGCAGCTTAGCCCGGCTTGCGCCTCGGGGCTATGGATCTGATTGCGAATGGGCGTATCAAACTTGCCGCTGAAAAAAAGCGCCGGATCATGGCAGCCAGCGCACCATTTCGAAGAGCGCACGCCGGCGACGTCCTGCATATACTCGATGCTCTTTCGGTACCACTGATTATTGAAGGACGAGAAGTGGTGCGCGGAGCTATACCACTGCTTGTAAATATCGGAGTGGCACCGTTCGCAGGATGCCGATTGCATAAAGAATTTGGCGGGAATTTTTCCGCCATCCACGGTTTGGGCCGAACTCGGAAAAAACGGACCGGATGGACCGTCACCTTCACTGTCCATGGAGGCGGGCGAGATGGCCGGATTGGTAATTCGATAAGCGCGCTGCCAGCGTGCCTCGCGGAGCCACCACGCCCCTGCCGCCAAAATTGCCGCGCCCGCAAATACTCCGATGAAACCCAGCAGCGCGAAGCTAAAGCGAGAGAACGCGGAAACGGATTGACGCTGTCGCGAGATCAGCCAGCCATATGCCAGCAGCAGAATGCCAACGGCGCTCAACCCAAGGTGCATAAGAAGCCAAACGCGCATCGGGCGCGGGGTACCCGTGAAGATAAGCACAATACCGACCATTGCTCCCAAAGCAATCAGCAGCCAACCCAACCGCACGAATCCTGAAAATTGCGAAAATCCGCGCAGCACACGGACCAGGGCTATGGATAGAAGAATCCCGGCGATCAGGTGGGACAAAACGAGCACGCCGTAAGCGACCGTGGCGGCGGGAAAGGCGTATAAGCAACCGCCCGACAGTGCGAGCACGGCAAGTAGAGGAAACTGGAATCTTTTTACAAACGGCATGCAGGCCTATCTGTTTTCGCCGCTAAAGCCAAGCGGCTGCCAATTCGCCGCCCGGGAATTGCTGCACTATGAGTTGCCGTAATACGAGTCGCGTTGATTTTGACTGCCGCATAAACCTTTGTCAACGCACGGCCACTCGCTTCGGAACTTGCAGCCGCTCAGAGCGTGACCGAATATTCCAGGCCCGCTACGGGTCGTCTTTGCGCCTGAACAGCCCTAGGGCCTTGCTCAATAGAAAAGAGTAACTTTATCCCCTTGACTTCCAATGGTGCTATACTTGCCCCACTGAGAATCCTCGTTCCTCAGACTTCCGCGACGAAGGATGGAACCATGGAAAATCTGCAGTGGGGCCCTTTACTTTATCTGTTGGTGGCTTGGGCGGTAGTCACCTCAGTGCTGATCATCCTGCTTATTTATCGCAACATTTTGTCCGATCGCGAGGACGATCAGATCTTCATCGGTCGCGCAGAAGAGCACATGGCTGCTGCGCAGCGTGAGGTTATTGGCAGGATAAACGCTTTATCCAAGCCCATCACGACAACCGGAGTCGCTTCAGCAATTCTAGCTTTGGTGACAATAAGTCTGTGGGTTTACCAAGGGCTTAAGAATTTCTGAGGCTGGTGACGCTCCACCAGAGCAGAGCGCTGGCCAAGGGATTGGTGCGTCTGTGGTGCAGTTCTTCGCTCGGATTTGCCGGCATGTGTGGTCGGATTATAGGTCTCCCGGCGGTTTCTGTTGTGAAGGCGCAAGACGCTGCGGTCCCGCGGCTTCCTGGGCGAGCGATGTATGGTTATGAACGATCATCCAACGGTCCTTCTGCTTCTGCAAAATTAGTGTCGTCTGGCCGCGCACCGTCATTGGCGATCCGTCCACCACCCCCCGGAATTCCCACTGATAACTCACCCAACTAACGCTTCCGACCACCTTGATATAGGTGTTGGTGCGATCGAGCACCACGTTCTGGGTCCGATCGCGTTGCCGCTGATAAGCCTGCGCGTAATTGTCCCACCCGGCGACGGGAGGCTCCCACGCCCCGCTCACGACCACGACGTCATCGGCAATATACTTATGGAGCCCAGCAAGATCCCCGAGTTGCCACGCGCCCAGCATCTCTGAAATGAGCGCGTCAATCGCTCGATCATCGGGTATAGGAATGAGAGGCTTGTCAGCAGATTCTTCAGGCGCTGGCTTACCTTTTTTCTTTTTTTGCTTTTGCGAATCGGTCGATCCCGCGCAGAGAAGACCCGCGGCGAGGAACAGCACCAGGCACTGCATAAAAATTTGCCCCAGCGCTTTCGACCATTTTGCGGTCACAGATAAATCACGCATGTTTCCCCCAGCTGCGTGTTCGAAACCAACACGCGCACTGGCGGAGAATAGCACGAAAGAAATCGTCATCCAGTTCGTCGTGTTTCAGGTGTTCCGATCTCGCAACCGCTTGCCGGCGTCTTGGCAAAATCTATTTTAGAGTGAAAACCTGGGTTCCCGAGCACCAAGCGGTTCGTGAAGGCACCCGGCAGGCTGCTTGGCGCGACGTTCACTCCCAAGAAAAGCAAAAGGCCCTTCGAGAAGGGCCTCTAGTTGCGCCGGTGTTGACACGGCGGGTCGCCTCAAATCCGATTTTGCATTGTGCCGTTAGCCCTCCAGACCACGCAACATCCCGAAATGCTGCACCACCGACATAGTCCCGAAACTAGCGGCCGCTATCCAGCGCTCGCGCAACCCGGAACCCGTAGTCGGCATATTTAAATTCAGGCGGAATGCTCGAGCGCGCCGCGGTGCGAGTCACTTTCACATGATGCCGCCACGAACCGCCGCGCGAGGCTCGTCGCACTCCACTGGATGGACCTTGCGGATTTTTTCCCGGCGATCGCTGGTAATAACTGGCGTTGTACCAATCGAAGCACCATTCGTGGACGTTGTCGCCCATATTATAAAGCCCGTACGGATTGGGCGCGTACAAACCCACTGCTTCTGGCCCGTCCTTCCACCGCGTGGCGTAATCCGGAACCTGCTCCGGCCCGTCGCCGCACCAGGGATAAAGATGGGCTTCAAGTCCGCCGCGCGCGGCACGTTCCCACTGGGCCTCCGTGGGAAGGCGATAATTTTTTCCGGTCTCCTTAATTAGCCACGCACAGTATGCCACCGCATCGAACCAGGAAACGGAAACTACCGGTTGGCTCTCACCGTTGAAATGTGGCTCGTTCCAGGAAAGAGGTTGCGCGTGCCCAGTGGCCCCGAGAAAGCTGCGGTATGCGACGTTCGTCACTTGATAGGCTCCCAGCTCGAAGCCGTCCACCCAAACGCGATGCACCGGCTGCTCATCGTCCCGCCCGGTCTCACAACCCATCCAGAACCAGCCTTCCGGAATCGCCAGCATCACCGGTTCCGCTACGGCAATCCGCGGTGTAGTGTTTATGGCCATCATTCCGCCGCTGCGATCGCCCCGGCAAACGGCCATTCGCCGCGTATTCGTGCGCGAACCAAATATACTAAGACTCCCAAGAAGATTACTGCCAAACCCCATAGAGCCGCTTTCCCGGTTCGCGTGAATAGGAACACCCACCCCACAATGGTCAAGACAGCCGGTAATGGATAGACCCACATTTTGAACGGTAGGCGATCCGGCCCCCAGCGTCGTCGCAGCCGCATAACACCGATGGCTTGTCCAATGAATTGCACCAGCAATCGCATCGCAAGAATCGCTGCAATCACCGTTCCCAGCCGGAACAATAGACTGAATAAAAACGCCATGGCGCCAAGAAATAACAGCGAGACGTGCGGAAAGTTTTTTCGTGGATGCAACCGGGCAAACGCCGCAAAAAAATTGCCATCCAGCGCCGCCGAATAGGGCACGCGCGAATATCCGAGCAACGCCGAAAACACCGACGCAAACGCTATCCACAGAATCATTACCGTTGCCACATTCGCGGCCCGCGAGCCATATATACGTTCCACAAACGCGCTTACCACAAATGGCGAATCCTGCGCCTGCTGCCATGGCAATACGCCGAGGATGCTTGTCTGCATCAGCAGGTACAGCGCGGCAATTCCTCCAATCGAAATAAAAATTCCGCGCGGGATGTTTTTTTGCGGCTGGCGTATCTCGCCGCCCAGATGGCAAATGTTGTAGTAGCCCCAGTAGGAATAAATCGTGCTCATCATTGCTGAACCTAGCCCTGCGAAAAATACCCACGAGAGATCCCACGCTCCCGGCGGATATGTGAACACCAGCCGCGAATCGAAATGCCTGGCTCCGCCCCAAATCAGCCACAGCATTGTTCCAATCACACCCACCCACAGCATCAATGAGATTTTTCCGATGGTGGTGATTCGCCGGTAAAGCAATATCACCAGTACCACCACCAGCGCCCCGGATACGGCTTTCTGTTCGTGACGTCCTAACGGCACCAGATAGGTAAGATATTGCGAGAAACCAATCGCTCCCGATGCAATCACCAGCGGTGCTTGAATAAGTGTCTGCCACACAAAAAGAAACGACATCAACCGGCCCCAGCGTCCCGGTCCGTATGCCTCTCGCAGAAAATTATAACTGCCGCCCGCCAGCGGCATCGCCGCCCCCAACTCCGACCACACAAATCCATCGAGCACGGCCAGCGCTGCGCCCGCGGCCCACGCCAACAAGCACTGTGGACCGCCCATGGCCTTGATGACGAGCGGAGCCACGATGAACGGACCAATTCCCACCATGTCAATCATGTTCAGCGCGACCGCCTCCTTGAGTCCAAGGCCGCGCTCTAGCGTTTCGGATTGAGGGTTAGCACCCAATTTGGAAATCCACTAGGGAGAACCCGAGAATAACAGATGCCTGTGGCGCAGCAAAAAGGACTTCAAATTGTGGACGGAATGAAGGTGGCGAAGCTTGCCTGGCGATGGTGCGGTCATCCGCACGGGACGTCGGACGCTTTGTTTTTATGCGCGAAGCGCGTCGCAGCTTGCAGGGCGCGGTGCCCACAGCCAGTTGGGTTGAGTTTCCCTGAGATTCGGCGGAACCGCCTACTTCCAGACCTCGGTAATTACGTCGGCGTCGCCATCGCCTTTATTGAGTGGTCCTACACCAAAATTATCCTCGATAGTCCTTAACACGCTGTAGTGATTGTATTCTTTGCTGACTACCTGCGGGTTTTTTACCATATCCCCCAGAAAGACTGTGTAGATGAGATCGTCACTATTGTGGCTTTCCGATTCGTCAAATGTTACGACCACGAGGGTGCCTTTCATCTCTTTCTCACCCCACGGGAACCATGTCTTCAAGAAATTCTCCAGCCACGTCGAAGCTTTTCGCAATCCCTTTCCCGGAAAAAAATACGGGTCGTGCCCGTCATCATCCATGTTGGGAGCGTAAAACATATATCGCGGCAAAGGATTTTTCTTGGGATCCTTCCGGAACATTTCGACGTCGGTCACGAAGGCATTGTGAGGATCTTTCGTGTTGACCCCCACGACATTGCGAAAGCTCGTTTTTTGTATTTTCTGAAAACTCAAGAACGGTAGATGTTTCCGCACATATTTCCCCGTGCGATCACGCAAAAACGGCTGATCGGTCGATGGATACTCCTCAGCATAAGCTTTCCAGTCGAGCAGATCGGCGATCGTCGGGTGCGCCGGATCATCAGGAAAAGTAACCTGATTGTCGCTATGACTGCCGAAAGAGCTTCCCGCAATCATCGCCAAATAATTCGGGTACGATGGATGATAGAGATTCTTGAATTTACTGAAAGAGGCTCCCCACGTCGCCATTTTTGCCAGAAACGGGTCTCTCATTGCCGACGTGTAGTCCTGATTTTCAAGGACAATTACCAATACCCGGTCAAAATGTTTGCCAGGAGTCAGAATCGGCGGCTTAGGAGGGTTGTCGGCCTGCTGCGGACTGCCTGGCTGAACTTTGCCTGCCTGCTGGCTGCTGGCGGCTAGAGCCCCGCACGCCACCAGCGTACCCAATGCAAAATATTTGGCCAATCGAAACCAACGCGTTGCCTTCATTGACATCCCTCACTTACTCAGATGCTTTCCCGCGTTCGAACGTCTCTCCCTCATGCTCGCAAGACTTCAGCTCATAACATAAAACTATGCTTTCCTCATTATTTAACCACCATTTAGAGCCTGCTGTTGCAACCTGCCCTTTCGAGCAGGTATACGCTGAGCAACTCGACTGGTCACCTCGATTGTCGCCTGATTACCTTGGTTGTTAAGCTGGATTGAATTAGAGGAGTCCACTATGTTCGCCCTAAATCTTGACACCGACTTACTGGTGTTTCTCGTCACGGTCGGCACGATGCTCACCAGCAGTCTTCCGAATCTTCGCCGAACCGCAATCCCCATACCCGCCGACTGTGATTTTGAAGAGCTTTCGCCGGAAGCCTTGACGGAAAAACAGCGGCAATTTCTCGAACCGTACGACAAGAAGCTCGCCGCGCTCAACTACCATCCCGTTCTTACCTACCATATCAAAAATTATGGTATGAACCTTGTACACCGCTACATCAATCCAGGGGATCCGGCGGCCTTCATGATCATCATCGTCGCGGTAAAGACTAAAGTGGGTTCTGTGGAATCCGTAAATCAGTCCGCATTCTTCAACTTCATGACGGAATTTGCAGACGGAAAATCACTCACCACTCGCAACATGAAGCTCAAAACGCTCCTCGATCAGCCACCGGAGCTTCTCGTGCAAGATTGCCCTTACGTGGATGATCCCGCGGCGCTAAAGAATCGACATGATACGCGCGCCCGTTCGCTCGGAACCCCGCTCCCGGCTCCTTCAGACGCCGCGAGAGTTTTCGATCTGTATCAGAAGCAGCACCATCGATTTTCGGATTACCAAGTCGAACGGGGAAGTTATCTCCGCACAAATACAGGCTACCTTGTCAGTGACAAGACCTTTTGGCGCGGCATTCGTAATTTCCTCGTCCCCTTCGCGGAGCGTTTCTCGACGCCCAAATTGCTCCTCGCTGCCATCTTGGGGACAGGTATTCCCTCCGTCACATGTCTCAAACTATTGCCCATGGCGCTGCATGAAATACAAGCGCTTGGCGCCCCCGCGGCACCGAGTTTGACGCTCATTCTCGCCGCCAGCTATGTTCTGGCAGGTGCGATTGTCGGGCTGCTCTTGGACACTAACGTCTTTATCTGGGCCTTCCTGTTCACCTATGTGGGAGTCCATCTGATTACCGGCTGGTGGCCTTCCTTCATTCCTTATGGGGCTATCGCCGCTGTCGCCGCTTACTATGCCACGCAATTGAGCAATCGTCAGCGTCTCATTCTTCGGCCTGCCGTAGTGCCGATCGCAAACCGTCGAATCTGAGAATGTAATGGAATAATTTGCAAGCCAGGCCGGTGAGACTGGAGCGCCCCACCCTTGTTAGAAGGATGGGGCCTCCGCAAGGTCAAAACATTCGAAATGCCTAACTCTTTTCGCTGCCGAAGTGTGTTGCGATGTTCCGAGCCAGAAGCGGGTCCGTTTTCGCACCGGCAAGCGCTTTTTGGAGATGCTCTTGGTGTCCCCGATTCGACGCCCGGTCAGATGCCTTATCCGCTGTGATCACTGCCGCAGCAAATTCCATTTCAGCATCTCCGCCGCGGAGCTTGATAGCCTTCTCAATCCACGCGTAACCATCGAGCCCCGTTGCAGGGTTCACTTTTTCTTCGTGAGTCCACTTCGGAGTTCCTGTACTTGACGCGTCTGACACCTTCTTGAACAACCAGTTGGCCTGCTTGTACGTCTCCACCAGATAGCCCGCATCAAACCATGCCAGGGCATCAGGGCGCCCGTTATGTTCGGCGTCTAGCGCGCGAGTCCTCAACCTGGCAAGCAGTTGCTCAGCAATGGCCGGATTTTTTTGCGCATAGAGTGTGGCGCGACGCATCGTCTCCATGCGTACCAGCGGCGGCATGCTGGGGCCCAGCAAAGCCAACGTATCGTCTATCAGTTGATTGATGTCATACGTCTCGCTTCCCGATAAATTCCACGTATTGCTTGACCATGGCAATGACCGCGCTGCTCCAATGTCGATCGCATGGCAAATCAACGGCGGCCCCGCCAGCGTAATCTGGGGCGGGATGCACGCAACCGTAAGAATCGCAAGTCCCAACCAAACCATTTTCCGTAGGTTCATTTCGGTCTCCTCTTGAGAGAATCGCTTACTGCATCAAGACAAGACGCAATCCCGCCCCAAGCGTTAACAAGGCTGCCCTCAATAGCGCAAGATCCCGCCGACGAAACAACGGCAAGCGAATTACGTATACCTTGTAGATGCGAACTCGCACAATTCTCCGCCTCGTTGCTTGCTGCCTCTTGGCATTTCTGGGTCTCTCATTCGTCGCCGGAGTATATTTGGTCCAAGTAACACTGCAACCCACTCGGCGTTTGTTGTCCGCCGATGGTGAGATGCACGCGCGGGAAATGTCACAGCGCCATGGCGCCGAATTGACCGACGTCGCGATCCCCGCGCGTGACGGAGCAACCCTGCGCGCTTGGATCATTGAACCCCGAAACAACAACGGGAATGCCGTCATTCTGCTGCACGGTCTTAGCGATAACCGCCAGGGTATGATGGACTACGCGGAAATGTTTCTGAGTGACGGCTTCAACATCCTCATGCCGGACGCGCGGGCGCACGGAGCGAGCGGCGGGCAGCTGGCCACTTTCGGCCTCCTTGAATCAGACGATATTCACCGCTGGCTCGATTGGCTCGAACAGAGTGAACACCCCCATCTACTGTTCGGTTTCGCGGAATCCATGGGCGCGGCGCAGCTCCTGCAGTCGCTGCCATCTGAGCCGCGCTTTTCTGCCGTCGCGGTGGAATCGCCCTTTTCAAGTTTCCGCGAGATTGCCTATGATCGCGTCGGTCAGTTTTTCCACACTGGCCCGTGGCTCGGACGAACCGTTCTGCGGTCGATTGTCGAAGCCGCATTTGGTTATGCTCGATTGAAGTACCAGCTCGACTTCGAGCAAGTTTCACCAGAAGCGGCGGTCGGCAGAATACGAGTACCGATTTTGCTCATCCATGGAGTGAACGACAGCAACATCCCCATCCGCCATTCCCGCAAGATCGCGCTGGGAAACCCATCGGTCACCCTGTGGGCAGTACCCAACACAGAACACTGCGGCACAATCAATACAGCGCACCGGCAATTTCAGCAACGACTCATCAGCCTGTTCGGCGGCCATTCCACGGATCAATCAATAAATTAAATTAGGAAGATTGTAGGCTTCGCCTCTATACCAAAAATCGCAGCATATGAAAGACCACTCGATTCACACCATCGTACAGAAAACTCGTTCAGTCTGCCTGCAACTGGCATTGACGCGATTGAGCGCATTCGAACCACGGCAATGCGCTGAGGAACCGTTTACTGCGCTACCATGGAGACTCGGAAATGATGGTTACCTTAGGAATCACAATTACCGCGGCGACGGTGGCGATCGTGGTCGTCAGTTTTCTCGCACGACGTACGCGGCCGCTTCCTTGGCACGGATGGTTCGGGCTCATCGCTTTGGCGAGTGCCGAATGGATGATGTTTCACGGCGTCGAACCGGTGGCCACGTTCTTCACTCCCGTCGCATGGACGGCGTATCTGCTGATTGCGGATGCGGCACTTTTCGCGGTGCGCGGCCGCTCTTATTTGCGAAATGCGCCGCTTGAGTTCGCGCGCATGGCGTTTCTTTCTATTCCTCTGTGGCTTATTTTCGAAGGATACAATCTGCGCCTGCAGAACTGGACTTACGTTGGCGTACCATCGAATTTGCTTCTTCGCTGGTTTGGTTACTGCTGGTCTTTCGCAACGATTACGCCGGGGATTCTGATTACCGCGGAGCTTGTGGAATCATTGAGCTGGGTTCCACGCCGCGCAAAGGCATTTCACCTTTCACGCGCGACAGAAGCTGCATTCATCGTTGTAGGCGCGCTCTTGCTTGCCGCACCGCTTGTTCTGCCGCGGAACATTGCGCCTTATCTGTTTGCTTTTGTCTGGATCGGCTTCGTTTTTCTGCTCGATCCGATTCTGAAACACCGCGACGGTCCATCGTTTCTTGCCGATCTGGAGCACGGTGATCGCGCGCGGTTGTTTTCTGTACTTGTCTCAGGCTGGGTCTGTGGCTGGCTCTGGGAGTTCTGGAATTTTTGGGCCGCCGCGAAATGGCGCTACACTTTTCCGATGTTTCAGGACTGGAAAATTTTTGAGATGCCCGTTCCGGGCTTTCTCGGATTCATGCCATTCGCCCTCGAATGTTTTTTGCTCTATGCTTTGACCTCCGCGTTGTTGGCCTGGAAGCCTACGCCGATGCGCGAAACAATCGGAACCGTTCACTCTAATGCTGAGGCGACATCTTCGACTGTCACTGCATCTCACCGGGATGCCGCGCGATGATCGACCCTAAGCGCAAGCATTCGACGATGATGCAGACACGCCAATTACCAGAAAGCAAGCAAGCGTGGACGAGCAAGATAGTTGAGATAAATTCGTCCGGCTTGGTTAAGATGGTCCTGGAGTGCTCTGGCTTCCTTCCGCCATTCTCGCAAGCGATTCGATTTTCCTCGAGAGTTGGTCCGGAACCTTCCAAGAGCTCAGAAAAAAAGGAGTTTGTTGGATGATGCGGCGTTGCTCGATTCTCGTCGTGATTCTCGCGGTCTCCGCCTTCACCCCAGCCTGCAGCAATTATAGCGGCACGCTTCAGAGCAATACGGGAGGCCTCATATCTTTTCTCGCACCCTCGGATGCACGGGCAGGCGGCGGTGATTTTGTTCTCACTGTCAACGGCGGGGGATTTGATAAGACGACTGTGGTGCGCTGGAACGGCCAGAATCGCACGACCACCTTCGTGAATTCTTCTCAAGTCACCGCAACGATCACCGCCGCGGACATTACCCAACCCGGATCCGCGACCGTGGATACATTCACGAAAACGCTGGCAACCGGCACGGGTTACAATGGTCTCTCGAATACTGTTGCTTTCACGATCAGCACGGTCGGCAATCCCGTGCCGACCATCACCGCTGTGACCCCCAATTCCGCGCCGGCAAGTTCGGCGGATTTGCAGATTACAGTTACCGGATCAAATTTCCTGCAAGGATCAGGCACGACCGGCGCTTCAATCGTTCGCTGGAATGCTATTTCGCTGGTAACAAAGTTCGTTTCCATCTCTCAGCTCGCCGCGACTGTGCCAAAGGACCTTTTGCTTAGTCCTGGGACCGCGACCATCACTGTTTTCAATTCGGCGCCTGGTGGCGGCACGAGTCCTAACGGAATTCGGTTTACGATTACTGCGGCAGCCGCCGCACAGAGTGCGATGAATACTCGCGCGAGTATGGGGACATCACAATCAGCGAGCGCTCCGGCGATCAGTGGAAACGGGCGCTTTGTCGTCTTCACCGCGACTGCTACATCCAGCGGGCAGCAAGACGTGTTCGTGCAGGATACCTGCGCCGGAGTAACTGAATCGTGCAGCGTAACGACGACGCGGCTCTCGGTGGCCGCTGACGGCGGCGATGCGAACGATTCCAGCCGCGCACCGGCGACTAGCGCGGATGGCCGCTACATCGCGTTCGAATCCTCGGCGACCAATCTTATTGCGGGTGAAACTGGCGGCATGCAGATTTTCCTGCGAGACACCTGCTTTGGCAGCGATACGGAGTGCGTGCCTTCGACAATTCTGGTGTCCGTGGATAGCGACGGCGCGCTTAGCGGCAACGACAACGTGCGTCCTTCTATAAGCGCATCTGGCCGATTTGTGGCCTTCCTTTCGATTACGCCGGATCCATCCAAAAACACGACCTCACAGGGCGCCGTGGCGGCCGGCAACGTCGTCGGAGTCCAACAGGTTTTTGTGCGCGACACTTGTTTGGGCGCCACGCGATGCACCCCGCGCACAGTGCGCATTTCTGTTCACCATATAAGGGGCGCACTCGAAAACGAATCGGGCGCTACGAGCGGTGGAGATTCGCAGCCGTTGCGGCTAGCGCTGGCAGGCGACGGGCGAAGCGTGGTGATTTCGGCGCCGGGTGCAAATGTGTTTACCCCATCGACGCCGATCGCCGATCGCATATTTGTCGCGCTTACGAGTCCCGATCGGTAAGCTGACCACCGTTTCATTTTCCCCTTCCAATTTCTCGCTTCTCCTAACGTTAGCGCCCGTGGCTAAATAAAACGCACTTTGGCGTCGCGGCGTTTCTCGAGGTGTACGGTGTCAATAAAACGGACTTGGCGCGTTTCGAGCGTGAGAATCATCGAGTGCGTGCGCGTGCCTTCGCCGAAAAAGCGCACGCCACGGAGTAAATTGCCCTCGGTGACGCCGGTGCAGGCAAAAATAATATTTTTGCCCGGAGCAAGATCGCCGGTGTCATAGACGCGCTTGGGATCTTTGACGCCCATTTGCGCGAGCCGCTCGGAATGCTCGGGTTTGTTTACGACGAGGCGGGCCAGAATTTCTCCGTTCAGGCAACGAAGCGCGGCGGCGGTGAGCACGCCTTCGGGCGCGCCACCGGTGCCCATCACGGCGTGAACGCCGGTGCCAACGACCGCGGCGGAGATTCCGGCAGAAAGATCCCCGTCACCGATGAGGCGAATGCGGGCTCCAGCTTTGCGAATATCCTGGATCAATTTTTCGTGCCGCGGACGGTCCAGCACGATGACGACGAGATCTTCAACGTCGCGGTCCAGCCTGCGCGCGATGGCGCGCAGATTGTCGAGCACTGGCGCATCCAGATCGACCACGCCTTTGCACGAAGGCCCCACAACAATTTTTTCCATGTACAAATCCGGGGCATGTAGCAGGCCACCTTTTTCGCTGGCCGCGAGGACGGTGATGGCATTGGGCGCGCCGGTGGCGCAGAGATTGGTTCCTTCGAGGGGATCGACGGCGATATCGACGGCGGGATATCCTGCGGCGGGGTGGTGACCAGCGGCGCCCACTTTTTCGCCGATGTAGAGCATGGGGGCCTCATCACGTTCGCCTTCGCCAATGACGATCGTGCCGTCCATGGGGACCGAGTCCATCACCTGGCGCATAGCTTCCACGGTTACGTCATCGGCGCGATGGCCGTCGCCCTGACCCATGGTGCGCGCAGCAGCGATTGCCGCTTGCTCCACGACGCGCAGAAATTCCAGGCTCAGTTCGATCTCCATGGCATTGCCACGTTTCATCATCGCGGGTTCCTCATCTGGGTGTCTTCTTCGCCAGCCCTAGTGGAGTCCTCATCCTTCGCCGCTTTGGGTGAGCGGCGGCCTATGATAAACAAAGGGCAGGTCACAGTCGACAGCGTAACAGTGACTCTGCCGCGGGAAGTGCACTGGCATCCCTAGCTCTGCTACGTGGGCGACGAGGAGGGTCATCCCCCGAGGGATGCATTCGGCTTGCTACTCGGGAACAGCGGCGTCGTGGAGAGAATGTTCATTGCTACCTTCCGCCACATAATTAATATCGATAGCAGTTACTTAAGGTAATTGTTAACTTAGCCAGCTCAAAGTTCAAGCGGGGAGGGCCAATGGCGCAGGAAACGGACCCCGAGAATTTCATGTCAGCGTCTAAAGCGTTTGAAACCGTGGCGATGCGCGTGGGACGCGTTGTGCGAGTGGAGGAAAACAGCCGGGCGCGCAAACCTGCTTATAAACTGTGGATCGATTTCGGTGCCGAGATGGGAATCAAGACGTCGAGCGCGCAGATCGTAGCCAATTATTCTGCGGAGAGCCTGCAGGATCGGCTATTGATTTGTGCAGTGAACCTGGGCGTGAGGAATGTTGCCGGGTTTGCATCGGAGGTTTTGACCATGGGCGCGCGCGACGAGAAAGGAAACGTTGTGCTGTTGGTGCCGGAGAGGCGTGTCCCTCTTGGTGGGCGAGTTTTTTGACGCGGTGCTGCAACTGCAGACAAATTGTCCAGGTTGTAAGGGCGGGGACCAGGAGAACGCACCGAAAAGAGTTTTTATCGGAGACGGGCCAGAACTGGAGCCACGAGCGGAAGAAAGCGGCGAAAACTGCACATTTTGCATTAGATTAGTCCCCTTGCCGGGAAGGTTTACCGCTTCCGCTCACCGGGGAATCTACCTCATTCACTCGCCCAGGGAAGTTTCCATGGAACCATTGCGAACGCAGCGCGCACTTGAGCGGGAATATTAGGCTACGCGCTTATGCAAGTCGACGAAAGGGCATGTTTGGTATTCGGGTTTGCGTGGACGGTAGCGCCAGCCCGGGCGAGCGGCGCAACGTGAAAACTATTGCGGCGATGGGAAGAGGGGGTGTATAGCTGGTCGGCAGAAACCTCGACAGCTTTAGATCCAACTTACCGAGATTCCTTGGTTATTAAGGAGAGTGAAATGAGTTTTGAACGTCGTGATTTCATAACCATCGGGGCGTCTAGCCTATTCGGGAGTCTATTCCATGCCAGACCGGGGTTCGCGCAGGCTTCCCAAGGGAGTGCGAGTGGCGGCGGGCAGTTGAGGGGTGGCAGCGGATCGCTGTATCTCGAAGGACGCTTGAGAGCAGGGACGCTTAAATTAGAAGCTCAAGATTTCGTTGAGGGGGCCGACCGAGCAGTCATCATTCATGCTACGTTGAACTCGGCGAAATTGTACCAGGCGATGTTTTCTCAAGATCACGGCCGCGCTGTCTTCGCCCAAGTTCGGGAGGATGAGCACCGCACAACTCTGGTGCTTTCAGATACAGACGCCCCCAAAATCGCGCGCCTGACGGTGTGGCACGACCGGGAGGCTCCGGAAAGTTTCAGGATCGACATAGAACGCTTTTTGAAAACGCGGAATCTGAAAGACAGTGTCCTCGACAGTAAAGCGGCAGCTCTGAATCTACTCGGCAAACGGAAAGCGCCACCTTTCACTGCGGACGAAATCGAAGACGTATTCGGTTCCGACCCAGCATTGTTACAGTTCAGGCGGGGCCGGAAGCCGATCCGTATGCCATCCACTGAATTGTCGGTAGGGTGCGAGGCTGTAAAATATACGCCAGGATTTGAATTACTTCATTTGATGTGGGAACCCATCATATTTTAAGGAGATAAGCGCGGCGCCAGCTCATTTACTTAGGCCAATTCGGCGCAGCAGGTCTTGGAATCGGCCCTCCGGGCGCAGATGTTCGAACAGCGGCGAAACTTTTAGGAGGACAACACCTGGGGAGCGGTCTTCGACCGCTTTTTGCAGCGATTTCAACGCCAGTTCGTTTTCGTCGAGCCCCGCGTAGAGAACGGCTAAGTGGTAAGGAGAAACATGGGAGTGTCGGGATATGTCCTTGAGAGCTTCTAATATCTGCTCTGCCTCTGGTCTTTTTCCCCAACGCCCGAAGGTATGGCCGAGCTCCGCCAGATATTCTGCGCTGCCCCCGGAAAGATCGATAGCCTTTCTATATTCCGCGACAGCTTCGCTGTAGAGTCGCTTTTGCAGATAGACTCGGCCCAGATGCCGGTGGGCTCGATGACTCATCGGGTCGATTTCCAGCGTCCTCTTGCACTGCTCGACGGCCTCGGCGTACTTTCCTGCGAAACACAATACGGCTCCAAGATTTCCGTTTATGAACACGGAGAGCGGGTCAAGCTCCTGTGCTTTTTTTGCTTCCACCAGAGCTTCCGGTAGTCGTCCCAGCTCTAATAACAAGTCAGAATACCAAGCGTGCGCCACCTCATATCCTGGGTTGAGCTCGATAGCGCGCTTATATTCCTGCTCAGCGCCGATCCAGTCCCATTCGTAGTCCTCCTTAACATTCGCCAAGGCGGTATGAGCCTCGGCTAGTGAGTCGTCAATCTCCAGCGCCCGTTGAGCTGCCGCCCTGGCTTTGGAATAGGCTTCGCTTGTAGGGGTATCGGTCAAGTCCGGAAGTAAATTGTAGGAGTCGGTTAAGGCGGCATAGGCGAGAGCGTAAGTAGGATCTTTTGCCGTGGCCTGCTCCAAGTATTTAATGCTTTTTTGCAGGCCCTCTTTCGTCCGTTTGTTCCAGTAATAGCGTCCCAAAAGATAAGCCTCGTGAGCCTCGGGAGGAACGTCGTGGGTTTTGGTCAACCGTGCTCTCTCCTGGGCGGTGAGCTTGATCTGGATTCCTTTCGCTATGGCGCTGGCGACTTCGGCCTGTAGCGGGAGAATGTTGCGAAGGTCACGTTCGTAGCTCGCGGCCCACAGATGGCGGTCGGTCGGAGCGTGGATCAAGTGCGCGTTAATCTGTACGCGGTCGCCCGAACGTTGCGCGGAGACTTCGACGACGGCGTCAACATTCAACTCGCGCGCAATCTCCGGCAGGGTTTTCTTGCTTCCCTTATAGTGCATCGCGGATGTGCGCGAAATTACGCGCAGCTCGCCAATCTGCGCCAAATTGGTGATCAGGGCTTCGGTCACGCCGTCAGCGAAATATTCCTGGTCAGGATCGCCCGAGCGATTTTGCATGGGAAGGACCGCCAACGAGCGGACGTGCAGCGAGGGAGTGCGCATCAACCGATCGCGCCATCCGCCCAAGTTAAAGGCTATTGCGGCTGCGAGCACCAGCAGCCCAGTCGCGGCGTAGCCTACGGCTGGGTGACGCCAGGGGGACGTTGCGGTGCTGGGGGCGATTATCGAAGCAGTCGAGGTTCCGACCATGCGCTGCAGGTCAACGGATAGTTCCTTGGCCGATTGGTAGCGATGCCCGGGCTCCTTGTCCAGACATTTAAGGATAATCCGCTCGAGGTCGAGCGAAATGCGTGGGTTTAGAGCTCGGGGCGGAACGGGAGGCCGGTGAAGGATGGCGTCAATTAACCGCGAGGCGAGCTCTTCTTCAAAGGGTCTGCATTTGGTCGTCATTTCATACAGGACCACGCCCGCGGAGTAGATGTCAGTCCGGGCGTCTGCGGATTCACCCCCCAACTGCTCTGGGGACATGTACGGAAGCGTGCCGGCGGCCGCTTGAGTATCGGTCAAGTTGTCGGTCGTTGCTTGGCTGACGGGCCGCAGCAGTTTCGCCAGACCAAAGTCCAGCACCTTCACATGTCCCTTCGCGGTCATCGCAATATTCGCCGGCTTTAGGTCGCGATGCACGATGCCGCGCTCATGTGCATCTTCCAGTGCTGCCGCTATCTGCATCCCCAAGGCGATGACTTCCTTCTCTGGGAGCGCCCCGCTCGACAGGCGGTCGGCGAGAGTCTTTCCCGGTACATACTCCATTACTAGAAAGTCGATACCGTCTTCGGTATCAAATTCGTAGACGGTTTCGATGTTGGGATGGTTGAGCTTCGCCAGAACCAGGGCTTCTTTGCGGAATTGTCTGCGCGCAGCATCGTCGCGCAACGCGCCGGCTGGGAGAACTTTTAGCGCGACATCGCGTTCCAGCCGCTCATCACGCGCACGATAGACCACACCCATCCCGCCGGCGCCGAGTTTTTCAGTGATGCGGTAATGGCCGAGCGTCTGACCAATCATCGGGGGACGGCGCGTGTGGTCCGCTGGCCGCCATCTTAGGACGTGCCTGAGGGCAAGTCAACGCAAGGAGCACTGGCAGCATTGACCCAACGAACTTCTTGACAGTTGTGCGCGGTGAGACGGAGAATCCTGCCGCTTAATGATGGCAATGGGCAGAGCGCCCTGGGAAACCAGAACCGGAACCGTTAATATGGCATAAACGTGCGTGGAGGCTTCGCGTACCGAACCCGCATGGGGCGAAGAAAGCTAAGGCGTGAGGAGGAGCTATGAAGCGACGAGAATTCATTTCCCGGTCAGCGTATGGAGCCGCAGGGGCTTGGCTGGGCGCAAAGACATTTCCTATTCGCGCGGTGAACTTGCCAAACTTGCGGAGCTTACCGCCCTTGCCGCGCAAGTTCACCGCCGCGGACACCGTCGAGATTGGCAAGACCGGTATCAAGACCAGCCGTCTAGCGATGGGTACCGGGACAGTGGGCTCTGGACACCATTCGCACCAAACCGCGCTGGGCATCGCCGGGCTTTCCGCGCTTCTCCTAAATGGATATGAGCACGGTTTGCGTTTCTTTGACGCTGCGGATTCTTACGGAAGCCACCCACACGTGGCCGAGGCGCTGAAGCACGTTCCACGCGATAAAGTGACTGTGCTGACCAAAACGTGGGCGCGCGATGCGGCGTCTGCGCGGGCCGACTTGGACAGGTTCCGCAAGGAATTGGGCACCGATTATCTCGATATCTGCCTGATGCATTGCGTTACCGAGGGAGATTGGACCCAGCGTTACAGCGGCGTGATGGACGTTTTGTCGGAGGCCAAAGAAAAAGGAGTTATCCGCACACATGGCTGTTCGTGCCACTCGATTGACGCACTGCGAGCCGCGGCGAAATCCCCGTGGGTACAAGTCGATCTAGTGCGCATCAATCCGATTGGGGCGTACACCGATGCCGATCCGGAAACTGTAGTGAGCGTGATACGAGAAATGAAAGCGGCGGGAAAAGGAATTGTGGGAATGAAAATTTTGGGCCAAGGGAAGATGCGCACGCAGCAAGATGACGCGCTGAAGTACGCGCTGTCGTTGGGACTCCTGGACGCGTTCACGATCGGCGCGGAAAGCAAAGCCGAGCAAGAAGATTTGATACAGCGCATCGGAGCGGCCGCCTAAGGCTGGCGCGGAGAGTTGGCCAGGGCGCCACTGGATAAAGGCTGAATGATTGCGTTTACGAGGAAAGGGTCGGCGAACTCGGTGCGGTCGCCGGCTTTTTTCCCCGCTACCGGCAGCAGTCGCGCGGAAAGCGGCTTGTGCCATTTGACGGCGAGGCTGGCGACGTCACCAATGATGAGTGCGAGGCGGTTTTCGCTGGTGTCGCCGGGAAGCGGCACGACATCGAGGCCGGTGCCGCAGACCGCGGAGTAGGCGAGAAGCGCGTCAAGCGAGAATGAACCTTCGCTCCAACGCTGGGCGAGGCGCTCGTCTTCGAGCACCGGAAGCATCAAGCCGGAATAACCGGCGTGCTTGACGGCGACGCTTTTGAGAACTTCAGTGATGAGTGCGGCGGCGGTAAGAGTGCCGCTGGCACCGACAGACTGCTTGGTTAAATCTTCAATCGCGGCGCCGATGGAAACGTCGCGCAACGGAGCGGGCGAAAGATCGATCCCCACATAGGCCCAGCCGGTGTCTTGGTCGATGCGATTGGCATGGCGCTCAATTTCGGCGGCGTGCAAATTCAAGGCATCGGAAAGAGCGCGCTTGGCCGCTTCAGGATTGGGTGCAGCGCGGAATGCGGCCTCAACCACGTTCGCCGATTGTAGGGCCACGGCAAACTGGTGGCCGAATCCGGTGTGATACGACCCCGGATAAAACGGCGTAAGCGTGGGCACCATGGCCATCGCTGAAAAACGGAAGTTGCCCTGGCTGTGCTCGGTGTTTTCCTCAAGAAATTTCATCAGGCGCGCGGCGGCGCCGATTGCTTTCCAGTGGATTCCGTCTTCTCCGGCTACGACGACGCTGCCGTTGAGGATTTTCGTTTTGCTGAGAATTTCACCGAGAAGCTGAACCTGCAGCGGGTCATCATCGTCCTTGAGCATGGCCGGGCCGATGGAGGCGTCGAAATTTTCTTTGCCAGCCAGGGCATCGTAGTCGCGGAAGAAGGCCAGGACCTCTTCGGGCTTCAGGCCTTTTGTGTATTCCGGAAAAGGCTGTGTGGATATGCGGATGGTTTGTACTTCGTAGCCGCGTGACTCGTAAACTGTCTTTGCGTACTTCAGCATTTTGACGGCGTCGGCGATTTGCGTTTGGTATGTGGCGTGATCAAGACGGACGAAGGCGGTAATTGCACGAACCTTGGGTTTGGCAGTGACGTTGCCGTCAGCCGGTCGCGATTCTGCCGTACCTGGAGTCGAGCCCTGAGTCGAAGCGCTCGACGGGACGGGCATACACATCATAGCGGCGGTCGCGAGAACACCGAGAAAAGAACGAGCAGATTGCGGGCGCATGAAAGACGGCGTCATTTTTAAACCAGGAATCATCCCAGGTCCTCCAGAGCTAGAAAACTTCGCTAAAAGTTGTCGTGGCCATCGCTTGGTGTGTCTTCAATAATACGCGGGAATGCCCGTGATGCGTTCGCCGATCACCAGACGATGAATGTCATGCGTGCCTTCGTAGGTGTAGACGGATTCGAGATTGTTCATGTGGCGCATGATGCAGTAATCGTCAACGATACCGTTGGCACCGAGGATTTCGCGAGCTTTGCGTGCCGTCTCGAGGGCCATCCACACGTTATTCATCTTCAGCATGGAGATGTGCGTGTGGTCAACCTTGGTGGCGTCCTTTAACTTGCCGACGTGGAGCGCGAGCAATTGCGCCTTGGTGATTTCAGTGATCATGAAGACCAGCTTATCCTGTACCAGCTGATGCGAGGCGATGGGCTTATTGGCAAACTGTTTGCGAGTTTTTGAGTATTGCAAAGCCGTGTCGTAGCACGCCATTGCTGCGCCAATAGCTCCCCACCCAATGCCGTAGCGCGCCTGGTTCAAGCAGCCGAGCGGCCCCTTTAGCCCCTCGACATTGGGAAGAAGGTTTTTGGCGGGGATTTCGCAGTCGGTCATGGACAGGCCTGATGTAATGGAAGCACGCAGGGACCATTTTCCGTGAACGTCGAAAGCCTTGAAGCCTTTGGTCCCCTTCTCGACGAGGAAGCCGCGAATTTTTTCCTCTTCGCACTTGGCCCAAATGACCGCGACGTCCGCGATGGAACCACTGGTGATCCACATTTTCTCGCCGTTCAGCACATAACGGTCGCCGCGCTTGACGGCGCGCGTGAGCATTCCGCCAGGATTGGAGCCGAACTGCGGTTCGGTAAGCCCGAAGCAGCCGATGGCTTTGCCCTGCTGTAAAAGGGGAAGCCACTTTTGCTTTTGAGCATCGCTGCCGTAGGCGTAGATGGGATACATCACCAGGGCGCTCTGGACGGAAACGAAACTGCGGATGCCGGAATCGCCGCGTTCAAGCTCCTGCATCACGAGCCCGTAGGCCACGTTGGACATTCCGGCGCAACCGTAGCCGCTGAGGCTGGCTCCAAAGAAGCCGAGCTCGCCCAGTTGCGGAACTAAGTGCGCTGGAAATGTCGCTTCGCGGTTGTGCTTCTCGATGATCGGAAGGACCTCCCGGTCAATAAACTGGCGCGCAGTCTGACGAACGAGCTTTTCTTCGTCATTCAGGAGAGAGTCGAAGTCGATGAAGTCCACTCCTGGAAAACTGGGCATGAACTCTCCTAGATTTCACAATTAGATGATTTGGAGCTCGGCAATCCACCGCTGGCCGAAATTGCTGCGGCGGCATCACAACAACACTCCTACACAGATTGGAGCGAATCGCGCATTTTAGCAAGGCGGTTCAGCTATCAGCAAGAACGACCGGTGGACACGACGAATACCTAGGCGGAAGCGGTGGCGCGACTGGTGTAAGTTGCGGCGCAGCAAATTGAACTTCGTTGTGGACATCGGCGATGGAGTATGTAAGATAGGTGGCGCTCATGAGTCCTAGCTTCAACCCGTATCACACCCTGGGGCGCGTCCATATCTGGCGCGTCAACGTTAACGCTCGATTTACGGGCGTACAGTATTTTTATTTTAGCCGCGCGGTGGTGGGCGGCTAGAGAAAATCCGCAACCTGGAATTCTCAGCCCACTCCCAAAGCGGAGCGGGCTTTTTGTTTTTAGGGGAGGAAGACAGCGATGATTGTGGGAATGAATGCGACAGCCAGCCGCGAGCAAATCGAACACGTTTGCCGCCGAATCGAAGGATTGGGATTGCAGCCCAGCGTGATTCAATTCGAGCCGCCGGTTACGATCGGAGCGATTGGCCGGGTCGACTATCAGACGCACCAATCGATTCTGGAAAGCTTACCTGGCGTGGAAAGCGTCGTCGCGATTTCAGAGCCCTATAAACTGGTGAGCCGCACATTGCGCAAGCAGCTATCGGTGGTGCGGCTGGGCGAGGGTCTAGCCATCGGCAGGGGAAATTTCGTGATGATGGCCGGACCCTGCGCGGTGGAATCGGAAGAGCAAATACTGCGAATTGCGCGAAGCGTGCAGCGAGCAGGAGCACGCATTCTTCGCGGTGGTGCCTACAAACCGCGCAGCTCACCTTACACCTTTCAAGGGCTGGGCAAAGAGGGCCTTCGCTTGCTAGAACTTGCGCGCCAGGAAACGGGATTGAAAATTGTAACGGAAGTGATGTCAACCGAGCACTTGGACGCGGTGTGTGACACCGCCGATATTCTGCAAATCGGCGCACGCAACATGCAGAATTATTTTCTACTGCAATGCGTGGGCCGGGCTCGCAAGCCGGTGCTGCTGAAGCGCGGGATGTCGGCAACGCTCGAAGAGCTACTGCTGGCCGCGGAATACATTGCCGCCGAGGGAACTATCGACATCCTGCTGTGCGAGCGAGGCATACGCACATTCGAAACGCATACGCGGAACACGCTTGATTTGGGAGGCGTAGCGCGGCTTCGTGAAATGACGCACCTGCCTATCGTCGTGGATCCCAGCCAGGCGAGCGGGCGCAGGTCGCTGGTGCCGCCGCTAGCGCGAGCTGCCGTCGCCGCGGGTGCTGACGGGCTAATCATCGAGGTGCATCACACGCCCGAGCGCGCACTCTCCGATGGCGCGCAATCGCTCACACTGGAACAATTCGAGCAACTGATGAAGTCGCTGGGACCCTATCTCGCTGCCGAAAACAAAACCATGGACTCGCCAGTCGCGGTCGGTGTTGGAAGCCAACCATGAAGGGCTTTCGTGTGGCGATTCAGGGAGAACGAGGGTCGTTCAGCGAAGAAGCCGCCGGCAAAATGCTGGGGCGCCGGGCAGAAATCGTGCATTGCGCGGCATTCAGCGCAGTGTTTGATTCCGTACGGCGAAAGAAAGCAGATTGCGCGGTCGTGCCCATTGAAAACACACTGGCCGGCTCAGTGTACGAAAACTACGATCTGCTTCTGGAACATGGATTCTGGGTCGAAGCCGAATACAATTTGCGTATCGAGCACATGCTGATCGCGCCGCGGGGCGTCAAGTTGGGCGCTATTCGCGAAGTGCATTCCCATCCGGTGGCGCTGGCACAGTGCAGGAAATTCTTCGCGCGACATAAGAACTTGCGCCCTGTGGCCGCATACGACACTGCGGGGAGCGTGAAGACCCTGGTGGAGCAGGGCCGGCGCGATGCCGCGGGCATCGCCGGACGCGCAGCTGCAGCGGCATATGGCGCGCGAATTCTGGCTCGCAATATAGAAGACGACCGCGGCAACTTTACGCGCTTTCTTCTGGTGCGCCCCGCGATGCGCAGCCGCTCCGAGGCGAATAAAACTTCGATCGTCTTCGCGACCCACAATATTCCGGGATCTTTGTTTCGGTGCCTTGCCGTATTTGCGTTGCGCGACGTGAGCTTGACGAAAATAGAGTCGCGTCCGTGGCGCGGTCGGCCGTGGGAATATCGATTCTACGTGGATTTTCTCGGTCGTCCGGATACAGCCCCCGGACAGCAGGCCCTCGGACACCTTCGAGAACTGACTTCGTTTTTGCGAGTGCTGGGCTGTTATCCTACAAGCAGGCCACAATCCTAAAGTAGGGAGTATCGAGTGGGTGCGCGCAAAGCAAGAGGAAAGCCTCGTCCGGAAATTTTGATCTTTGATGTCGATGGCGTGCTCATCGAGGTCAGTGGCTCGTTTCATCAGTCGATTATCGACACGGTTCACCACTTTACCGGGTGTCGCGTCACGCCCGCGGAAATTCATCAATGGAAAAATCGCTCGGGATATAACGACGACTGGAGGCTTTCGACGGACTGGATCGCATCACTCGGGGGAAACGTCACTTACCAGGAGGTGAAGACACAGTTTCAGAATGTTTACTGGGGCATAAATGGAAAAGGCAATGTCCGCCATGAGCGCTGGCTGGTTACCGCTGGGCAAGTTGCTCGGTGGGCGAAACAATTCGAGCTGGCAATTTTTACCGGCCGGTCAAAGCAGGAGTTGAGTTATACGCTTAAAGGCTCACGGGTGCGAGAGCACTTCCGGAGAGTTGTTACGATGGAAGACGTCGCGCGACTTAAACCTGCGCCAGACGGGCTGTACAAAATCTTAAGTGGCCGCGATCCGGGCACGGCTCTCTATCTAGGAGACAGCATTGATGACGCCCTGGCCGCACGCGACGCGCGCGTGCCGTTCCTCGGTGTACTGCCTCTCCGCAGTCAGGCTCGGCGCGCGCGCGCCGCAAGCCTGCACGGGTTGGGCGCCCTTCACATTTTGAGCAGCGTTCGGGAATTGGATATTTGGCTCAAGCGTTTCAGTGAAGACTAGCGGCTGCAACCGAATGCCATGCCAAATCGCTAAAGGAGAGCGTGTTAATACCTCAGTGCGAAATCGCTCGCCCCCTGTGGAAAGCCGTATCCATTTGGAATTGTGGGAGTAACAAACATTTCTTTGAACCGGGAACATAGAATTGTCTTCCCCTGCGGGCTGTGCCAAGTTCGAGTCGATCTACGCAGCCTTCCACTTGTTCCCCCGAATCTGTTCGATGATGCGCATGCGGTGTAAGAGAGTACCGGGTGCGCGCATTTCCCGCAATCCGTATTCCGCGCCTGCCAACGGTGGATCGCTTTTCCAATACAGTTTCTGTCCTGGTCAACACCACTGCCCCTTGATTGTCCGCGGCCAGAGCGCATTGTACGCGTCCATCCCTGCTGCGATGGGATGCGCACTGGACTTTTGAGAAATCCTAATCCAAAGAAACCGCCCACAAAATCAAAACTGGATCACTATCAATGCCGATCAACACCGGCGTTTTCTTGACAGAAATTTTCAGTGAGCCTAGAATCAATGGTTTGTCGTTGGTGCTAGATGACTGACAGTGGGGCAAGCGTGGATAAAAAGCGAACAGAATATTACAAAAAGAAACTCAGTGCCCGGCGCGAAGAGCTTTTGCGGAACATTGCGCGGACCGAGGAAGAAGGCCGCCAGGCCGACGATGATCCAACAGTCGATCTAGCGGATAAAGCCGCCAATTCCTACACCAAAGAATTTCTGTTCGGCCAGACAAACACGGATCGCACGATTCTCCAACTGATTGACGAGGCCTTGCGGCGGATTCAGACAGACGAGTTCGGACAGTGCGTGAATTGTCATGAAGAGGTAAACCAAAAACGCCTCGAAGCAGTTCCTTGGACGCGGCACTGCATTTCCTGCCAGGAAAAGCACGAGCAGGGCCTACTGTAAAGCTCAACCCCATTCGCCTTTGATTTGCCAACAACGTTGGCTAAACTTGTGAGAGTCGTACCGTGGGGGAATGCCTTGCTTAGGTGCTCGCCCTGTCAAACTCCCGCAGAACCCAGAACCCTGCGCGTAGTCGTTCACGAAAGGCGCGAGGGCTTCGCGTCCGCTGTGTTTCGAGCGCCGCGCCGGCGATGCCAGGCGTTACGGTGAGTCGAATCCCCTTTGGGCGGCACGCCTTGAATCGACTCCCCTGGGACGGCAAAGCTTAGTGTGCACCAGCGGGGGGGGGCCTCCGTCCGTGGCGCTTTCGCCGCGCGTCCAGGCAGCCCGGTTGACAACCTCAGCGTCTTACTGGTAGATGATGTAATGGCCGCTGGCGCGACGGTGGACGCGTGCGCCAGGGCAGTGCGATGCGCCCGGAGCTCCCCGGGTCGGGTGATCGCACTGGCCGTTGCTAGGGTGGCACGGAATATCCAGGTAGCCAAGGACACCGCCCCGCTGAGTGCGGGAAAGGAACCCGATGAGCTCGAATCGGCATAGCGCACCACAACCTGGGGCAATTTCAGCCCGAGGCGCGGTTGCCCGCTCAAGAGTCGCTAACTCCAGCCATTCTCCTGGCCCTGCCGCGGGCGAAGGGTTGCGACAACGCATACCTTCAGGCCAGATCCGGCCCAGCGTCATGCAAGATCCAGTACTCGTCCTGAACGCCACCTTTGAGCCTATTAATGTCACAGCCGTGCGGCGAGCGATGGTTCTGATGTTGAAAGGCGTTGCGCAGGCCGAAGAATTGAACCACACTGCGGTGCATTCACCTTCGAAGGTGCTTCAGGTTCCTTCGGTAATTCGATTGCTGGCGTATCGTCATATTCCACAACAGAGCCGGGCCCTCTCGCGAAAGAACATTCTGCTGCGCGACCGTAACACCTGCCAATTCTGCGGAGCGGCTTTTCCCAGTTCGGAACTCACACTCGATCACGTAGTTCCGCGATCGAGGGGCGGGCGGTCATCGTGGGAAAACCTAGTCGCGTGCTGCTACCACTGCAATAACAATAAGGGGGATCGAACTCCGGAAGAAGCAGGACTGAAACTAGCGCGGCGGCCCCGTCCGTTTACCCTGCATACCTCACGTCAGCTGATGCGGCTGATTGGGCACAAGGACGAGAAATGGCGTAAGTATTTGTTTTATTAAGAGATACGCGATTTCTGTGGAAAATAAATAATTCCTTGCAACTTTTTTCTCGATTTCGCGTCTAACTTACCAAACCACTTCGAGGACACACCCCGGGAAGCAGCGTTGGCTTAGCCAAGGCTGCTTCTCTTCTTTTAGAGCCTCATTTTGTGAAGACTTGCGGATACCCATAGCGAAAAATTGCTGAAACCGGCACGGTAATCCATAGAAAGTTGCCTTGATGCGATATACTGTCCCGGCTTCGGCCTCCGGTAATCCTTTTTCGGAGGTTGAAAACGAATCTTCTAAAAGGAGAATATCCCATGGAAACGTTTCGCAGAATCATTGGCGGTTTCGCGGGTATCGTGCTGTGCGCCTCAGTGGTTCTCGCACAAGCCACACCTGCAGGGAAGAGACAACCTAAGCCGGTCGGACAAAGCAAAGACGCTGGGAAAACTGCAGACGGGACAGGCATGCCCATGGTGTCGAAGCCATCCCCCGAAATTCAAAAGGTCATTAAAATGTTTGGAGGAATGTGGAGCACAAGCGAGAAGATCGAAGCGAGCGAGTTTATGCCGCAAGGAGGAACTGGCAGCGGGACCGACAGTATGAAGGCGGGCCCGGGGGGGAATTCGCTGGTGAACGATTATCGGTCGCGAGGTTCGATGGGCAGCTTCGCGGGACACGGGATTATTTTCTGGGACGCAAAACGCCAAGCGTTTAGTTCCGTGTGGTGCGATAGCATGTCACCCAACGGCTGTGAGTCGGGGATGTCTGGAAAGTGGGAAGGCGATGATCTGGTCTTTAATTCGGAAACCGAAATGATGGGAAAGAAGGTCCAGTCGAAGCAGGTGTACACCGACATCAAGCCCGCCTCGTTCACCTTTTACATCGATTCTTCGACCGATGGCGGTCCGATCAAGCGCGCCATGACCATTAAATATACGAAGAAGAGCGCCAATAGCGGCGCCGGTGCGGCCAGGCCTTAGCCCATACATAGTGCGTCGCTCGTTGTGGAAGGATTCGCTGCGCATAGGTGCGGCTGTTCACATGGAGCACATGAGGCAGCGCACCTTGCGCATGCCTGAGGGCATGCTGGATATGTTGCCGGCACACCGGCCGAATATAAGACTTCATAATCCACAGCAGTCATCCAACGTTTTTTACAAAATATACCTGGCGCTGGCCGGCTTTCACTCCCATACGTGGATCTATGATGCCGAGTCTCTGGCAGAGCCGTTGTGTTCGGCAGGTTTCCTTGCGGGCCAGGAAATTGCGCGGGTGCTAAGCGGCGAAGGAATTTGCGTGAAAGGGATCAAGCTGCCACTGGCCTAGGGTCTCAATCAAGCAATTGGTGGATTATTTTGATGAAGAACGTAAATCGGCGAATCCGCCGGCTGCGCCGGGCGGAGCTGCCTGCAGATACTATAGAACTTGCGCGCTATTTGATTGGAAAAACTCTCGTCCACGATTCACCGGCTGGCAGATCCAGCGGGCGCATCGTAGAAACCGAGGCGTATCCCGTTGGCGATGCGGCGGCGCACGCCTTTCGCGGTGAGACCCCAGGAAATCGCTCGCTTTTTCTCGAGCGAGGATTTGCGTACGTTTATTTCGCGTACGGGTCATCGTGGATGATGAATGTTACCAGCGAGAAGCCTGGGGTGGGGGGTGGAGTGCTGGTGCGCGCGCTCGAACCGATCGAAGGAATCGAAATGATGATGAGTCGCCGTGGCACCACAAATATAAAGGATCTGGCGCGCGGACCTGGACGCCTTGCTCGCGCTTTAGCGATCGACAAGTCGTTTGACGGGGCGGATCTGTGCTTCAACGGGCCGCTGTGGCTTGGAGCTGCGGTTCGCAAGACCGCGCCGATCATTGCCGCCAGTGTCCGGATTGGAATTACGCGCGACGCCGAGCGAGTGCTGCGTTTTTACGAGCGAAGCAGCCAGTTCGTGAGTGGACCTAAGCGGTTGCGCGAATGAGTTTTCGACAATTTTCTTAACCAATCCGGTGCTAGGAAAACTAGCATTTATCCGATATACTCAACGTTTGTCTCACGAGTGCCGATCCCAGTTGAGCCGGGGTCTTCGGGGTGAAACGCAAATGATTCCCGTTATACAGAAAATCCATCAGGCGCAGTTGCGCAAGGACCTTCCTAACTTCCGTGCTGGCGACACTGTGAAAGTACACGTGCGGTTGAAGGAAGCTGAGGGCGAAAAAGAGAAGGAACGCGTCCAGACATTTGAAGGCGTGGTTATCAGCAAGCGCGGCAGCATGGCCAGCGCAAGCTTCACGGTGCGACGGGTGAGTTTTGGGATTGGGATTGAGCGCATCTTTCCGCTGCATTCACCATCCATCAGCTCGATTGAAGTGGTCAATCAGGGCCGCGTGCGGCGCGCCAGGCTTTATTACCTTCGCGGATTAAAGGGCAAAGCCGCGCGCATCAAGCAGGGAGACCGTGGGCAGCGTGAATCCGAAATGGCTGTAACGGCCGCGGCCGGCGAAGCGAAGAGCTAAACTACGAGCCGGTGTGCGTGAGGTTTCGAAGCAAGTTTTTGGCGGAGTCTCCTCCAGGAGCCTCTGCCTTTTTCTTTTGTAAGGTTGATCCACTCTGATCCTTTCCCTTCCGTTAACCGTACCTGCCCCAGAAAAAAGAACTGACCTGTTGACAAACTACAGGAGACGATCGTATCTTCCTGTTGCTTATCAACAGGAGGCGCGGATGGCTCCGTCGAAGGCCGAGGTTCTTCAGGGCACGCTCGATTTGATGGTCCTCAAGACGTTAGACACCATGGGGCCTATGCACGGCTACGGAATCGCCCAGCGCATTCAGCAAATCTCAGAGGACTTGCTGAGGCTGAATCAGGGCACGCTGTATCCGGCCCTGCTGCGGCTCGAGCAGAAGCGGTGGATCAGCTCCAAGTGGGGCGTCTCAGAAAACCACCGTAAAGCGAAGTACTACACATTGACGGCCGCGGGCCGCCGGCAACTCGTCTCGGAAGCCGAGAGCTGGGAACGGATGGCCGCCGTAATGGCCCGGCTGCTGGATGGCGCACAGAGATCCTGATGCCAAGCACTTGATGCCAGGGACAGGTTTGAAGCCGCCGCGACAAATAGGACTTTGGTTCCGAGTGATCCCATCGCGCCTACGAGCAGTTTTTCAACGTGAGCAACTCGACCGCGAGTTGAGCGCCGAAGTGCAATCTCACCTGGAAATGCTCACGGAAGAGAACCTGCGCAAAGGAATGAATCCCGAGGAGGCCCGCATGATGGCGAAGAAGGAATTCGGTGGCGTCGAACAGACCAAAGAAACGTATCGCGATCAACGGGGACTACCCTTTCTCGAAATGCTGCTGCAGGACTTGCGATATGGCCTGCGCGGACTGCTGAAAAAGCCCAGCTTCACTCTCGTGGCCGTGCTGACGCTGGCGATGGGAATTGGTGTCACCTCCGCCGTATTCAGCGCCGTAGACCGGATTTTGTTTCGCAGCCTCCCTTACCCCGATCAAGAGAGGCTGGTGTCGTTTGGATTCAAGGCGCCTATTGAATCGGCGGAGTTCATGCTGGGAACGGACTACCTAATCTGGCGCGCGCAGCAGACACCGTTCGAAAGCATGACAACACTAACCCCTGGAGGACCTACCGGCGCCGGGGATTGCGACCTCACGGATCACAATCCCACGCGACTGAATTGCGCTTACGTGGAGTCCAATTTTCTTCCCACATTCCGCATCAAGCCGATCCTCGGGCACAATTTTTCGCGTGAAGAAGACCGGCCCAACGCGCCCCGTGTCGTGATGCTCTCTTACGGACTGTGGCGGTCGCGCTTCGGCGGTGATCCGGGGATCACGGGAAAATGCATTTCTTTGGATGGACAGCGTGCCGCGATTATCGGCGTGCTGCCTGCAGATTTTGAGATGCCCAACCTAGCACCCGCTGACATCGTTCTCCCGCAAGCGCTTGACGAGTCGCGACAACAGCACCCCAATGCCGGCCGCCCCTTGCGAGCCTTTGCGCGGCTTAAGCCCGGTGTGAGCCCGGCACAGGCCACAGCGGCACTGCAGCCTCTGTTTCAAGAATCGCTCAACTTTATTCCTCGGCAGTTCCGAAAAGAGGTGAGTCTGGTTGTTCGTTCTTTGCGCGATCGCCAGGTGCAAGATGCTCGGCTGGCTTCATGGATATTGCTTGGCGCGGTGCTCGCGGTACTCATGGTGGCGTGTACTAATGTTGCGAATTTACTGCTCGCGCGCGCCACAAGCCGCCGTCGGGAGTGGGCCGTTCGCGCAGCCCTTGGCGCCAGCCGCTGGCGCTTAATTCGCCAGACGCTTACGGAGAGCCTGCTGCTAGGCTTGCTCGGAGGCGTGACCGGATTCGGCGTGGCTTATTTCATGCTGCGTCTGTTTGTATCCATCGCGCCTGAAGGGATATTGCGCCTGCATCAGGCCAGGCTTGATTTTCGCGTTCTGTTGTTCACGTTGGGAGTCTCGCTCACCTCGGGCATGCTCTTTGGGGTTGCCGCGGCGCTGCGCAAACCGTCCCCTGAACTTCTGAGCGGCCGCGACGTTCAGATGACCGCGCGCAGCATTTTGCGACAGACACTGGTAGTGGCGCAAATTGCGGTGTCGCTGGTGTTGCTGGCTGGAGCGGGGCTGCTGCTGCGAAGTCTGTGGAATTTAGAGAACACACCGATAGGAATGCACGCTGATAATGTGCTTATCGCAAAAATTGTTCTCGGCGATTCACGCGGTCTGAAACCAGAACAGCAACTCGCTTTCTTCCAGGAGCTTGAGAAACGCCTGCGGCGATTGCCGGGTGTCACGGCGCTCGCGTTGAGTGATACCCTTCCGCCCGCGGGAGTCATGCGCTCCACCATCTATGCGTTAATGGAAGTAGCAGGCCGTCCTCGCATGGCGGAAGGAACTGGCGGGATGGTGGGTTGGCGCTCGGTAACGCCGGAATATTTTTCGGCGCTCGGCATTGCCATTGTGCGCGGACGAGGGTTTCGCGAAGAAGATCTCCAGCCCAACCAGAACCCGGTAATCTTAAGCGATGCTCTTGCGCGGCAGTTATTCGTCGACCAAGACCCGGTAGGAAAGACGATGCGTTTCGGAAACTCCGGGCCGTGGCGCACAGTTGTGGGCGTCGCCGGAAATGTAAAAAACAATGGATTGGCCGTACCCGCCGAACCGGAGTTCTACATTCCTTGGAAACATAATCCGCAGACCTCCTTTCGTGCTGCTACGGTATGCTTGCGCAGTCCGCTGAATCCGCGGGTGCTGGCAGGATGGGTGCGTTCGGAAGCCGCAGGCCTTGACCCAACGCTTCCTGTTGAAATGGAGACAATGACGCAGCGCGTCGGGAAGCTGGCGCAACGCCCTAAATTCAATGCCGTGCTGCTTTCCCTGTTTGCCGGGATGGGGATGCTGCTCGCCGGAATTGGAATTTACGGTGTCGTGGCGTTTCTCGTGGCGCAGCGAGCTAAGGAGATCGGCGTGCGCATGGCGTTGGGAGCCTCGCCACTCTCCATTCTGAAGATGGTGCTAAGCCATGTCGCGCGGTGGACGCTCCTCGGAGCGCTACTAGGTTTGCTTGGCACCTTTTATGTGACGCGGCTGCTGAACTCGCTGTTATTTCAGGTTGGCATCCACGATCCGCGATTGCTCGGAGCGGCTGTCGCTCTCTTGCTCGCTGTCGCGTTTGTTGCCGCTTGGATTCCGGCACGCCGAGCCATGCGCGTGGACCCCGTCGTGGCCTTGCGCTATGAATAGCGCGGCACGCGGATTCACAGAAATCCTCAGGTCCAAAAGTCGGGCACCTGAGCTACAATGCCGGCAATGGGGCGGCTCTGTTGTTCACGATATGAGAGGGAAGCGCGCCAGCACGGGTGGACGCGCATCGCGGGTCTCGATGAAGTGGGTCGCGGCGCGCTGTTTGGTCCTGTGGTGGCCGCTGCTGTGATTCTCAATCCCCGTCGGCGCATCGTGGGCCTCGACGATTCAAAAAAACTCACCGCGGAACGCCGCGCCATTCTTGCCAAAAGAATCCGCGAACACGCGCTGGCGTGGGCAATTGCCGAAATCGATGCGCAACGAATTGATGCGTGGAATATTTATCAGGCTAGCCTGCAGGCAATGCAAGCGGCTGTTGCTCAATTGCAGATGCCGCCGGACTACCTACTCATCGACGCATTGCGCCTCGACATGATGATTGAACAACGTTCGCTGATAAAGGGCGATGCACGTTCCATTTCCATTGCTGCCGCGTCCATTGTGGCCAAGGTCGCGCGGGATGCCCGGATGGAAGAGTGGGACAAAGTCTATCCGCAATATGGACTGGCGCACAACAAAGGGTACGCAACACCCGACCACAAGAAGGCGCTGAGGCTTCACGGGCCTTCGCCACTGCATCGCTTTTCGTATGCCCCGGTTCGCAACGCAACGAGCTGGGCCGTCGAAGCAACACAAACCCCGTTGCCCCTCGACCTACCGAGCTGACTTTTAGGATCCTAACTCGAACCGGCTCGGCGTTTCTTAATCGATGCCTATCGCTCGACACGGGCCAGCCCGACCTCGTTGTAACGCGGCCCTGCCGTGATTTGCGCAAGGACGTTCAGCTCAGCCAGCTGCGTCGCTGTGAGATGAAGCTTTGTCGCTCCCACATTTTCTTCCAGGTACTCCAACCGCTTGGTGCCCGGAATCGGCACCACATCATTTCCCTGATGGAGCAGCCACGCTAGAGCGATCTGGCTCGGAGTAGCCTTCAGCTGCTGCGCGATTTGCCGCACCGTTTCGACGATGCGCATATTCTTGTCGAAGTTTTCGCCGGCAAATCGCGGATCATTGTACCGATAATCATCTTTTGGCAAATCCTCCAGGCTGCGGATGCGCCCGGTGAGGTAGCCACGCCCCAGAGGAGAGTACGGCACAAATCCGATCCCCAGTTCGCGAACGGCCGGCAGGATGCGCTCTTCGATACCGCGTTCCCACAGCGAATATTCGCTTTGCAGAGCGCTGATCGGATGCACTGCGTGCGCGCGACGGATGGTTTGCGGGCCGGCTTCCGATAGACCGAGATAGCGAACTTTTCCTTCGCGCACTAGTTCCGCCATTGCCCCGACGGTCTCTTCGATGGGCACATTTTTGTCGACTCTGTGCTGATAAAAAAGATCGATATAATCGGTGCCCATCCGCTGCAAAGAGGCCTCCGCGACGCGCTTTACGTTCGCGGGACTGCTGTTGGTGCCCATGACCTTGCCATTTTCAAAGGTGAAGCCAAATTTCGTAGCGATCACCACTTCACTGCGACGGCCTTGAATCGCTTTCCCGACGAGCTTCTCGTTTTCGTAGGGGCCGTACATCTCAGCTGTGTCGAGGAACGTCACGCCCAACTCCAGGGCGCGATGAATCACGCGGATGGATTCGTTTTCCTCTCCGCGGCCATAAGCCCAGCTCATACCCATGCAACCAAGTCCCATTGCGGACACCACTAATCCCTGCCTGCCAAGTTTTCGCTGTTCCAAGCGTTGCGTCCCGCGCTGTTCCATGAGACCTCCCTATGCTCTAAAAAAGAAATTTGTGCTCATCCTTAGATTCACGACCGCTTCAAAACGGCGCATACGTTTCGTATCGGCACAGTTTAGCCTTATCGGGCAGACCTTCCAAACTGCAAGACCTTTAGTTTGAATAGCTTCGGTCTCACGCGGAGCTCTTGGCTGGAGCAAAACGTGCTCCTAAATCCAGCGGGGGGAAATTGTGCCGCCACGCGCGTACCAGTCATCAACCAGTTCCCGCGTATACACGCGTGGACTTGCGCCTGGGCTGGCACCCTACGAATACTCTGGACAAGTCCGCCGTCGGCCAGAATCTGCTCTCCCGTAGGCATGAGGAGTTTACGAGACCAGGCGGAACCCTGGATGTTCGCAAGGCCTACGTCAAATTGACTTGGAAATTCTAAATGACGCGAGTCCGACATTTGCGCGCGATTCTTGCGGTTCTGGTGGCGCTAGGTATCTCGGCGCAGCTGCGTGCGCAGTCAGACGCCGCAGCGTACCGCATCAAAGCCGCTTTCCTTTTCGACTTTGCCAAATTTGTGGACTGGCCGGCGAATACCTTTAAAGATGAAAAACAACCAATAACCTTCTGTACCGTGGGCCAGGATCCGTTTCGCGGGGCGCTCGATGAGGTCGTAAGCGGAAAAATGTCAGGAAATCACTCCCTCCGTGTTCAGCACTACAAGCTCCCGCAGGATATTGTCGGCTGCCATATTCTATTCATCGGCTCGCACAAGAAAAAATACATCACTGAAGTTCTCGCCCGCTTGAAGCATGCCCCGGTTTTAACCGTGGGAGAGTCCGATGGGTTTGTTCAGCAAGGTGGAATGATTGGTTTCGTTTTGGAGGACGATAAGCTCCAATTTAACATCAATTTAGGTGCTGCTCGCGCTGCTCAGTTAAAAATTAGTTCCAAGGTGCTCTCCTTGGCCAACTTCTTAATTGTAAGCTCGCAAGCCAAATAGCATGAACTTCTTGCGAAACTCGTCTATCCAACACCAGCTAACCGCTGTCATTCTGCTCACCAGCTTTCTGGCACTGGGCATGGCCTCCGCAGGATTTGCACTTTATGATCATTCCAGCTTTCGTTCGACGATGACCAGTGAGATTTCCGCCTTAGCGGATGTTCTAGGCGCGAACACGATTGCATCCCTTACCTTTAACGATCGCAAGGCAGCCGAGGAGATGCTCAACGCTTTGGGTGCCGAACGGCAAGTCATCGCCGCGTGCCTGTATGACAGTCGCGGCAAGAAGTTTGCTGAATATCGCCGTGCCGACGTCGCGGCGACTTTCCAGATGAGCCCGCGACCTGAGGACGGGGCTCAATTTGACGAGACCTCCCTCACCTTGCAACGAAGCGTGTCACAACAGGGCGAAAAGATTGGTTCTATCGTCATCGTATCCGATCTTTCAGTGCTTCAGGCCAGATTCCAGCGTTATGCGTATATCGCCGCGCTCGTTCTTCTCGTATCAACGCTGGCCGCATTCATGGTTTCCTCGCAGCTGCTTCGATTGGTTACCGAACCCATTATGCAGCTCGTGCGAATTGCCAGGACGGTGTCCCTCAAGGAAGATTATTCGCTCCGCGCAATTCCACGTGGCCAAGACGAAGTCGGCACTCTGATCCAATCCTTCAACCAAATGCTGGCGCGGATTCAAGATCGCGATGCGGCTCTCCAAACCGCAAGAGAAAACCTCGAACAGCGGGTCCGTGAACGCACCGACGAGCTCGAAAGGGAAGTGGTCGAGCGCAAGCTGGCCGAGGCGCAAATGCGCCACTCCAAAGATGCTGCCGAGCAGGCCAGCCGCGCCAAGAGCGAATTTCTCGCCAACATGAGCCATGAAGTTCGCACCCCGCTAAACGGCGTGATGGGCATGACCGATTTGGTTCTCGATACCCAGCTGACCACCGAGCAGCGCACCTACCTCGAGACCGTTAAATTCTCCGCGGATTCTCTTCTCAACGTGATTAACGACATTCTTGATTTCTCGAAGATCGAGGCCGGGAAGATCGATCTCGAGAACATCGATTTCAATCTCCGCGAAAGTCTGGAGACCACGTTGAAGGCGCTGGCCATACGCGCCGACGAAAAGGGCCTGGAACTGCTTTGCGAGGTGGCTGCCGAGGTGCCGGAGGTGGTGCGGGGAGATTCCGGCAGACTGCGCCAGGTCGTCACCAACCTCTTGAGCAACGCCATCAAGTTCACCAGCCATGGGGAAGTTGCCTTGAAGGTTACGATCGCCGCCGCGATCGGCGAGGATCGGATGGTGCATTTTACAGTGTCGGACACAGGCGTCGGCATTCCCGCCGACAAACAGAAACTGATCTTTGAACCGTTTACCCAGGCGGACAGCTCGACGACACGGAAATATGGCGGAACCGGCCTGGGTCTGAGTATCTCAACCCGCCTTGTGGCAATGATGGGCGGTAAAATTTGGCTCGTGAGCCACGTTGACCGGGGAACCGACTTCCACTTCACGGTCCGATTGGGGACCTCCAACAAAACGATCGAGGTGGGCACCATTGCTCCGCCCGAGATGTTGCGCGGCGTAAAGGTATTGCTGGTAGACGACAATCGCACCAACCTGCGTATTCTCGAAGGGATGCTTAAGCGCTGGGAGATGAAGTCCGAATCCGTGCTAGACGGAGAAGAGGCCATCGCGCAACTCACCGCGGCCCACAAAGCGCAGCAGCCCTACGCATTGATCTTGACGGACATGCACATGCCCAAGATGGACGGCTTCGCTTTAATCGAGCGCATTCGGCAAATGCCCGAATTATCAATGGCCACGATCATGATGCTTACTTCGGCAGGCCACCGCGGGGATGCCGCTCGTTGCCAGAAGTTGGGAGTTTCAGCGTACCTGCTGAAGCCCATTCGGCAATCGGAGTTACGCGAGGCGATCGCCCGCGTGCTCGGAAATCACGAGCAGAATGGAGCCATCCCTCTAATTACTCGCTTCTCCTTGCACGACGCGCGCGACCCCACCGCCTTCTTGCGCGTGCTGGTCGGGGAAGACAATCCGGTGAACCAGTTGCTCGCCTTGAAGTTGTTGCAAAAAAGGGGACACCTGGTTGTAGTGGCCGGCAATGGGAAGGAGGTTCTCGCAGAGCTCGAAAAAAACAGTTACGATCTTGTCCTAATGGATGTGCAGATGCCGGAGATGGATGGATTTGAAGCCACCGCTGCCCTTCGCAAGAAAGAAATAACAACGGGAGCGCACCAATCGGTGATTGCCGTGACCGCTCATGCCATGAAGGGTGATCGCGAGCGATGCCTGGCTGCTGGGATGGATGGTTATTTGGCTAAACCAATTTCCGCGCAGGAACTCGATGAGCTTCTCGAGTATCACTTGAGGTGCCGAAGAGAAGCCTTGAATACTCCAGAAACCGTGGGGACACCCTGAGGCGCTCTGCGCCTCTAAATCAGCTGCTCGGTGTGCTGAAGCTTGCTGGGTTCCCTAGCTTCCGAGTTGGGGCAAGAATTCGACCTTAAGGTCCCTGAGTCCCCGCTCCAACCCCTATACCATTGATTACTGGCTGTTCACACACCCATGCTGCGTTCATTGACTTGGCTTCGAAGCCCCTGCTAGCGTATCTGTGGCGTGACTTGGTGCTCGCTTCCCGAGGGCGGGCGTTCATCCTCTCCACGTTTCTTTAAGGGAATTGCATGACCGGGCCACATCTTGCTAGTTAACATTTTTTCCGGATCTTAGAATGGCGTATAACAAGACCAAACTCGTCGAAGCCGCGCAAAAGTACCTCAATCAAGGAAAAGTTCCTCAGGCCATCGGGGAATACCAAAGCATTTTGAAGTACGAGCCCCGCGACCAGATCACCCTTATGACCATCGGTGATCTTTACGTTCGCCAGGGCGACACTTTTCAGGCTCTCGAATATTTTGAGCGCCTGGCGCAAGTCTTCCTGAGCGACGGCTTTGTCACCAAAGCAATCGCCATTTACAAAAAAATTGCAAAGCTTGCTCCTGAAGAGACCAAGCCACTCGAAAAGCTTGCGGAACTATATGTCCAGCAAGGCGTAATGAGTGAAGCGCGGCCGCTTTATCTGCAACTCGCCGAAGTCCATCTGAAGGCCGGCCGCCAGTCGCAGGGCGTTGCGCTTCTGAAAAAACTTCTCGACGTCGAGCCTGACAATCTTCGGCTCCAGGTACGGCTAGCTGACCTGTACCACGCGATGGGCCAGGACAAAGATGCTGTTCAAGCGTATATAGCTGCTGCGGAACGTGTTTTAGGTCGCGGCGATCATGCCGAGTCGGAAAAGCTTGCTGATAAGGCTTTGAAACTTTCTTCCCGAGATCAACCTGCTTTGGCGATCAAGGCCCGCGCTCTCGCTGCTGCTGGCCGCCGCACGGAAGCCACTGAGCTGTTGGAAAAAATGCCGGGCTTGGAGTCTGGTGGAGAAGCCGCCATTCTTTTGATGGATCAATATCTGCGTGCCCAGGACTGGCCTCCGGCCGTAAAGCTTGCGGAAAAAGTGTTTGATAAGGACCCCAAACATCCTGATTTGATTGTTAAAGTCTGCACGGCCATGCTGGATGCCGGCCAAGCCGACCAGATTCTGCCGGTTATCGATCGTATCCGCATTCCGATGATTGACGCTGGCGATCAAGAACGTATCGGGCACCTACTTGTGGGCCTCTCCTCCAAGTTGCCAGGGAAATTGGAGCCGCTCGAATGGCTCGTGGATACCTACGCTCGAACCAGTGATTCTTTTCAGATGCCTGCGGCGCTGGCAAAATTGGGCGACGCGGCCGCGGCCGCCGGCGACTTCTCTCGCGCTCAACAAGTATACGAACAACTCCTCGCACGTGAGCCCGAAAATGAGTCGGTCCGCCGCCGGCTCGAAGCAGCACTACAAGGCAAGGTGGCGATCTTGGCTGAGCCTGCTCCAATTATAGTCGAGACACCGCAAGCGCCGGTGCCACCGGAGGTTTCTGCGCGACCGAAACAAACGTTATCCGACGTTCCGATCGTGGATGCAGATTTGGACGAAGATACGCAGCGGTTCATCAGCCAGTCGCTCACCGATGTGGACTTGTTCGCCAGCTATGGCCTCACGCAGAAGGCGATCAGCGTACTCGAAAGTGTGCTGGTGCGCGCGCCGCAGCATGCTGGCACGCTCGAAAAACTTCTTGATCTCCATCTCGGTGCTGGCGAGGACCGCAAAACTGCTGAGCTTGCCGGGCGCCTGGAAGAGATTTACCGTGAGAAGGGCGACACGAAGAATTCTGACCGCTTTTCCGAGCTTCGCCGGCGTTTCCAACGGGCCGCGGGCATGGACGAGGAGGTGGTAGCCGCTGAGCCTGTAGCCACCACATCGGTTCCTCCTGCGATTCCGTTGGCTGTTAAACCAGCCGAGGACCACGTCGCGCCTGAGCAATCCGTTCACGAAGTCGATCTTTCTGACGAGTGGTCCGCTCTCAGCGAAAGCATTGCCGCAACGGAGAGCAGGCCCCAGCAAGCTCCCGAGAAAGTTGCGGCTGACTCTGCAGCCCCTACAGAAAAAGAGCCGGAAAAGGTTCGCGAAAAAGCTCCGGAACCGGCGTACATCGCGCCGCAAGGGGTTCGTGCTCCGGCGCCCGCTGCGGAGTTTGAGTTGCCCATCGAGGCTCCAGCGCCCCCTGAAGAATCGAAAAGGCTCCGCGAGCCTCAGATTCCTGTTGAAGTCAGCGAGTCAGTTGCGCCCGCTCCGACCCAACCCATCACTGCAGCGCCCGGTCCAGAACCGGTCGTGGCCGCGCCGGTACCGGAAACGATGGCCAAGCCAACTCTTGAGCCCGTGAGCGATGAGGATTATGAACTCGAATTGCAACCGGCAGCCCAGGGAATAGAAAAACAAATTCCCGTTGCATCAGACCCGGCTACCGCGAAACACGCCAAGGGCCCCGCACAGGCTATGTCTTCCGAGCAGTTTCTATCGGATCTCGCATCCGAGTTCGATCATCTTGTGCTTACGCCACCGGAACAGGTGATTGCAAATAATGCTGCAGCGGCGCGAGATACCGCCGCCTCTCCCCCGGTTGCCAAGGCTCAGCCGCCTCTCGCGGCAAACACTGAGGCGGTGAATGCCCCTCTTGCAGACGGTTTTTCTGAGCCGCTCAGAGAGGTCTTCGAGGAATTTCGCGCTGAGTTGGGCGAGATGGGTGATGACGAAGATCTCGAAACTCACTACAACCTTGGGATTGCCTTCCGTGAAATGGGCTTGCTCGAGGAGGCGATCAGCGAATTTCAAAAAGTCGCCAAAGAAAACAACAAAGGCCGGGCCTTCCGCTATGCCATGCAGGTTTGCACCTTACTCGGGCTCTCCTTTATGGAGAAGGGACAGGCCAATATCGCTGCCGTTTGGTATGAGCGAGCGCTCCTGACCCCGGGTCTCGAATCCGAATCCATTCTCGCGTTACGCTACGACCTCGGCGTGGCCCAGGAGTCGGCCGGCGAGCATGCGGCTGCGCTCAAGAGTTTTTCGCAAGTGTATGCTATGAACATCGATTATCGCGACGTCGCGGACCGCATTGCCACCCTGGAAAAGAGTCGCTGAAACTGTTTCTTGTGCTACTCTCGCCTTAAGTGCGCTCCGGCTCGAATTCAGTGCACGACTGCTCTAGACCCCATGAACCGTGTCCTAAATGCGCTGCTCGTGCTGCTATGCTTTGAACTCGGCGTGCTCCTGCTGCTTCTGCCGTGGTCTGGCATCTGGGAGCACAACTACTTCTTGACTCATTTCCCTTCGCTGATTCCCATCCTCTTGCACCCTTCCTTTCGTGGGGCGGTCAGCGGCCTAGGCCTTCTCGATGTAGGCTTGGCCGCAGGAATGATTCGCCGGCGTCAGGCCCCGAGCGTTGCCACGCGCAGCTAAGCCGATTCTCTGCTATGTCACGGACCGGAGGAGCCTGCTCGTTCGACCCGGAAATCCCCAAGAGCATCCGCCAGCAAGCCCGCCAGAGAGTGACGAGGTGCTGAGGTTTCGGTCTCTTGGGCGCTTCATTCTGTCTTGTATTGCATCGGGGATGGATTGGATCCAAATCCGCGAGAAAGATGCCCCTGCAACTCTTCTCCACAGCGTAGCCGCTGGAGCAGCGAGTCCCCTTCCGATGCTGGCCACATCATCTTCTGCCACTAAAAATCCAGCCACGAACATTATTATCAATGATCGCCTTGATGTGGCCCTCGCAGCTCGCGCTGCCGGCGTTCATTTGGGAGAAACATCGATCCCTGTAGCACAAACCGTTGCCTGGCTGGGCCGGGCAACAAACGAGCACAAGGTGCCGAAACAGTTTCTCGTGGGCGTTTCGTGCCATTCGTTGGAAGCGGCGCTTGCAGCGCAACGCGATGGCGCAAGTTATATTTTTCTTGGGCCCGTCTTTCCGACGCCATCGAAGGCCGCCTTTGGCGCGCCTCAAGGACTCGAGCGTCTCGCGGAAGTTTGCCGCGCAGTCCAAATCCCGGTTCTTGCTATCGGCGGAATTACGCTCGAAAATGCTTGGCAATGTGTTTCTGCCGGTGCGCGCGGAATTGCAGCGATCCGGTTGTTTCAGGAAGCATCGAATGTGCGGAGAACCATTGCGAAACTGCGCAGCAGTTTCGCAACCCACGCCGGCTAACAGAAATGGAAGAACGGCATCGTTAGCACCGTATTCTCTTCTGCTCGCTTCATTCCCGGATCATTAGGCGGCGTAGAAACCTAATCTGCCCGGCGTGATAGACGTCGTGAAACGCAACGCCATAAATTGTCGCCAGCCACTTTTCCGCGCGTCCGGTTGCGAGCGCTCTCGTGACCGTAGATCGCAGCGCCCGGTGCTCCGCCTCGAGAAGATCGCGATCCGCGCGCCACGCCGTTTCCGTCAATTCCTTCGGGCGTTTGAAAAAATTGCTCCCCTTCAACACGAACGAGCGGCGCTTTGCACCCTCGATTCGTCGGCGCACCACATACTTCCAATACCCCGCATGGACTACTAATTCCCAGATGTTGTGGCGGTCCGGCGCAGGCCGCCAGGCCGCCTGCTTCGCTGAAATCCCGCGCAGTGACTGCTTCAGATTTGGACCGTGCCAGGTCCTCTTCTCATACGCTTCGTCGAGAAATCGCAGAATGAGTTTGTCGCTTTTCATCATCGCTCCGTCGCCCGATTGGATTAGCTCCAAGCTCGCAACGCGCCACGATTATCCTGAATTCCTCGTTGACCGGCAACCCGCCGACCTGCCCCCAAGGGTGGTTTGTAGTCCTTGCAGCGCTTGGTTTCGCGGACGATAACAGCTATCCCCGCAAAAATCCGTTTCCGGACTTTCCGGCGTGCCCGGTCCGCGGCAGGTACGCAGCAATCCTTACGAAGCCGTGCCACAGTCAGTGCAAGCCGCAGAACAACGTTTCCCACGTCACTGTGCATAGGGGCACGGGGCCGACGCGCAGGGTAGCCAAAAAGCTCCACTCCGGCGTTCTGCGCGAGTCGCCCCGGGGGCTTCCCGGAGATTTATTTTGGTTCCTGACAAAGGGAGAGTTGCGCGCGGGAGTGCCGTCCTGGTCGCGCTTGCCCGAGGCGCAGCGCTGGCAGATTGTGAGCTACCTCAAATCGTTGCGGCAATTTCCTCTTGCACCAACCACGGCGCCGCAAAAATAGCGGATGTTTGTTTCAGGCCCCCAGCCAGCGGCCTACGGGCTGCCACGCTTCGATGTGGTCGCAGATCACCTTTAACGTGGCCGTAATGGGTATTGCGAGCACCAATCCCATTCCACCCCACAGCCAGCCCCAAAATAAGAGTGCTACCGTGACAGCCAGGGCATTCAAGCGCACGCGTTTACCCACCAGCTGCGGAACCAGGACGTTCATCGCGATGATGTGGAAGAAGCTGAGCATGGCCACCATGCCCAGAAATGGCCCGAAGGTGCTCCAGTGCGTCATACCTATAACTATCGCGGGGATCCATGCCAGCACGGCTCCAAGATAGGGCACCAGATTCAGGACTCCGGAAACAACACCCGTCAAAAAAGGGTAGTCGATTCCAATCATCCAGAAAAACCCCCAGCTCACTAGCACAAGAATAAACGCTACGAACACATTGCCGACTACGAAACTGCGCAGCACGATGCCAACGCTATCGAGCGCCTCTTTCACGCGTGTGCGTTCCGAAGCAGGAAAGAGCTGCATGGTGGCGTGCCAGACGTCGCGCTTGGCGGCCAACATAAAAAAAAGGAGGAACGGTACGAACGTGACGCCCAGCAACAGAGTGTACAGGGATCCAAGACCGCGCAGTAACATGCCGCGCACCGCCGATTCGCTTTCGACTCGGACGGTATTGATGGGGGGGCGGGGCTGCTGCGGCGTAATTTCCGAGACGCTGCTCTCCACTTTCTCCACTCGCCGCTCGATCGCTTGGGTAGCTTCTTGAATCACCGCTCGATAGCGTGGCCAGTCACCCGCGAATCGTTCGGCACGGTCGATGAGCAAGTATCCAATGCCCGCCACAAGCGCCACGACAAAGACCACCACCAGCAGCGATCCGAACGCGCGCGAGATGCGTATACGCTCCATAACTTCGACCAGCGGATCCAGAAAATACGCCAGCATCATCGACAGGAGCAGCGTTATCACTACGCTGGCGGCGAAGTAACAAAAGGCGATCACGATTCCAGCGGCGATGATTCGCTGGCTGGGCGTTGAGGCGCGTATGCGAATGGTTTGCGTCATGCGACGTGCGGATGTTTTCTTCTCTAGCCCACGATATCACAGCCTTGTAACGGGATGGTCTGGCGGGTAATGCAGTGTTCGTGAAAGCAACCTGTCCGGCGAAGGGTAGTACCGCAGTAACCGAAGATGATGGCGCGAGAATCATGATACGAGGCCGACTGAGCGGCGTCTAGTGCCGGTTTATTCTTTGGCTATTCTCTCGCGGCCGCGAACCGCCAAGCCAAACGCATGTGCTAGACTCATAAAGTCATCCCAGTCAGTGCATCCGCTGCGATAGCCTCGCACCGGCGCAATCTTTTTCAGCAGCCTTTTCGCACGCACTGGTTTCTCATATCGACGCTATTTTTATGGGTAAAGAACTTTTTGGTACCGACGGTATCCGCGGCATTCCTGGCGAATACCCTCTCGACGATGCAACGCTGTACTGGTGCGGCCACGCGCTGGGAACATATTTGCGTCGCGAGGTGCGCGAGCCGCACGTGTTGATCGGAATGGACACGCGCGAATCGGGATCGCATATCGCCGGACAGATCGCCAGCGGCCTCGCAGCCGGCGGAGTGACTCCGGCTTTCGCCGGAATCATCACCACGCCAGGCGTGGCGTGCCTGGTCCGCCAGAAACAATATCAAGCCGGTGTGGTGATCTCGGCTTCACATAATCCCTATTACGATAATGGCGTGAAGCTTTTTTCGGGGGCAGGGATGAAATTCCGCGATGCCATCGAAGAACAGCTGGAAGCGGATATTTTGCAAAACAAGAATGGTTCGACTCCTGGACCTGCTGCGTCGTTGCGAGCTGACGAGTCCTTCGATGCCGATTACGTCGCGTTTCTTCGCACCCGGGTTCTCCCCGACGCAAACCTTGCCGGCATGAAGATCGTGCTCGATTGCGCCAACGGCGCGGCGAGCCGTTTGGGTCCGGAGGTGTTTGCGTCGCTTGGCGCCGATGTGACGGCCATTTGCAATCAGCCGGACGGCAAAAATATCAACGCGGGCTGCGGCTCGCTGCACATGGAAGGTTTGCAGGAGCGCGTGCTGGCCGACGGCGCGACTCTGGGCGTTGCGTTTGATGGCGATGCCGACCGCGCACTATTCGTCAGTTCGTCGGGCCGTCTGATTAACGGCGACGGCGTGTTGCTCGCCGCAGCGCGTTATCTGGCATCGGCCGGAAAGCTCAAAGGCAACCGCGTTATTTCGACGACGATGTCCAATCTCGGACTGGAACGCGTCCTCGCGTCCGAGGGCATTACGCTCGTGCGCGTTCCCGTCGGCGACCGTTACGTGCTGGAGGAGATGCTGCGCAGCGGCGCGGTCGTGGGGGGCGAACAGTCCGGGCACATCATTTTTCTCGAAGACGCACCAGCAGGTGATGGTTTGGTGACCGCGCTGAAAATCGCCTCGCTCGTTTCGTTGAGAGGCTCGCTCGACAATCTCGTTGCGGGACAAAGGGATTTTCCGCAGACCATCGTCAATGTAAAGGTGCGCAGCAAGCCGCCACTCGAATCGCTCGCGGACGTTTCCCGGGTTCTCGCGGATGCCAATGCCGCGCTCGGCGCCAACGGTCGAATCGTTTTGCGTTACTCCGGTACCGAGCCTCTGGTACGGGTGATGGTTGAGGCCGAACACTCCGCAGACGTGCAGCGCTGGAGCCAGTCCATCGCTGGCGCTGTCCGCTCGGCTATCGGCGCCTAGAACGTTTCTCTCGAAGACCCCCAACGCATTATCTTAAGTTTCTGGGTTTTTTTCTGAAGAGCTTTAGGCGTGCTGCAAGCTCGCGAGTCACTTGTGTCCCGCGCCGCATGAACTCAACCAGGCTATCGGAGTCAGGGGCTGGGGGCGACGTTGCCGGTGCTGGCGGGGCCTGCAATATGGCGATTACCCAGATCACCAGTGCTGCGTGAAACGATGTAAACCGAATGACGGCCCAGGAGCGGAAATAAGAATCCAACCACTGACGCGAAATTGAATTATTCAGTATTTGAACGACTGAATAAGAGAGCAATCCAAATGCGATGAGACGTTGCGTACCTGGCAGGGGGACTTGGTAACGCGCGCTCATGGCGAGAACCACAACGAGCACAACCACAGCTGTAAGCTCGAAGTTGCGCTCCAAACCGAGAATTAATGCCGGGAGACCGTAAGATTTGGCTACAGCCTCAAACGTCGCTCGTAAAAGTAGGGTTACAACAATGCCGCCCAGCACCCACTTGAGCACAATTCTAAATCCTAGATAGGGGCGTGCAGTGTTCCATGCGAGTTCGCCAATCGTTGCGGCCCGCGCAGCCAAAACTATACTCTGGGTGGTCCAAAAAGAGAAAAAGTACAACCGTGAACTGTATCCCGCACTGTGGTATGCCCAAACCAAAAAGACATCGCGAGCGGTTAAGATAATCAAATAGCTTGTAAAGACGGGAAGTCGAAGGTGCAGACGACGCCAAACTGTCAGCGCCCAAACCAGGATTTGCAGGAAGAGCCCTGAGTACCACAGGACGAGTTGAGTCGACATGGAAAGCTTACGCGACGCGGATCATATCATTCTCGAGCCATGAATCTTAAAAGGGCTCGGAATGATGGACCACAACCGCGTAGGGATTGACAACTAAGGTCGATTAGGGCTTGGCTGCTGTCGTATTTAGATCTGACTGCAGTACAGGAAGACCATACTCGTGGGCGATTAGGTTGAGAGCCTCGTCGGCCACTTGAGCTAAAAGCCGGACTTGTTGCGTCAACGCCGCGATTTGGACCGACGGGACGAAACCCAACCGGGTTCGGATGCGAGCGACGCGATAGGCAAGCCCAAATCTGATGCCAAGCCACAGGCGCTCACCTTCTCCTTGGAGCGTGAGGTCAGGCAGGAATTTTGCGGCGTGATTGAGGAGCTGCTCTACTCGAATGAAATCATCGCGCAGAGCACCGAGGTAGCCAAGGGCCAGCTCGCGGCGTTCGGAATCGATGCTCTGAAGTAATGCATCGTATTCGCCGAGGCGGTGCTCCACTTCCTCGAATTCTCGATGATGTACAGGGAGGAATTCGGCGATGGTTACTGAGGCACTATCTGTCAGTCCGGGTTTTGCCTTCTGGAAGAAGAATCTCAGCGAGAGTAGTAGCAACGTGAGGCTGATCAAAGCATAAAAAATTAGTTCTCCCATGTCTTCCTCCCGAGCATGGCCATAAGCGGCGAAGGCTTGCGACCCATAATCTAGGACTGCGGTCAACGGGCCGCACCGACTACCGGGTAGCAGCCTGAGCATATCATAGGATTACGTAATTAACAGCTAACCCTTACAATATGCTCAGGCCGGATGTTGTTGTCGATAGGCGTCGATTTCTTTCAACAACTATGTTTGACTGATTTGCGTTGGCCAAGGAGGAGGAGGAGCGCTGCCGTCGGTAACTAGAACGGAGTTGAATGTTGGCCAAGGAGGAGGAGGAGCGCTGCCATCGGCAACTAGAACAGAGTTGAGCGGTGGCCAAGGAGGGGGAGGAGCGCTGCCATCAGCTTGGAGCTGCGAGCTAACTTGTTGGGAGTTGCGAATCGCAGAAGGCTGATTTCCACATATGGCCTGCACTAACGTTGCGGCCACAGTGAGTGAACTCACGGCTAAGACAACCAGTGGGAGGGTTCTTTTCACTGTAAGTTCTCCTATCGTTAATATACGAGGCGGGAATTACCCCGATTCGCTACATACAAGATGCTTGAAAAGTGGGGTTCGCGCATGTCTTTTTTTTTGATCGATAAAAAAGGACTGGGATGCTCGGAACCGAACCATGCCATGGCGGGTAGCTAAGGCATGTCTCTTGCCCTCTTAGCCGCACCAGGTTCAAGATAGGCGAGTGCCCACTGCGTAGTTGCCGTGGGTACGCTCGGATGTGAAACTGCGGTAAAAGGAGGATTATCGTGGCCAAATCGATAGATAAATCTTTCGCTACGCCTAAATCCACCGACAAATCACCGACCGCGAAATCATCTTATAAGAGCAGCGTGCCGGAAAGTGCTGAGGCCCGTCCGACACGTGAAGAAATTGAAGCGTGCGCCTATCAAATCTACGTAGAGAGTGGCAAGGTCCAAGGTAGGGAATTAGATAATTGGCTCAAGGCAGAGCGTGATTTGCGCGAGAAGTACTCGAAGGCTGTCCCCATCATGAAGGCTAGGACAGCTTGAATTCTCCGCACTAATTCTAGCGCCACCGGACTCGAGTGAGGCGCCGTTCGAAGGCGAGCAACCCCCTGCAGGAGGTCGTGGAGGTGTGACTCAGAACGCATCGGGGCATTAGGTCGCAGTTTTTGTCCGCGAGCTTGATCTCACCAGTGAGTGGCAAGCCCCGCGCTTTGGGTGGTTGACCACTGTTTCGTTGCACGTGTTGAACGGTATGCTTAACAGCTTCTCCCAAAGAATGTAGAGTCTAGGGGAGGAACTGTGAGAAACCGTAGAGTAGAAACGCCAGAGGAAGCAACCGCAAACGCTCCACCCTGTGTAAGTCAAGCGTAATAAGGGTTTTACCTGGAATGTGCCTGGCGCTTAGTTGGCTGGCACGCGGCGTGCTCTGAGTCTAGGCAGAGTGGTTTTTATTTCCCGGGGTGGCCATATCCTCACTCGACAGGATATTGGCTCTGTGGGGAAAGTGCTGAACCCGAGAGGGGCCTAAGGGCCCCTCTTTTTTGTGTCTGTCGTTTCTGCTTGCGGAATTTTATAAGAGCTCGCCAGTGCATGTCGCCATGCCGCCGGTCACTCGCAACATGGCAAGCAAGAGTTTCGATAGTTGGTGGGTCGATTGCAAAACATAATGCGTGTTCAGGCAGGTTGCAGATCTCCGGCGGGAAGTTATAAAGTCGGCTCAACGTTTGAGGGAACCATTCCGTTTTGTGCGAGCTGTTCCTCGGAGAGCAGCAGCTGCGGAATGGTGGCCGAGCCGAGTCGAAGAATATCTTCGAGGGCGCCGCGCACCACAGCAAGCTTAAAGTCAATGCCCAGGTGTTCGAGGAGCTCGAGTAATCCTTGCGCACCCTCTACAGCTAATGGCCGTGTCGCCCGGCCAATTCCTTCCAGGCGATGGAAACTTACGAGATAAACGGAGTTGAGTCCAGCACCATGGCGCGCGATGTAGAGGAACCCGCTCTGCTTCCTAATTGCAACGTCGTTGCCAGGGTCTGAAGCACTTGGTACAGGTATGGCTGCCATGGCGCGGGCCTCCTAGCTGCACCCGGAGGTGCTACCGCAATTTTCGCATTTATAGCACGCACCATTGGGGCTCATGAGCATGCCGCACTCCGAGCAGGCTGGCGCGCCTTCGTGCATGTCACGCGGCTGGTTGGTTGGAGATTCGGGGAGACGTGAGGGCTGGGCGGCCTCCAGTGTCGAGGGCATTAACGTGGTCGTGGGTGAAGCAAGCAAATCTCCCGCGGGAATGTTGCTCAGCTTCAAGTAGTCCGCAGAGATGAATTTCCCACCGAGCCAGCGAGCAATGTAATCGAGCACCGAGCTCGCGAAGCGGATGTCGGGATTTTGCGTGATCCCGGAAGGCTCGAAGCGCGTGTTGATCAGTTTGTCGACCAAGGCTTTCAGGGGCACGCCGTGCTGCAAGCCGATGGAAAGAGAAAGCGCGAGGCCATCCATCACGCCGGAAAGCGTGGAGCCTTCCTTGGCCATTTTGATAAATACTTCGCCGGGTCGGCCATCATCGTACTTGCCGACGGTGAGATATCCTTCGTGGCCAGCAACGGAGAATTTGTGGGTGATGGATCGCCGCTCGGGCGGCATTTTCTCACGCTGGGCGCGAGCAAAAAGCTCGCGCTGCTCGCCTACGGCGATGGGGGTCGCTGTGCGAACAATCTCTTTGGACTCTTTTGAATCCACTTTTTTCGCCCCAGCTGCCGAGAGAGGCTGAGAACATTTACTGTTGTCGCGGTAGATGGCCACGGCCTTAAGTCCCAGTTTCCATGACTCGATATAGGCCTGCATGATGTCTTCGACGGTAGATTCCTCGGGCATATTAATGGTCTTGCTGATCGCGCCGGAAAGAAAGGGCTGAGCCGCCGCCATCATATGCAGATGGCCGCGCCAGGAAATCGAGCGGCCGTGCGCAGTGGCCAGCGAGCAATCAAAGACCGGCAGATGCTCAGGCTTTAGTCCGGGCGCGCCTTCGATCGTGCCATTCTGATCGATGTGATGAACGATTTGCGATGCGGCCTCGGGAGAGTAACCCAGGCGCATAAGCGCTTGAGGAACGGTGTTGTTGACGATTTTGATGTGGCCGCCGCCGACCAGCTTTTTGTGTTTCACGAGCGCGAGGTCCGGCTCGATGCCGGTCGTGTCGCAATCCATCATGAAGCCAATTGTGCCGGTGGGCGCGAGCACCGTGACTTGGGAATTCTTGAAGCCATGCTGCTCGCCGAGAGCAAGGGCATCATCCCAGGCTTGCTGCGCGGCCTTGAAAAGCGCAGGCTGGACGTTATCCGGCTTAATGGGACGCAGTGAGTTGCGGTGCATGCGGATCACGTCAATCATGGGGTCGCGATTGACTGCGAAGCCCGGGAATGGCCCTAGACGCTCAGCGATGCGTGCCGATTGGGCGTAAGCTTCGCCGCACATCAGCGCGGTGATGGCGCCGGCCATATCGCGTCCACCTTCCGAATCGTACGGAACAGCGAGCGACATCAGCAGAGCGCCGAGATTGGCATAACCCAAACCGAGTGGACGGAAGTTGTGCGAGTTCTCGGCAATCCTGGGAGTCGGATAGCTGGCGTTGTCCACGAGAATTTCCTGTGCGGTAATGGTGACGTCCACGGCATGGCGGAAGGCTGGCACGTCAAATTGGCCGTTAGCGCCGAGAAATTTCATCAGGTTCAGCGAGGCCAGATTGCAAGCCGTATTATCAAGGAACATGTATTCGCTGCAAGGATTCGACGCGTTGATGCGCGCCGTGTTCTTGCAGGTGTGCCAGCGATTGATAGTGGTGTCGTACTGCATGCCGGGATCGCCGCAATGCCACGCGGAATCAGCCATGCGGTGGAGAAAATCGCGCGCTCGGAATTTTTCGTTGGGCTGGCCATCGGTAATGTTGCGCGTCCACCAGTCTCTATCATCTTCGACGGCTTGCATGTATTCGTCGGTGACACGCACGGAATGATTGGCGTTTTGAAAAAAGACGGAACTATACGCTTCGCCGTCAATCGAGGAATTGTAACCCTGCTCGATGAGCACATGGGCTTTGCGCTCTTCCTTCATTTTTGAGTCAATAAACTCGGCGATGTCCGGATGATCCACGTTGAGGATCACCATCTTGGCAGCGCGGCGCGTTTTGCCGCCGCTCTTGATGACACCGGCAAAGGCATCGAAGCCCTTCATGAAACTCACCGGGCCTGAGGCGATTCCTCCGCCGGAAAGCGTTTCACGGCTGCCACGCAGAGACGAAAAATTCGTCCCGGTGCCCGACCCCCACTTGAAAAGCATGCCTTCGGTCTTAGCGAGGTTCATAATCGAATCCATGCTGTCTTCGACCGAATTGATGAAGCATGCGGAGCATTGTGGCTTGGGCTGCACGCCAACGTTGAACCATACTGGGGAGTTGAAGGCCATCTTCTGTTCCACGAGCAAGTGGGACAACTCATCGCGGAAGGCGTCGCGCGAATCGGTCGATGCAAAGTACCCGCCCTCTTCACCCCATCGAACAATAGTGTTGACTACGCGGCCAATCAGTTGGGCCACCGATGTTTCCCGCTCGTGAGTGTTGGGCTTACCGTGGAAATATTTGCTGGCCACAATGTTGGTGGCGGTCTGAGACCAGGTCTTGGGCACCTCGACGTTTTCCTGGCGAAAAATTGTCTGACCTTTTTCGTTGCCGATGAGCGCGGTGCGGCGCTCCCATTCCACGGCGTCAAATGGCGAAGTCTGTCCGTCCGTGAATAGTCGCTTGAAGGTAAGTCCAGTTTGAGTGCGAGTTCCTGCGGATGGGTTAGCGGTTGACACAGCAATCCTCTGATCTTCTGAAGAATTCCCGCCCAACGCCGTCTTGACTGTGGCCATTTGCCCTCCGAGCATTGGGGTATCCGCTGGGGGATACCCTACTACTTTACTCCGACGCGAGGCTGCGTGGGAGGCGTCGCGTTCATTTCGCAGAACGGCAACTCGAAGGGGAGAAACGCGAGTACCAAATCAAAAAAAGAAAGAATCACAGTGTGCGGAGTGACCTGAGAAAATCCAGCGATCAGATCATCGAGCGTCCCGCCCGTTGCTCAAACTTTTCGATTTGAACCGGTGAGGCTTCACATGGCACCTGCGTCGGCTTTTTCGTCTCCGCTAGGGCCGTGCGGCGCGACCACGTCTCCCCTAATCTGGAAACGCAGTATCTGCGCGTGCTGAAAACTTGTCAAGAAAAATTGTAGATGGATACACAAAATGTTTGGTACGTGGTGTCCAAACGGTCTACCTGTAGTGGTTGTGTTTCAGGAGGGTACAAGACGAGGAGCTTACATTTGCACAGTATTTCCACAACGCCCCCCCCCTCATTTCTCCAAATCGCTGCGACTCTTGATTCGACTCGAACCCAGGAATCGCCATGAACCCAGCTTCGAGTCGTTGCCTGCCATCCTTGTTCCCAAGGTAATGACAGCAATGCCGATTTTCTCTACAATCGGCAAGCCACATGGCGGTCAATCCCTACTCCCTCGAGATTGAAGCGCCCGATCTCGGCGCAGATGTCAAAGTCGTAGCCCTTGAGCTGATTGAGACGATCAATCGCGAGCCGGTGCGCGGACCCGATGCTGCGCGCATCTGGGCGGCGGCTGTCGAAGCAATCGCCGCCACCGAGCCATGGGTGCTTGACTTCTTCAGCCACCTCGATCGGGTGCGTGAATTTTGCCATCTAAAGGGCATCGCATGTCGTGAAGCTGCCGAACGTCATTGCGTCATTCCGCAGCCCGACACCGAACAGCTCGTCGAGATTTTTCAGCGCTTCGAGGCAGAAACTTTTGGTATGCGCGCGGGCGGCCTTCTCGAACCTGGGGGAATGGGGGCCGATACGGAACTCGAAATCGACCTTTCTCATCGTGGCGTGGACGCCTACCACCCTGCCTTCCCACGATATTTCTTCTGTGCCGTCACTGATTTTGAAAACGGCTTCCTTACCCTACTCAGTAATCCTTTGAGCGCAAACGAAGTAACCCGCCGCGTCAAGCCCGCTGTCGCAACCTTGCAAGTCTCGGTGGCCCTCCCGCAGTAATCGATTGAGCGTGCGTCGCGTGCTGCCGAAACGAAGTGAGATGGCCACCCATCGTCTCATCGTGCGCGAAACTGCCGTCATCGAGCAGGGTGGATTGAACCGGTAGCGGCTATCCTCCCCATTCCAGCGGAACCAAAAACTAACATCGGTTGTGGAAAGGTCGCCTATACCCCGTCAACCAGAAACAGCTCGAGGTAACGCCTTCGTTGACGCACCCCGCGATTGGCTGCTAGATTGCTTCAATCCTTTCTGCGGAGTCACAAACCCTGAGAGCTTACCCAAAAATCTGGTTGGTTTGGACGACGCTGGCGGTGTTTTTAGGCGCCGGTTGCAGCCCGGTACGTACTACAAGAGTCGTCCCCAAGGCACAACTCAAGGCGGCACTGGAAGCTTCTCCCGCCCAGCTCACCAACGAATACAACGAAATCGCGCGCGGAGTGCGCAGCGTCAGAGCTACGATCGAACTTGCCCCCACCGCAGGCAGCTCATACAGCGGCGTAATTCAGGAGTATCACAACGTCAAGGGCTTTCTGCTGGCCAGGCGTCCCGGGTGGGTGCGCATGATTGGCCAGGCCCCCATTGTTGCTAAAAACATTTTTGATATGGTGAGCGACGGTCAAACATTCCGCATCTACATCCCATCGAAGCAGAAATTCATCGTCGGCCCAACCGGTCTCGAGCGTCCGGCAAAAACTCCGCTCGAAAATTTGCGTCCGCAGCACTTGCTCGACGCAATTTTCTGGCCGGAGATTCCCCCAGACTCTCCACCTCTTTTCGAAGAATTTAGCGGCGACACCGGCAATTATTACGTCTTGACTGTTTTAAGGGTCTCCCAGCCCGCGGAAATTGCTCGCAAAATCTGGTTTGATCGCACGAATCTTCAAATCGCGCGCCTGCAAACGTATGGACGGGCTGGCCGCCTGACCGCGGATGTTCATTATTCAGATTGGCAAACCAGAAGCGATTCTCCGGCAGTGCCTTCACCCGCGCTGCCCTATCCGCGGCACATCACTCTTGTGCGACCCCACGATGATTATCGCTTGGAGATTCGCATCACCAAGCTCACCCTCAATGAAGATCTCTCCGAGGCGCAATTCAAGCTCGACCAGCCGCCAGGAACCGAGCTGGTGACGCTGGAGCCCAGCAAGCCGGGAACGCCGCAATCACCCGAATCCGACGACGAACAAAATGAGCAAGGGAACCCTCTGTGATCGGCCACATGGTTGTTCGCAACGTTCTCCATCGTCCGATGCGCACGGCCATTAGTGTCCTTGCGGTGGCTGTGGAAGTTACCCTCGTGGTGATTATTGTGGGTCTAACGAGCGGCATTCTGCGTGAAACGGCTAAACGCATCGAAGGCATCGGCGCCGATGTGATGTTGCAGCCGCCGTCGGCTTCGGTTTTCCTGGCCTTCAGCGGCGCGCCGATGCCCATCAAGATTCGCGATAAGATTCTGGAGATGAAGTACGTTCGGTCCGTTGCCCCGGTGCTCTTGCAATTTAGTTCCTCGGGCGGCGTGGATATTATTTATGGGATTGACCCAGATTCATTTCGCGAGGTTTCGGGTGGCTTTACGTTTCTCAAGGGCCACGACCTCCAGGGTCCTGACGATATTTTGGTGGACGACTGGGCTGCCAAAGCGAAGAACGCTGTCGTCGACGGCAAACTGCGCCTGCTCGAACGCGATTGGCACGTTGCTGGAATCGTCGAGCACGGCAAAGGTGCACGCTTATTCGTGCCCTTGTCCACGTTGCAGGAACTTTCTGGCGCGCGGGACAAGGCTTCGGTCTTTTTCATCAAGTGCACTCGTCCCGAGCACACCCCCGAGGTAATGGATGAGATTCGCCAGGTTTTTCCCCGTTATGAAATACGTCCGCTCAAGGATTTACTCTCGCTGATGACATCGACGAACCTTCCGGGCCTCGAGCCCTTCGTTGATTCCATGATCGCATTGGCTGTAGCCATCGGATTCCTGGTCATATTTTTGTCGATGTATACGACAGTTATCGAACGCACCCGTGATATCGGTGTCTTAAAGTCCTTGGGCGCAGGCAAAAAATACATTATTCGTGCCCTGCTCGCGGAAACAACGCTGATCTGCGTTCTCGGGGTCATCGCCGGCATCGCCCTGAGCTACGCCACGCGCGCCGTGCTCCTCCATAAGTTTCCCACCCTGTCCATCTTGATGACTACCGAGTGGCTCGTCAAAAGCGCGTTGATTGCCATCGCCGGCGGTCTGGTGGGAGCCTCCTATCCCGCTTGGATCGCTAGCCGCAAAGACCCCATCGAAGCCCTGGCCTACGACTAATACCCCGGTTCGCTACCTAGAAGGCGCGCCGCTTAAGTCACTTGGTCGCCGCGCTGATCATCACTTTAGGACGCATCCACCCGGCCTGCAGGCAATCGCGACAGAAGGCTGTGTTTGCAGTACCGCGTCTTCCTCCTTTGGCTCTTGGCCGCATTGCGGTGCCCGTAGTAGCTTTGGCGGCCAACTTGGCGGCAGCGCGTCGGGAGGTACCGACACTGTTGGCTAGTGACGCCAGTCCTCTCACCGACCGCACCTGGATGGGGAATTTCGCCTTCTCGGCAGGGCACTGAAAACCCACAGCTTACCTGTGGCGCTTCGCCTCCTCTCCATGGGCCGCGCACGTGCACCAACAACCATGTCCCCAGCGGGACGTCGCCATTCACGGGCAGCGCCGTGCACGCCACTCGCCAGTGGGGCGCTCAATTTGCTTCTCGGTCGCAAAAAATGTTCCACGTGAAACAGTTCGCGCTCCGCCGCAGGGCTAGGCAGAAATGGCAATCGCGGCTACAATGATTTGGCCTGCAGCAGCATCCGTCCACGCAGGGGAATCAGATGTGGACCCAATTTTAAAAACTGAGAATCTTTGGAAGCTGTACCGCGCTGGAAAAGTTGACGTTCCGGCGCTGCGAGGCGTGAATTTCTCCGTCTTGCCGGGCGAGTCGGTCGCCGTAATGGGGCCATCGGGCTGCGGGAAGTCTACGCTGCTTTACGTGATCGGCGGTCTGGCGCAGGCCAGCCGCGGGCGCGTCCTGGTGGACGGCAACGACCTGGCGGTAATGGGCGACGCGGAGCGTACCAAGCTGCGTCGCCACAAAATTGGCTTTGTCTTCCAGCGTTTCAATTTGCTTCCGACACTGAGCGCCCGCGGAAACATTGCCATCGCGCAGCACATTCATGGGAACGGCTTCGATCCGCACCGCTTCGAGGTGGTGACCACGATGCTCGGATTGGGCGAACGGCTGCGGCACCGCCCGGCGGAGCTTTCCGGTGGAGAGCAGCAGCGCGTAGCCATCGCTCGGGCAATCATCAATGAGCCCAAAATTCTGCTGGCTGACGAGCCCACGGGAAACTTGGACACGAAGAATTCCGAAATTGTTCTGGAAATGCTGCGTAAGCTAAACAAAGAGTTAAATCAAACTATAGTTATGATCACTCACAATCCGGAAGCTGCGGTTTTCTTCGATCGCATCGTGCACATGCGCGACGGCGTGATCGTCGACGGCGCGACGGCCGACTGAGATGCGCACAGCCGGACGCATTTTGTATCGCACCATCTGCTGGTCGTACGAACGCGGCACTTGGCCATACGACATCGCCGTGGCTGCGATCCTGGCATTTGTGCTGCTCACTCCGCGGCACTGGTTTCACGATTCACCGCAGCTTGGGCCGCCCTCCTCGAAAGACACCGTGGAGTTGCTGGACGAAGACCGGGCAACCTCCACAAAAACGTATCGCGTGGACGCGCGCCTGCTTGCCTCGCCAATTCGCACACCGGAGCTCGAACACGATTTGCACGACGCAGTGCGAAAAAATATTCCTGAATATCAGGGGCGCACATTCACGATTCTGCGTGTGGATCCGATCCGCGATGAACTCGGCACAGTGATTGCGTACGAGATTCGGATCCGACCGTGAACCCCAGGATCCGGCGTTTTGCGGCGTCGGATTTTAAATGCGTCGCGAATCGACGAAACGATTAAGTGGCCGGGGGCATCAAATCACCTGTAGCGAGGTTGGTGCCGGTGAGTTGCGGTGTTCCTGATTTCATGTCTTAACGTAGGGGCCTGACGTTTGCATACTGAGGAAGCAAAGCTAACTTTATCGCCGAGATGGGTAAGCTCGCGTTTGGTTTTACCCACGATGCTTTTGTGTGCATTCTCCTTGGGAGCGAGCTTCTTAGACATGAATTTCGAAGGCGTGAGTCTTGCGCGAGCCGCGCCCCCCCAGGTTCCCGCGCGCTGGACTCTGGATACTGCACTTAAGCAACTGGACGCTTCTGCAGGAAATTTTCGCAGCCTCTCAGCCGATCTCGAACGCACCAAAGTCACGGTGGTCGTAAACGATAAGTCCACCGAGTCCGGGCAGATTATTGTTCGGCGCGACGACAAGATGCGTATCGAAATGACCAAGCCCGATCCGCGTACGATCCTGCGCTCTGGAAATTCGCTCTTCATTTACAACCCCAAAATCAATCAGGTGGATGAGTACGACCTGAAGAAATACAAAACCATGGTTGACCAGTATTTGTTGCTAGGCTTTGGCACGCCAGGCTCGAGTCTGAAGAAAAATTATCAGGTCACGCTGCAGGGTGAAGAGCTGCTCGATAATCGTAAGGTTCTGGCTTTCCAGTTAATCCCTAAGTCCGAGGAGGCGCGCAACCAGATCTCAAAAATCACAATGTGGATGGACGAATCCAATTGGCTCCCCGTGCAGCAGAACTTTTTTGAAAGCGACGGGGATTACTTCATCATTCATTACAGCAACATCGTCCGCAACCCGAAGCTCTCCGACAACGACTTCAAGCCGCGCTGGCCCAAAGGTGTCGTAAAATCCAAGCCGCGCGCTTAGATTGAAACATTAACTATGAAGACATCCGCACGCTGGCCGGCTCTTCCCCTCGCGGAATGGAAAGATACGTACGCCACGCTGCACATGTGGACGCAGATCGTCGGGAAAGTGCGGTTAGCTCTTAGCCCCCCAATAAACCACTGGTGGGGCACGGCTTTGTACGTCACGGCGCGCGGCTTGACGACCTCAGCGATACCCTACGAGAAAGGAATTTTCGAAGTACACTTCGATTTCATTTCCCACATTTTGGTTATCGAGACGAGCCTGGGCGAAAGCCGAACGTTGCGGCTCATCCCCCGCACCGTCGCCAACTTCTATGCGGAGTTCATGGACGCCCTGCACTCGCTCGGCATCAACGTGAAAGTGTGGCCGGTGGCCGTGGAAGTGCCGCGGCCTGTTCGTTTCGACCTAGATGAGAGTCATTCCTCTTACGACAGCGAGTATGCGCATCGTTTCTGGCGGATTCTCGCCAGTATTCATCCAATTTTTCAGGAGTTTCGGGCAAGATTCATCGGCAAGGCAAGCCCTGTTCATTTCTTCTGGGGAAGTTTCGATCTGGCGGCAACCCGCTTCTCCGGCCGAGTCGCGCCGCAGCGGCCCGACGCCGATATCATTACCAAAGAGGGTTACTCGCACGAAAACATCAGTGCGGGATTTTGGCCCGGCGACGGAGACGTCATCAAGGACGCGGCATTCTATGCCTACGCGGCCCCCGAGCCGCGAGGATTTAAGGACCAAACGGTGCGCCCCGGGAAAGCGTTCTATAGCGCCGTAAAAAATGAATTTTTCTTGATGTACGACGATGTTCGCTTGGCGGAGTCTCCTGAGCAGACATTGCTGGATTTCTGCCAGAGCACCTATGAAGCTGGTGCCATTCTCGGAAATTGGGATCGACAAAACCTGGAAAGGCCCTAGCTGTTGCGCTTCGCTCTGTGACCCCGCGCAATTCCCCGACGCAGCCGAATCAAGTTGCTTTCATTCAACGGCACGGGTGAGAATTTAGCACCCAACACGATATGCCGGTCATTAATCTGAACCGAATAAAAAATGTAGGACGTGCCTGGTGAAATGTGGCTGTTGCCATCCTGCCGCTCGAATGGCCCACTGCCCTCAAAAATCTTAACCTCATGAATGGCGTCGAAGAGACTGCCGCACGTGTATGCCCGTCACGGCCAGCAGCAACAGAGAGAAGAGCACAACCAGCTGCCAAGCGCCCGTCGAATAGAGAATAAGGCCACGCATTTTTAGAAACCGCGCTCAACTCGTTGTTCCCTCGCGAGAACCTGATTGTTTTGGGCTGTTTGGAACCGACGCTTAGCTGGCGGCCCGGGAGTTCGCCCTAGCGCCCGTCGTTACGTCTAGGACTGTTCGCTTCGACGCGACCGTGTGCTGACGCTCGTTGTCGAGAAGGGCTTTCTTGCGTGCGAGGCCCCAGCGGTAGCCGGCGAGGTTTCCGTCTTGGCGCACGACGCGATGGCAGGGCACCACGATGGAAACGGGGTTGGTGGCGCAGGCGCGGGCAACGGCTCGCGTTGCTTTCGGCTGGCCCAGTGAGTTTGCGATTTGCCTGTACGTTTTGGTGGAGCCGTACGGAATAGCGCGGAGTGCATCCCAGACGCGTTTTTGAAATGCGGTTGCCTGCACGTCGAGAGGGAGATTTACTGCCGAATGAATAGTTTTGAGTGGGCCGCAGTCGAGCTGCTGCAGGATCTCGCTAACCCATTTCCCTAAGCCATTCGCGTCGCGATGAACTTGCGCGAGGGGATATTCTGCGCGAAGAGCTGCTGCGAGAGGTGCATCGGCTTCGCCCAGATAGACGGCCGAGATGCCGCGCTCGGTGGCCCCGACGAGCATGCGCCCGAGCGGCGACGAGACCACGGTGTAAGCAATGGTCATCCCAGTTCCACCGCGGCGATAGGTGGCTGGGGTCATTCCCAATTGGGCATCAGACCGCTCATAGAGCCTGCTCGACGAGCCATATCCTGCTTGATAGAGGGAAGTTGTCACGTCGTCTCCTTTGCGAAGTTGTTGTTTCAAGCGGCGCAAGCGCAAGGCATCGGCAAATTGCCGCGGGGTAATTCCCATCACGCGACGAAATACGCGCTGGGTATGTTGTGCAGTCATGCCTGCGACCTTTGCGAGCGCCGCCAGGCGCACCGGTGCGTTGTCATGCAGTGCGGCATTCTGCTCGATGTAGCGCGTCATTTTCGCGACGATCGCGGCGCGGCTGGCATCACGCGGTCGGCAACGCCGACAGGCGCGAAAGCCCTTGCGCTCCGCTGCATCCGCGTCGGGCATGAATTCAACATTCTTGCGGTTGGGACGGCGCGCCGGACAAGATGGGCGGCAATAGATTCCGGTTGAGTGTACTGCCACCACGAAGGCCGTGTCGTACCGCGAGTCGCGAGATGCAAATGCTCGCCAGCAGACCGCTGTTGCCGGAAGGGCTGCGTTTCGATTTGTCGTTACGTTTGGCATGCTGAGCGTGCTTGCGTCAAACGGGGACTACGATAACCGAAGGTCGAGTTTGAGACTATCCGGATCTGGCTGTCAAACGAAGAGAAAATTAGGTCGTCCGAAATGGCTTGACGCGTCTACGGCCACGATCAACCGAACCACTACCAAAAATTAAGTAAGCGCTAGGCCTCGCCTGGTGCCGGAAGTCGCTGGGTGCCAGTGGCGGGGCGCGGCGCGGTGATCACGAGAATGACGGCGGTCAAGATCACGGCTCCGGCCAGAACGGTACGCAGCGTCAGGGATTCACCGGCAAAAAGCCATCCCAGAAACATGGCCACAACTGGATTCACGTATGCGTACGTGCCCACACGACCGGGCGGAGCGACACGCAACAGATATGTGTAGGCGCTAAACCCTACCAGGGAGCCAAAAATAATCAGATACCCGAGCGCGGCTATCGAACGCGAGGAGATTTTGTGCACGTCGAATGCCGCGCCTTCGCCGGAAACCAGACCGACAAGAAGCAAGAGCGCTCCGCCGACCAAGCTCTGCATCCCCGCGCCTAGAAGAGGCGAGCGGGGAAGCTGAATATGCTTTGAGAAGACCGAGCCGGCGGCCCAGCAAAGTGATCCCAACACCAGTACGGATGTGCCCAGCAGGCTCACTCCCTCGGACCCGCCGAAGTGGGAAGGGCCTACAAGAAATCCGAGCCCGATAAATCCAAGTACCAGTCCAAGGAAGATGCGGCCGGTGGGCCGCGTGCCTCCCGGGCGAACCCACTCGATCAGCACCATCCAAAGCGATACGGTGCCCACGATCAAAGCGGTGATGCCCGAAGGCACAAGTTGTTCGCTCCAGCAAACCGCTCCATTGCCGCACAAGGGCAAGAGAACACCAATGAGCGCAGCGGCTCGCCAGTTCGCTGGCGTAGGCTTTTGTTGCGAGCGCCAACGTGCCAGGGGGTAAAGAATCAGGCCCGCAGTAAAATGGCGAAACCCTCCGAGCAAAAGAGGCGGAAGACTTTCAATTCCAAATCGCACCGCGAGGAATGTGGCGCCCCACATAAAATAAATAACCGCAAAAGCGGCAAACAGGCGAGCACGCGTCGGCGCAGGATTGGGGGGCAGGGTTGCAGAGGCAGAAGTGCTGGGGCCCACAGCAGTATCGGGCGCGTCCAGGACGAGCGTAGGCGAAGTACTCAGGTCACCAGAGTAGGCCACAGCCGAAGCTGGGGTGTCGAGGGCCATAATGGACCAGATGCGGCCGCGCGGTAGAAGATTCGCATCGGCTCACAGACCATACGGACAGGATCGGATACGGAGGTCGTGTTATTTCATAGGACACGCGCCGGACAAATGGATTGACGCGATGCTGCGACAGTGACACTTTGTCGAACGCAGCGCCTTGGGGAAACTCGGGGTGGGGAGGGTTTATGCGCGCTGCGCGCCATCTGTCTCAAGAATCTCTAGCGGAACCCGTAATCACGACGCCGGAAGATCTGCCGCCCAGGAAACCGCCGGTTAGATCCGCGGGCGTGCCAGTCCTGCGGATTCTTCCATTCAGTCGCGGACCGCAGCCGCGCCGTTTTAAACGTGTGCCTACTCACGTGGTCGGTGTGCATCCGGAGCAAAGACGGGACCCACGCGCAACGCTTGCCTTACCGTTGCGCCTGCGACGCGTTGACGAGGAGCGCCAGGAATTTGCGGTTACGCTGGTGACCCGCAACATCAGCTCGACGGGAGTTTTCTTTTTGTGTCCCCGGCAACTCAAGCACGGCTCGTCAATCGAACTTGAAGTGGGGCTTGTGAATCGCCCGATGGGTCGCGGTAGTGTGCTGATGACCACGCTGGCGCATGTTGTGCGCGTTGAAGAAGCTGCGGTGCCCGGTTGGTACGGGATAGCGGCTACCTTCGACGATGTTGAATTTCAGCGCGACGAAGCTGTTCCCGCGCGCTTTCGCGTTTCTTAAAAATCAACAAACACCGCGGCTGCTGCGCCCGAATTTTCCGTTTCCCACCTAAAAAGTTTCCGTAATAAGCCGTTGCATTAAATTAAACCTGGTTTTACACTTTGCGCACTTCTTCACGGGTGTGGGTTCAACACTGCAAAGAGATTGCATACGTCGGGAGAGCACTATCTTGAGGGGGGAGCATGAAAAAGTTTTTTTGCGGAATCTGCGCATTGGTGTTTTGTCTTAGCCTGACGGGCCGCGCCTGGTCACAGACGCAAATCACGACCGGAACGGTGCAGGGAGATGTAATTGACGAAAAGGGGGGAACGGTCGCGGCAGCCACTGTCGAAATCAGGAATCTCGACACCAACTTTACGCGGACAGAAACTACCGAGCCCGACGGGCACTTCGCATTTCTGTTGCTGCCACCCGGCCGATATACCTTGACGACTTCCAAAGAAGGCTTCGCGACAATCGTCCAGGAAAACATCGACTTGACGGTGGGCCAGGCGGTTAGCCTGCCGGTGGCGATGAAGGTATCGTCCACCTCGGAGCGCATTGTCGTGACTGCGACACCTGCGATCGAATCCACTGAAACGGCGTCGTCCACCACCCTCAACGAACTCTCGGTGAGCGAGACACCGGTGCTGGGACGCAAGTTCGAAGACCTGCTGACATTGACGCCGGGCGTGAGCATCGTGCAAGGACCGGACGGAGATGAGATTAACTTCAACGGACAGCGAGGAATTTTCAACAACATCAGCCTGGATGGCGGCGACTACAACAACGGATTTTTCGGTGAGCAGATGGGCGGGCAGCGGGCGGCCATTGACATCACCCTCGACGCGGTCAAGGAGTTCCAAGTGGTGGCCAGTGGAGCGAGCGCGGAATTCGGGCGCACCGCGGGCGGAGTCGTCAACGTCGTGACCAAGTCGGGCACGAATGATGTTCACGGCAGTGCGTTCTACTACCAGCGGTTGAAGGCGCTGGCCTCGAGCACCTCGGACGGCCAGCCGCTTGACGGGTTCCATCGCGAGCAGTTTGGCGGAACAGTCGGCGGGCCCATCAAGAAGGATAAGATGTTTTTCTTTGGCAGCGGCGAGGGCATCACCGCAAACCTGCGCCGGAAGAACTTGAGTACGCCGCTTGGCGCTGCGTGCGCGGTGGCCAATCCAGTTGTGGGCGTGAACGATGCCTTAATTAACGGAAGCGCGGAATGCCAACGCGTGGCCCTAGTCAATTTTTACAAAACAAATTTCAAGCAAGATGAGGGTCAGCCCCTACTGCACCCGGTGCGCAACGCCGCGCTCCTGGGAAAGTATGACTGGGACGTCACCCCGAAACACCGGTTTTCGGCGTCGTACAATTATGACTACTCCAAAAACACCAATCAGACATTCGATGTGCCAACCTATGGAACTTCGGCAAATGGAATCGAAGGCCCCTCGAAGATCCAGGCATTCAATACGAACTTCTTCAGCACCATTTCGAACAGCAAGCTGAACGAGTTGCACTTTACCTACGGGCGCGAGAATCGGCCACGCAACGCGGTGCCTTCGAACGTGCCGGATACAGCGATGGGATTCGGGACGTCGTTCCGATTCGGCCAGCCGTTTTTTCTGGAACCGGCGATAGACGAAGTTTTCTGGCGCACCGATTTGCGCGATAGCTTCTCGATTATCTCCGGCAAACACAATTGGAAGTTCGGCGGCGAATGGTTGCACAGCGTAAATTCGCAGATCTTCCGCGGCTTCTTCACCGGGCGTTACATCTTTGACGGCGTGACAGGCTTCTTGCGCTATGCATCGCCGAAAGCGCTCGGACCTGGCTTCGGGCCATCTACGGCAGAATGCGCGGATGGCACATGGACGGATCTTGCTCTCCTCAAGCCGAACGCCGATCCGAAGAAAAATCCTACTTGCCCGTCGGGTGCGCTGTTCACCGGTGGCCCTCTGCTTTTCTATCTGGAGCATGGCCCGACGTCGAGTTCGCAGACCTTGGATTCCTCGGGCGCTTCTTCGATCGCCAATAATGAGTATGCGTTGTTTATCCAGGACAAGTGGCAAGTCACGCGAAATCTCACTTTGAATTATGGTTTGCGATGGGAAGCGCAGATCTTTCCAGATCCGGTTCTCGCCCCGTCAAAGGCGGCCTACGGGACGAACCTGACGGACCCGAGGTTCCCCTCGAATGGAACCTTGCCCAACCAGAAGAAGATGTTTCAGCCCCGCGTGGGCTTTTCCTGGGACGTTCGCGGGAACAGTAAATCCGTTCTGCGAGCGAGCTACGGTATCTATAACGCGCGCCAGAACATGTTGACCCAAGTTGGCGCGATTACCACAAACGGCGTGCAGCAGCAATCCATTTTCGCTTCGAGCTGCGTAAATCCGCCGGCCTGTAATTTTTTTAACACCGCTACCGGTGGCCCGCCGCCGACGTATCCAACGACCGTGCCCGTTCCCCTGCTGCCACCCGGGACGTTTCCGTTTCAGCCGGGAGTCACAGTTTTCAGCAAGGACTACGCGAATCCCCGTATCTATACAACCAATGTGGCGTTCCAGCAGGAACTGCTTCCCTCGCTGTCCGCATATGCGGACTTCACCCTGTCGAAGGGAGTGCACCTGACGCGATTCGTTAATCCCAATGTAAGTCCGTCGGTGCACCTACCTGCCACCGGTGACACGGCTTCCTACGGAGGACAGCCGGGCGATGCGCCGAAGCCTTTCGGAAATCTCGGCGACATCACCAATACCGTTAGCAATGCGAAGTCGCTATATCGCGGCGTGACATTTGGAGTACGGAAGCGCTTCAGCAGCCGATTCCAGATGGAAGGTAATTACACATATTCGGTTGACAGAGATGACGATTCCAACGAGCGCGATCCCTTCAGTTTCCGGTATGCCAACTTTTTCAACTTGGCGTCGGAATATGCTTACTCCGACCGCGACGAGCGGCACAGGTTCAACTTCTATACCTACGGTGACTTACCATGGGGCATCAACGCCAGTGCTCGGATGCAGGCGCATTCGGCGCAGCCAATTACACCCCAACCACGCTTTCTTGCCGGTGTGGATCGAGGTCGCAATACGCTACGCAAAGACAATGCGTACTTCTCATTCGATTGGCGTTTGGAGCGGCCGATCAAGTTCGGCGATCGGATGAAGCTGATTCCGACGGTCGAAATGTTCAACACGTTTAACAACAAGAACAACGTGAACCCGCTGTCTACACCGGTGCTGTTCAACTTTGATGGTTTCTTGCGTCAAGGAGTGGGTGATCCTCGGCAGGCGCAACTCGCGCTGCGATTTGTATTTTAAATTATCGTCGATGGTTTAAGACTGATCGAGCGGAGCACTTCGGTCCTCCGCTCGATTATTATCAGCTTACATTCGGGCAGGCTAGCCTCATCACGGTTTGACAGGGGGAGGCGAAGAAGGAGCAGAAGCACCAACAGAGGGCGGCGAAGTTTTTGCCACGCCGGGCAACGGCTTGAAGTCGCTCCAGCGTATGGTCAGGCGCGTGCGGATTTCGTGTTCCTGACGGTGGACACTGTCGTCGGACCGCGTGTAATTGGGAAACCAGAATTTGCCGGCAGTATTTTCTCGATAGGTTTCGAAATACGTGAAGGGCAGCTCCGGCATGCGTACGTCGCCGGTTTCGTTGATCCATTTTCCGTACGTTTTTACGACGGTGAGATCGCGGTCATCCACCCAGACCAAGCCCTCGAAAAAGTTGCGGGTGCGCTCGACCTGCTTGGGTTTGACGCGAAACATATAACAATTGATTTCGTCCACCTGCTCTTTGCCCACGTAGGTGAGATCGTATTTCGCCAGCTCCGTGGGAGTGAGCGCAAACATGGGAATGGCCAGCAGGCGTCCAAGATCTTCGGATTCGAAGCGCAGAACGCGCAGCGTCGACGTGGTTTGATTCACAATTTTATCATAGGGCTTGCCGCTCGAGGTGGTGGCCGGCTCGATGGTGATTTCGAACTCACCCGAGGGAGTGCCGTCATCGCCAAATTCCTGCAAGCGGATTATTTTTCGTGATGTGTAGCCGGGCCGGGCCAGGCGAAATTCTTCTTCCTTCTGGGCAAAATGGTTGATGATTTGTTCGCGAGGCACGGGAGGGGAGGGTTCCGCAGGTTGCACACCGATGCGCGTGACTCGATGTTCGGGTGGCGGCGCGGTGGGTCCTGGCTTTTGCTCCTGGGCGCGAAGAAAACCGATCGTGAAAAACAGGGATACCAGCGAATACGCCAGGAATATTTTTGACCAAGTGTGGGAGTACATAATCTCCTTTGCCTGCATAATCCCCAGTCTAAGCGAAAATTGACGTTTTTAGATAAGATGCGATTTTGCGCAGAACGGTATCTTATGGTTAGGGCCCTAGTCTAGTTGGCTGGTTGTCCGACGCCAGAACCCGGGCTTTTACGTCTCGCTGGGCGTGGAATTCCTAGCGATTGCTCAACTCTCCGGCAAGCCGCCGGGATGACACGTCGGGCCAAGCGGTGACTCTGATACAATTTTGCCGGCCGTGGCTGAGACCAGACAGGCAAAGCGTTTTTTTGTGAGTGGCAGTGTCCAAGGTGTAGGCTTCCGTTATTTTGCCAAGCGCGCTGCAGATTGGCTTGGCTTGACGGGATACGTTCGCAACTTGGACGACGGGCGCGTGGAGATTTATGCGGTGGGATCGCGCGTGCAGCTTGGCGAGCTGCGGCGTGAGCTGGAGCGCGGACCACTCAGCGCTAACGTCGGGAAGGTAATCGAAGAGCCGGCCGAATTGGCGCCAAAGTTTCTGGAGCGATTTTCAATCGAACGTGATGCATAGAGCGGAGTCAAGTGAATGGATGACCTGAAGAAGCTGATTCGCGAAGTCCCCGATTACCCGAAACAGGGAATTCTGTTTTACGATCTGACCACGCTGCTGAAAGACAAGCACGGTTTCCATGGATTGATTCATTCTTTGTGCCAGCACTATGCGGGCAAGACCATCGATATTGTCGCGGGAATAGAAGCGCGCGGATTTATTTTTGCGCCGGCGCTGGCCTATAGCCTGCACGCAGGGTTTGTGCCGGTGCGCAAACCGAAAAAACTTCCGGCAAAAACCGCGAGCGTTTCGTATGCCCTTGAATATGGAACGGATACGCTGGAAATTCACGAAGATGCGGTACGTCCGGGAGAGAGTGTGTTGGTGTGCGACGATTTGCTGGCCACCGGAGGCACCGCCGCTGGAACCGTGCAACTGTTGCGGCAACTGGGCGCCAAGGTCACCGGCTGCGCGTTCGCTGTGGAGCTGACATTTCTTCATGGTCGTGCAAAACTTCCGGGGCTTGATGTGTTCTCCCTCATCCAGTACGACAAGTAGCGGTCAGGTTCGCTGCCCGCGGCGCTGGCGAATGGCTTCGAATAGAACTACGCCGGCGGCCACCGAAACGTTGAGGGAGCGGACTGGTCCAACCGTCGGAACCGAGACGAGGAAGTCGCAGCGTTTACGCGTCAGTTCGTGGATTCCCTTGCCTTCGCCGCCAAGAATGATGCCCACGGGTAACGTAAAATCTGCTTCGGCGTAATTCTTTTCAGCGCGCTCGTCGAGCCCGACCATCCAGAAACCGGCCTCTTTTAATTCTTCCATGGCGCGAACCAGATTGCCAACGCGCGCGACGTGCAAGTGAGCGAGGGCACCCGCGGAAGCGCGGGCGACGGTTTCGGTCAAGCCGGCGGCCCGGCGCTCAGGAATGACAAGGCCGTGAGCGCCTGCGGCCAGCGCAGTACGCACGATGGCGCCGAGATTTTGTGGATCTTCCACTCCGTCAAGCAGGACGATGAGACCTTTCCGCGCGGCGTCATTCGATGCCTTTTCGAGGATGTCTTCCAGTGATACTGCGGCGCGGGCTGCCTCCAGAGCTACCACGCCCTGATGATCGCGAGTAGCGGCCAGTCGGTCGACTTGAGCGCGGTCTTCGAAACGCACGGGAACGCCCGAGCGGCGCGCCGCTTGGACCAACTCTTCGATGCGATCGCCGTGACGGCCAGCGGCGATGACGATGCGGTCGAGCGCGCGTCCGGCTTCGAGGGCTTCGCGGACGGCATGGATTCCAGTCAATTTAGGCATGGGCTCGATCGGTAATAGCGGAGTGGAACTCCCGTTTGCCACCCCGCGGTTCAGCCACGACAGAGGATAGGTTACCCCTTCACAGAGTGGGCTGTAAAATGAGCCGTAGCCTTAGATCATGCGATCCTTTTCGGAGATAGCAGACCCCATGCAGATCCGGAAGCTTTACTGTGATCCCGGAGCAATCACATCTGGCCTAGGGGGAGAAAGTATTGAGTGCCGGTCACGGGGTCCTGCAATCGCCGGAGTAACTGCTGAAGATCGACGTTGCGGTTCACGAAATCAATTTCTGATGTGTTGATCACCAAGAGATTAGAGGCGGAGTAACGAAAGAAAAAATGTTCGTAGGCTTCGATGACAGCTTCGAGATACTCGGGCGAAATCTGGGTTTCCTCGCGAGCGCCTTTTCTTTCGATGCGTCCCTGAAGAACAGCGGGTGTAGCTTGCAGGTAAATCACGAGGTCCGGCGGACGGATCCCGGGGGCGAATTCCTCAAAGTATCGTTCGTATAACTTCAGCTCCTCGTCGTCAAGATTGAGGTTGGCAAAAATTTTGTCCTTTTCAAACAGAAAATCACCCAGCACAGGCCCGGGAGATTCAATCGCCAGGGCTTCACGCAAGCGGCGATGGCGCTCGATCAAAAAATACATCTGCGTGCGAAAGGCGGATCCCTGTTTCTCGCTGTAAAAATCAGAAAGAAAGGGATTGTCGTCGCAATCAAAAATGCGGCGAGCATGCAACCGCTCAGCAAGGATCTTGGCGAGCGTCGATTTGCCCACGCGAATCGGGCCTTCGATGACGATGTAGCGGGGCACATCAAAGCAGGGGTTTTTTTTCGCAGCTTCCATTTTGACCGCTTGCTTTCCTTCCTGAATGCGTGCGTTCCGACAGCGGCGCGATTATAACAGACGAGCTAATTCGAGGCGTAAGACCCTGGCAGGGCTATCTTCGGCCCTCTCTTCGCGCATCCCTGGAGCTCGCTCGTTCGGTGGCCCAGCACCGCATCCCCGTATCGAGCGAGCTCCCTCGCCGCCTGTTTGTCACCTAAGGTTTTTCCCATGTAGAAGTACTAACCCGGGCGTACCACGAATACGGAAATCCCCGTAGAGCGGATGGTCCATGGCGAATGAAACCGGTCGCCCATGGCTACTGTTTTGTGATACAGGTAAGCTTGCGACGCTGGTAGAAAAATCCGATTTCGCTTGATGCACGCCGAACTGAGGAGATTAAGATGCTGCTGGCCCTTGTGGTATTGCTTTTTCCGGCCCCGCCGGCGCACTACGCAACAACCGATGCCGACGGTCCGAAACCGGCGATACGCGCGGCAGTGCGGCCATTGTTGTTCTCGAAAGAGACGTCCGATGCGGCCCCCACTGAAACAGCGGCCGGTGTGCCAGAGATTCCGCTGACCAAGTCTTTCCCGAGTGATGTTCCGGCGATCGCAAACATGAGGCATGCCGAGCCCGTGCCGCCTTCGAATTATTTTCCGGAGTCGCCCGCGCCCCGTCTTGCCGCCGGCCCCTTTACGGTCTCGAACACTTTTGAAGCGCCCATCAAGCCTGCGGTGCGCGCCATGGATCGCGAATCCCTTGCAAGTCGGCGTCTTTGGTACGGCCTTCTTGCCGCCGGGCATACCGCGGCGACATTCGACGCCTATTCCACGCGACGAGTCATTTCGCGCAACACCGGTACAGAACGCAATCCGTTGCTGCGGCCATTCGCGAATTCGAACTCCTTGTATGTTGCCGTGCAAGCCAGCCCGCTCTTGATGGATTATTTGGGACGCAAGATGATGAAAAGCGAAAGCTCATGGGTCCGGCGCATGTGGTGGCTCCCGCAGTCCGTCGGAACCGCGGCCTCGCTTCTAAGCGGCGTTCATAACATTCGTATCTCCCAATAAATATTTCTGTAAGCGCCGTCTGGCCGTGGAAAATCCACGGCGAGACGACCACCTGCGCTTCGCGCATTCCTGACAAGTTCGTTGCTGGTTATCTTGGAATGACTGCTGTTGCCAGTTCCTCGCTCCATTCCTAACAACGTTCCGTAAGGCATTCTAAAGTGTAACTTCTTGGTGTGATTTCGCCTCCAATAGCGGCGCGGGGCTGAGATGCGGATATGCGCGGTTACTTAAGGGGGTCCTCGCTGACTTTGGTCCTGCGTGGTCCTGCGCGGATCATTTGGAGTTTAAAGAACTTTCATTTAGGATTCAGGGACTCTTCATGAGGAGCTAATACAATGATGTTGGATCGCGCCGTTGATGAAATTAGCGAACCACAGGGCGCGTTAGACACAACCAGGTTGGAATTGTTGACCGGTAAGCGGTAACACATTGCGGATGGAAAAAGGTGGCCGAGGATCTTGAAAGCGCTGCTTAAACTTTGTTTGATGATGCTGGTGCTTGCGACCTCGGGGCAGAGCCTCGTGGCACAGACCCGCCCGACGCAGCAAGAGACTTCTGGACAACGAACTTCTCCCGAAAGGCAAAAGCCGACCGCGCAACAACCACAGGCGGAAGCGCCGGCACGACAGCCTGCGGTAGATTCATCAACGCAGCAGCCGGCGCCCCAGGGCACGCCTCTCACGCTGGGCGATGCCCTCGACAGGGCGAACCGGCAAAATTTGGAGTTGGCCACGGCCCGCCTGCGGAGAGCGGTATCGCAGGCGGGGATTCGTATTGCCGGGCAGCTTCCTAACCCATCGATCATTTTTAATGCGGCTCGCGACACACCGCACGAAAGCCTCCTTTTCGATCAACAATTCGACATAAACGGCAAACGTCGCCGCCGTGTCGAACTCGCGCAGCAACAAGATGCGTTGGTTGGTCTTGACGCGGATACCCTGGTCCGCCAGATTCGCCGGCGCGTGCGCGCCGCGTTTTATGCCGCCGCCCGGTCACACAGCGCTACTGTCCACCAACAAAATACATTTTCTTTGGCACAACGCGTGCGCGAGATCGCGCAGTCGCGGTTTGAAGCGGGGGACATTCCGCAACTGGAAGTACTCCAGGCTGATTTGGAAGTGGCGCGCACGCAAACAGAATTTATCATCGCTCAGCAGCGGGAAAAGCTTGCCGCGAGTGATTTGAATCTGCTCCTTAATGAGCCAGGTGACAAAGTGTGGGACCTTGGCGCTTCGCTGGAGGCTGCGCCACCTGCATTCAGTCTTAATGATTTGATCACGCGGGCGTATGGCACCAATGCAGACTTAATGCATCTGGCACAAGAGGTAAACGTGGAACAGGCGCGGCTCAGAAGTCTGCGTGCCGAACGCATTCCCAGCCTGGGTATCCAAGCTGGCGTGGATTTCAACTCGCCTGCAGGTCCCGCTGATCCAGTCACCGGGAATGCCGGGGGTTTCAAGATTGGAGGACGCGGGCAGCTTACCGTGCCCGTGCCGATCTTTGCGCGCAACCAGGGCGAGATCGCGCAGTCGTTTGCCACCTCGCGCGTGCTCGAGAGTCAGATAGCTGCGTCTCGTCGGGCAGTGTCCGGCCGAGTGGCCGTGGTCTACTATGAGTGGTCTACGCGGCAAGCACAGGTAGAGATGTACCGGCGCACGCTTTTGCCGGCAGCGCTGCGGCTTGAAACTATGATGGAGGAAAGCTATCGCGCCGGCCGCGCCAACCTTCTCAACGTGCTCGACGCGCAACGTAACGTTCAGCAGGTGCAGCGTGATTACCTGGATAGCTTGCTGGCTCTGCAAAACGCGTTTGCCGATCTCGAAGAAGCTGTAGGCGGGCCTCTCGATTAGAAGGAGCGTAGGAGTGAAGCGCATTTATCAGCACGATTTTTTCGCGACATTGCTCCTCATTGCTGGACTCGCCGGTTGTTCCGGCCAGCCTGCCGCGGACCAAGGCACTCCGACCCCGGTTGCTGAGGTTACTGTGACGCAGGTGAAGCGCGGCGACATCGCTGAGATCATGCGCATCACCGGCACCATTGCGGCGCTGCCCAACCAGGACGTTAAGATCCCCGCGCAAGTTGCCGGGCGGGTCACAGAGATGAGGGTTGCCGAAGGGGATCGCGTTAACGCTGGTCAATTGCTTGCCAAGATTGACGACACCACCTACCGCGACCAGCTTGCTCAGTTGGAAGCGACCGAGGCGCAAGCCAGAGCAAATTTAGAGAACGCTAGGCTGAATCACGCGCGCAGTGAGGATCTGTTCAAGCGGGGTATCGCATCGCGCAAAGAAGTCGAAGACACGCGCACACAAGAAAGCGTGGCCCAGGCGGCGGTTGCTCAGGCGCAAGCGGCCGTTTCCGCCGCGCGCCTCCAAGTATCGCGCACCAACATTCACTCACCAATCTCTGGGCTTGTGGTGAAGCGTTTTGTGAATGTGGGCGAACAGGTGGATGGCACAGCGGCGCAGCCGGTCGTCGAAGTGGCGAATTACAACGAAGTAGAGCTGCTGGGCAACTTTCCCGCCCCCTATATGGGGAAACTTCGTACCGGCCAGTCGCTCACAATTTCAAGTGACGCCTTTCCGGGGAAGACGTTTACCGGGCGGGTAGTCGCTATTTCTCCGGCAGTGGATCCTGCCACTAACGCTGGTCTGGTGCGCATACGTTTCGCGAATCCTGCCGGGCTATTGCGTTTGGGGATGGTGCTGACCGCTCAGACACCGGTTGATAAGCACTCCGGGGCCCTGATCGTACCGCCGCAGTCCATTTATCGTGATGAGCAAGGAACGCCGCACGTTTATAAGGTCAGCGCGGATAACGCTGAAGCGGTCAGCGTTACACTGGGCATTCAGAATCAGGACGCAGTTGAATTGCTCTCGGGCGTACAAGCGGGCGATACGGTGATCGTCACGGGCGGCTACGGTCTCCCCGACAAAGCAAAAGTCCGAGTTAAAAACGCTGCGCCTGCACCTGCAGACTCCAAAGGGATCGCCCAACCGTGAACCTGGTTGCTTTTTTCCGCCGCAACCGTTTTGCGGTTTATCTGATTACCGCGTTCCTGCTAATCGCCGGGGCCATGGCAGCCTTTTCGTTGCCAAGTAATATTTATCCTGAGCTTAATTTTCCACGCATTGTAATTCTGGCGCACTCGGGTGACCTCGCGCCCGATACCATGCTGGTGGTCGTCACGCGACCGTTGGAGGAAGCTGCGGGAACAGTTCTCGGCATCCGGCGCGTGCGTTCGAAGACCATTCGGGGCTCAAGCGAGATTTCCATGTTGTTCAATCCCGACATGGATATGCAGCTGGCGTTGCAGCTGGTGCAATCTCGGGTAGCGGAAAGCCGTAGCCTACTTCCCCTGGATACCGAAATTCAGGTTGAGCGTGTGACGCCCGCGGTCTTTCCCGTTTTTTCTCTTATTCTGAATGGGGACGTTCCCGCCGAGGATTTGCGCGACAAGGCTTTCTATGTGTTGAGGCCGTTGATCAGCCGTATTCCGGGGGTTGGACAAATCAATGTCCAGGGGACCGACACGCGTGAAGTGTCCGTCATCGTCGATCCGCAGAAGATCGCCTCGCACCACATTTCGCTCGTGGATGTAGCCGATCGGTTGCGCGCCACCAATACCACGAGCTCTGTGGGCCGTTTGCAAAAGGATTATTTACAGTATCTGGTCCTGTCGACGAATCAATTCACTTCGCTCGAGGATGTGCGCAACACGGTCGTCAGCACCGAAGGGCAGTCGCCGGTGCGTCTGGGTGACATTGCCGAAGTCCGCGACGGTGTCGAGGACCGGCGCATGCTCGTTACCGGTAATGGCCGGCCCGCGGCGCTCATCAGTGTCACCCGCCAGATCGGCGGGAACATTATCGACATCACGTCACAAATCAAGCAACTCACCACTAATCTTGGGAATGCCATCCCCAAAACGCTGCATCTTTCGGTCGTGTATGACCTAGGCGAGTTTGTGGCCTCGGCGATGGCTAATGTTCGCGATGCTATTTTGATCGGCGCTGCGCTGGCCATTCTGATTCTATTTGTATTCTTGCGCGAGCTACGCACCACCCTGATTGCATCGGTAACGCTCCCCCTTTGCGTAATCTCCACGTTTTTCTTCCTCAAGTTTTTTGGTGGCACTCTGAATTTGATGTCGCTCGGAGGCCTGGCCATTGCCATCGGTCTGATTATCGACGATGCCGTCGTCATCATTGAGAACATATACCGGCATCTCGGGCTGGGTGAATCGCCACAGGAAGCGGCTGAACGTGGTACCCGGGAACTTCTTGGTCCGGTGGTGGGTTCGACGATGACCACGCTCGTCGTATTCCTCCCGCTGGGGCTACTCAAGGGTGTCGTAGGCGAATTCTTCCGGGCCCTCTGTCTGACCCTCGGCGTCTCCGTGCTGCTTTCGTTGGTTTTTGCGGTGACTCTGGTGCCGTTGCTCTGCGAGGTTTTTCTGAGGTCCAGCGCGTACCGCAGCTCGGCGGAAAAATTCATTGAGCCTGTGCATCGTGCTTACGAACGCACGGTGCGTTGGGCGCTGGGCAAGCGGCTGGTGTTCGCACTGGCTGCCGTGGTTACCATCGCTCTCGCGGTTTTCTTGTACACGCGACTGGGCACGGGCTTTTTACCGGAGATGGATGAAGGCGGATTTGTTCTCGATTACCGTACGCCGGCCGGCACGTCACTGGCAGAGACCGATCGGGTTTTGCGCCAGATTGAAGCGCGAGTTGCGAAGTTGCCGGAGACGGCTTCTTTCACGCGGCGCACTGGGGCCGAATTTGGTCTTTACGCTACGGAGCAAAATACCGGGGATATCCTGGTCAGGCTGAAGCCACTTTCGCAGCGAAAACGACCGATCGACCAAATCATCAATGATTTGCGTACCGAGATCCTTCAGAACATCCCTGGGATCTCCGTTGAATTCATACAAATCCTCCAGGACATGATCGGCGACCTCGAGGGCGCGCCGGCTCCGGTTGAGGTGAAAATTTTTGGCGATAACATGAGCGTGCTCCAGCAGGCCGCGATTGATGTTGGCCCCAAAATCGAAAAAATTCCGGGAATTGTGGATTTCAAGGCTCTGCAAAAAGGCAATCCTGAAATTGTGTTTCACGTGGATGCGGCCGCTGCTGGCCGCGTGGGAATGACCGTGGACCAAATTTCGCAACAGGTGAGCGCGGGATTGCTCGGCGTAACCAGCACCACCTTCCGCGTGGCCGACCACACCATCGGGATTCGCGTGCGATTCCCCGATGCGTTTCGCTACAATTATGCAGACCTGCTCCAGTTTCCCATCAATACTCCGAGCAAACAAATCGTGCCGCTGACTTCAGTGGCGCACGTAGAAGAAACTCGCGGAGAGAATCAGTTGGCACGCGAAAATCAGCGCCTGATGATTGCGCTAACTGCCCGCCTGGAGAACCGCGATCTTGGCAGCACGATCAAAGATGTGCAGAAAGTACTGAACGACAGCAAACTGCCTGCCGGTTGCACGTATGAGATCGCTGGGCAATATGAGACCCAGCAAAGCACGTTTCATGATTTGCTTTCAGTGCTGGGTCTGGCGCTCGCCGCAGTCTTTACCGTCGTTGTGGCGCAGTTCCGCGGCTTCCGCCCGGCATTGATCATTCTTTCTGCTGTGCCGCTTTCGATGTTGGGTGTCTTTGGAATGTTGCTGCTTACCAACAGCCCTCTGAATGTTTCGTCTTTCATGGGCGTCATTTTGATGGTGGGTCTGGTCGTGAAGAACGGCATTATTCTCTTTGAGTATGTCCACAAGCTCTGGGAAGAAGACAAACTGCCGCTACACGAAGCGTTGGTTCAAGCTGGTCGAATCCGTGTGCGGCCGATTCTGATGACCACCCTCGCTACGATTTTCGGGCTGTTACCGCTGGCGCTGGGACTCGGGTCCGGTGCAGAATTGCAGAAGCCGCTAGCGCTCGCAGTGATTGGCGGGCTGACACTCTCCACCTTTATCACCCTGCTGATGATGCCGGTGCTTTACACGTTCCTCGAAACCAAGGAAGAGGCTCCCCAGACGGTGGAGTGAACGTAAATGAATGCGTTGTTAGGTGAAGCTGTTTGCGTCTATCCAATATTCCAGGCATCCGATTGGGGCCAAAGAGATAAATAGTATTGATTTGTAACCCGGTTCGATGCCCAAGCGTCCATCATGCGGACGGTTCTTCTCTAAAGAAAAGCGAGGCACTCAATGTTAAGGCGAATCACCACCGTTCGGTTGGCAGAGAATTGCGGAGCCATTCTACTGTTTGCCGTCGTAGTTCTCGTGTCGGTTGCAGGCGCAAACAGCAACGCTGGACAGGGCGCTAAGAAAACCAAGACTAAGGGCGATGGCCATCCAGCAAACCCCGGCAAACCAGCGGGTTCAGGCGGTTATCATCTCCTAAAGACCGTCCCGCTCGGAGGTGAAGGCGGCTGGGATTATCTTATTGTGGATAGCGACGCGCGCCGCATCTATATCGCACGCGCAACGCACACCATGGTGCTCGATGCGGACAGCCTCGGCGTTGTTGGCGACATTCCAGACACGCAAGGGGTCCACGGTATTGCTCTGGTGCCCGAGTTTGGTCGCGGGTTTACCAGCAACGGCCGCTCGGCTAACGTCACCATTTTCGATCCAAAGACATTGAAGGTGATTGGCACAGCTAAGACCGGGGAACGTCCCGACGCGATTATCTACGACCCCGCTTCCAAGCGCGTCTTTACGTTCAACGCTGGAAGTAAGAATGCCACTGCGATCGATGCCTCTACGGGGAATGTCGTAGGCGAAATCCCCGTAGGAGGCAAGCCGGAATTTGCCGCCGCTGACGGCAATGGGCACGTGTACGTAAACATCGAAGACACCGCTGAAATTGTAGACATCGATTCACAAAACTTAAAGGAACTGCATCGCTGGAAAATGAGCGGTTGTGAAGAGCCCTCCGGCCTGGCGATGGACGTCAAGAATCGCCGTTTATTTTCTGCTTGTAGCAACAAAGTAATGAACGTCGTGAATGCCGACAGCGGTCAGGTCGTGGGCACGGTTCCGATAGGCTCGGGAGTAGACGCTGCCGCTTTTGATCCCGCGGAAGCGCTGGCGTTCAGCTCTAATGGCGATGGAACCCTTACCGTGATTCATGAAGATTCACCAGACAAGTTCAGCGTCGTCGAGACCGTACGCACCAAGAGTGGCGCGCGGACGCTGGCGCTGGATAAAAAAACGCACACTGTTTATCTTCCCGCTGCGGAATTCGAGCCGCTTGCCGCAGGCCAGAAAGGCCGTCCCAAGATGGTCGCCAACTCATTCCAGCTTCTTGTGGTCGGGAAGTAGAGGCGAGTTTAAACCTGCGAACTTCAAACGGCAAGATGTGATGTCCTGCTCGGTCGCCGTTCGATGCGTAAAGCAAGTTCCGGCACCGGAAATCCGCGTACGTTATAGCCGGGCATGTATCCGCGAGGCCAGCGTGCGGAAGTCAGAAACGCCCTGAAGTTCATAGTCTGGTAGCTCCACGCCGAAATGATTTTCGAGCCGCGTAAGAAGATCAAGCGCCTGCAGGCTGTTGATCCCAAGCTTCTTTATAAAGTCATCGTCGGGCACCAGAGTGCCAGGGGCCACGTTGAAGTGTTTCGCGGCAAGCGCGAGAATTTCGTCAAGAGTCTGTTCCGTTTTGCGCATGGAAGACCTTACTTTAGCATTGTGAAAAACGAATTATCTTCCATTGCTTCGGTTACGGCAAGTACGGCATGGGATCGGTCGATTCCGCAAATTTCTTCAGGGCGGCCATGACCGTGGGGCGGTCGAACAGTTTGCAGAAAAGTTCTTTCTCGTGTTGAATTTCGGAGTGCGGTATAGGCTTGATAAATTGTTTAGCCGCGATTCGTGTGGCCGCGTCAAACTTTGCAATGTGTGTTGCGGTCGCTCGCGCCAAGTGCAGAGCTTCACCCTCCGCGGCAAGTTGACTTACCATACCAACGGCATGCGCCCGTGTAGCGTTGAGACTCCGTCCGGTTAGGAGCAGATCGCGCACAAGGGCATTGCCAACATCGCGCCGCAAGCGTGGTATGCCGCCAAAACCTGGAATCAAACCCAGGCGCAGTTCGGGAAAGGCGAAGCGCGCCATTTTGTCGGCGACCACCAGGTCGCAGGTTAGGGCTAGTTCAAAGCCCCCGCCGAAGCAAACGCCGTGGACAGCGGCAATGGTCACGACCGGCGCCGCATCAATGGCGTTGAACACGCGATGAATGCGCTCGATGAAGTCGCGAACGCCGGCTAGCCTCGCTTTCTGATCCAGAGGGAGCGATCGGTTGTAAAGCTCGCGAAGATCGGCCCCGGCAGAGAAACCTGAGCGTTGCGCGCTGCCAATGATGCAGACGTTGATTTCAGCGGAGAAAGTTTCGAGCGCAGTTGCAAAATGCTCGAGCTCTTCGAGCATCTGCTGGCCAATCTCGTTAGCCGGGGGCCGGTTGAGCGTAAGCTCACCAGTACCGTCACGAAACTCCCAGTGCAGCGCCTGACCGGTAAACGTTCTCATGCGTGTTGTCTCTGATACAGTGCGTCGATTTCGGCTGCGAAACGCGCTCCGATGGCCTCTCGCTTGAGCTTGCCATTGCCGGTGAGGAGGCCGCTTTCGATGCTGAGCGGCTCGGGTAAGAGATGGAACGCGCGTATCTGCTTGTAATGAGGCAGATCACGGTTGACGGTTTCCAGTGCGGTATTCACAATCGCCGACGTTATTTGCCCATGGGACGCGGGCGCAATGAGCGCCGTGAGATATCCGCGACCATTCCCCATCAAAATGACTTGCTGCGCGTCGGGCAATAAACTTAGAATCTTCTCCTCGATCGGCTCGGGTGCAATCTTGTGACCGGAATTTAGAATGAGCAAGTTTTTTATGCGGCCAACGATGCGCCAGTTGCCGGCGTCGCTTACTTCACCCTGGTCACCGGTATGAAACCAGCCCCCGCAAAGAACAGCTTCGGTTTCTTGCGGCCTGTTCCAATACCCGGCGAAAATGTTTGGGCCGCGTACCAGGATTTCTTGGTTTTCGCCGCAGGTCATCTCCACGTGGGGAATAGCGGGACCTACAAAGCCTGGCTCGACCGTGCCCTGCGGGTCGTCCATTGTGCAAATGCCGCTGGTTTCAGTGAGCCCGTACACTTGCAAGACGCGAATGCCTAGCATGTTGTAAAAGATCTGGGTCTCGCCTGCCAGTGGCGCTGAGCCGCAAATAAGCGCACGAAGATTTGCGCCAAAGCGCGCACGGACCTTGGGGAAGATGAACAGCGCGGCGATCGCCCCCCAGAACGAAGTCCTGCTCTTATCGTTTCCCGCGGCAGAATGGCGAAAGTCCTTCCACGTATGTTTAAATGCTTTGGAAATCAACCCACCACTCTTTTGTAAATTCTCCTCGACGCCTTTACGGACACGCTCAAGGAGCGTAGGCACATTTAAAAAATAATGTGGAGATGCCAGCCTTATTTCGTCGGCGAGCTTATTCAAGTCGGTTGACAAAGACAAAATACTTGAGCGCGAAAGACAGGTGAGCAATAGAATCCATGAACCCGCAAAATTGAATGGCAGATAGTGATAAACGCGATCGGGCTCGCTGGTGGCTCCCATAAGCTGATTGAGGCGTCCGGTGGTGCAGCCAAGCATGTGGTCGAGATTCGCAACGGTGAGGCACACACCCTTGGCTTCGCCGGAAGTGCCGGACGTATATATGATTGTCACGACGTCGCCCGGTTCACGGGGTGCTTGCTTCTCTGCAATGTTTTCAACTGCCCCGGTTTCAGCGAAAATTTCATCGAATAGCACCCGCACCGGGGCGCTGGGCATTCCCTCGGCGACGGCCAGCCCGGTGTCACCGCAGCAGAGCAGTCGCGGCGAGCAGTCTTTCATTATCGTCGCAAGCTCCGCGGGAGCGTGGCGGGCATAAAGCGGCACCACGACGATTCCTTCGGCCATTAGCGCGAGATCGAGTGCCACCCAGCGAATCGAGTTATTCGCGAGCAACCCGCAACGGTCACCCTTCTGCAAACCGCTTCGCCGCAGAAACTTGCGAGCCCTGCGAACTTGCGTAAGCAATTCATTCGCTGTAACCGAGACGATTGTTTCGCCGCGGATTTCCCGAAGAACAGGCCGTTCCTCACACTGCGCCAAATGCTCGAAGATACGCTCAAGAAAATTCAGAAAGGTACCGGACCTTCTTCGAGAGTGCCGTAAATTGAATGCACCGACCTCTAGCTTGCGGCGCTGCCTTGCGCGACGGTTTCGCTTGCGTGTCGCCCGGCAAGCTGGCGAAGATTCACCGCGAGCTCGGGCAAATAATCCTCCCAGGAAAGAATGCCTTGGCGCATGGGAAATTCCGGATAACGCTCGTGAACTGCGCGCTCAAAAAAAACTCCCATTCGCGCCATGAGTTTTAGGTTTCGCACCACGGTGCGCCCGATGGCATCACGCAATTCATCCGCTCCAGCGCGAAGGCGCTCCAAAACGTCGAGCATCTTGGAGTCAAGCTCAGGTTCGTCCACACTAAGCAGCAGATGATCATGACCACGCTCGTGCATCAGATTGCGGATGCGTTCATCCATAGTAACGCCGGCTGAAGCCACCAGTCCCGGCATGGACGTAACAATCCCGTGATAGCGCGACGAGATCATGAGCGATCCGCAGCGAAGAATGCTCACGAGCTGGTACATGTCGAAATCATCGGAGCTAAAAATCGGCGCGTTTGGCAGCTGCGTTGCGAGGGCGCGGCATGCGCGCACGTCCAGGCGCTCCATGGCCACGAGAATCGCGAAGACGCGGTGGCGCTGGCGGAACGCTGCAACCGACTTGGCGAAGGCCGAGATGTAGCGATCGTACTTGGCATCTACTTCCGGCCCGGCATTGTGAAAATAAACGGTTCGGTACTGGCTTTCTTGGAAAGCTCCGGTGACTGTGCGGGCAATAAATTTTGCGAGCGATGCCTTTACGGGCCACCAGAATGGATTGATGGGGCACACGACGAGCACCGGTGCTTGCCCATCCCACCCGGCATCACGCAGGGCCTTGCGCCCAAACACCGCCGGATGCGGCTCAAAGGTCCAGGCGGTATCGGTCCCGAGCTCAGTCGAGACTCCGAGCTGGCCCAGCACGCTCTGCGATTCCGGGTTACGCGTAATGACAAGCGAATCGCGACAATAACGCGCGCACATGTCGGCTACCACTCGGTCCATCTGTCCGGCCTCGGCGCCGTAACCGATGGAGAGCTTGTTTTGCGCAGCCGCGATGCCGAGTGATCCGATCATCATCGTCGTCAGTGCATTCGCAAATTTGCTCTTGAACATCGAGCCTTCACACGCCACCACGCCGTGATACTTGCGGACCTCCCGGTAGAGAAACGGCGGGAACACGTCCGGCAAGAAAACTTGATTTGCACCTTGGAAATAGTTTCGCGTGCGACGCAGATCCTGGGTCATCACGCTCGGCGCAATCTTATCGCCGCCGAGAACGTGCCGTACTTGGCGCAGCATTTCCTCGACGCGAACGTCCGAACCAGTATTGCCCGCTCCGTTATATCCGGCAAAAATCAACTTTAGTTTTTCGCCCGGTCGCCACGGATCGTCCGCGCCAAGCATCCACCGAACGCGGGTCCACTCGATGAGGGAACTCACCCAGGCAGCGAGCAACAGATCGGTCATTGCGTAACGATCCCTACAGAAGCCGCAACAGTCCTGGTTGGAGCGGCAGCCAAAGGCCATGGTTGATAGGGAAACGAGAAGTGGTGTTCGCGGCTGAAGCGCAAGAGCGGGGCGCTGTACTCGGAAAACTTCGCGGGTGCGTGGCCCACTTCATCAACGACGCGTGTGTTGTCGAAGACCGTGTTCCACACGAGATACGGCCAGAAGACTTTCATTAACGAAGCGGCCTTTCCGACTCGGTGGCCGCGATGGGCCAACCAGCTGACCGCAGCGCCGAAAAGCTTCTCAAGGCCTGGCCAGTAGAATGGCTTGCGCGTCGCACCCGCTGCCGAGAGCGCGTCGGTTAATTCACGAAACGTCTGCGAGCCTGAGCCCGACGAGAGATGATAAATAGTGTGCGCTGGAGCTTCTTTTTGATGAAGGAACGCGATCGCTTTCGCAACATAGTCCACCGGTACGATGTCAACCTTATCGCTCGAGCGGAATGGCAAAATGGGGAAACCTGCGAGAAACGCAAATGCTCGCACCATTTCGAACTGCGTGGTCTCGGCCCGCCGGCTGTCTCCCAACACGATGCTCGGTCGAAAAATCGTTCGCGGAACATCAGGCAGCAGCCGCCCGATCATGTGCTCGGAGAATTTTTTCGTTCGCGCGTAAGGATCGTAGTCTGAGCGATTCCAGTCAATCGCAGCATCTTCGGTGACGATTTCATCTTTGCGTGTTCCGGCGACGGCGACCGTTGAGACATGACTGAAGCGCCGCAGTCCGTGTGCGTTTTGGGCGGCGCGCGCCAGCTCGATAACCGCTAGGGTACCGCGCAGATTCACATTCAAGCACAGTCTTTCGGATTTGCGGTTAAGTGAAGCCGCGCAATGAATAATTGAGCCGGTTGCTTCAGCCAGCTGGCGATACCCATCGTCGTCCAGACCGAGGTGATCGCTTGTGAGGTCGCCGCGAAAAATCCGGATACGTGAGTCGAGATGAGCGTGGAACGTGGAAAAATCGAAATGCAATTGTAGCGCTTGCCAAAGGCGCTGCTCAGCTTGACGGGCATCGCGCGCGCGCACCAGAAGATTCAGCCGCGCCGCTGAGCCTTGCAGTAACTCCGCGACGATATATCCCCCGATGTAGCCGGTCGCTCCGGTTACGAAGATGGCCATAAAGTCGTGGGTGATGGCCCGGAAAAATGCGCGCTTTTCTCGCCCGCCTGTGCGGCTTTAGTTTCCGTATTCCAATCCAGATCGCGGGGCGGACGCGACTCGATGGGTTTGCCCTCGATCAGCGGGTAACACCACTTTCGCAGGGCCGGAATATGAATATTAATCCAGTAATTCCACCAATCAATGGACTCCGCGTCATAACCAAAGGCGTTTTGCTCTTCCGCCGGAAGCACGGCGGATAGCAATTGCACGTTGACCGCTTCGAACACGTGCTCATTGTGCAGAATGAAAGGCTTGTAGAGCTCAATCAATTTTTCCACGCGCTCGAGGTCCCGCTCTTGCCGGGCAAGCGGCGGTTTCTTGACCGATAGCGCGGACGCGGCTCGGTTTATGCCGGACACCACCGCTTTCTGCATCGGAACCGAGAGCCGCTCATAGCGCGTTTTCGATACCGGTATCGATTCGAGTTTAGTGCGCAGCCAGTGCTCCAAACCTTGCTGGGCGCGATAATGTTTGCGATGTGCCAGCCCGGTCAGTTCGATGGACCGGCCCATATCCACAGGATTCACACCGGAAGTAGCCAGTTGGTAGAGCGGCGCGTGGCGCCTCGCGATAACCGCAGCAGCAATGAGTGTGAGACCCCGGCAAACCAAATCCACGGGAATCACATCGAGGCATTTCCGTTCATTGGTAGGTAACTGGCGAAACATAGTTCCCAATAAATAGGAAAGGGGGGCCGAGGTGTTGACGCCTTCGTTCCAACCACAGAAGGGTTGCAGCACGGAGGTCTCGACAATGGATGGACGCACAATGGCAATCGCGAGACCCTTACCGCGGCGCGCAATCACCGATTCCGCCAGGCTCTTGGTAAACGTATATGTATTTGGCCAGCCCAGGTGGCGCGCGCGACGCATCGCGGCACGCGAAAGCTTACTGCGCACCCAGCGCACACGATTGCGGCGCACAACTTTGTCGAGTTCCACTGCGGAGACGCTGGTTGCATCGCCGCGCCTCCCAAGTACCTGCCGGCACAGTGCTGCGGTAAGTTCCGCGCTCTCAGATCGCTCTTCTACACGGCGAACTAACCCTCGCAAAGACGCAATTTCCTTCTCAGCATCGAAACCCGGTTCGTGCGCGGGCGTGTAATTATCCTGCAGCTCTTCCGCGACTCGGCCGTCGCGCGCGCCAACCACATAACAAGTCGAAAGGTGCAACAATCCAGCGTGGTCACACTCGCGCAGAAACTCCAACAGGTGGAGAGATGCGTCCACATTCGATGAAAGCGCATCACGCAGATCGGGATTGAAATCTGTCAGGCCAGAGCTATTGATGACTAGGTCCAATGAACGCCCCAGGGCACGCCGCATTCCGGCATCGAGCCCCAAACCAGGCTGGCTGACGTCGCCTTCCACTACGTCAACGCGCTTATGCAAAAAAGCCGCCAGGCCTCTGCCATGGAGCCCATGCAAGGGATCAAACGCTGGCGATTCCTCAACGATTTTTTCAAAGCGGCGCTGCGCTGAGGTCGTCCGGTTGCGGCGAATCAATAGTGTGATTCGGCCAATCTCAGGCAGGTCGGTAAGCAAATTAACCAGCCAGACCTTGCCGATGAAACCTGTCACGCCGATCAGCAAAATGTGCTTTCCAGCGAGCGTTTCACGCACGGAAAGCCTTCCGGGCTTCGGCGCGTCGTCGAATCCTACAACCGGCCGACTGCCGAGAGGTGCAGCTCGCTTGGCGGGGCAAATGCTTGTATCGAAAATGTTCGGGGTTGTCGTAAAGCCAAGCTGCCGCGCAAGTTTTTCGCGTGGGATGCGACCGTCGGCCACCCCGCTCGCGAGCCACGCCAGCGGACCACGCGGACGAATCACCGGAGTGAGCAGGCGGCCCGTAGCCCGACCCACGCGAAATTCAAGCCGATTCGCGATTAATCGTGAGGCACCGACGAACTGTGCGAGCGGACGTATGACGTGGTCTAGGCCCTGACTGACCAAAACGATACGCTCGCCGCCGACAAGGGCTTCCCGCAACTGGTCGAGGCTTTGGCGCTTCAGCTGGGGCCTCAATACATAGTAAAAGTATTCCTCACCGAGCGAATCGAGCCGATCCCGACTCACCCCTTGTAGCAGAGTGTGTAGCAGCCTGGTGGCGAAAGCGCGGTTCATTGCGTACGCCAAAGGCCTGATGAACGCCATGACCGCCATCCCGCCTCGCCTGGCCCAGCTCTCCGCAAAGCTCTGCGCGTTCCAAGTGAAGTAGCCGACCGGACGAAGCGCACCCATTTCCAGCAGGCTGCCCTCGACGCGCCAGAACGTCGGCTCGCTGGCGGCGTTGCTGAGAACCCCGGATACTGTGTTGACTTGAGGCATGCCGATTTTTGAATCGTGCCGTGATTCGTTACCGCTCACTGAAATTCCGCATCTCGTTGAACCCACAACCCGGGATGGACCAAGCGACCGATTGCCCGCCTCGCGAGCAAATTCAATTGCAAAACTGGTACTGGACCCAGGTCGGCAACTAAAACAAGAAGCTAACACCGAAGCCGCGCACGGGCAAGGCAGTGACGCAAGCAAAGCCGGGGCACTTGGCAGCCTACCTTAAAATGATAATAATATCCGGTTTGTATGGTTTGTGAGAGTGTGACGTTGTCCATTTTAGCTCCGTTGCGCGGCGGTAAGCTCTGACCTGTGGAAGCGCTATAAAAATGACCCCAATCGAACTCAATATTCGTCAGACGCGCGTCTTGCACGCGGTGATGCTGTTCACGATGTTTCTATATGCTCTGGTTGGCGAAAAAATGGGCCCGATCCCCAGCCCTTTGCAACCCACCTTTTACCGCGCCTTCGTTATCCTCGCAGCAGCCTTGGTGGTTGTTGCCCTGGTTCTCCGTTCCCGAATCTTGGCGCCAGCCGTCGAAGCGCTAAAGGCGCACCCGGATGATTCTGTTGCCTGGACCCGCTGGCGTGTCGGAAACACCATCACCTTTGTGCTTTGTGAAAGCGTAGCGTTGTTTGGCTTCGCCCTGCGCATGCTCGGAGGGAAGCTGGCAGCTTCGCTTCCGTTGTATGCTGCCGCGATTCTCCTGATGCTCATCTGGGCGCCGCGCTTGGACGTCTCCGACCACGTGCTTTAGTTGCTTCGCAAGTAGGAACCCAACCCACTAGCTTTCACGCAAAATTCGAACCAACTCGCGCGCGGCATGCGAAACGCGGGCCCCTCGCCGGGCAATTAAATATAAGTGGCGCGGCATCTTCAATTGGCGGATGCGCACTTGCACCAGCAGCCCGCGCTCGAGCTCCCATCGCACGCACATGCGCGGAACAATGGCCACTCCTGCGCCCATTTGAACGAAACGCTTGATGCTTTCGATCGTGGGGAGCTCAACTCGCATGTTCAGTGGCGTGTGATGGCGTGCAAAGAGTTCGATTACCCGGCGGCGAAAAGGTGATTCCACAATATGCGCGATAAAGGTTTCTTCGGCAAGGTCCTCCACGTCAATCGATGCGCGCTTGGCGAGCCGATGCCCGGGCGGCACGACAAACGAAAGCTCATCGCGAAATATTTCCGTGGCCACCAACTGTGCTTCGCGTGGCACAAAGGAAACCGCGCCCAAGTCGAGCCGATAATTGAGCACCTCGTGCGGTATGTCCCGCGAATAGGTTCGGTGCACTCGAATTTGGACGTTCGCATGCAGCTTCCGGAACTCCGCCAAGGCCGGCAGCAGGGCATGGATCGAGCTTTCATTTACGCCTAGCGCAAGTTCGCCGCGTTCAAGTCCTGCCAGATCGGTGAGCCCTTTACTGATTTCATCACGCAAGTTGAGCAACCGCTCGGCGTAATCGCGAAGCAACGTTCCGGCATCGGTTAGCCGCACCGGGCGCGCGCCGCGAATAAACAGCGGCTGCCCAATGGAGTCCTCCAGCTTGCGAATCGCCAGACTGACCGCCGGCTGCGTGCGATACAGTTTCTCGGCGGCACGCGAAAAGCTCTGCTCGCGCGCGACGGTGACAAACACATTGAGCTCGCCCAAATCCATGGCGCTCCTCCGGTACCCCCTCGATACTACATAAGAAATATCTATTAAAACTAGAAGAATTATAAATTGGACTAAGGCCCGGCCCCAGGGTCTACTGGATACCGAGGTCCTGCGACACGATGGACACCGTCCAAATTTTCGACACTTCGCTTCGCGACGGCGAGCAATCGCCGGGTTTCTCCATGAATGCTGAGGAAAAGCTGCGTCTCGCGCGGCAGCTTGAGCAACTTGGCGTGGACGTTATTGAGGCGGGTTTTCCTATCTCCTCGCACGGCGACTTACAAGCCGTGAAAGGCATCGCCCGGGAAATTCGCGGTAGCCGTATCGCCGCGCTTGCACGCGCGCGCCAGCAAGATGTCGACGCAGCGATTGAAGCGCTGGCGGGAGCCGCTCAGCCACGCCTACATATTTTTCTCGCCACTTCGGATTTACATTTGCGTCACAAGCTCAATATGACCCGCGCGGAAGCTCTTGAAGCAATCGGCGCAGCGGTACGCTTTGGCCGCAAACACGTAGCCGAGGTCGAATTCTCCGCTGAGGACGCAAGTCGCAGCGATGTCAAATTTCTCTGCCAGGCCTGCGAGACTGCCCTGCGCGCCGGAGCAACCATTTTGAATCTTCCCGACACGGTGGGTTACGCAGTTCCCGAAGAATACGCGGCCATGTTTGTGGCTCTGCGGGAGTATCTGGGCGATCCCAAGGGAATAACCTTCAGCGCGCATTGTCATGACGACCTGGGGATGGGCGTGGCTAATTCGCTGGCCGCAGTCCGCGCGGGTGCGCGGCAAATCGAGTGCACCATCAACGGCATTGGAGAACGCGCCGGGAACGCGTCACTCGAAGAAGTTGTGGTCGCCCTGGCGGTGCGCCAATCGAGCTTCGGGGTTAAAACCAATATTCATCTCGAAAAACTTTATAGCGCGAGCCGCTTGGTTTCTTCGATCACTGGCGTTAACGTGCCGCCGAATAAAGCGGTCGTGGGTGCAAACGCGTTTGCTCATGAAGCGGGTATCCATCAAGACGGCATCATCAAGAATCCGTTGACCTACGAGATCATCGCGCCGGAAGCTGTCGGCGTGCCCGCACGCCATCTAGTCCTGGGTAAGCATTCCGGGCGCAGCGCACTGCGGCTTAGCTTGCGGGAGCTCGGATTTGAGGCCAATGATCTGGAGCTGGCCGAATGCTACCGCCGGGTGACGTCGCTTGCCGACCAGACCAAGCAAGTACGGCAGCGCGATTTGCTGGCCATCGCTCACCAAGTGATTCGCCGTGGGGCCGTGGGCCCCGCAGTGGCGCAAAGCGCTTGACGAGTGGGCTGGGACCCGGCATAGTCCATTTTTGCTTACTGCTCGTGGTGCAAACCCGGCTCGCCGCAGATGTCGCAGCATTACAAGTAAATCTTAAGAGGACCAAGTGAAGAAGACCATTGTTCTATTACCCGGCGATGGCATCGGACCGGAAGTCACGCGTGCCGCCAGGACGGTGTTGGAAGACACCGCGCGAGAGTTTGGCCACAGCTTTGACCTTGCTGAATTTCCAATTGGTGGCGCCGCGATTGATGCTACTGGCGAGCCGCTCCCCGCGGTCACGCTCGATGCCTGCCGCCGAGCTGATGCGGTTTTTCTCGGCGCCGTTGGAGGGCCCCGCTGGGATGAACGATCCATAGGCAAGCGGCCTGAAAGCGGTCTGCTTGGCCTGCGGCAAGCGCTGGGCCTATACGTTAACCTGCGGCCGATTCATCTGTTGGAGACGCTGCGTGAGATTTCCCCGCTCAAGCGTGAGCGCACATCCGGTGTCGACCTGGAAATTGTACGCGAGCTCGCAGGCGGAATTTACTTTGGCGCGCGCCGGACCGAGCGTGAGAACGGCCAAGTACGCGCGCACGACACCGAAAGCTACAGCACCAGCGAAATCGAACGTGTCGCGCAGTTTGCTTTTGCGCGAGCCGAGGCCCGGTCGCGGCACGTCACATCGGTTGACAAAGCCAATGTCCTTTCCACGTCGGCATTGTGGCGCAAGACGGTTACCGAAATGAGCGGCGTTTATTCGGGTGTGCGTCTCGATCACATGTACGTTGACAATGCCGCTATGCAGCTTGTTTTGGCCCCGGCGCAATTTGACGTGATTCTTACTACGAACATGTTTGGGGACATCCTAAGCGACGCGGCTGCCGCGCTGGTGGGTTCGATCGGACTCGTGCCTTCCGGCAGCTTTGGAACAGGAACGCCGCTGTTTGAGCCCATTCACGGCTCCGCGCCGCAAATGGCCGGCAAAGACTGCGCCAATCCGATAGGCGCCATCTTGAGCGCCGCGATGCTTCTGAGCGATGCCTTTGGGCTTTCGATAGAAGCAGAATTGGTTCACGCGGCACTCGGGCGAGTCCTTGCGCGCGGCTATCGCACCAGCGACATTGCCGAACGAGACAGCCGCACGGTCGGCACGGCATTTTTTACCGAGGTTCTTCGCGAGGAAATGCAGGCGTCGGTTGAACACGCCGAGCGCTACGGATGGGGAGTTTGACTCGCCAGCCAATCAGGAGACCTTTTCAGGTTTCCTTCCCGGTTGAACTGCAAGCAGCGTTTGCCAGGCTTATGTAAACGATGAGTAGCTACGACAATACGCGAAAACCGGAGAGTTCGCCTGTTCCGAGCGATGTGCTCAAGCGTGGTGCCTCCCGCGCCCCGGCCCGCGCGATGCTCAAGGCCACCGGGCTTTCCCATTCCGACCTCGATCGGCCGCTTGTCGCCGTAGCCAATACCTGGACCGAGGTAACGCCGTGCAATTTTCATCTGCGCACCCTGGCCGAGAAGGTCAAAGACGGAATACGCGCCGCCGGGGGAACACCTATCGAGTGCAATACCATCACCATTTCCGACGGGATCTCGATGGGCACCGAGGGCATGAAGGCTTCCCTCATCTCGCGCGAAATAATTGCCGATTCGATTGAGCTATTCGTGCGCGGCCATCTGTTCGATGCCGTGGTTGCGCTTTCCGGCTGTGACAAGACGATTCCTGGCACCCTGATGGCGCTCGCGCGGCTCGATCTTCCTTCGCTGATGCTGTATGGCGGCTCGATTCAGGCTGGCCAATATGCCGGCCAAGACGTCACGATTCAGGACGTCTTTGAGGCCGTGGGGGCCTGCGCCGCGGGTCGGATGACACCGGAGCAGCTTCGCGACCTCGAGGATCACGCTTGCCCGGGTGCCGGAGCGTGCGGTGGGCAATTCACGGCCAACACCATGGCTACGGCTGCAGCATTTCTGGGAATGTCTCCGATGCAAGCGAGCGAAATTCCGGCCACCGATGGGCGCAAAGGCCACGCGGCTTTTGAATGCGGAGGATTAGTGATGCGCTTGCTCGCTCGGGACCTGCGTCCCAGCCGAATTTTGACCCGGGCGGCGTTTGAAAATGCCATTGCATCGGTCGCGGCGACAGGCGGCTCTACCAATGCGGTACTACACCTTATTGCCCTGGCGCGCGAAGCCGGCATTCCTCTGACAATTGAGGATTTCGATCGCCTCATTGCTGCGACGCCCACGCTCGCCGATCTCAAGCCGGGCGGGCGCTTTACCGCTGTTGACATGGAACGCGCCGGCGGCTCTCGCTTGCTTGCTCAGCGCCTACGGGATTGCGGCCGCTTGCAAGACGGTCCAACGATAACCGGTCGCAGCATTTTCGAAGAGGCGCGCGCGGCAGTGGAGACGCCTGGGCAACAAGCGATTCGTCCGGCTTCTCAGCCGCTCAAGGCCACTGGCGGCATGGCCATACTGCGGGGAACACTGGCGCCAGAAGGGTGCGTCGTCAAGCTAGCGGGACACGAACGCCTGCGACACACCGGTCCTGCCCGGGTTTTTGACTCCGAAGAACTGGCGTTTGCCGCCGTCCAGGAACGGGCCATTCGTCCGGGCGATGTGGTGGTCATTCGTTATGAAGGGCCGCGGGGCGGCCCGGGTATGCGCGAAATGCTGGCCGTAACCGGCGCATTGGTGGGCCAGGGTTTGGGTGACTCGGTAGCGTTGCTTACCGATGGGCGTTTCAGTGGAGCGACACGTGGACTGATGGCCGGTCACATATCGCCGGAGGCTGCCGTGGGCGGGCCGATCGCGCTGCTGCGCGAAGGCGATAGCATCACGTTGGATGTGGCATCCAGGCGCCTCGATGTTGCCGCCGACCTCGAATCGCGTCGCGCCGCCTGGCGGGCTCCCACGCCCCGGTATACCAGCGGGGTGATGGCAAAATATGCCGCTATGGTTTCTTCCGCGTCGGAAGGCGCAATCACGCGCCCAATACAGAATTTTGCTGTCGCACATAACTCATAGCATACCGGAACTCGTAGTGCTGAAAATGAGGAGCCAAAGTCATGATAAAGATTTATGACCAAAGTGATGCCAACCCCAAAGCGCTCGCGGGGTTGCGTATCGCCGTACTGGGCTACGGCAGCCAGGGACGCGGTCAGTCTCTCAATCTGCGGGATAGTGGCTGCAATGTTGTGCTTGGTCTGCGGCGCAACGGTAAGACGCGTGCCCAAGCAATCGAGGATGGCTGGCGTCCGCTCGAGCCCGCTGCCGCTGTGGAGGGCGCGGACATCATCGTCATGCTTGCTCCTGACATGGCGCAACCAGCCCTCTATAAGGAAACGGTCGAGCCAAATTTGAAACCAGGCGGCATGCTTCTGTTTTCGCATGGCTTCAATATTCATTATGGCCAGATCAAGCCTGCGCGTGGCGTTGACGTTACCATGATTGCACCGAAAGGACCTGGTGGCCTGGTTCGACGGCAATACGAAGAGGGGCGCGGAGTTCCCTGCCTGCTGGCGATTCATCAGGATGCATCAGGAAAAGCGCTCGAACGCACCCTCGCCTATGCACACGCCATCGGTGGCACCAGGGCTGCTGTTCTGCAAACGACATTTGCCGAAGAGACCGAAACCGACCTGTTTGGCGAGCAAGCCGTGCTTTGCGGCGGGGTCACAGAATTAATCGCCGCGGGATGGGAGACGCTGGTCGCCGCAGGATACAGTCCGGAGATTGCTTATTTTGAATGTCTCCACGAGATGAAGCTCATCGTCGATCTTATTTACGAAGGTGGATTCGCGCGGATGCATCAATTTGTCAGCGAGACGGCGAAGTATGGCGATCTCTCCCGTGGGCCCCGTGTCATTGATGCTCGAGTGCGCGAGGAGATGAAAAAGATATTGGCTGAGGTTCGTTCAGGTGCGTTTGCTAAAGAGTGGATTGCGGAAGACGCCGCGGGTCGAGCGAACTACAAAGCGCTTCTTCAGCGCGACCTCGACCACGCAATCGAGAAAACCGGCAAAGCGATGCGCGAACATATGGCCTGGCTCCGGCAAAAGGCTGCCGTCACTTCGTAAGGCTTGCAGCAGTTGCGCAGCTCTAAGTGCGCTGCATAAAAAAGGAAGTGATTTATGAAGACTGGTGCACAAATTCTTTGGGAATGTCTTGAGCGTGAGGGCGTGAAGCACGTTTTCGGCTACCCCGGCGGTGCCATTCTACCCGCTTATGATGCTCTGCAGCACAGCACGATTCATCACGTGCTCGTTCGCCACGAGCAAGGCGCAACGCATATGGCCGACGGTTATGCGCGCGCGAGTGGACAGGTGGGAGTGGCCATTGCCACTTCCGGGCCGGGAGCCACCAACATGGTTACCGGCATCGCTACGGCCATGATGGATTCATCGCCCATCGTGTGTATCACCGGGCAGGTAGGCAGCAAGTTGATTGGCTCCGATGCGTTTCAGGAGACTGACATTACCGGAGTGACGCTGCCGATTACCAAACACAATTATCTTGTGACTCGTCCCGAGGAACTGGCGCGCACCATTCGCGAGGCGTTTTATGTGGCGCGCTCCGGCCGGCCGGGACCTGTGCTTGTGGACATCACCAAGGACGCGCAACAGTCCAAATGCGAATTTGATTGGGAAGCGGCCAAGCCGCAATTGCCGGGCTATCGTCCGGATCTATCGCCGGATGTGAAGGAATACGAGCAAGCGGTGGAGCTCATTCGCAACTCGCGCCGGCCGGTGATCCTCGCCGGTCACGGCATTCTGGTGTCCGGTGCGATGCGCGAGGTTCGCGAGCTCGCTGAGCGAGCCAGCATTCCCATGGCGATGACTCTGCTTGGACTGGGCGCTTTTCCCGCTTCTCATCCGCTCAATCTCGGCATGATGGGTATGCATGGCGAAGCCTGGGTGAATCACACGATTCAAGAGGCGGATTTGTTGCTGGCGGTCGGCATGCGCTTTGATGATCGCGTCACCGGCAACTTGAAGACCTACGCGCCAAACGCGAAGAAAATTCACATGGAGATCGACCCCGCCGAGATTAACAAGAATGTGAAAGTGGATGTGGCGCTGGTCGGAGACTTGCGCGAAGTGTTGCATGAGCTCTTGCCACGAATTGAGACGACTGACCGCAGCGATTGGTTGGACCACATTGACGGCCTAAAAGGCGATTCGGCGGTGCGCGACATTCAGAACCTGCCGGACAACGGGCATCTTTATGCCGCGCACGTGATCAACGATCTGTGGAGGGAAACACGCGCCGGCACTACCGTGATTGCAACCGACGTCGGGCAGCACCAGATGTGGGAGGCGCAATATTATAAGCACGAGGAGCCTCTTTCGCTCATTACCTCTGGAGGATTGGGCACGATGGGATTTGCACTGCCGGCCGCCATTGGCGCGAAGGTCGCTCGTCCCGAGGCCGAGGTTTGGGTAGTCGTTGGCGACGGCGGTTTCCAAATGACCATGGCGGAATTGGCTACCGTGGTACAGGAAAAGCTCAAAATTCACATCGCGATTATTAATAATGGATATCTGGGGATGGTTCGGCAGTGGCAGGAGTTTTTCTACGAGCGCAACTACGAGGCTACTCCGCTGCTAAATCCAAATTTTGCGAAGATTGCCGGCGCTTACGGAATCCACGCCGCGGAAATTACCGCACGCCCCGATGTGGTGCCGGCAATTCAGGCAGCTCGCGCTCATGCCGGGGCTTCACTGATTGATTTTCAGGTTGAGCAGGAAGACACCGTGTATCCGATGGTCGCGGCTGGAGCCTCTTTGAACGAGATGATACGGCGTCCAAGTCCAATTGTTGAGACGGCGCTCGACGAATAAGACTAGTGCGAGATCCCCTATGCTGAACACATTTGTTGTGTATGTCGAAAATAAGCCGGGTGTACTGACCCGTGTGGCGTCGTTATTTCGCCGCCGCGCATTTAACATCGACTCGCTCACCGTGGGCCGCACGGAAAAGCCCGAGGTTTCGCGTATGACCATTACGGTTGATGCTGATTACGACCAAGCGCGACGCATCGAAGCTAATCTCTACAAACTCGTGAACGTTCTCCTGGTAGATAACATCACCAATGAAGCTTCGATTGTCCGTGACTTGGCCATGGTCAAGGTATCCGCCCCGCATGAAACTCGCTCGCACGTACTGGAACTGGCCAATGTATTTCGCGCGCGCATTGTCGATGTTGCCCCGGAATCGTTAACCCTGGAGATTACCGGCACGGAAGACAAAATTGATGGGCTGCTAGAAGTTCTTCGCCCCTATGGTGTCTTGGAAATGGTGCGAACTGGCATCGTCGCGATGCGACGCGGGCTCAAATCGCCCGACCCGGTGACCGCACCCAGTCCGGTAGCAGATGTGGCGCCGGATGATGACGTTCTGCATTCGGTATAAGATGACCCTGCACTTCCCGCCGCGCGTGTTCCCCCTATGGCATTCCCGGTTATTCCATCCTATGGAGCGTATCTGACGCTACCAGCGCGTTAGCTAATCGAGCAACGTCCTAAAGCTAATAAAATAGACCACGTTACTCGCCATGGTACGGTATTTACCGATGTCGAGTAAGAGCCATGGATGAAATAACCTCGAACTTCCAGAATATAACCGAGCGGCGGAGGGGGATTCGCTTCCCGGTTGTCGTGCCGGTCGAAGCCAAGTGGGTCGAGTCGAGCGGAAAGTCTTGCAAAGAACAAGCGCAGGCACGGCAGGTAAATGTTCTCGGTGGCTTGCTGGAAATGAAGACGTACCCGGCCATCGGCACCCAGCTGGAATTGACCAATCTGCTTTCCGGCGACAAAGCCCGGGCACGCGCGATTGCGGTGAGGCGATCCAGGGAAGGGCAGGTTCGTGAAGTTGCTGTCGAACTTATCGTGGCCAGCGAGAGTTTCTGGGGTCTGAATTTTCAACTCAAGAAAACCAGCTCGGAGTTGGTAAAGCTCGAGCAGGCAATCAAATCCGGAGGACTCGATCCTCGCATTCTAATGGAGTTTCGCGACGCCGTGGATTATGTCCGAAAAACGGCATGGGCCGTACAGGAGTGGCAGGAGCGCGAACTGCAGCAACATGATCCACACACTGTGCTGCCGCTGCT
>DATNLZ010000052.1:0-13298 GCA_035602605.1 Candidatus Dormiibacterota bacterium
TCTCGTCGGAAACGTTCTTTTACTGGAAGCCGAACTCATAGAACTGCTTGAGAAGGGAGAGCTAAACAGCGATGGCATTCTCAAGATGGGAATTCGTAGCGGGCAAATGCGAGATTAGGTCAGCAGCTCCCCAAACCCGACCGTATATGAAGCGGGAGTGTTCTCAGGCAATGAAGTGGTGTCGGCAGATACATAGTGGATTGGCCGTGTATGTATACCTCGGCATTGCGCCCAGGCAACCTGCTGTTCCATAAATGGAGTATCGCTGTAGGAGAGGCTCGCGAATCTTGATTTGCATGAATCGAAAATGTCGTTATGTATTCGATAATGTACTCGATATTCGTGAACAGAGCGCGGACGCTAATTCATCGAAGTCCCCAGTTAGAGATTGTCCGAAGTGCGTTTTCAGTCCAACTTCAGTCCACTTCAAGAGCGAGATAAGTGACGCGTTCCCTCGTAAGCGACACCAGAAGCGGCACTTAGAGTTTTGTATTGCATACCTTCGAAGCAGGGTGTCGGGAGTTCGAATCTCCCCGGGCACGCCATCACCTTCTCGTTCGATTTAAATGAATTAGAAAAACTGCGCTTCACTCCGACCATCTGCGAAAAAAACAGACGGTCGAATAGCGGATCAATCGTCGGAAAACTGCTTTACTCCTTTCGCTCCTTCAGGCGCTTCCATCCCAGATCGGAGAGTTCTTCGATCAGCCGCTCCATCTCTTGGTGGTTCTCGACGGCCTCCCGAACGCGTGCTTCCCATTGTCGAGGTACGAACAACTGGCGTAACTTTCCCCCTTGTCGCCGAACCAAATAGAGGCAGGCGTGGAGCTCTCCCCGAGCACAACGACAACCCGGTTTGCCACAGCGCACGTTGCGGAGCGAGAGGGTGCCGCGGAGAAAGCGGGCGGCGCGGATGATCTGCGCCAGGCGCGAGCGGCGCCGACGTTCGCGATCCGAGAATTGCGTGCGGTGCACAGGGTCTCCGATCTCTTATATACTATAGTATACAAGAAAGAGAACACCTACAGCCCGTCGTGCTTTCCTCTACTCGGAGACAGATAAGTTGTAGACGATTATTTTGAAACGTTTTATACTCGCGCCGATTTTGAGTACTTCACTTCCCGGTTCAAGGAGCGCTTGTGAAAATCCGGCTTCTTCTTTCTTTGATATCTTGTTCTTTCTTCGCATTCCTCGCTCTCGCTCAGGATTCCAAATTCCGCCCGAACAACCAACAGATTCCTGTTCCTGACTGCTTGAACATAAAAGTTCTCTTGGACAGCAGCTACAAGCCTTGTACTGCGGAAGATCATCAGCTATGGCTGAAGGACATTACCCACTGGCGCAATGAGCGCCGCATCCGCATTGGCTACAACGGATCACGCTACGAAATGCCGGAACTGGCGTGGACGCAGTCCAGCTTCATGCAGCCGCAGATGATGGTGCATGACCGCTTCTTCTATGACCCCGTCGCGCACCGGTATACGGTTGACCGCTACGTTGATGACACCGTGAAGCGTTACGGGGGAATCGATGCCGTCCTGGTCTGGCCGACTTATCCCAACATGGGCATCGACAACCGCAACCAGCACGACATGATTCGCTGCATGCCAGGTGGCGTCGCCGGGGTCCGTCAGATGGTCGCCGACTTCCATAAGCGCGGCGTTCGCGTTCTGTTCCCAATGATGATGTGGGATCAGGGCGCGCGCGAGCCGGCGAAACCATGGACCGAGGAGATTGCCGAGCTAATGAAAGAAGTTGGCGCGGATGGCATCAACGGTGATACCCAGGACGGCGTCCCGCTCGCCTATTCTGTCGCTGCGGACAAAGTTGGCCATCCGCTGGCCTTCGAACCAGAAGGCGGACCTTCCGACGAGGCGCTTGCTTGGAATGTAATGACCTGGGGGCAGTATCAGTATCCTTTTACTCCGCTCGTTGACCGCTACAAGTGGCTCGAGCCGCGCCATATTGTCAACATTTCTGACCGCTGGAACCGCAGCAAGACCAACAATCTGCAATTTGCGTTTTTCAATGGTGTCGGTTGGGAGAGCTGGGAAAATATTTGGGGCATCTGGAATGGAATCACGCCCCGCGATGGGGAAGCCACGCGCCGCGTCGCCACTCTCGAGCGCGCCATAGCCGAATACCTCGTCAGCCGCGATTGGGAACCGATGTATCCAATGCTGCGCTACGGAGTCTTCGCCAGCCGCTGGCCGCTCAACGGCCGCACCGTTTGGACTATCGTAAATCGCAACGAATATGACGTGGACGGTCCGCAAATGGAGGTTCCCGCCACGGCATGGATGCGCTACTTCGATCTCTACGGCGGCGCCGAGTTGCAGGTGCAAAAAGACCCCACCGGAAAATCCGTTTTGAGCTTTTCGTTGGAAAGCAATGGTTTCGGCGCCATCTTCGCAACGAGTTCCGAACCAGACGCTAAGATCCAGAAGCTGATGCCAGAGATGAAGCGTTTGACCGCGAAGCCGCTCGCCAGCTTTTCGAACGATCGAACGGTCCTGAAACAGGAGATCGTGCCGATCCCCGCTACGAGTGCGGGAAGCAGCGCTCCCTCGGGCATGATCCAGATTCCTGAATCGGACTTTCTCTTCAAGGTGTGGGGTATAGAAATCGAAGGATCCAACGATATCGGCGTGGACGTGCAGTATCCCTGGGAAAATGCGCCGCGCCGCTTCCACGAGCATCCGATGCACATCAAATCGTTCTACATCGACACGCATCCCGTCACAAACGCCGCGTTCAAGAAGTTTTTGAATGCCGCGCACTACCATCCCAAAGACGATCTGAATTTTCTGCGTGACTGGAAAGACGGTATTTTTCCCACCGGCTGGGACAATCGCCCCGTTACGTGGGTTTCCATCGAAGATGCGCGGGCCTACGCCGCCTGGGCAGAGAAGCGCTTACCTCACGAATGGGAGTGGCAATACGCTGCGCAGGGCACCGATGGCCGGATCTATCCCTGGGGCAACCAATGGGACGCAACCGCCGTTCCTGAACCGGATAAAAACCGGTCGATGCGGGGTCCCGATCCGGTCGACGCACATCCGAAAGGAGCCAGTCCGTTTGGCGTGATGGATCTCGTCGGCAATGTTTGGCAATGGACGGAGGAGTTTACGGACGAACACACCCGCGGAGGAATCCTCCGCGGTGGCAGTTACTACCAGCCGCAGGGGTCGATCTGGTATTTCCCCCAGGCCTACAAACTCATCGAGCACGGCAAACTGCTGATGATGTCTCCCAGCATGGATCGTTCGGGCGCAGTCGGTTTTCGTCTCGTGCAAGATGCGCGCTAAGTATTTTCTTAGCAAGGGACCGCATTCTGGTGCAGAGGCTCCGCGACCGACGTATTCTTCGGAGTCCTAAAACCGGATGGGCCCTTTGACGATGTCGCAGATCCGGCGCGTGGGAGGCAATGGATGCGAGTCGTGCGTAAGCCGGGCCCTCAACAATCATGGATGGGAAGTCTTCTGGTAAACACGAATCCAGTGATTGCGCACCTTGGCTTTTAATCGAGTATCGCCAGCGTCCAATACGAGCAGGTTAGAGGGTTGCACAGGCATGTGGCAATCGATGCAGTTGGAAGCTATCTGCGTACCGAGTTTACGAACCATTCCACATTGATCCGCGCGGTGACACTCAATACATCGGGTGGAATAATCCGCGGCTGCGCGCTCTGGAGCGTGAACATCATGGCAAGTGGAGCAAGACATTCCAGGTGAGGATTGAAAACAGCGGCTGCGTTCGAGGAGAGTGACCTGATTGCCGTGAACATCTAACCGGTCCGTGGCATTCGGCTCCTGCAACTTGACGTATTCTGACAGCGCCTCGGCAGGCCTGAATGAAAACGCAGGCGCGATTGGTTCACCCGCTCCGCCGTGGCACTGCGCGCACACGTCAATCTGTCTATCCCGGCTCAATCGGAGTGGCGGCATTGGCTTCTTGCCGGTTGAATTTGTGGATTTCGCCGAATGATTTTGAACGTGTTCCATTCCCGGGCCGTGACACCGCTCACATGAAATTCCAAGGACAATATTGTCTTTGTTGTAGTGATTCTCGGACGGCGAGGAACTAATCGGCTGGAAGTATGTCGCATGACACTCGACGCAGCGGGGCGGTACGGGGCGATCAAAGTTTGCCGACCCGTCTACATATCCCGGGCTGTTGACCCAACCGTTGAGTTCTGTCCAATACGACACTGGAAGCTCGAACAATGCATTCTGCCTCCAATAGAGATACGTTTGGCCTTTGGTGGCCGAGCCGATAATGAGATCAAACTGCTCCGTGCGCTTGGAGATGCGACCTCGCTTTTGTCGAACGGCAGTTTGATAAAAATGACCATCGCGCGCCTCCATCCTGAAAGTGAGTTCGGGGTTGAGTGTGGTCATAACGTTCTTGCCCATCGTGAAGCTCCCCGCGATTGAACTTACATCCGGCAGCCGTGAAGTACGATGATGAGCCGTCGCAAGATACGAACCGGTTTTGTCCTGATGGCACGGACGGCAAGCCAGGTCTCCCACGAAGCCACCCCTTTCCTCATGATGAGAACTCAAAGGAGAAGGGGGCGAATTTTGTGGACGGGAAACGGCGGAGGGACACTGCAACAAACCTAGAGCGGCGAACCAAATCGCAATCACGAGACGCAATTCGAGGGGGAGCGGTTTGGCGTTCGTGGGAGTTATCCTCCAAGATGACTAAGGTACGGCATTTCCGGTGCGGGAAGTGTCCGAAATTTTCTGAGTCACTTTGTTCTTGCTAGACCGGCTGTTCCGTTCCTTCGCGTTCCTTCAAGAATGCGTGGACTTCCGCCTGAGTCGGCATGGACGGTTGAGCACCTTGGCGAGTGACGGAAATGGCGGCGACAGCGGAGGCCCACGTAGCACATCGAACGGGATCATGACCTTCGAGCAGCGCTGAAGCAAACGCACCGTTGAAGGCATCACCGGCTGCGGTCGAGTCAATGGCGCGAACCGTGTACGCGGGCACAAATACCCTCCTGCCGTCCGCCAGCGCAAGATAACAACCGCGCTTCCCAAGTTTGAGCAGAACATTGCGGCTGCCACGTTGCAAAAGGATCTCGGCAATTTCTTTCATCGCATCGGCAGGAACATCCTGTGATTCGAGCCCCAATAGGGAACAGGTCTCCGATTCATTCGGCGTAAGCCATTCCACACCTTTGAGCACAGACGCTGGCAATGGCTGGGCTGGAGCTGGATCAAGCACAAGAGGAATATTTTCCTTGCGAGTGACTGCCGCAAGATAGTCCACCGTCTCAAGCGGGATTTCCAATTGCGTTAAAACTATGCTCGAGCTGCGAATGAGCGCCAGATGTTTTTCGAGGTAGCGAAATGTTAGCTGAGCATTTGCGCCGGCGGCAACGACGATTACATTCTCGCCTTTCTCTTCAGTAATGATCTGGGCAATTCCGGACGAGGTGGACACCACGTCGACGGCAGCAGTGTCCACGCCCGCGGATTGCAGGTTGGCCCGGAGTTCGTTGCCAAAAGCGTCGTTCCCGAGTCTCCCAATCATACTCACCCGGGTTCCAAGTCGGGCGGCCGCGACAGCTTGATTGGCCCCTTTCCCTCCCGGAAATGTGCCAAAGCTGCTTGCAGTTAGAGTCTCGCCTCGAAGCGGAATCCTCGGAGCTACAGAGACAAGATCAAGATTGATGCTTCCAACGACCACAAGGCGCTTTTTCATGTCATTCCGCGTCCCTTTGTATGAACTGTAAGACTAAAGTTCATTCCTGAAATTCCCCTTTGTCTGTCATTTGGAAATTACTGGGGCGAGGGCTACAGCAGCCAAACCAACCAGGAAAAAGCCAAACATGAGGGGAATGAGTTTTCGGGCGTTAGCGGGTGCGCTGGCAAATTCCTTCCAGACAAATACTCCCCAGATCGCTGAGACCATCGTTGCCCCCTGTCCAATGGCATACGAAATTGCGGGGCCTATGATTTGGGCGTGGGAAGCAACAAAGTTCAGGACGGCTCCAGTGCACCAAATCGCGCCTCCGAGAATTCCCCAGAGGTGCCAAAGTCCAGGGCTTTTCGTGTAGTCGCTCATGCTGACGGGAGCTCCACCGGTCAGAGGTTTGCGCATTAGAAGGTAGTTTGCGGGGACGGCGCAGATGGCGACTCCGATGGCGAAGAAAAAAGCGACCGCGTATGGGCCGAGGGAGTTCTGTCCAGTGATCGCCTTGGTGACGAGCGGATAAAAACTGCCCATGAGGATACCGCAAGCCAAGCTAATCTGAATTCCACGAGCGCCCAGAGCTCTACGAGTTGTTTCTCGCCTGCGGTAGGCAAAGGCATCAACAACAATGGCAAGGGCGACAAGCAGGACACCTCCAAACAGCAAAAGGGGGTTGCCCTGGGGAGAAATGATGTAGTTCAGAAGCACTCCGACCACCAGAGCTAGCCCGATGCCGATCGGAAATGCAACAGCCAGTCCCGCAATTTCGATCGCGGCGACTAGCAGAAGGTTCGCAACATTGAAGACCGCTCCCCCGAGGAGCGCAAAAAGAATATGAGTCGCATCGGAGCTGCGAATGTTATTCAGAAAAGAGAGCGGCCCCCCGCCCGCGCTGCCTAGAGTCAGACCCCAAAATAAACTTGCGATAATAATTCCGGCCACATAATCCCAGTAAAATAGCTGGAACGGCCAACCAGGAGTCAGTTTCATGGTGTTGGCCCAAGAGCCCCAGCAAAGCATGCTGCCGATCATGAAGAGCAGTGCAATGGCGTACGCTTCAGGTTGATACATGAAAGTCTCGCTCTCTTTGGCTGCCCAGTTGCCGCCAAACTATCCTAAAGTCGCTCGACCGGTTCCCGAAGTTTTTTCCTAGCCGACGCAAATGCAACAAGCCCCTTGCACTGAGTACTGGTCAACCAAAAGCCTCGGCCAATCCCCCAAAGCATAACTGTCCGGGGCCAGGACTCGGGCGGTTTCTGTTCATAAATTAAAAGCGACGGTATGATGCCCGAAAAAATAGTGCTTGACAAGAGAATTGAAACGTTTTATTTTCTGCAGCAATTCGTTGGATGACAAATCGCCTGTATATCTTGCTGATTTTGTCGCCCGAGACGCTTTTAGGTGCATATAAATTGGAAGGTTTCAATTAAGGCTTGATTTGGTACGGCTTAAGGACACAGGGGCTTGCTGGTACCGAACTCAGAACCGAACAAGGGTCTTCCAGTATTTGGATTGATATTTGTCGTTTTCAGGCCGCGCGTCGGGGCGCGGCCTGTCAGTCGCTAGTCTGGTGAGCCAGGGGTGGCATTTGCGGATAGTGTTCACGGTCGATCGTAAACGGTTTCTGTGTTCCCCGAAGGTTGATTGTGTCCGCTGCGGTTCATCCCGGGGATGGGTGTGGCTTGCTTGCCTAAGTTTCGCCGCGATGATGCCTGTCAGTCTACGCTCCCAAACCGCCGCCAATATGTCGGCGGCCCGTCCCGTGGATGCGAACAAAGAGTATCGCGCAGGTGTCGCCCTCGCCGATCGGGGAAAGCTAGATGAAGCCATCACCACTTTCGAGAAGGCCCTTGAGGGTGATCGTCAAAATCCGCTTCTACTGGATGCTACCGGTGCAGCTTACAGCCTTAAAGGGGATTTCGAGCAGGCCAAACAATACTTTCTTGAATGTATAGACGTTAACTCGGGATTCGTGCCCGCACGCAAGAATCTCGCCATCACGTATTTCAATACGGGCCAGTACGATCTCGCAGCGGCTGAGTTTCAGAAACTGAAAAACATCTCTTCGGCTTCACATGCAGTCGTCAATCTCTTCCTGGGTATGATTGCGGAAAAGAATGCTGACTACGTGCAAGCAGTGCCGTTGCTGGAACAGTCAGGGGCACTCTTGGATCGCTATCCGGAAGCGATCTTATCTTTAGCGCAGGCCGAGTTTCAACTCAAGCATCTGCACAGAGCGCAGGTCGCGCTCGGTAATTTCGACACTGCTCACGGAATCACGGCCTCCCAATACCTAAAAGCAGCAGAGCTGTATTCCCGACTAGGACAGAACCCCAAGGCCTTGGCCGATTTGGATAGGGCTCGTGCGAAAGACGGCCAACTTGAAGGAGTTACTTACCAGCGTGCGCTCGTGCTCGACCAGATGAATCGTTCCCAGGAAGCCTTGAAAGTCCTGAAGGACCTTGTGGCCAAAAACCCGGACAGCGACTCCTTAAATCTGCTCGCACATATCGCTCAAAAGAATGGGGACTTTGACCTGGCGATGCAGTCGCTGCGGCAGGCAGCGAAGCTGGATCCGAGAAAAGAGGACAATTATTTGGACTTCAGCACTATCTGTGCTGATTACGGAAATTACCCGCTGGCCCTGGAAGCCGCCAATGTCGGACTGGAGCATATCCCCAATTCCTACCGCTTATTAGTACAGAAAGGCGTGATTCTCGAGAATCTGGGGCGACTGGAGGAGGCGGAAGATAGCCTGCGCAATGCCGGCAGGTTGCAGAAGGATAACAGCGTTGCGCTGCTTAGCCTCGCGATCGTCCAGACACACGGGGGACAGTTGCAAGAGGCCCAGGCTACGCTTACTGCTGCCATCGAAGAATTCCCGGATAACTACTACATGCACTACCACCTCGGAAAGATACTCGTCCAGTTGCAGGAAGGTCGTTCAGCTGACCCGGGGCTTGAGGCGAAGGCCAAGCACGCTTTCCAGCAAGCCATTCGATTTAATCCTTCCTATGCCGACTCGTACTACCAACTTTCCAAGCTGTATCTGCGGGAGTCACCCAAACTCGCGGAGCAAAACCTAGTCACCTGTTTGCGGTTGAATCCCAACCATGCGCCGGCAGAATACACGCTCGCGCGGCTCTATCTGAGCAGGGGAAGGCGCGCGGCGGGCCAGGCATTGATTGACCGTTTCGAAAGCCAGCAACAAGCCGAGAAATTGAAAGAGCAGAAAAAGCCCAGGATTGAATCAGCGCAAAAGTAAGCTTCCGCATCTTCAAGGAGGTACGATGGCCCCTGTAATTCGTCGCAAATCAGCAGCAATTTCATTTGTTCTTTGTATTCTATTTTTCCTTGTAGCTGCGCCTGGTGCGTTCGCCCAGTTCAGTAGCGGATTCACCGGCGCGGTTGTGGACCAAAGTGGATCGGCCATTCCGAACGCGAAAGTGACCATCACAAATCAAGCCACTCACGTAACTCAATTTTCGATGAGCACAGACAACGGCAACTTCCGCATCTCGTCTCTGCCGGGCGGAGTGTACACGATCGAAGTCGGCGCCACCGGATTCAAGCAGTGGATTCAGAAGGATGTGCAACTCGAATCGAACGAGGTGAAGACGATATATCCCTTTCTGGCCCTTCCGACGGAGTCGGTCTCCATTGAGGTCACTGAAACAATCGGGGCTGTGCAGACGGACAAGAGCGATACATCGCGCGAAATATCCCAGGCGAGCATCGAAAACGCGCCTTTGCTTGGACGAAACATTTATACGAGCATGATCGAGCTGGCTCCCGGCATTACCGGTTCGGGCTTGCCAAGCGGCGGCGCGCTTGGTTCCGGATCCGCTAACAATGATAGCTTCGAGCAGGAAGCCGGCTATCAGATAAACGCCGCCGGGCAGCGGCAGGAAAACAACGAATACGTCGTCGACGGTTCCGGCTTGAACAGTGCTTCGCGCGACGGTGTTGTGAACTTGTCTCCCGAACCGGACTTTATTCAGGCAGTACGGATAGCGGGTGCGACGTTCGACGCGTCCAAGGGAAGGTACAGTGGCGCGTACGTGCAGGTTTTCACCAAACCTGGAACCAACGAACTTCACGGCACGCTGTCGGAATACCACACCGACAATGCCTTGACGGCCCGAACGATTTTTCAATTCTGTCCGGCGGGAGACACTGCTTGCCGGCCAATTCGCGCGTTCCGACGAAACGAATTCGGCGGAACCCTCGGCGGTCCCATTTTAAAGGACAAATTGTTCGTTTTTGGTGGCGCCTTCGGGTTGTTTTCTTCGACTGCGACGACGCAAGTAGCGACAGTTGAAACGCCCCAATTTGTACAGTTCGTTCAGACTAACTTTCCGAACAATCTTGCCAATACATTCTTCAAGCAGGCGCCACCCGCAGGTGTTCCCACGGCGAATATCCTCACGGTAGCTCAGGTCCAAGCGCGAAATCCCGGGTTCTTTTCGAGCTCGGCGTTTCCAGCAGACTTGCCTGCGGTCGGAACCGCTTTTTTTCCCCAGAGTATGACTCACAATGCCTACCAATGGCATTTCCGCGTGGACTACAACGTTAACGAATCCAAAGACCGCATCTTTTACGACATGTTCCGAACCTATTCCAACCAATTGGGAGCGGACCCACGTGCAATTTACCGGGTTGTGGTTCCAAATACGGGCTTCTTCGCCAAACTCGATTGGACGCACACCTTTTCGCCAAGACTCTTGAACGAAGCGGGCTTTACTGTCGTAAGAGCGGTTGGCTCGAACCCGGGCACATCCAGTCATCGGGATCTTCCGAACGTAAACATCTCCGGGGTTTCCGGATTTACGCAGTGGGGTCCGGCGGGCTGGGTTCACGAGAATTTCAACTGGCACGATGTGCTGACCTGGACACACGGCAGCCACACGATCTCCGCCGGCGTGGACATCGACCGCCATCACGACGATGATAACTTCACGTCACCGCTCCTTCGGCCGGCCTTTGGATTTGCCAACATCACTGACTTTGCACAAGACCAGCCTTTTTCGCAAGCTGGACCGGCAATTTCCGTGGCGAACAGCGCTCTGGCCAGCAATCTCTACCAAGTGCTTCGCTGGGTGTATCTCGGAGGATTTTGTTCAGGACGATTGGAAATTGAGCAAGCGTTTCACGTTGAATCTCGGTCTGAGATACGACTACTTCGGTCACTGGGGGAACTATCACAATTCGACTACGCCTTTCCCGTTCTTTACACCTGGTTCGGGCAGCACTTTTGCCCAACAGGTAGCAAGCGGGGTTATGTCTGTTCGGGGCGGGCAGAATGCGTATGTCGTACAGAATACCCCGATGGGATTTGGACCACGCATTGGATTTGGATATGACGTCTTCGGCAATGGCAAGATGTCGCTGCGGGGAGGTTACGGTCTGTTCTACAACAACGTCGCGGATGGCTCTTGGTCGTTCCCCTCTCGCGCCAATCCGCCCGTTTGGGCCAACCCTTCATTCAATTTGAAAAGCAAGTCGCATCCATTCACATACTCGCTGGGGAATTCCAGCGGAACCGCCTGGCCTGTTCCGGGTTTAACCTTTGCAACTAATTCTGCGGGGGGGATCGTAGGCCTGCCCGTCCTTACGTCGGGAGTGCAACCTCAACTCGATCAGCCACGCACCCATATCTGGATGCTGGCTGTACAGAAGGATCTCGGACACAATCTGGTTGCAGAAATTGATTACAATGGCTCGCATAGCGCCAACTTATATATCCAAACGGACGTCAATCGATTCCCCGGCGATCTGATAATGAACAAAGGTGTTCAAACTCGCTTGAACCCAAACTTCGGCCCGATCATTTTTGGCCGAACCATCGGCATTGCCGACGGCCACTACGGAACATTCATGCTCACCAAACGCATGAGTCACTCCTGGCAACTCCGGGGGATCTATACCTTCGGCAAATCAACCGATGAAATGAGCAGCAACGACAACGGAACGGCCAACGGTGAGGCGATCTTCAATCCACACAACATTTCGGTTCAGCATGGCCTGTCGGATTTCGACGTTTCCAGGAGGCTCACCATCGACAGCCTTGTCGAGTTGCCTTCACCCTTCAGGAAGGGAATCGGGAAGTCCATTTTGGGCGGATGGCGAATGTCAGACATCGTCGTTCTGCAAAGCGGTTTGCCTTTCACGGTAAACACGACCGCCGCGTTTAACCCGATCTTCGATTCGAATGGGAACGTCATCGGCCTAAAGCCTGGGAGCGGCGATTTCAACGCGGACGGCTACGGGTACGATACGCCGAATCGGCCAGCCGCTGGGGCGGTATCGACGGGGAGCAGGAGTGACTTTATCAAGGGCTTTGCTTCTGCTTCGGCGTTTCCAACGCCAGCCTTGGGAAGCGCCGGAAACCTGGGACGGAACACCTACATCGGTCCCGGATTGGCCAACGTAAACAGTCAATTCTCAAAGGCGATCAGCTTCGAGCGCTTTAGGTTTGAAATTCGCGCAGACGTCTTTAACATTTTCAACCGCGTGAATCTCACTCAACCGGTGAGCAATCTGTCGAGCGGCCAGTTCGGGCGCTCGACGTCACAAAACCTCCCGCGTTCGACCCAGTTCGGGATCCACTTCAGCTTCTAACTTTTACCCCATAGCGTCCCATCCGGCTAGTCAGATTGGCCGAATGGGACGCCCCCTTACATGTGACAATCTTCGACGGTTTCACCCTGCTCTTGTTCTCTCTTGTGGCAGGTCGCGCGAGGGATCTAGCGCACCAGGTTCAACTCTTTGGCGATTTCTTTTCCGTAACGATTCCCATTCCTTCTTTAACCACAACAATTTGATTGGCCTCCACGCCTTTCAAAGTTTGCCGCAATCCGCTGGGCCAGCGAATCTCCAGATCGGCCGAGGTTTCGCCGCCCAATCCGAAGTGCAGTCTGGGATCATTTGCAGAGTAAAAGCTGGACTGGCTCAGTACTTCCTGCGCCTGGATCTTCCGTCCGTACCGCGCCAAAACCCTTGCTCCGATGGCACTGCGGTTCGACTTTGTACCGACCAGTTTCACCTTTAGCCAGTGGTTGTTACCGCTCACATCGTTGCGCAAAAGTGAAGGCGCTTCACTGAGATTGACAATCAGAATGTCGATGTCACCATCATTGTCGAAATCACCGAAGGCGCATCCGCGGCTGCAGTGGGCGGCCGCGACACCAGGTCCGGCTTCCTCGATCAGTTCCTCGAAACTGCCATTGCCCAGATTCCGAAAAACAACGCGGGGATTTTTATTCGGATACTGCAGGAGCGTTTTTTCCACTTCCGGGTAGACACTGCCCGCCGTCATGAAGAGGTCTGGGAATCCATCGTTGTCGAGGTCAACGATTCCTGCTCCCCAGCAAATGTAACGATTTTCGGTTCCAACATGCGCGGTCATCGTGGTGTTTTCAAACTCAGCTTTGCCGTTGTTGTGGAAAAGCCCCCCGGTGTCATCAGTGAAGTGAGTCTTGAACAGGTCCAGATGGCCGTCAAGGTCGTAGTCACCTACCCCGACGCCCATCCCCGCTTGTTCCATTCCGTCATCGCTGAGCGCAACGCCGCGGATTACGCCCTCTTCGCGA